>NZ_JBIWMV010000008.1:0-94830 GCF_044766845.1 Streptomyces sp. NPDC101776 | reverse complement strand
GTTGTGGTGAAGTCGGTGGCCGGTCAGGTGAGCTGGGTCGGTCGCCGGTATGCCGGCGGCCGGTTGAGCGAGTTGAGTCGGTGTCGTGAAGTCGCTGCTTGGCCACGCTGATTGGGCCGGTTGCGGTGAAGTCGGTGGCCGGTCAGGTGGGTTGGGCCGGTGGTCGGTCAGCCGGTCGCCGGTCAGGTGGGTTGAGTGGTGCGTTCGCGTTGTGCGGCCCAGAGGTGCTTCTGGGCGAGCAGTGTGAGCGTGCCCGCCAGTACGATGCCGCCTAGGTTGGCGAGGAGTTGCCAGGTGGAGCCCCAGGTCTGGGAGTAGTCGCGGTAGCTGAAGGCGACGGCGGCGTTCGCGGCGGCCGGGACGGTCGTCACCGAGATCGCGACGCCGATCAGGGCACCGGACTTGGCGGACGTCAGCGACAGGGTGCCCGCGATGCCGGCCAGGAAGGCCACGACGAAGGACATCCAGTCGGGCTTCCAGATGAAGGCGGTGTTGGGGCGCGGAGCCTGCACCATGGACTTCTCGAAGAGGCCGAGGGTGTCCAGCAGCCAACTGAAGCCCACCGTAAGGACCATGGCCGCCGCGAACCCGGCGAGGAGCGCCCACAGCGACCGCCACACCAACTGCGGAGCCTTCCGCACCAGCGCCGTCGAGATCCCGGCGAGCGGCCCGAACTCCGGTCCCACGGCCATCGCGCCGACGATCAGGATCGCGTTGTCGAGCATCACACCGCAGGCCGCGAGCATGGTCGCCACGGTCAGGAACGCGACGTAGGTGACGGTGAGGGTCGACTCCTCGTGCGTCGCGTCGGCGAGGTGCTCCCACAGCACGGCGTCGGCGCCCTCGCCGGGTGCGTCGTCCTTGGCCTGTTCGGCCCGCTCCGACAGGGACAGGCCGATGTCGTCGACGGCGATGGAACCGATCCGGTCCAGCTCCAACTCCCGTAGCGCGCCGATGAGTTCGTCACCGGCCTCGCGGGCGACATCGCACATGACGACATCGCCGGGCGGGTTGCGGGCGGCGCCGGCCAGGACGACGAGGTGGGTGGCCCCGACGGTCGTCTCGATCAGCCGGACGACGTCGTCGGTCCGGTCGGCGGGGGTGATGAGGCGCAGGTGCAGCATGACGCACTTCTATCAGGCCGCTTCTACAGCTTGCGCAGGCTCAGCCGTCTGACCTTGTGGTCGGTTCCCTTGCGGATGACGAGGGTGGCGCGGCCCCGGGTAGGGGCGATGTTCTCCACCAGGTTGGGCTTGTTGATGGTGCGCCAGAGCGTGCGGGCGTAGTCGACGGCCTCGTCCTCGGAGACCTGGGTGTACTTGCGGAAGTACGAGTCGGGGTTCTGGAACGCGGTGGCGCGCAGCTTGCGGAACCGGTTCAGGTACCAGTGCTCGATGTCCTCGGCGCTGGCGTCGACGTACACACTGAAGTCGAAGTAGTCGGCGAGACCGACACGGGTACGGCCGTCCTTGCCGGGGAGGGCGGGCTGCAGCACGTTCAGCCCCTCCACGATCAGGATGTCGGGCCGGCGGACGGTGAGCCGCTGATCAGGGACGATGTCGTAGATGAGGTGGGAGTAGACGGGTGCGGTGACCTCGTCCTTGCCCGCCTTGATGTCGGCGACGAAGCGGGTGAGCGCGCGGCGGTCGTACGACTCGGGGAAGCCCTTGCGCGACATGAGGCCGCGGGCCTCCAACTCCCTTGTGGGCAGCAGGAACCCGTCGGTGGTGACCAGCTCGACGCGGGGGTGCTCGGGCCAGCGGGAGAGGAGTGCCTGGAGGAGGCGCGCGACGGTCGACTTGCCGACGGCCACCGACCCCGCGACTCCTATGACGAACGGGGTGCCTGACTGGGAGCCCTGTTCGCCCAGGAAGGTGTTCAGCGCGTTTCTCAGGCCGTCCGTGGCGCCGACGTAGAGGTTGAGGAGTCTGGACAGCGGGAGGTAGATGTCCCGCACCTCGTCGAGGTCGATGACATCACCGAGGCCGCGCAGCTTCTCGACCTCCTCGGCGGTGAGCGGCAGCGGCGTCTTGTCGCGCAGCGCGCTCCACTCGGCTCGGGTGAGGTCGACGTAGGGAGTCGCCTCCGGCTTGTGCCGGTGGGCGCTCCGGGGCATCGGGGAGACCGGAGAGATCACAGTCCATTGTTAACGGAGTTTGAACGGGGTGGTGGGTGGGGTGCGTCACGTGGGTGCTGGCGCGCAGGGGTCCGCACGTCGGGCGTGCGGACCCCTGTCGAGACGATCAGCTCATGTTACGCAGGCACTCCTTGAGCGCGAACTCTCCGAAGCTGTCCGCGATCTTCTCCATGAGCCCCCCGTCCGGGGCGCCCGGGTTCCACGCGACGACGGGGTACTCGCCGTCCTCGTCAGGCCGGGTGGTGTCGAGCACGACGACCCCCCAGACATCGTCGTGCAGGAGGACCATCAAGTGGTGGGGAAGCCCGAGGGCGACGCGGTCCTCCTGTGTGTAGGCCGGGGTTCCCAGCAGTTTCTCTCCCCTGGCCGGTGTCCGGTACACGCCGGGGAACTCGATGGGCGGAGCGTCCCATGTGCCGAATTCCTCGATCAGGCGCCGGTAGGAGGGGGGAAAGGCAAGTGTCATCTCCGCCTCCGCCGCGGCGATCACCTCTGGAGTGCAGCCATCGCCGTGATGAGCCAGATCCTCGTTCTCCCGCACGAGGCTGATCACCTGCTCGGCCGCCCGCAGACCGTTTGTCATGTGAAGTCCTTCGCCCTCTGCTTCCAATATGCGGTCTTCCACCTGTCGAACTCGGGCCGGTCGATTCCACTGGGGATCTTGGTGCCGGACTTCCAGTGCAGCTTCCCGTAGTTGTCGAAGTGCATCGCGTCCGTGACCTCGGCGATCGGGCCGTCCTGAGTCTGGAGCATGTGGTGGAGGTTCATGGGTTTGTCGATCCCACCGCTCGCGGTTCTGCCCGGGCCCATCGGAGCGAGTCCTTGCGTCATCCGCTTCAGGTTGGTCCGACCGTAGGGGTCATCGGGGGAAACGTAGTCGGGATCGATGAGATCGTCGCGCTGGTACACACGCTGGCCCTCGAAGTCGGTCAGCTTCCAGAACTTGCAGGGAGGCCCGCCCGCTGCCGCCGCGGCCAGCGCTCTGGTGAGCTGGGTGACGCTGCCGACGGCCTGGCAGGCAGTGGCGACATCATCCTCGTACGCCGCGATCGTGCGGCCGATGTCGGCGGCGGCTCCGGCGTCCAGGTTCAGGGCGCGCAGCGCACGGTAGGCGTCGCCGACTCCGATCCCGGTGCGCAGAGACGCGTCGAGGGCGCGGATCGAGTCGACCACCGCTGTGGTGATCTTGCCGCCGAAGATGAAGGTGGCGATGTCGAAGGCCGCCCAGCCGCACCCTCCCAGGCTTCCGCTCGCGCCTCCGGGTGCCACCTTCTCGGCACATTCGATCCAGTGCCCGACGAGGATGCCGACCGGGTCGATCCCCTCGTTGAACTCGGTCATCGAGAGGACCTTCGTGACCGTCTGCTTCTGGGTGTCGACCGGTTGCGTTCCGAGGAGCAAGGTCTCCCAGTCCGGGCATCCCGCCTGGGTGGCGGGCAGGTCCAGGGCCGTGCAGAGGTACACGTCGATTTCGACCTTGTACCGGATGGTCGCGGTGACCGTGCAGTTCCCGGTGTGGATGATGACGCCGCAGTTGTCCTTCTTCACATCTTGCGGCTCGCCCACAGCCTCGATGCGGTCGACATAGAAGACGTTGCCGATGCCGCCGGCCGACGTTCCCTTCTGGATGCTGCCGTTCTTGTCCGTCGTCTCCGCGCGGGTGGCCGCCTCCTGCGCCTCCGTCGCGTACTTGTCCGCGTCCTTGGCCGCCTGCTCCGCCTCGGTCGCCGCGACGTCCGCCCGGTCGGCCGCCGCTCGGGCGTCCTTCGCTGCCTGTTCGGCTTCTGTGGCTGCCGCTCGGGCCGCGGTGGCGTCGAGGGCTGCCTGGTCGGCTGCGGAGCGGGCTGACGTGGCGTAGTTCTCGGCGCGGCCGGCTGCCGCGTCGGCCGCTGCCGCGTCCTCGGTGGCCTGGCGGTCGTACTCGATGGTGCGGGTCAGGGACTGGGCCGCCTTGGCGGCGGCTGCCGCCGCGTCGGCCGCGTAGCCGAGGGCCTCCTGTGCATAGCCACGGGCCGTCTTCGCGTAGCCGGCGGCGTTGGCCGCGTGCTGGAGGGCGGCCTTGGCGTCGCCCGTCGCCTGGTCGGCGATGGCCTGGGCGGCGGCGGCCTCCTCGGACGCGTTGCGGGCGTGGGCGGCGGCCACGGCCTGCTGCTGTTCGGCGATCGTCTTGGACGACTGCCCGCTCAGGACGACCAGGGCCGCGGCCGAGTCGGTGGTGAGGTAGGGCGAGCCCAGCTGGATCGCGTCGTTGGCCGGGGCGGCGACCTGCTCGGCGGCCGTCGTCGCGTCCACCGCCGCCTGGGCGGTGACATGGGCGAAGCCCGCCGCCTTCGCCGCGGCGATACGGGCGTTGGCGGCCTCCTTGAGCGCGGCGTTCGCGTTGGTCCGCGCGGTCTTGGCCAACTCCTCGGCCTGGTCGGCCAGTTGGACCGCCGTCTTCGCTTCCTCGGCGGCGTGCGCGGCGGCCTTGACGGCGTCGGCGACCGCTGCCGTGGCGGTGCGTACGGCGGCGTCGGCCTTCAGCTTGGCGGCCTGGGCCGCGTCCGCGTCGGCGCGGGCGCGCTTGGCGGCGGCCTCGGCCCGGGTCGCGGCGGCGTCCGCCTCGGCGGCGGCCTGGGTGGCGGCGTCCGCCGCGGCACGGGCGTTGGTGGCGGCCGTCTCGGCCTTGCCGGCCTGGGTGTCCGCCTCGTTCGCGGCACTGCGGGCCGCGTCCGCCGCGTCACCGGAGTCCAGCGAGTCGGCGTAGGCCCCCTTGGCGTCGGCCTTGGCGCGCGCGGCGTCGGCCTTCTGTTCGGCCTCCCACGCGTCGTCCCGCTTGTCCTTCGCCTTGTCGCGGGCGCCGACCGCGTCGTCCCGCCTGGCCTGCGCGGTCTGCTCGGCGGTCTCGGCCTTGTCCTTGGCGTCCTTGGCCTTGGTCGCCTCGGCCTGGGCCGTCTGCTTGTGCTGGTTCGCCTCCGCCTGCTTGGCCTCGGCGGTCTCCTTCTCCGCCTTCGCGGTGGCTTCCTCGGACTCGGCCGCGAGCCGCTTGGCGTGCGCGTCGGCGGCCGCGGTCTTCGCGTCGCTCTCGGCGCCGAGGGCCACGGCGAGCTTGGCCTCCGCGGTCTCCTTGTCCTTCTTGGCGTTGTCGCGGTGGATCTTCGCCGCGTCGGCCGCGGCCTTGGCCTGCAACTCGGCCTTCTCGGCGGCCTTCTTGCGGAACTCGGCCTTCACCTGCGCGGCCTGCGCCAGCGCCCGCTGGGTGATGGTCGCGCTGTCCGCGACGGCGGCCCGGGTGGCGGCCTCGGCGGTCGTGCCGGCCTTCACCATCGCGTCCAGCGCGGCGACCGCGCCCTTGGTGACCTGGGCCTTCTGCTGACCGACCAGCAGTCCGCGGCCCCGGGGCGCGCCGTTGGTGTCCGCGACGGTGTACGCGGCCTGCTCGGCGGTGTCCGAGGCGGTGGCCGCCTTCTGCGCGGCGGTGAGCTGGGCCTTGATGTCGGCGAGCTTGCTCGCCGATGCCGCGCGGGCCTTGGCGAGGCCGGCGGCGGCCTTGGTGAACTGGGCCGCCGGCGGCACGGTCCCGGTGTGACCGGAGGGCGTGACGTCGTACTGCTGCGGGCCGCCGCTGGTGCAGTCCCACAGCCGGCTGTCCTGGCCCACGGTGTACGCGGCCAGGTCGACGCACTTGCCGGTGCCGGTGTTCTTCAGCGCCGAGGTGGCCCGGAGGTTGAACTCCCAGGTCTGCGCGGGCGAGCTGTTGCACGTGAACTGCCGGATCTTCGTGCCGTTGGCCGGGTTGTTGCCCGCGACGTCGAGGCACCTCAGGGAGTTGACGTTGCGCAGGTGCAGGCCCTTGTCGTCGCCGTAGATCTCCCACTTCTGCGCGGCCGCGGTGGAGCACGTGTTCAGCTGGACCGCGGCGCCGTCGGTCTTGGCGGCGTCCTGGACCTCCAGACACTTGCCGGCCGCCGCGTGCACCTTGATGGCGGTCGGCGCGTTGCCGACCCAGCCGACCCCGCCGTCGGACCAGTAGTCCTGCCAGCGGGTGAGCCGGTCGGCGGCCCAGGACTGGCCCAGCAGATCGCCGAGCGACTTGGACGCGGTGGCGAGGGCCTCCACGGCGGTCCTGTTCGCGTCCAGGATCTGGTTGCGCTGGGTCGCCTGCGAGGCGATCTCCTGCTGCCACTCGGCGGCGGCGGCCGAACTCGCCGCGCCCAGCACGCCGTTGGGGTCGAGCGGATCACGCCACGCACAGGTCGCGAACCTGGACTTCAGATTCTCTACGGCGATCCGGTACTCGGCGCTGTCCGGGTCGGGGGCGGTGCGGGGGAACCCGCCGGACTCCAGGAAGATACGGGCGTCGTCGGCGTCCGTGTGCCGGCCCGGGCCGCCGTGCATCCAGTCGAACGCGTCGTGCTCGGTGAGGGCGCGTCTCCACTCGGCGCCCGGCAGGCCGGGGTCGGGGGAGGCGGCGTAGCGAGGGTTCCCCAGGGCGTCGACGGCGGCGAGGGTCGTCGCGTCGGTCGCGGGTGTGGAGTCCTCGTAGAAGTCGTCCTCGCTCTGCCAGAAGCGGTCGGAGATCCACTTGGTCAGCCCGGTCTGGCCGTAGAAGCTCTCCTGGCCGTCACCGTTGGTGCCGGGCGGCCAGTGGAAGCCGGTCTCGGTGAAGCCGGCCGGGGTGTTCAGCCCGGTGACGGGCGTCTTCCAGGCGTCGCGCAGCGCGTTGATCTCGTTGAGTTCCCGGGTCGAGGAGGCGCGGTCCTTCTCGTACGCCGTCGACAGCGGCGTCTGCTCCCAGTGCGCGCGGTCGGCCTGGGTGTGCAGCACGTCCTGCGGCTGGTTGAGGGCGCTCTGCGCGGTCGTGGCCATGGAGGTGCCGCCGAGCCGCAGCACGTCGCTCATCAGGCACTGGTCCTGCCGCAGTTGCTCGGCGGCGGTGTCCTCGTACCAGGGATAACTGTCACTCGCGGGGACGGCGTCCCGCGCGTCGACGGGGAGGACCTGACCCGAGCCGACGGCCACGCCGGCGAGCAGCGCGGTGGCGAGGACGGGCGGGAGGAGCCGTGTGAGGGCCGGGCCGCCGGCGAATCGTCGCGACCTCTGTGGTCTCTGTGGTGCGGGTGGTATCGGCGGTCGGCCGAGTCCGAAACGCATGCGTGGCTCCCCTTTCGGGGGGAGTGCGGCGCGCGTCCGCTCCGGTGGACGCGCGCGTGCGGCAATGCGGCATGGCGACGTGATCCCCCCGTGGCGCGGCGACGCTGTTCCCCCGGTCGCTGGCTTGAACTGAACGCTTATGGCCTGGTCAAGGGCCGGTCAAGCGCGCGCCACTGTAAGCAGGAGGTAAGTGCTTGGGGCAAGGCCTTTCCGTCGCGCTCGGGCGCGGTGGCGCGAAGTCGCCCTTGGCCGACGTCTGCGGCGCGCCCCACGGAACCCGGCCGCCCCAAGGGGAACCCTGTGTCTCTTTTGTGGTCCACCTGTGAGATTTGTGATCGTATGACGATCAGGCTTGGCCGGTTTTCGACCATGGCCGGAATTTCCGAAATCGGGCACGAAGTGCCGTGTTCGGACGGGCTCCGGCGCCTAGGCTGCGGCGCATGTGCGGAATCGTGGGATACGTGGGGTCGCAGTCGGCGCTCGATGTGGTGATGGCCGGACTGAAGCGGCTGGAGTACCGGGGGTACGACTCGTCGGGGGTCGCCGTGCTCGCGGACGGCGGGCTGGCGGCGGCCAAGAAGGCCGGGAAACTCGTCAATCTGGAGAAGGAGTTGGTCGAGCACCCGCTGCCGGCGGGGTCGACGGGCATCGGGCACACGCGCTGGGCCACACACGGCGGCCCGACCGACGCGAACGCCCACCCGCACCTCGACAACGCGGGGCGCGTGGCGGTCGTCCACAACGGCATCATCGAGAACTTCGCCTGTCTGCGGGCCGAGTTGACCGAGCGCGGGCACGATCTCGCCTCCGACACGGACACCGAGGTGGTCGCGCATCTGCTGGCCGAGGAGTTCTCGGCGTGCGCGGACCTGGCGGAGGCGATGCGGCAGGTGTGCCAACGCTTGGAGGGCGCGTTCACGCTGGTCGCCGTCCACGCGGACGAGCCGGACGTGGTGGTCGGCGCGCGCCGCAACTCGCCGCTCGTGGTCGGCGTCGGCGAGGGCGAGGCCTTCCTCGCCTCCGACGTCGCCGCGTTCATCGCGCACACCCGCTCGGCGATCGAACTGGGCCAGGACCAGGTGGTCGAGCTGCGCCGCGACGGGGTGACGGTCACCGGTTTCGACGGCGCCCCGGCCGAGGTCCGCTCGTACCACGTCGACTGGGACGCCTCCGCCGCCGAGAAGGGTGGCTACGACTACTTCATGCTCAAGGAGATCGCCGAGCAGCCGAAGGCCGTCGCCGACACGCTGCTGGGCCGTATCGACGCGGCGGGCCTGCTCACGCTGGACGAAGTCCGCATCCCCGTCCATGAGTTGAGGGAGATCGACAAGGTCGTCATCGTCGCCTGCGGTACGGCCTTCCACGCGGGCCTGATCGCCAAGTACGCCATCGAGCACTGGACCCGCATCCCCTGCGAGGTGGAGCTGGCCAGCGAGTTCCGCTACCGGGACCCGATCCTCGGCAGCCGGTCGCTGGTGATCGCCATCTCCCAGTCCGGCGAGACGATGGACACCCTCATGGCGCTACGGCACGCCCGCGAGCAGGGTTCGAAGGTGCTGGCCATCTGCAACACCAACGGGTCGACGATTCCCCGCGAGTCGGACGCGGTGCTGTACACGCACGCCGGGCCCGAGGTCGCGGTGGCCTCGACGAAGGCGTTCCTGACGCAGCTCGTCGCGTGCTACCTGGTCGCCCTGTATCTCGGTCAGGTCCGCGGCACCAAGTGGGGCGACGAGATCCAGGCCGTCATCCGTGACCTGTCGCAGATCTCCGGCGAGGTCGAGCGGGTGCTGGAAACCATGGAGCCGGTACGGGAGTTGGCGCGGTCGGTCGCCGACAAGAACACCGTGCTGTTCCTCGGGCGGCACGTCGGCTACCCCGTCGCTCTCGAAGGTGCCCTGAAACTCAAGGAGTTGGCGTACATGCACGCCGAGGGCTTCGCGGCGGGCGAGTTGAAGCACGGTCCGATCGCCCTGATCGAGGAGGGCATGCCGGTCGTCGTGGTCGTTCCCTCCTCGCGCGGCCGTTCCGTGCTGCACGACAAGATCGTGTCCAACATCCAGGAGATCCGGGCGCGCGGCGCGATGACGATCGTGATCGCGGAGGAGGGCGACGAGACGGTCGTCCCGTACGCCGACCATCTGATCCGGATCCCGGCCACGCCCACGCTGCTGCAACCGCTGGTCGCCACCGTGCCGTTGCAGGTGTTCGCGTGCGAGCTGGCGACGGCTCGGGGCAACGAGGTGGACCAGCCGCGGAACCTGGCGAAGTCGGTGACGGTGGAGTAGTTCTGCCGAGGACGTCGAACACTGTCGAGGAACGCTGCGAAGGCTCCGGTCGGGAGGGCGAGGGTCGCCCCGGCCGGGGCCTTCGCGGCGTGGACCGTGGCACCACCCGCGTCACCCGGACGCTGTGGTGCGACTGGGCGCCGGAGCGACCTTGTCGAGGCGTCGTCGGGTCTCGTCCGCGTCGAGGGGCCCGCCGTGGCCGGGGAGCAGGCGCCGCGGCCGGCGGTCGAGTTCGGTCGTGAGTGCCCTGCGCACTCCGGCGGCGTCCTCGGTGAAGAAATGGCGCTTCGGGCTCTTGGGGCGCAGCACGCCACCGCGGACCAGGTCGCCGACGAGTGTGTCGTCGCCGACGCGGACGACGAGCGAGCCGGGGGTGTGGCCGCCGAACCGCTCGGCGTGCGCGTCGACGCCGTAGGAACTCAGGTCGAGCTTGTCGTCCACCAGGATGTCGGCTTCGACCGGCTGGGCCCTCGCGCGCAGGACCATGGGCTTGAGCAGCGCACCGGCCGGATGGCTGATCGGGAGGACGTCGATGCGTCCGGTGCGCAGGAGTTGTTCGTCGCCCAGGCCGACCGCGATCGGAACGCCGGCCTCCGCGAACGACGCCGCCGTGCCGCTGTGGTCGTTGTGGCCGTGGGTCAGGAGGACCAGGGCGATGTCGCGAGGCTGAAGGCCCTGCGCGGAGAGCGCGTCGCGCAGGCGGTCGACGTCCTCCGGTCCGCCCGTGTCCACGAGGACCGCCTGCTCGCCGCGCAGGAGGTAGGCGTTGCTGTTGCCCATGGAGAGCGGGGTGACGGTCGTGGCGCTCATGCGGGCCACCGCGACCCTTCGGAGCCGGTACCGACGTTCCTGCGGCTGTCGACGGCGCCTATGTGAACGAGAACGTCCATGACCATCTCCCTTCACGCTACCAATGTAACTTTACGGCCGTAAGTAGAGCATGAGAACTTACGGCTGTAAAGTCATCGCCATGGCTCCAGCGGCAGCACGCAGACGCAACCCCCGAGGGCAGGGAGGGCAACTCCGCGACGAGATCGTGACCGCGGCCCGCGAGCTGCTGGTCGAGACCGGATCGGACAGCGCGGTGACCCTGCGGGCGATCGCCCGCAAGGTCGGCATCGCGCCACCGTCGATCTACGCGCACTTCGACACGCCCGACCAGATCGTCGAGGCCGTGGTCACCGAGACCCGCTCCCTGCTGGTGCGTCACCTTGAGACCGCCCGGGCGGGAGCGGAAGGCGCGCGGGAGCGACTTCTGGCCGACTGCCACGCCTATCTCGTCTTCGGCGCCGAGCAGCCCGAGCTCTACGCCCTGCTGTTCTCCCGGCCGCGCCCCAGGGGCAGCAGCACCACGGAAGAACGCGTCGACCAGGCGGTCAGCGAGCTCGCGCCCATCGTCGGCGAGACCGTCGCGAGTCAGCTCGCTCCCGCCGAAGCGTTCTCGATACTGCTGCGCGACGTCGCCGACACGATGCGCGACGGCACGTCCCGCGCGGAGGACGCTCTCGCCACGGCGACCGCTCTGTGGGCGGCCCTGCACGGCCTCATCCTGCTCCGCGCTCGCATTCCCCGATTCCCGTGGCCGCCCCCCGGTCCGCTGGAGGAGGAGATCATCAACCGGCTCGCGTTCCCGTACGGCCCCGCACCCGGCTGACCGCTTGCCCGGCGCGCGACGGACGCTGCCGGAGCCGTCGGGCCGCGGCGGAGGAGATCGGGGCCTGGGACGCCGATCCTCGGCCGCCCCACCCGCCGGGGGCGTTCGGTCTGCCGCTTGACGCGGGGGAGGGGCGCGGGCCGGCACTCGTCAGGGCCTGCGCCGCGCGGTGGGGTTGACGGACGCTCGCCCGGAACGGCGGCTGAGGCATGTACGTGTGCTGTGAACTGGCCTCCATCTAAAGGCAGTTGCTCCCCGCCGTGGCCCGAAACGATGACCCGAAACCGGGTCCGAGGACGAGCCCTGAGCTGATGGGATGGTGCCGAGCGGCATATGACGGGCCGAGCGGGACGGAGGAGCCGGCGTGCGGGACTGGGCGGGGCGTTGGCCCTTGGTGGGGCGGGACGCGGAGTTGGCGTGTTTCGCGGCGGCCCTGGCGGACGGGGGGTGCCGGGGATTCGTGGTCGGCGGAGCCGCGGGCGTGGGCAAGTCGCGGCTGGCCGAGGAGTGTCTGGAGTCGGCCGCGGCGGCCGGGTACCGGGTGGGGCGGGCCACCGCGAGTGTCGCCGCGGGTGCGGTGCCGTTGGGAGCGATCGCCCATCTCCTGCCCGTGGGGGTCGACTTGAGCGACCCCGTTGCCGGATTCGCCGCCGTTGTGAGGGAGTTGGCCTCCGGCCCCGGGCGGCAGTGGGCGTTGTTCGTCGACGACATGCATCTGCTGGACGCCGCATCGGCCGTACTGCTGCGGCAGTTGATGGACACCGGCGTCCTCCTGCTGATCGGTACCGTGCGCACCGGTGAGCCGTACGGGGAGGCCGTCGCTGCGCTGCGCGGCGGGGACGCGGTGTACCGGGTCGATCTGACCGTGCTGGGGTCGGAGCAGGTCGAGGCGCTGTTGCAGGCCGCGTTGGGGAGACCGGTCGCGCGGCGGACTCTGCACACGCTGGCGGCCACCAGCGGCGGCAACGTGCTCTACCTGCGGGAACTCGTCCTCGGTGCGCTGAGCGCCGGGAACCTCACCGAGGACGGGGAGATGTGGCATCTGGCCGACGACCGGTTACCCGGCACCGCGCGGCTGACCGAGATGATCGGCACGCGGCTGGCCGGCGCCGACTCCGCCGGGCGCCCCGTCCTGGAGCTGCTGGCCCTGTGCGAACCACTGCCCCTCACCTACGCCGAAGCCCTCGCCCCACCGCAGGTGACCGCGGCGCTGGAACGGGCGGGACTGATCCGGGTCGCCCAGGACCGGCGCCGCACGACCGTGTCGCTCGCCCACCCCCTCTACGGCGAGGTGCTGCGCGCCGGGCTGCCGGTGCTGCGCCGCCGTGAGCTGCTGCTGGACCAGGCCGCCCGGGTCCAGGCCCGCGGTGCCCGCCGGCGCGGCGACCCGCTGCACATCGCCGGCTGGCAGCTCACCGCGACCGGCACCGCCGACCCGGCCCTCCTCGCCCGGGCCGCCGTACTGGCCCGGCACGCCCACGACCTGCCGCAGACCGTCGCCCTCCTGGACGCGCTGCCGGAGAAGCACCGGACCACCGTGACCGATCTGCGGCTCGGCGAGGCGCTGTTCGAGCTGGGCCGCTGGGGACGGGCCGAGGCCACGCTCGCCCGGGCCGACGCCCTCGCCGTCGAGGAACAGGACAGGCTCGCCGTCGCCCTGGTCCGCACGACGAACCTGCTGTGGAGCAACGCCCCCGTCGCCGAGGCGCTCGCCGTCAACGCCGCCGCCCGCGAACGGATCAGCGGTCCTGCCGACCGCCGCAAGCTCACGATCAACGAGGGTTTTCTACGGATCGTCGGCGGCCGGCCGGCCGAGGGCCTGGCCCTGCTGGAGGATCTGGAGACCGACGTCGGCGCCGCCCCCGACGTCAACGCCTGGCTGCGCGGCGCCTGGATGAAGCCCGCCGCGCTCGCCCTGGTGGGCCGTACCGCCGAGGCCACCACCTGGGCGCGGCGCGCCCACGACGCGCACCGGCAGGTCCAGGAACGGGCCCTCGCCTCCCATCCCGCGTTCCAGCGCGTCCCGCTCGTCCTCGCCCTCACCGAAGCCGGACTCCCGGCGGCCGAGGCCTGCCACGAGGGCGAGCAGGCCTACGCCGAACTCACCGCCGCCGGTTCCCCCGTGCGGATCTGGCTGGCCGTCCTCCTCGGCCGCGCGCACTGGCTGGCCGGTCACCCCGTCACCGCCCGCCGCTGGTGGGCCGAGGCCGCCACCGTGGCCCGCTCCATCGACCACGCCATGGCACTGCGCCTGGTGCTCGCGGGCCTCGCCGCCTGCGCGGCCGTGCTGGGCGATCTGGACGCGGCCGAGGCGACGCTGGCCGAGCACCGCACGCTGCCGCCGGTGGAACCCGGGCTGCTTTCCGCCGGGGAGGAACTCCTGGGCGAGGCCTGGCTGTTGGCCGCTCGCGGGCAGGTGGGGCGGGCCCGCTCCGTGCTCGCCGAAGGCGCAGCAACCGCCCGCGCGAGTGGCCATGTCACCGGCGAGGCACTGCTGTTGACCGACATCGCGCGGCTCGGCGGAGCCAAGGAGGTCACCGGCCGGCTGGCCGCGCTTGCCCTGGTCTGCGACGGTGAACTCGCCCCCGTCCGGGCCGAGTTGGCGCGGGCGCTGGCCGCCGACGACCCCGAGCCGCTTCTCCTGGCCGCCGACGCCTGTCACGCCGTAGGAGCGGATCTGCTCGCCGCCGAGGCGGCCACCGCCGCCGCGGCCGCGTGGCGGCGGGCGGACCGGCCGCGCCGCGCCGCCGCGGCCGACCGGCGGGCCGCCGCCGCCCGGGCCCGCTGCGAGGGCGCCCGCACCCCCCTGCTGACCACCGCCCGGGCCACCGCGCCGCTCACCGCCCGCGAACGCGAGATCGCCCTGCTCGCCGCGATCGGCAACTCCAGCAAGGACATCGCCACCGCCCTGGCCCTGTCGGTGCGCACGGTCGACAACCATCTCCAGCACGCCTACGCCAAGCTCGGAGTCACCACCCGGCACCAACTCGCCCAGGCACTCGGGGTAGTTGAGTAACGGTTGCTCATCCCACGCGAGCGCGGCGCGGACACGCTGGACCACGGCGGCAACGTTGTCGCCGGACCACCCAGTTCTCGTCATCGGGGGATGACCCAATGGGCATGACCAACGCAACTCCCAGACGCCCCGGCCGTGTTGCCGTGACCGTCGCGACGGCACTCGGCGCGAGCCTGGTCGGACTCTCGACCGCCGCAGCCCAGCCGCAGGCGGTGACCTACTACACCGTGACCAACTACAACAGCGGCAGGTGCCTGGACGTACCGGAGTCCAGCGGCGACGACGGACAGGGCCTGGAGCAGTACGCCTGCAACGGCGGCCGGAACCAGCAGTGGGCGCTCCAGGCCACCGACAGCGGCTACTACCTCCTCGTCAACCTGAACAGCGGCAAGTGCGCGGACGTCCGGCAGTCGAGCCAGGCCGACAACGCCGTGGTCAACCAGTACGGCTGCACCAGGGACCTCAACCAGCAGTGGCTGCTGCGGGCCGCGCCGGCCGGTATCAACGGGGTTCAGCTCGTGGCCCGGCACAGCGCCAAGTGCATGGCCGTCGCGGGCTCCAGCCAGTCGGACAAGGCCGGGATCGTCCAGTTCACCTGCGGGACGAACGCCGCATACAGCCAGTACTGGCAGTTCAACTGATGCGGGCCGCGCGAAGAACCGTCCTCACGGTCGTCCTGACCGTGCTGTGCGCGCTGCTGGGACCCGGGGTCGGATGGGCGGCCTCGGCCGGTGACGACGGGTCAACTGCCTTTGCAGCAAGGGGTGTTGTGGCCAAGCGCCCGGCCTGGCAGACGACGGGCAGCGCGCCGAGCCCCGGGCTTCCGGCGGAGCGGCGGAGCGCCGCGCCGACACTGCTGGCCTGTGACACGCACGCGGTCGGCACCTGGGGCTACACCGACCAGGCCGGTGTGCGGCACAACGGGATGAACGTGCAGGTCCAGGTGCGGGATCTGCTGACCGGCGCGCTGATCGCCGGACTCACGGACTCCGCGGGCCGCTACGACATCTGTTTCACCGCCGCGCAGTTCACCCGGCTGTACATCACGTTCAAGGCCGAGAACGCCGCGTGGCGGGTGCAGAACGGCACGGACGTCTACAACTGGAGCACGGCGGTACGCGCCAACCCGGTGGCGGGCAGCACGGTGAACTTCGGCAGCATGGTTCCCGGCGACGGTGTGGTGGGCAACCGGGCCGCCCACGTCTTCGACACGGGCAACGACGCCTGGCTGGGAGTCCCGCACTCGAACGGCTGCTGGGACCCGAAGGACACCACGTGCCGCCAGTTGCGGATCAACTGGCTGAACACCGGACCCGAAGACATGGACCACTACGACCAGGTGGGCAACGTGGTGATGCTCTCCCCCGGGACCCCGGACGCCCCGATGGAGGTCATGCACGAGATCGGCCACGCGCTGATGGACGACGTCTACAACGACGCGTTCCCCTCGACCGTCGGCTGCCCCGTCCCGCATCCGCCCGCCCAGGCCAGCACCACCGTCTGCGCGTGGATCGAGGGATGGGCGACCTTCTTCTCCCTGGCCATGAACCACACCCCGGTCTACGCGTTCCGCAACGGGACCTCGACCAACTTCGAGATCCCGACCTGGGGCTTCGCGAGCGTCGCCAACGGTGATGTGACGGAGGAGCGGGTCATCGGGGCGCTGTGGGACCTCATCGACGTCAACTCCGGCGGTTCCGAGACCTGGGACCAGCACAGCGAGGGCTTCGGGGCCGCCTTCTTCACGCTCGCGCACCACGTCGACAACACGCTGGCCTCGTTCTGGACCAGCCGCGGCACGGACGGATTCGACGTGTCCGACTCCTCGCTGGGGTCGCTCTACCAGAACACGATCGACTACGGCTACCGCAAGCCGCTGCTCGACGCGCAGGGCCAGTTCCTCCCCACGTTCACCCATCCCACGCCGGACCAGAACTTCCGCCTCGACACCGCGGTCCAGTCGTGGTCCGTGGTCGCGGTGCGGCCGTCGAGTCCCACCGACTTCGACCTCCAGCTGTACGACGACCGGGCGCAGACGACGTTCCTCGGCGGCAGCTCCCTGAACGACCAGGCGGTCGACTTCGTCGCGATCGACTCCAACCTGCGGCCGGTGGGCGACTACTACCCGCGGGTCCACCAGTTCCGGGGACCCGGCACCTACACGATCGAGTCCGTGATGGGCTTCGGCTCCTTGGCGCCCGGGTCGTCCACCACCTTCCACCTCGACGACTCGCAGGTCGCCGCCGTCCAGGACACTCCGCTGACCGCGGGGGTGCCGGTGACGATCACACTGACTCCGCAGAGCCCGATCTCGGTGGCCGGTCTGTTCGTCGTGGGCGACGATCCGGGCAATCCGCCGACGTTCGTCCAGAGCCGCGTCTCCGCCGTGGCGTCCGCCGTCGGGTCCAATTCCGGAGGGCAGCCGGTCTCGGTGACCTTCACGCCGACGCGGACCGGCGAGTACGGCATCGTGACCACGTTCGACAACGTCGGCGGTGACTACACGCTGACCCGAAGCTGAACCACATACGGGGGGAGGGGGTGGTGCGCGGCCTCGGCCACGCACCACCCCCTCTGGCGTGTCCTGCGCCCCAGGGCCACCGTCATAAAGTGCTCGCCATGAGCATCATCGGGGTTGGTATCGACGTGGCCGAGATCGCCCGCTTCGCGGCGTCCCTGGAACGCACGCCCGGTATGGCCCAACGCCTCTTCCTGGACAGCGAGTTGCTGCTCCCGAGCGGTGAACGCCGGGGGCCCGCCTCCCTCGCCGCCCGCTTCGCCGCGAAGGAGGCGCTGGCGAAGGCGCTCGGTGCCCCGGCCGGCCTCCACTGGACGGACGCCGAGGTCTACGTCGAGGACAGCGGGCAGCCCCGGCTGAAGGTGACGGGGACGGTCGCCGCGCGCGCGGCCGAACTGGGGGTCCGCTCGTGGCATGTCTCGTTGAGCCATGACGCCGGGGTGGCCTCGGCCGTGGTGATCGCCGAGGGCTGACGCCGGACGGCCCGGGTGCGGTTCCGGTCGCATCCGGGGCAGACTCGAACACATGCGTACTGCGTACAGCGTGGAGACGGTAAGGGCAGCCGAGCAGCGGCTGATGGCACGGCTTCCGGAGGGCGCGCTCATGCAGCGCGCCGCCGCCGGACTGGCCGTCGCCTGCGCCCAGTTGCTGGGACGGGTCTACGGCAGCCGGGTCGTGCTGCTGGTGGGCAGCGGGGACAACGGGGGCGACGCGCTGTACGCCGGGGCGCGGCTCGCCCGGCGGGGCGCCGCCGT
The DNA here is from genome assembly GCF_044766845.1 of Streptomyces sp. NPDC101776. NCBI lineage: Bacteria > Bacillati > Actinomycetota > Actinomycetes > Kitasatosporales > Streptomycetaceae > Streptomyces > Streptomyces sp. NPDC101776. The sequence continues at coordinate 77,329 of NZ_JBIWMV010000008.1, read as the reverse complement.
CACCGCCGTACTGCTCGCGCCCGGGCGCACCCATGCCGACGGGCTTGCCGCGCTGCTGCGGGCGGGGGGTCGTACCGTCGCGGTGGCCGATGCCGAGGAGTTGGTGCTGGGTGCCGATCTTCTCGTCGACGGCATTGTCGGGATCGGGGGGCGGGGTGGGCTGCGGCCCGACGCGGCGCGGCTGGCGGCCCTCGCCGGGGAGTCCCGGGGGCTTGTCGTCGCCGTAGATCTGCCCAGTGGGGTCGAGGCGGACAGCGGTCAGGTGCTCGGGGCCGCGGTGCGGGCCGATCTCACCGTCACCTTCGGGGCGCACAAGCCCGGTTTGCTGATCGATCCCGCGCGGGAGTACGCCGGGTCAGTGCGGTTCGTCGATATCGGGCTGGATGCTGAACTGCCGTCCGGTGGGGCCGCGTTGGAGGCTCTGCAACATGCGGATGTGGCGGCGTTGCTGCCTGTGCCGGGGGCCGAGAGCGACAAGTACCGGCGGGGGGTGGTCGGGATCGCCGCCGGGTCCGGGCGGTATCCGGGAGCCGCTGTGCTTGCCGTTGCGGGGGCCTTGCGGGGTGGGGCGGGGGCCGTGCGGTACGTCGGGCCTGCCGCCGATGCGGTGATCGCTCGGTTTCCCGAGGTGTTGGTGTCGGAGGGTGGGCCGCTCAAGGCGGGGCGGGTGCAGGCCTGGGTCGTCGGGCCGGGGGCGGGGGACGACGCGTCGGCTGTGGGGGAGGTGGTGACCGCCGATGTGCCGGTGCTCATTGACGCGGACGGGTTGCGGTTGGTCGACGCGGGGGCTGTGCGGGGGCGGGGTGCGCCGACGCTGATGACTCCGCACGCGGGGGAGGCTGCGGCGTTGCTCGGTGTTGCTCGGGGGGAGGTCGAGGGGGCTCGGCTGGAATCCGTGCGGGAGTTGGCGGGGCGGTATGGGGCGACCGTGTTGTTGAAGGGGTCGACCACGTTGGTCGCCGACTCGGGGGGTGGGGTGGTGCGGGTCAATTCGACGGGGACGGGGTGGCTGGCCACGGCGGGGAGTGGGGACGTGTTGTCGGGGCTGGCGGGGTCGTTGTTGGCGGCGGGGCTGTCGGCGTTCGATGCGGGGAGTGTGGGGGCGTATCTGCATGGGCTGGCGGGGAGGTTGGCCGCGGAGGGGGCGCCGGTGGGGGCGCATGATGTGGCGGAGGGGGTTCGGGGTGCCTGGCGGGATGTGGTGGGCTGAATTTTCTCGCCCCCGCCGCCCCTACCCGTCCCGTCCCCTGGGGGCTGCGCCCCCAGACCCCCCTTCGGCCCTGAAGGGGCCTCGTCCTCAAACGCCGGACGGGCTGGTACCCAGCGCTCGTCAATAAGGGTGACCCCACCGCGCGGCACCCGGCTCTCGTCGTAGCGTCGAGTTTCTCTGATCGCATGATCAGTACACGAATCGCGCGCAGAAGTATCGCGGTGCTGCTCACCGCGGTGATCGCTCTCCCCGTCGGGGCCGCGAGTGCCCGGGCCGATGGGCCGCCGCCGGCCTCGGGGCCGGGGGAGAGCGAGTTGGTGCCGGGGGTGGCGCCGGGGCCCTATCAGCCGTGGCAGATCGACACGCCCGATCAGGGGCTCGCGCCGGAGGTGTACACGCCGAGTGCCGAGGAGGACCGGGTCGAGCCCCGGGACGCCGCGGTGGGGACGTACGCGCTCGTCGAGTACGTGCCGATCGGGGACGCCGTCGCGAAGGTGAGTTGCAGCAAGCAGGCCGGGCCGTATCAGCGGGGCGTGGAACGGTGGCTCAAGCGGACGGTGGACGGGAAGCAGTCGGCCGCCGACTGCAAGGCCATCCGGGCCTTTCAGAAGAAGCAGGGGATCAAGCCGGCCATCGGGTTCGCGGGGCCGGTCACCTGGGCGCGGATGCAGTTCATCGCCGCGAAGAAGAGTCCCAACGCGGCCCGGAAGTGTCCGGTGCGGTCGTATCGCGTCGCCTGTGTCGACCTCGACCGGCAGCTGACCTGGGTGCAGAAGGGGAAGAAGGTCGTGTTCGGGCCGGTGCCCATGCGCAGTGGGCGCGGTGGGCATGTGACCCGGGGCGGCTGGCACAAGATCTACTGGAAGCACAAGAACCACTGGTCCACGCTCTACAACAGCCCTATGCCGTATGCCCAGTTCTTCGACGGCGGCATCGCCTTCCACGCCGTCTACGGCAGCATCTACACCACCGTCGGCTCCTGGGGCTGCGTCAATCTGCGGCTGGCCGACGCCCGCAAGCTCTGGAGCGTCCTCAAGAAGGGCGACCGGGTGTACGTGTGGGGACACCGGCCCGGGAACTAGGGATCGATCAGGGAACGAGGAGGGCTCAGAGGGGGTGTCAGTCGCCTCTGAGAGACTGGGGGTGCCATGAATGAGACAGCCGCTCGACCCACCGCACCGCTGCGCGCCCGCGCCGAGATCGATCTGGGCGCCCTGCGGGCCAATGTGCGGGCCCTGCGCGCCCTCGCGCCGGGCGCGGCCCTCATGGCCGTCGTGAAGTCCGACGCGTACGGCCATGGGGCGGTGCCCTGCGCGCGTGCGGCGGTACAGGCCGGGGCGACCTGGCTCGGTACGGCCACGCCCGAAGAGGCCCTCGACCTGCGGGCCCGCGCCGGGCTGCCCGACGGCGTGCGGATCATGTGCTGGCTGTGGACCCCGGGCGGACCCTGGCGGCAGGCCGTCGAGGCCGACCTCGACGTGTCGGTCAGCGGGATGTGGGCCCTGGAGGAAGTCACCGGAGCCGCCCGCGCCGCCGGACTCCCCGCGCGCGTGCATCTCAAGGCCGACACGGGGCTCGGGCGCAACGGGTGCCAGCCCGGCGACGACTGGGCCGAACTCGTCGGGGCCGCCCTGCGCGCGGAGGCGGCCGGGCTGCTCCGGATCACCGGACTCTGGTCGCACTTCGCCTGCGCCGACGAACCAGGGCACCCCTCCATCGACGCCCAACTCGCCCTCTTCCACGAGATGGTCGCCTACGCGGAGGAGCAGGGCGTGCGCCCCGAGGTGCGGCACATCGCCAACTCGCCCGCCACGCTCACCCGTCCGGACTCGCACTTCGACCTCGTCCGCACCGGCATCGCCGTCTACGGCATCTCGCCCAGCCCGGAGGTGGGCTCCTCGGCCGACCTCGGACTGCGGCCGGTGATGACCCTGAAGGCGTCCGTCGCCCTGGTGAAGCAGGTGGCGGGCGGGCACGGCGTCAGTTACGGCCACCACTACGTCACTCCGGGCACGACGACCCTCGGACTCATCCCCGTCGGTTACGCCGACGGCATCCCGCGGCACGCCTCCGGCAGCGGTCCGGTACTGGTCGGCGGGAAGTGGCGGACCGTCGCGGGCCGGGTCGCCATGGACCAGTTCGTCGTGGACCTGGGAGGGGACGAGCCGGAGGCCGGTGCGGAGGCGATCCTCTTCGGGGCCGGTGACCATGGTGAGCCCACCGCCGAGGACTGGGCGCAGGCCGCGGGCACCATCGCCTACGAGATCGTGACCCGCATCGGAACACGCGTTCCCCGCGTCCACGTCAATGAGGTCGTCCACGAGATCGTCCCCGAGGTCGTCCACCAGGTCCTCCCCGGGTATGAGGGAGACGACGTAGCGCAGGGTTCTGACGTGAAGAGGAGCGGCACGTGAGCGAGAGCAGTGCGGAGGCGGTCGCCGCGGTCGCCTCCGCCGCCACGGGGGCGGCCGGGAACTGGCGCAAGGCCACCGGTATCGCCGGCGCCGCGATAGGGGTGATCGCCGCCGGGGCCGCCGCCGGTGTCGCCATAGAGCGGATGACCGTAGGACGCGGCATGCGGGAGCGGGCCCGGCTAGCGCTCGACTCCACGGGACCGTACGGCTCGCTGCGCGGCACCCCCGGCACGGCGCGGGCCGACGACGGCACCGAGCTGTACTACGAGATCGACGACATCGAGCCGGCCGCCGCCGTGACCCCGAAGCGCCGCCGGCTCTTCGGGCGCAAGGCGCCCGCCCCCGTCACCGTCGTCTTCAGCCACGGCTACTGCCTCAACCAGGACTCCTGGCACTTCCAGCGGGCGGCCCTGCGCGGGGTCGTGCGGACCGTGCACTGGGACCAGCGGAGTCATGGGCGTTCCGCGCGCGGAGTGGCGCAGCTGGAAGACGACATGCCGCTCACCATCGACCAGTTGGGGCGCGACCTGAAGGCCGTGATCGACGCGGCCGTGCCCGAGGGGCCGATCGTGCTCGTCGGGCACTCCATGGGCGGCATGACGGTGATGGCCCTCGCCGACCAGTACCCCGAGCTGATCCACGACCGGGTCGTCGCCACCGCCTTCGTCGGTACGTCCTCCGGGCGGCTCGGCGAGGTCAACTTCGGGCTGCCGGTCGCCGGGGTCAACGCGGTACGGCGGGTGCTGCCCGGTGTGCTGAAGGCGCTCGGGCAGCAGGCCGCGCTGGTGGAGCGGGGGCGGCGGGCCACCGCCGATCTGTTCGCCGGGATCATCAAGCGGTACTCGTTCGCCTCGCGGGACGTCGATCCGGCGGTCGCGCGGTTCGCCGAGCGGATGATCGAGGGCACGCCCATCGATGTCGTCGCCGAGTTCTACCCGGCGTTCACCGACCACGACAAGACCGCCGCCCTCACCCACTTCAAGGACATGCCGGTGCTCGTGCTCGCCGGGATCGGCGATCTCGTCACGCCCAGTGAGCACAGCGAGGCCATCGCCGACCTGCTGCCGGACGCCGAGCTGGTGCTCGTGCCGGACGCCGGGCACCTGGTCATGCTGGAGCACCCGGAGGTGGTCACCGACCGCCTCGCCGACCTGCTCACCCGCGCCGGGGCCGTGCCGGCAGGGGCTACCGTAAGCGGCTATGGAAGCACCAGCAGCACCGCACAACGCGGCTGAGCCCCTGTCCGTATCGATCACCGTCAACTCCCCCGAACAGATGCGGGAGTTGGGGCGTCGCCTCGCCAAGCTGCTGCGCGCGGGCGACCTCGTGATGCTCACGGGCGAGCTGGGCGCCGGCAAGACGACACTCACCCGGGGGCTGGGGGAGGGGCTCGGCGTCCGGGGGGCGGTGACCTCGCCGACGTTCGTGATCGCCCGCGTGCATCCCTCGCTGGGGGAGGGGCCGCCGCTGGTCCATGTCGACGCGTATCGGCTGAGCGGCGGGCTCGACGACATGGAGGACCTGGATCTCGATGTCTCGCTGCCCGAGTCCGTGATCGTCGTGGAGTGGGGTGAGGGGAAGGTCGAGGAGTTGACGGACGACCGGCTGTCCCTCGTCATCCACCGGGCCGTCGGTGACACCGTGGACGAGGTACGGCATGTCACCGTCACCGGGCTCGGCGCGCGGTGGGCCTCCGTCGAACTGGGTGTGCTCGGGGGCTGACCGGGTGGGGTGAGCGGTGTGGGTTCCGACAAGGTGTCGGCAAGATGTTGCGTTCGGGGTCTCGGGCGTGGTCACATGGTATCCGGTGTGTAGTTAGGTCTACCTAACTACGTCTGCCCCCGGCTTCCAGGAGGCGTCCATGTCGGCTTCAGAGAACGAGCGTCAGCAGCCGCGGCCGTATGTGTTCGCCGGGGTGTCCATGCGGGAGTTGTTGGCGGCGGGGGTTGCCGCGAGGGCCGTTTCCACGCCACCGCGGGCTCCTGGGGCTGCGCCTGTTGAGCCTCGTAAAGCCGCGTAGTCGTTTGGCTGCGGGGCGGTGGGGGCTGGTCGCGCCCACGCGGCGGAGCCGCATATCGATACAGCCCCGCGCCCCTGGGACGCGCCCCTGCGGGGCGCGATCCCAATCAAGGCGATCTCGCTCAGCGGATGACGACGATGCTCTGGCCGATCGTCGCGAACTCCCACATCGCCTTGCCGTCGTCCGGTGATTCGCGGATGCCGCCCGACTTGTTCATGGGGTCGGGTTCGTCCGTCGCGCCGCTGACCGCCACGCTGAAGCCGATCGCGACGTTGTCCGCGTTCGTGAAGCGGACCACGTGCTGGATGGGGGTGCCGTCGGTGCCGGTGATCGCGTTCGAGCGGGAGCTGACCGGATAGGTGCCCGTGGGCGGGTCCACCGTGCCGGGGGTGACCTTGAACGTGCGGTTGACCTTGTCGTTCTCGGCGACCAGCCACACCCGGTCGTCGTCCACCGAGTACACGACCCGCTCGCCCTTGCCGGAGCCGGCCGGCAGCGCGGTGGGGTTCTTCTTGTCGCGCGGCACCTTCGAGGCGGCCACCGCGGGCGCGGCGCTCGCGCGGGCCGAGCTTCCCAGCCCCGCCGGGACGCTCGCCGACGCCTGGTAGGCGAGGAAACCGACCGTGGCGACGGCCGCCACGGTGAGCCCGGCCACGATTCCCGAGCTGCTGCCGGCCATCGGCGCCCACCTCCGCGTCTCGTACGTCCTGTGACGGTGTCCCGTACGTCCTGTAAGTCCGGTGACCCTAGGTGACCGTAGCAGCCGGGACCGGGCCGACCGGGGCGGCCGTGCTCACGGCGTCGGAGCCGTAGGCTGTTTGCGTGCTCTTGCTCGCTCTGGATACCGCCACCCCCGCCGTCACCGTCGCCCTGCACGACGGCGAGGCCGTCATCGCCTCGTCGAGTCAGGTGGACGCGCGGCGCCACGGTGAGCTGCTGCTCCCGGCCGTCGACCACGTGCTCACCGACGCGGGGCTCACGCTCGACGCCGTCACGGGAATCGTCGTGGGCATCGGCCCCGGCCCCTACACCGGGCTGCGCGTCGGGCTGATGACCGCCGACACCTTCGGGCTCGCGCTCGGCGTGCCCGTGCACGGTGTGTGCACGCTGGACGGCCTCGCCTACGCCGCCGACCTCGACGGCCCCTTCGTGGTGGCCACCGACGCGCGGCGCAAGGAGGTCTACTGGGCGCGCTACGCCGACTCCCGCACCCGGGTCACCGACCCGGCCGTGGACCGGCCCGCCGAGATCACCGACCAGGTCGCGGGGCTGCCCGCCGTCGGCGCCGGTGCGCTGCTCTACCCGGACACCTTCCCGTCCGCCCACGAGCCGCAGCACGTGTCCGCCGCCGCGCTCGCCGCCCTGGCCGCCGAGAGACTGGCGGCGGGCGTCGAACTCCCCGAGCCCCGGCCGCTGTACCTGCGCCGTCCCGACGCGCAGGTGCCCAAGAACTACAAGGTGGTCACCCCGAAGTGACCGAAACCGTGAGCCCTCGACTGCGCGAGATGCGCTGGTGGGACATCGATCCCGTGCTGGAACTGGAGAAGGACCTCTTCCCCGAGGACGCCTGGTCCCGGGGCATGTTCTGGTCCGAACTCGCGCATGCGCGGGGGGCCGAGGCGACGCGCCGGTACCTGGTCGCGGAGGTGACCGGCGAGGAGTACGAGAGCGGCGTCCGGGTCGTCGGATACGCGGGCCTCGCCACGACAGGTGCTGAGTCTGATGGCGGCTCCGCCGCGGGGGCCGACATCCAGACCATCGCCGTGGCCCGCGACCACTGGGGCACCGGCCTCGGCTCCACCCTCCTCACCGAACTCCTCACCGCGGCGAGCGAGTTCGAGTGTGCCGAGGTCATGCTCGAATGCCGGGTCGACAACATCCGCGCACAGAAGCTCTACGAGCGCTTCGGCTTCGCGCCCATCGGGTTCCGGCGCGGCTACTACCAGCCGGGCAACGTCGACGCCCTGGTGATGCGCCTGACCACAGATCCCGAGAGCGGCTCCGCCGAGGGAACGACTCCCGTACAAGGAACCGAGATTCATGGCTGACGAACCGCTCGTCCTCGGCATCGAGACCTCCTGCGACGAGACCGGCGTCGGCATCGTCCGCGGCCACACCCTGCTCGCGGACGCGATCGCCTCCAGCGTCGACGAGCACGCCCGCTTCGGCGGGGTCGTACCGGAAGTGGCGTCCCGCGCCCATCTGGAGGCGATGGTCCCGACGATCCAGCGCGCGCTGAAGGACGCGGGTGTGAGCGCGCGCGACCTCGACGGCATCGCGGTCACGGCGGGCCCGGGGCTCGCGGGCGCGCTCCTGGTCGGCGTCTCGGCGGCGAAGGCGTACGCCTACGCGCTGGGCAAGCCGCTCTACGGCGTGAACCACCTCGCCTCCCACATCTGCGTGGACCAGTTGGAGCACGGCCCGCTGCCGGAGCCGACGATGGCGCTGCTGGTGTCCGGCGGTCACTCCTCCCTCCTCCTCTCCTCGGACATCACCTCGGACGTACGGCCGCTGGGCGCGACGATCGACGACGCGGCGGGCGAGGCCTTCGACAAGATCGCGCGCGTCCTGAACCTCGGTTTCCCGGGCGGCCCGGTCATCGACCGGTACGCGAAGGAGGGCGACCCCACGGCGATCACGTTCCCGCGCGGACTGACCGGGCCGCGCGACCCGGCGTACGACTTCTCCTTCTCCGGGCTGAAGACGTCCGTGGCCCGCTGGATCGAGGCGAAGCGGGCGGCGGGGGAGGACGTGCCGGTGCGCGATGTGTCGGCGTCCTTCCAGGAGGCGGTCGTCGACGTACTGACCCGCAAGGCCGTACGGGCCTGCAAGGACGAGGGCGTCGACCACCTGATGATCGGCGGCGGCGTCGCCGCGAACTCGCGGCTGCGGGCGTTGGCGGCGGAGCGCTGCGAGGCGGCCGGCATCCGGCTGCGCGTCCCGCGCCCGAAGCTGTGCACGGACAACGGCGCGATGGTCGCCGCGCTGGGCGCGGAGATGGTGGCCCGCAACCGCACCCCCTCGGACTGGGACCTCTCGGCGGACTCCTCGCTGCCGGTCACGGAAACGCACGTCCCCGGCCACTCCCACGACCACGTGCACGAGGTTGCCAAGGAGAACCTGTACTCGTGACGGTCGCGCTGATGTGGGAGGCCCGGGCGGTCGAGGGACGGGGAGAGGAACTGCTCGCCTGGGCACGGGTGCAGCGGCTGCCGTCCGATCCTCTGCGCCGGGAGTTCCTCCGCGCCCCCCAGGACCGCGTCCTCGTCATCACGTGGTGGGACGCGGAGTACGACGCCGATCTGCCCGAACTCCCTGAGCCGGAGGGGGAGTTGGTCATGCGGGCGGTGCATCGGTGGCGGTTCGAGTCGGTGGGCGAACAACAAGGGTTTTATTAAGGTGAGGCCGTGGCTGATTCTCCCCTGCCCGGTGAAGGTCCCGTCCGCCCGGTGTCGGTGTCGCTCCACGAGGGCACCATCGCCGCCCTGAAGGAGCGCACCGGCAAGCGGGGCATGTCCGCCTACGTCGAAGCGCTCATCCAACGCCAACTGGAGCGGGACCGGCTGCGTGAACTGATCGAGGACGCGGAGGCCGTGCACGGCCCGGTGGACCCGGCCGCGGTCGAGGCCAAGCGGGCCGTCCTGCGCGGTGGCTCGGCAGGTTCGGCCGACGCCGCGTGAGCGGCACGCTCGTCCTCGACCGCGAGGGCCTGTCCAAACTCGTCCGCCGCACGCCGGAACTCACCGAGTGGCTCGCCGCGGCCGAGGCCGATGACATCCGCGTGGTCGTCAGCTCGGTGACTCTCGTGGAGGCCCGCGACCTCAGGACCCACCAAGCCCGCTTCGACCACGCCGTCTCGCGCGTCAATGTCGTCCCGCCCAGCGAAGCGATCGCCCGCCGGGCGAGCACGCTCCTCGCTTCGGCCGGTCTGCACGGGCACGAATACGCCCTCGATGCGATCGTCGCCGCGACGGCGCTCGCCTCGCCCGCGCCCGTCACCGTGCTCACCTCGGACCCCGAGGACCTTCGCGATCTGTGCGGCGCCGGTGTCCAAGTGATCAAGGTCTGACCTGCGTGGGTGTCATACCTGGGCCCGCACCTCCGTCTCGCACACCAACCTGCGATCCGTACCGACCTCCCGCACCGGCCCAGTGACATTCAGCCGAGCCGTATGCCGCACGTCCGCGCTGGAAACCCCCAACCTCAGCTCCAGCACCCCCGGTTCAACCACCCGCCGCCCCGAACGATCGGTGAACGCCGACAGGTCCGAGTGGAAGTGGAGGGTCACCCGGGATGCCTCGCCCGGGCCCAACTCCAGCCGCTGGTAAGCGATCAGGCGGACGTCCGGGCGGGTCACCGAGGCCACCGGGTCGTGCAGGTAGAGCTGGACGACCTCCGTACCCGCCCGGTCGCCCGTGTTGCGGACGGTGAGCGACAGGTCGTAGGAGCCGTCCGTGCCGATCTCCAACTCCCCTGATTCGGCGGGCTCCCACGCGAACGTCGTGTACGAGCGGCCGTGGCCGAAGGGGTACAGCGGGGTCGGGTCGAGGTTGCTGACCTCGTCGGCGAGGCCCAGTGGGGGTTGGAGGTACGTCCATGGTTGGCCGCCGGGCATGTGCGGGACGCTCACCGGGAGGCGGCCCGACGGGTTGACGCGGCCCGACAGCACTCCCGCCACCGCCGGGCCGCCCTCCTCGCCCGGGAAGAACGCCTGGACCACCGCGCCCAGTCGGCCCTGCCAACGGCCCAGCGCGTACGGGCGGCCGGTCAGCAGGACCAGGACCACCGGGACGCCCGTCGACAGCAGGGCGTCCAGCAAGTCGGCCTGGACACCCGGGAGTCGGAGGTCCGCCACATCGCAGCCCTCGCCGGACGTGCCGCGTCCGAACAGGCCCGCGCGGTCGCCCAGCACCGCCACGCACACATCCGCCTCGGACGCCCGCGCGACCGCCTCCTCGAAACCGCTCGTGTCCGGGCCGGAGACGTCACACCCCTCCGCGAACGTCGCCTTGGCGTCCGGGAGTTCGGCCCGCAGCGCCTCCAGTACGGTGGGAATCCCAATGCCCATGGGCACCTCGGGATGGTGCGTACCCACATGGGACGGGAACGAGTAGCAGCCGAGCATGGCGAGGGCGTCCGCCGCCCTGGGACCCACCACCGCGATCCGCGCTTCGGGCGGCAACGGCAGCAACCCGTCCGGGTTGTCCAGCAACACCACCGATTCCTCGGCCAGTTGACGCGCCAGCGCGCGGTTCGCCGGTGAGTCGAGGTCGATACGCCCGGTCGGCTCCGGCGACCAGTCCTCGTCCAGGAGCCCCAACTCGGCCTTCTGCAGCAGCACTCGACGCGCCGCCCGGTCCACCAACGCCTCCGGGACCACCCCCGCCCGCACCGCCTCCACCAACGGCTTCCCGTAGCACTTCACCGTCGGCAGCTCCACGTCGATCCCCGCCGCCAGCGCCGCGTGCGCCGCCTGCGCCGGGCTGCCCGCCACCCGGTGCAGCGTCTCCAGGAAGCCGATGCCGAAGTAGTCCGCGACCACCGTCCCCGTGAACCCCCAGTCCTCGCGCAGAAGTTGGGTCAAGAGGGCGGGGTCGGCCGACGCGGGCACGCCGTCCGTCTCGTTGTACGCCGCCATCACCGACCGCGCCCCGCCCTCCCGCAGCGCCATCTCGAACGGCGGCAGCGTCACGTCCGCCAACTCCCGCACCCCCGCCCGCACCGGCGCCAGATTCCGCGCCCCCACCGACGACGCGTACCCGGCGAAGTGCTTCAGCGTCGCGACGACCCCGGCCGACTCAAGACCCCGTACATACGCGGCACCGATCGTCCCCACCAGATACGGATCCTCGCCGATCGTCTCCTCCACCCGCCCCCACCGCGGATCCCGTACGACGTCCAGCACCGGGGCGAGCCCCTGGTGGACGCCCACCGCCCGCAGGTCCGCGCCGATACGCCGGGCCATCTCCTCGACCAGCCCCGGATCGAAGCTCGCGCCCCACGCCAACGGCACCGGATACGCCGTCGCACCCCAGGCCGTGAACCCCGCCAGGCACTCCTCGTGGGCGATCGCCGGGATGCCGAAGCGGCTCGCGGCGGCGATCCGCCGTTGCGCGCGGGCGAGCGCCTGCGCGCCCAACTCCGGTTCCACCGGCGCCGTACCGAAGGAACGGGTGAGCTGGCCAAGACCCTGGGTGATCAGTTCGGCCCAGTCGTACTCCGAGGTCATCTCCCGCTGGAGCGGGGCGACTCCGTCGCCGTCCGTGGCGGCGCCCACCCACACGCCGTAGAGCTGGGCGGTCTTCTCCTCCAGGGTCATCCGGGCGAGCAGGTCGTCGACGCGGGCGGCGGCGGGCAGGGCGGGGTCGCGCCAGGGGGCGGTGGTCATGAAACTCCTGTCAGAGAACGGGGGTTCGGCTTCCGGGGGGGCGTTGATCTCACTTGCCGCCCACGCCCATCAGGCCGCCGACCAGGGCGCGCCGGGCCACCAGGTACACGGCGAAGATCGGGATGCCGGAGAGGACGACCGAGGCGAGCAGGGCCGGGATGTTCACGCCGAACTGGCTGACGTAGTTGAAGAGTCCGAGGGTGAGGACGCGGGGGCCGTCGGACTGGGTGAAGATCAGCGGGAAGAGGAAGCCGTTCCAGGCCTGGAGCGCCGTGTAGATGACGACCGTGCTGATACCGCCCTTGGTCAGCGGGATGACCAACTGGAACAGCATCCGGGTCGCCGAGGCCCCGTCGAGCGCCATCGCCTCGTACAGGTCCTCCGAGATGTCCCGCAGCGTGCCGGTCAGGACCAGCACGGAGACCGGCATCGCGAAGGCCGCGGTGGGGAGGATCACCGCCAACAGGCTGTCGTAGAGGTTGAGTTTGGCGATCATCAGGTACAGGGGGACGACTACGGCTTGGGCCGGGATCGCCACCCCCAGCAGGAACAGGCGGAAGGCCGCGCTCGACCAGACCGTGCGGGTGCGGACGGCCACGTAGGCGAGCGGCACGCACAGCACGAGCACGATGCCTACGACCGCCGCCGCGACCAGTGCCGTGTTCGTGAGGAAGTGGCCGAAGCCGTTGTGCAGGACGGTGTTGTAGTTGGCGAAGGTCGGATCGGTGGGCGGCTTCAGGGCGTTGTTGCCGAGGGCCTTGTCCTGGCGGGTGAGGGAGGCCGAGATCATCGCGTAGATCGGGACGATGACGACGGCCAGCCAGAGGAGGGAACCGAGGCCGGCGAGGGGGTTGGGGCGGCGGGTCCAGTGGCGGCGCCTTCGGGTGCGCGGGGGTTCCACGGGCTCCTCCGTCGCCTCCACCGGACGCGGCAACGTGTCATGTGACACTCCGTCACATCCCTTCGCGGGTACTGCGCATGGCGCCGAAACCGGTGAGCCTGACCAGGACGAGGGAGAGCGCGGTGGCCATGACGACCAGGAAGGTCGCGATCGCGCTCGCGTAGCCGAAGTCGTAGCTCTTGAAGCCGGCTTCGTACATCAGGTACGGCAGGATCGCCGTGTCCGTGCCGGGGCCGCCCTGGGTGAGGATCAGGACGGTCTCGAAGTAGGTGAGCGAGCCGACGATCATCAGCACGCTGGAGGTCGTGGCCGTGTTGCGGAGCTGGGGCAGCGTGATCGAGAAGAACTGTCGATAGCGGCCCGCGCCGTCAATCGCCGCCGCCTGGTAGAGGACTTCGGGGATCTGGCGGGCCCCGCCCTGGTAGATCAAGGTGTGGAAGGGGATGAACTGCCACCCCCCGACGAACACGATCGCGAGGAACGCCCCGCTCGTCGAGCCGAGGGTGTCCTGGTGGATGACACCGAAGTTGGGGTCCAGCAGCGCGTAGAAGAGCAGCGCGATCGCCGTCGAGGACAGCAGGAACGGCACGAAGAAGATCGCGGAGAGAACGGCCCGGTTGCGCTGGCGCCCCGCCGCCCAGACCCCGAGCAACAGCGACACCACCGTCTGGAACGCCCAGCTCGTCACCGTCAACAGCACGGTGACGGTGAGGGATTGGGTCAGCCGGTCGTCGTGCACCAACTTCTGCCAGTTGGCGAGCCCGACCGGCTTCGGGTTGCCGAGCCCGTTCCAGGTGGTGAAGGAGAGATAGACGGCGAGGAGCATGGGGGCAACGGCGAAGAACACGAAGAACAGCACACCCGGGATCGCCCACACGGCGTGTGGGCGACCAGCCTTCGCCGCCGCACTCTGGGTCACTTGAGCCCCTTGAGCGCCGACACGAACTGCGCCGGCGAACTCTTCCCCACGAACAGCTTGTTGATCTCCGTGAGCATCGGCGTGGACACGTCCGGATCCACCGCCTGGTCCCAGCTCAACGTGAACGCCGGTGCCTGCTGCACGAGTTGGTACTGGAACTTCGCGAACTCGGGGTTGGGGGAGGAGTCCAGCAACTTCTCCGCGTTGGAGGTCGTAGGGATGTCGCCGTTGGCGACCAGATCCTTCGCGTACGCCTCCGACGCACAGTCCCGCAGAAACGCGATCGCCGCGTCCTTGTTGCCCGTACGGGCGTTCACCGACCAGTAGTTGGTGGGATTCCCGACCACGTTTCGGATATCGCCGGCCCCGCCCTCGTACTTCGGAAACGCGAACCACCCCAGGTTCGTCTTGGCGAAGTCGGGGAACTTGCCGAGCTGCGTCGAGTACTCCCACGAGCCCATCAGATGCATCGCCGCCTTGCCCTTGGCGAAGACCGCCGGGGCGCCCCCGTTGACGTACGACACCGAACTGAAGCCCTTGCCGAACGCACCGTCGTCGATGAGCTGCTTGACCGTCTCCGCGGCCTTGAGGACGGCAGGGTCACCCCAGCCGGACGCGTCGCCGTTCTTGATCCGGTCGAAGACGTCGGGCCCGCCGATCCGGTCGACCAGGTACTCCAGCCACATCAGCTCGGGCCAGATGTCGGCCCCGCCGAGCGCGAACGGGGTGATGCCCGCCGCCTTCAGCTTCTTGTTGATGTCGAGCAACCCGGCCCAGGTGGTGGGCGGTTGGAGCTTGTGCGCGGCGAAGACCGACTTGTTGTAGAAGAGGATCACAGGCTGCATACCGCGCATCGGTATGCCGTAGTTCTTGCCCTTGAGCGCGCCCGCCGCGAGCACCGAGGGCAGGAAGCCGTCCTTGAGGACCGGGTCGGACTTGATGGTGTCGGTGAGGTCGACCAGCTGGTTCGCCTCCTGGTACGCCTTGATCGAGCCGCCGCCCCAGTTGAAGAAGACGTCCGGCGCGTTCGGCGAGCCCATCGCGGTGCGCAGCTTGGCCGGGTAGTCGGTGCCGGGCACCTTCTCCAGCTTGATCTTGCCCTTGGCCGTCTTGGCCGCCGCCGACGCGTTGAACCGGGTGACGGCCTTGACCTGCACCTTCACCGCGTCGTCGCCGTAGGTGAAGGCGGTGACCGTGCTGCTGCCGCCGGTGCTGTCACTGGAGCCGCAGGCCGTGAGGCCGGTGGTGAGCAGGGTGGTGGCACCGGCGCCGAGCACCCAGCGCCTGCTGAACGTACGCCCGCCGTTGGACGTGTTGGGATCCATAAACAGCACAGACAGCACCTCTCGTGCGAATGTTTCGAGCCGTTCTACGAATGTTCCGGGAACGTAAGGCGCGCCGGGGGGTTCGTCAAGAGGTCGCGCAGGGATACGATCGCCGCCATGACCGCCTCGGATTCCGCCGAAACCCAGACAGCGGGTCGGCCGACCCAGACCGCCACGCTCGCCGAGATCGCCCGCGAGGCCGGAGTGTCGGCTCCGACTGTTTCGAAGGTCCTCAACGGCCGCGCCGACGTCGCCCCCGCGACCCGCACCCGCGTCGAGGACCTGCTCCGCGTCTACGGCTACCGGCGGCGCCGCGCGGAGGCGACCCGCTCCCCGCTGATCGACCTGGTCTTCCACGAGCTGGAGAGCGCCTGGGCGATGGAGGTCATCCGGGGCGTGGAGAACGTGGCGCGGGACGCCGGGCTGAGCGTGGTGCTGAGCGAGAGCGCGGGACGGCTGACCCCGGGCCGCACCTGGGCCGACCAGGTCGCCGCCCGCCGTCCGCACGGTGTGATCCTGGTGCTCTCCGGGCTCGACGAGTCCCAGCGGGCGCTGCTCACCAGCCGTTCCATCCCGTTCGTGGTGATGGACCCGGCCGGCGACCCGGGCGCGGACGTGCCGTCGATCGGCGCCACGAACTGGCAGGGCGGGCTGGCCGCCACCCGGCACCTCGTCGAACTCGGCCACACCCGGATCGGCGCGATCAGCGGGCCCTCCCGGATGATGTGCAGCCGCGCCCGCGTCGACGGATACCGGGCCGCGCTGGAGACGGCCGGGCTGCCGGTCGACACCTCGCTGATCACCACCGGCGACTTCCACCACGAGGCCGGCTACCGGCTCGGGCTCGAGCTTCTCCGGCGCCCGGACCGGCCCACGGCCGTCTTCGCCGGCAACGACCTCCAGGCGCTCGGCCTGTACGAGGCCGCGCGCGAACTGGGGCTGCGCATCCCGGAGGACCTGAGCGTGGTCGGCTTCGACGATCTGCCGGTGGCGCGCTGGGTGGGCCCGCCGCTGACGACCGTACGACAGCCCCTGACCGAGATGGCCGAGGCGGCGGCGAAGCTGGTGCTCGACCTCGCGCGCGAGCCGGAGTCCTCGACGGCGGTGGGGGTCCCCCCTGGCCGAGCGAAGTCGAGGCCTTGGGGGAGGGTGGAGCTGGCGACGAGCCTGGTGGTGCGGAGCAGTACGGCGGCGCCCGCGGCGTGAGGCCGGTTGCCCGTTGTCGGTTGTTGGTTGCCGATGACACGGTGACCCGCGTGGCCTGAAGGTGACGTATTGACGAGTGGGGTGAGCCGCCCCACACTCCTCCGAAGCCAATCGGTTGCACAACCGAAACTTTCGGAGGCACCCGCATGAGATCTCTGAGAACCGGCTTGTCCCTCGCGGCCCTGTTCACCGGCGCCGCGCTGCTCTTCGCGGCCCCCGCCGCGCACGCCGCCGACACCCCGCTGCGCGACCTCGCCGCCGCGAAGGGCAAAGTCATCGGCACCGCGGTCACCGGCTCCAAACTGACCGGCACGTACGGCGCCGTCGCCGGCGCCCAGTTCAGCTCGCTCACCCCCGGCAACGCCATGAAGTGGGAGACCGTCGAGCCGACACAGGGCAGCTTCAACTGGTCGGAGGCGGACCAGATCGTCGCCTTCGCGCAGGCCCACAACCAGCAGGTGCGCGGCCACACCCTGGTCTGGCACAGCCAGAACCCCAGCTGGCTGACGAACGGGACCTGGACGTCCGCCCAGCTCGGCAGTCTGCTCCAGAACCACATCAGTACCGAAGTCGGCCGCTACAAGGGCGAGATCACCGCCTGGGACGTGGTGAACGAACCCTTCAACGAGGACGGCACCTACCGCTCGACGCTCTGGTACAACGGCCTCGGCGCCAACTACATAGCCCAGGCGCTGACTTGGGCGCACGCGGCCGACCCGGCGGCCAAGCTGTACATCAACGACTACAACGTCGAGGGCGTCAACGCGAAGTCCACCGCCCTGTACAACCTGGTCAAGTCCCTGAAGGCGCAAGGCGTTCCGGTAGACGGCGTCGGCCTCCAGGCCCACCTCATCCTCGGCCAGGTCCCGGCCACCCTCCAGCAGAACATCCAGCGCTTCGCCGACCTGGGCGTGGACGTGGCGATCACCGAGCTGGACGTACGGATGGCGCTTCCGGCGGACGCGGCCGAACTCGCCCAGCAGAAGGCCGACTTCAAGAGTGTCGTCGCCGCCTGTGTCGCCGTCACGCGCTGCGTCAACGTCACCGCGTGGGGCTTCACCGATTCCGACTCCTGGGTGCCGGGCACCTTCCCGGGCTACGGGGCGGCGACGCCGTACGACGAGAACTACGCGCCGAAACCGGCGTACTACGGCATCGCGGAGGCGCTCGGCGGTACGACGACGACCCCGCCGCCGACCGGGGCGTGCTCGGCGGCGTACGGCGTGAGCAGTCAGTGGAACACCGGGTTCACCGGGCAGGTGACGATCTCCTGCTCCGGTGCCTCGCTGTCGTCCTGGAAGGCGACCTGGACGTACGGCGCCGGCCAGCAGATCACGCAGGCCTGGAACGCGGCCTGCACCCAGTCCGGGGCCGCCGTGAGTTGTGCGAACGCGAGCTACAACGGGTCGGTGCCGGACGGGGGTTCGGTGACGTTCGGGTTCAACGCGTCCTGGACCGAGAGCAATCCGGTACCGGTGGTGACCCTGGGGTGAAGGGGACGAGAGGGCGGGGCGGGGCGTGAAGCGGGGCTGAGAACCGTGAGATTTTCCGTAGAAAACCGTCCTGGGACGCCTCCCCTAACTTTCTCCTAATAATTCGGACTTACGTTCCTCCCCGTGACGGACAAAGAGAACGCCGATTACGACAGACGAGTGGGCCGGCGATCGAGAGTGCTGAAGATCGCCGGCCTCACTCTGGCCGGCGCCCTCGTCCTGGGCGTCGCCACGGCGGGCTGGGCCTACTGGCACCTCAACAGCAACATCAAGAGCGTCGACATCGACAGCGCGCTCGGCACCGACCGCCCCGCGAAGGCGGTGACCACGCCCTCCGCCGCCGCGTCCGCGTCCGCCTCCCCCGTGCCGACCGGCTCCCTGAACATCCTGGTCCTCGGCTCCGACTCGCGCAGCGGCAAGGAGAACAAGGCGCTCGGCGGCGGCAGCAGCACCGGCGCCCGCTCCGACACCGCGATGGTCGTCCACCTCGACGCGGGCCGTACGAAGGCCACGGTCGTCAGCATCCCGCGCGACACCCTCGTCACCCGCCCGTCCTGCCCGCTGTCGTCGGGGGGTTCCACGTCGGTGGCGTACAACGCGATGTTCAACACCGCCTATTCGGTGGGCGGTCCGGTCTGCGCGGTCAAGACGGTCGAGTCGATCACCGGGGTCCGCATGGACCACTACATAGAGATCGACTTCGCCGGCTTCGCGAAGCTCGTCGACGCGCTCGGCGGGGTCACGGTCACCACCACCCAGGACATCGACGACGACGACAGCCACCTGCACCTCAAGAAGGGCACCCACCACCTCAACGGCACGCAGGCCCTCGCCTTCGCCCGCACCCGGCACGGCATCGGCGACGGCAGCGACCTCGGCCGAATAGGCCTCCAACAGACCCTGGTGAAGGCCCTGTTGAGCCAGATCTCGTCCCATGACCTGCTCACCGACCCGACCAAGCTCTACGAGGTCACCGACGCGGTCACCGACAGCCTCACCACCGACACCGGCCTCGACTCCCTGAGTGAACTCATCAGCCTCGGCGAGAGCCTGAAGGGCCTGTCGGCGGACGAGGTGAAGACGGTGACGATGCCGAACGTCACGGCACCGTCCGACCCGAACCGGGTGGTCGCGAAGGAGCCGGCGGCGAGCGAGCTGTGGGAGTCCCTGAAGTGACCGGGCGCCGGGAGAGCCGACCCGCTGGAAGCCGTGTATCTCGGCCTAACCGTCGTATGGCGTGAGAGTAGTTAGTTTCGGTGACACAGGTGGCGGACTCCTCTGCCGGGCGGCGGCGGGCCGTCCGGAAAATCTTCGGAGAGTTCCGGCGAGTGTGTCGATCCGGCGGTACCTCGTTCGACGCATGGTGGAGAGGCCGGGAAGAACCCGGCCGGAGAACGACCCGAGGAGTCACCATGCCCCGCTATCTCTCCCTCGTGCAGATCGACGAGAAGACCGCCCCCGCCGAGGGCCCCAGCCCCGAACTGATGCAGCGCATGGGCGAGCTGATCGAGGAGATCACCAAGGCCGGCGTGATGCTCGACACCGCGGGCCTCACCCCGACCGCGCAGGGCGCCCGCGTGCACTGGGAGGGCGGCAAGATCTCCGTGACCGACGGCCCCTTCACCGAGTCCAAGGAGGTCGTCGGCGGCTACGCGCTCATGCAGTGCAAGGACATGGCCGAGGCGATCGAGTGGACGAAGCGGTTCCTGAAGGTGCACGAGGAGTTCTGGACGGTGACCTGCGAGGTGCGGGAGATCGCGGAGGGCTGAGCGGTCCGTGTTCTTCGTTCTTCCGCTTTCTTCCGCGGCGGGCCCCGGCCTTCCTTGGTCCGAGGCCGCCGGGGGTGTTGCATGGTGGGCTGTGACTCCGGAATCACAGCCCACCGCGGCCCCGCACGGCAACACCACGAACTCACGCGGCAACGCCACCGACCCGCACACCACCATCGAGACCGTCTTCCGCATCGAGTCCCCCCGCATCATCGCCGCCGTCGCCCGCACGGTCCGCGACGTCGGCATCGCCGAGGAACTTGCCCAGGACGCCCTGGTCGCCGCCCTTGAGCAGTGGCCGAGGGACGGCGTGCCCGACAACCCGGGCGCCTGGCTCATGGCCACCGCCAGGCACCGCGCCGTCGACCTGATCCGGCGCCGGGAGAACTACGCCCGCAAGCTCCAGGAGATCGGCCGCACCCTGGAGACCACGGCCCCGCCCGAGGAACCCGCCACCCCCGACGACATCGACGACGACCTCCTCCGCCTGGTCTTCACCACCTGCCACCCGGTGCTGTCCCCCGAGGCCCGCACCGCCCTCACCCTCCGCCTCCTCGGCGGCCTGACCACCCCTGAGATCGCCCGCGCCTTCCTCGCCCCCGAGCCGACGATCGCCCAGCGCATCGTCCGCGCCAAACGCACCCTGGCCACCAAGAACATCGCCTTCGAGGTCCCCTACGGCCCCGACCGCGAGGCCCGCCTCGGCTCCGTCCTGGACGTCATCTACCTGATCTTCAACGAGGGTTACGCGGCGACGACCGGCGACGACTGGCTCCGCCCCGGCCTCTGCGAGGACGCGCTCCGCCTCGCCCGCCTCCTCGCCGGCCTGATGCCGAAGGAACCCGAAGTGCACGCCCTGGCCTCGCTGTTGGAGTTCCAGGCCTCCCGCTCGGCCGCCCGCACCGCCCCGAACGGCGACCCCGTCCTCCTCAAGGACCAGAACCGGCGCCGCTGGAACCGCCTGCTCATCGCCCGCGGCATCACCGCCCTCGGCCGCGCCGACGCGGCCGCCACCGGCGCCCCCGGCCCCTACGCCCTCCAGGCCACCATCGCCGCCTGCCACGCCCACGCGTACACCTACGACGAGACCGACTGGCCGACCATCGCCACCCTGTACGGCCTCCTCGCCGCCCGATCGCCGTCCCCGGTGGTCGAGTTGAACCGCGCGGTGGCCGTCTCGATGGCGGACGGTCCCGCCCCCGCGCTGGAGATCGTCGACACCCTCGCCGCCGAACCCGCCCTGCGCGACTACCACTTGCTCCCGAGCGTCCGCGGCGACCTGCTGCTGCGCCTGGGCCGTACGACGGAGGCGAGGGCGGAGTTCACCCGAGCCGCTTCCTTCGCCCGCAACGAACGCGAACGCCAACTCCTGCTGCGCCGGGCGGAGAAGGTGTCGTAACGGGATACACACGGCACCCCCGGTACCAGAATTCGACGGAGCGTCACATGGCTGGCCGGGGGACTCGGGGGACTGAGACGTGCTGGATGCTGTCGACGGCCAGATCCTCGCGCTGGACGGCGCGTCGGTCATCACGGCCGTAGGAGGAGTGGCGGCCGCCGCCACCTCGGCCGCCTGGGGGACACCACTCGGACTCGACGTCGTCCGCAACGCCATCCTGGACGGTTCCGTGCCCCACGAACTGAGGTACGACACGGGGCGGGGTGGGTTCCGCTCCTGGCCGGGGAGGATCGCCCGTCGTCTCGCCGAGACCCTGTCCCCGTACGGGGATCTCGGCGTCGCACAGCATCTCTCCGACGTGGACCTGACGTCCCCCCAGGCGGTCGACCACGCCCTTGGCTGGCTCCACGCGTTGGCTCCCGAGGCGGGGGTGGACCTCTATCTGCGTCTCAGCAGGCAGGGGTACCTGGGCCTCCAATCGCCGGCCCCAAGACAGGTTCCGCACTCGCGAGTCCATGCGGTCCTTGAGTACACGCGTGGTGCTTCGACGTCGTCGGACCATGAGGTGAGGAGCCTTCTCTCGGCCGCCGCCACGGTCGCCGACGACGCCGAGTCGATCAGCCTGTTGTTGTGGCACATTCGATGGCCGAACCACGAGATGAACCGTCACGCCCACGACCTCGCCCACACAGCAAGCCGCCGCGCCCGCGTCCGAGTCCGAGTCCTCCGAGACCACACCATCGAACCCCTCCCCTGACAGCCCGACCGTCAGACAGGCCGCCCGATCAACATCGCCGGCGCCCCCGCCACCCGAGTAAGAAACACCGTCGCCGAGTTGGGCCCCTGAGGCTTCACCTTCTTCCGCAACTCCTCCGGCTCGACCGCGGACCCCCGCTTCTTCACCGTCAGCACACCCACCCCCCGCTCCCGCAGCACCGCCTTCAACTTCTTCACGCCGAACGGCAGTTGATCGGTGATCTCATAGGCGGAGGCGTACGCAATCGGCCGTAGCTCATCGGCCGTCACATACGCGATGGTCTCGTCGATGAGCCCACCCCCCACCTCCTCCGCGACCTCGGCGACGAGATGCGCGCGGATGACGGCACCGTCGGGCTCGTACAAGTACCGCCCCACGGAACGGACTTCAGGGTCCCGCAGCCCACGTCCGTGCAGAACTCGCGGACCGGGCAGCAGAGTTGCCCGGACGGCACCCGGCCGCACCCCCGCCCCGAACCACAGCACCGCCTCCTTCACATCGCCCCCGTCGGAGATCCACTCCGCCTCGGCCGTCGAGGGGATCGCCTCGTGAGGGACCCCGGGCGCGATCTTCAGCGCGGCGAGCGGGGCCGCCGTAGCCGCGCCGATGGCCCAGGACAACGGCGGTGAGTACGCCTCGGGATCGAAGATGCGTCCCCGTCCACCCCGCCGCGCGGGATCGACGAACACGGCGTCGTACGACGACGTGTCCACGTCCGTGACATCCGCCTCGCGCACCTCGATGAGGTCGGCGAGGCCCAGTGCCTCCGCGTTCGCGCGGGCCACCGCGACCGTCAGCGGGTCGCGGTCGACGGCCAGCACCCGCACCCCCGCCCGCGCGAGCGCGATCGCGTCGCCGCCGATTCCGCAGCAGAGGTCGGCGACGGAGGTCACGCCCAGGTCCAGCAGCCGGCCGGCGCGGTACGTGGCGACGCTCGACCGGGTCGACTGTTCGAAGCCGTTCGGGGTGAAGAACATGCGGTCGGCGTCCTCGGGGGCGAACTTCGCCGCTGCCGCCCGTTGCCGCAGCCGGGCCTGGCCGAGGGCCGCCGAGACGAGCTCGACGGGGTGTTCGCGGCGCAGCCGGGTCGCGACGGCGAGTTCCTTGGCCGGGTTGGTGCCGCGGACCTCGTCGAGGAGGGCGCGGCCCTCGGGGGTGAGCAGGGCGGCGAAGGCGAGTACGGGGTCGTTCACCGGGTCATTGTGGGCCAGTCGGTGGACGGTGTGCCTCCGGTGGCGGTGTGTTGGCGGTGTCGGCGCGGGGATCGGGGCCGGTGCCTGAAAAGATCCGACCCCATGCGAGTAGTCGTACAAAATGACATCAATCGGGCGCGTGGAGATCAGGCGGGCCGGGGAATCCGGGGCGATCGGGGTCGGCTGACGGGAGTCGCCCGTGGCGCGCTCGCCGCCCTCGCGCTGGCCGCTCTGGTCTCCGGGTGCGGTGAGTCCGGTTCCGGCGCGGCCGTCCACCCGGCAGGCGGCGCGCAGCCGCTGCACGCGCCCCCGGCCCGCGCGCTGGACTCCTACGCGACCAAGTTGCGCGCCGCCTACGCGGCCCGGGTGGCCGCCGCGAAGCGCTGGGGGCTGCCGAAGGTGCCCCTCCAGGCGCCGTCGGCCCCCGCGCGGAAGCCGGAGATCACCGCGCGCAAGGGCTTCGAGGTGGACGACCAGGAGGAGCTGAACCTCCCGCCGGTCTTCACGACGATCCCCACCAAGCAGAAGATCGTGTTCCTGACGATCGACGACGGCGAGAACAAGGACCCCGCGTTCCTGCGGATGATGAGCGACCTGAAGATCCCGTACACCGCCTTCCTCAGCAACTACCTGGTGAAGGACGACTACGGCTACTTCAAGAAGATGCAGGCCCAGGGGCACACGCTCAACAACCACACCCTCACGCACCCGTACCTGCCGGGTCTGTCGTACGCCGAGCAGAAGCGCGAGATCTGCGGCATGCAGGACATCATGAAGAAGCAGTTCGGCAAGGCCCCGACGGTCTTCCGCCCGCCCTACGGCAACTACAACCACGACACCCTCGTCGCCGCGAAGTCCTGCGGGATCAAGTACGCCCCGATCTGGGACGAGGAGGTGTACGTCGACCACTGGGAGTACCGCGAGGACGACCAGGAGCTGCACCCCGGTGACATCGTCCTGACGCACTTCCGCGGCCGTGACGAGTGGAAGGGCACGATGGTCGACGACATGCGCCGCTTCCTGGGCAAGGTCACCGCCGAGGGGTATGCGGTGGCCCGCCTGGAGGACTACCTGTGAGGGTTCGGGTACCGGTGGCCGTCGTCCTGGCGGCCACCCTCCTCACCGGTTGCGCCCAGTCCGTCGACCCCATCGAACGGCTGGGCAAGAAGGCCGCCCAACGCGTCCACCCGCACGGCCCGACCCGCGAACAGCCGTACCGCCACTGGGGTTTGACGGCCCCCCTGGCCCCGGCCCCCACACCCTCCCTCCGGCCCGCCGCCCGCTCGGCGGGCCCGGGCCTGCCACCCGTCGTGGACCACGTCCGCACCCGTGACAGGGTCGTCTTCCTGACCTACGACGACCATGCCACCGGTGCGCGACAAGAGCCGAGGGACCCGAGGTTCGCCGATCTGGTTCGTGAACTGCGGCTTCCAGTCACGGTGTTCCCCACCGCCCCGGAGCGCGGCCACTTCGCCGGCCTGCCCTACGCCGCCCAGCGCACCGAGATCTGCGGCCACCGTCCGCGCCCCAACTCCCGCCTGCTCAGGCCCCCTTACGGGACGTACGACACGACGACCCGCCGAGCCGCGGCCGACTGCGGAGTCTCCGCCCTGGTCCTCTGGCGGGCCTCCACGACGACGGGCACCCTGACCTACGCCCGAGGCGAGCACCGCCTCACCCCCGGCGACATCGTGCAGGTGGGCCCGGCCGACAGCACGGCCCGACTGTTGCGCGGAATTCAGCAACGGGGGCTGACGGTAGGGCGGTTGGAGGACTACCTGTAGCCCAGGATCGTCACCATGAGCCCCAGGAACACGGCGGCGGTCAGGGCCTGCGCGGACCCGCTGATCGAATATCCGCGCCGGAAGAAGGAGACGCCGGCCGCGAGCGCCGCGACGATCAGCACGCCCAGCCACGCCGACGCCGCCAGGATGCTGCCGCCCATCCCCACGATCACGCTGGACATGAGGCCGAAGATGACCTCCACGGGCATCAGAATCGCCATCGCGCAGCCCTCGACGGCGGGGGAGGGACGGGGTGGGGAGGGAGCCGTCGTGGGGGAGGGGGACCGGGGAGGCATGGGGAGACGCTACGGGGTGGCTTGAGCGCCGGTCGGGGAGATCGGCCTGTCGGGGGTTCGGGGAGGAATGCCGGCTCGGGCGGTCTGGGCGAGGGCGCGGCTCTTCGGCGTAGGCCAGTCTTCGGCGCAGGCCGGCGAATCCGGTTCGTCCGGTGTTCGGGGAGTGGGACCGCGGTCTCCGCCGCAGGCCGGCGAAATCAGCCGTCCGGCGTTCGAGAGGACCGGGCCGCCCTCCTTCGGACCAGGCCGGTAGATCCGGCCTTCGCGGCGGTCATGGACCGGGCCCGCGCCTCTCCCGTGCAGGTCGGCGGCGAAGTCGGCCTGTCCGGTGTTCGAGGGTGGGGCACCTGGTCAGCTCAGGTCGGCCTTCAGGGCAGGCGGTTCTTGAGTACAGGCGGTTCTTGAACGCAGGCGGACACAATCAGCCCGTCCGGCGTTTGAGGACGAGGCCGTTCAGGCCGAAGGGGGGTCTGGGGGCCCAGCCCCCAGGGACGGCGACACCAACACCCCCGCCACACAGCCCAGGGCGACTGAAAAATTCGGCTCAAGCGCCGCGGGCATTGGCACTCCGCTTGACCGAGTGCTAATCGCAGTCATAGTCTCAGGTCTGGCACTCCCCCCTGGAGAGTGCCAATAGCGACGGGCAGGTCCGGCACCCGCGACGACGGATCCACCTGGTCGCCACCTCAGACAGTTAACCCCGTGAGATCTCCGAAGGGGGAGGTCGGATCGTGACGACCACCAGCTCCAAGGTTGCCATCAAGCCGCTCGAGGACCGCATTGTGGTCCAGCCGCTCGACGCCGAGCAGACCACGGCCTCTGGCCTGGTCATCCCGGACACCGCCAAGGAGAAGCCCCAGGAGGGCGTCGTCCTGGCCGTGGGCCCGGGCCGCTTCGAGAACGGCGAGCGACTTCCGCTCGACGTCAAGACCGGCGACATCGTGCTGTACAGCAAGTACGGCGGTACCGAAGTGAAGTACAGCGGCGAGGAGTACCTCGTCCTCTCGGCCCGCGACGTGCTCGCGATCATCGAGAAGTAAGAGCCTCCGGGGTCACCCCCGGAAGTTCTGTGCTTCACGCACATTCTGTATGTGAGCTACGCCCCTGGCCCCCGCGACCTTATGAAGCCGGGCGTCAGGGGCGTAGTTCGTTTCACCCACGTTTTCCGAGAGGGCTGAACCGCTCCCATGGCGAAGATCCTGAAGTTCGACGAGGACGCCCGTCGCGCCCTCGAGCGCGGCGTCAACAAGCTTGCCGACACGGTCAAGGTGACGATCGGCCCCAAGGGCCGCAACGTCGTCATCGACAAGAAGTTCGGCGCCCCCACCATCACCAACGACGGCGTCACCATCGCCCGCGAGGTCGAGCTCGACGACCCGTACGAGAACCTCGGTGCCCAGCTGGTGAAGGAGGTGGCGACCAAGACCAACGACATCGCGGGTGACGGCACCACCACCGCCACCGTGCTCGCCCAGGCGCTCGTGCGCGAGGGCCTGCGCAACGTCGCCGCCGGCGCCTCCCCGGCTTCCCTGAAGAAGGGCATCGACGCCGCCGTCAAGGCCATCTCCGACGAGCTGCTCGCCACCGCGCGGCCGATCGACGACAAGGCCGACATCGCGGCCGTCGCCGGTCTGTCCGCGCAGGACAGCCAGGTCGGCGAGCTCATCGCCGAGGCGATGGACAAGGTCGGCAAGGACGGTGTCATCACCGTCGAGGAGTCCAACACCTTCGGTCTGGAGCTGGACTTCACCGAGGGCATGGCCTTCGACAAGGGCTACCTGTCGCCGTACTTCGTGACGGACCAGGAGCGCATGGAAGCGGTCCTCGAGGACCCGTACATCCTCATCCACCAGGGCAAGATCAGCTCCATCCAGGACCTGCTGCCGCTGCTGGAGAAGGTCATCCAGGCCAACGCCTCCAAGCCGCTGCTGATCATCGCCGAGGACGTCGAGGGCGAGGCCCTGTCGACCCTGGTCGTGAACAAGATCCGCGGCACGTTCAACGCGGTCGCGGTCAAGGCCCCCGGCTTCGGCGACCGTCGCAAGGCGATGCTCGGCGACCTCGCCACCCTCACCGGCGGTCAGGTCATCGCCGAGGAGGTCGGCCTCAAGCTCGACCAGGTCGGCCTGGACGTGCTGGGCTCCGCCCGCCGCGTGACGGTCACCAAGGACGACACCACGGTCGTCGACGGTGCCGGCGACTCCTCCGAGGTCGCGGGCCGCGTCAACCAGATCAAGGCCGAGATCGAGAACACCGACTCCGACTGGGACCGCGAGAAGCTCCAGGAGCGCCTCGCGAAGCTGGCCGGCGGCGTGTGCGTGATCAAGGTCGGCGCCGCCACCGAGGTGGAGCTCAAGGAGAAGAAGCACCGTCTGGAGGACGCCATCTCCGCGACCCGCGCCGCGGTCGAGGAGGGCATCGTCTCCGGTGGTGGCTCCGCACTGGTCCACGCCGCCAAGGTCCTCGAGGGCAACCTCGGCAAGACCGGCGACGAGGCCACCGGTGTCGCGGTCGTGCGCCGCGCGGTCGTCGAGCCGCTGCGCTGGATCGCCGAGAACGCCGGCCTCGAGGGCTACGTCATCACCGCCAAGGTCGCCGACCTGGAGCCCGGCCAGGGCTTCAACGCCGCGACCGGCGAGTACGGCGACCTGGTCAAGGCCGGTGTCATCGACCCGGTCAAGGTCACCCGCTCCGCCCTGGAGAACGCCGCCTCCATCGCCTCCCTGCTCCTCACGACCGAGACCCTGGTCGTAGAGAAGAAGGAAGAGGAGGAGCCGGCCGCCGGTGGTCACGGCCACTCCCACTGACGCGAGTCGGTGACCCCGTAACACACCGAAGGCCCGGCGCCCCTCTGGGGGAGCCGGGCCTTCGTGTCGCCGTCACTGTCAGCGGGACGGCTGCCGTCACTGCGGCCCGTACTTCCGCCCGGTCTTCGACGTGATCCCGCCCAGCACCGCCTGCGGGGTGACCTTCACCAGGCCCATCAGCGCCTTGTAGCGCGGGTCCGGGATCGACAGCGACTTGCCGCGCGCGAGGTCCGCGAGCGCCGCCGCGACCAGCTTGTCCGCGTCCAGCCACATCCAGTTCGGGATGTTGTCCGTGCCCATCCCGGCCCGCTGGTGGAACTCGGTCCGTACGAAACCGGGCGCCAGCGCCATCAGCCGTACGCCGGTCCCGGCCAGGTCCTTGGCCGCCCCCTGGGTGAACTGCACCACCCACGCCTTCGACGCGCCGTACGTCCCGCGCGGCACGAAGGCCGCCACCGACGCCACGTTGACCACCCCGCCGCGCCCGCGCTCCCGCATCGCCTCGGTCGCCGCGCCGGTCAGCCGCAGCACCGCCTCGCAGTGCACCTTGAGCATCCTCAGCTCGTCGGCCATCGGTACGTCGAGATAGCGGCCCTTGTTGCCGAAGCCCGCGTTGTTGACCAGCAGGTCGACGGGGTGCTTGCGGTCGGCGAGGCGGGCGGCCACCGCCTCGATGCCCTCGTCCGTGGCGAGGTCGGCGGTCAGCACCTCCGCCTCGATGCCGTGCCGGTCGTGCAGTTCGGTCGCCTGCTCCCCGAGCCGCGCGGTGTTCCGCGCCACCAGCACGAGGTTGTGCCCGTCCGCCGCGAGCCGCCGCGCGAACGCGGCACCGATCCCCGCGGTCGATCCCGTAATCAATGCCGTTGTCATGGCGCAAGATTAGTGACCCGGAGCGAGCCGGTCCGATCTCTGCACAGGGCCTCCCGATCCGTGACGAACACGTGTCGAACACCGCGTCGAACGGGCGGTGGCGCCAGGTCAGCCCGGGTACTCCGCGACATACTTCCGCGCCTGCGCCAGCGCCTCCGGATGCAGCGCCTCGCCCGCCAAAAGCAACTGCGGCAGCAGCTCCCGCTCGGTCGTCACGGCCCGGAACTGGAGGGCCACCGTCACCTCGTGGTCGGGCCGGTGCACGATCTCGATCGCGTCGCCCGCCCGGATCTCACCGGGCTCGATCACCCGCAGATAGGCCCCCGGCGCCCCCTTCACGGTGAACCGTTTCACCCACCCGCGCTCGCCCAGATGGTCCTGGAACGTACGGCACGGGATCCGCCCGCAGGTGACCTCCAGGACCACCTCGGAACCGATCCGCCAGCGCTCGCCGATCCGCGCCCCGGACACGTCGAGCCCCAGCGTCGTCAGGTTCTCCCCGAAGGAGCCGTTGGCCAGCGGGCGCCCCAACTCCCGCTCCCAGTCGTCGAGATCCTCGCGCGCGACCGCGTACACCGCCTGGTCGTCGCCGCCGTGGTGGCGCCGGTGACACACCGCGTCCCCGGCCAGCCCGCTCCCGGCGACACCTTTGGGCCCGGGCGCGCTCACCCGCACGGCCGCGCCGGTCGGCCGCTTGTCGATGCCGGTCACCCCGTCGGGCTGCTCCGTGTACGGCACGGCCGTGGCCCGGCCCAGATTCAGCGAGAGAAGCTTCATGGAGGCACGGTAGGCGAGATCACCTCAAAGGTGCGACGCGTTTTTCATCGCCGTACCAAAGAAGCACTTATGCTCGACACATGATCGAGGCCCGACATCTCCGTGTGCTGCGCGCCGTCGCCGCCACCGGCTCCTTCTCGGCGGCCGGGCGTGAACTGGGCTGCACCCAGCCCGCCGTGAGCCAGCAGATGAAGGCCCTGGAGACCTCGGTCGGCACCCCGCTGCTGATCCGCACCGGCCGCGAGATGCGCCTGACCCAGGCGGGCGAGGCCCTGGTCCGGCACGGGGCGGGCATCCTCGCCGGCCTCACGGCAGCGGAAGAAGAGGTCGCAGCGATCGCGGGCCTGCGCGCCGGCCGGGTCCGCCTGGTCTCCTTCCCCAGCGGCAGCTCGACGCTCGTCCCCACCGCACTGGCCGCCCTGCGCGCCGCGCACCCCGGAACCCGCGTCTCCCTGGAGGAGGCCGAGCCGCCGGACTCCGTCGACCTCCTCCGGGAGGGCGATTGCGACGTGGCACTGGCCTTCCGTTACGAGGCCGCCACGGGCGCCGAGGACTGGTCCGACCTGGTGGTCCGCCCGCTGCTCAGCGACCGCCTGGTCGCCCTGGTCCCGGAAAAACACCGGCTCGCGCGCGCGGGGTCGGTCGCCATCGGCGAACTCGCCCGCGAACCCTGGATCGCCGGGTGCCCGCGCTGCCGGGGCCAGTTGGTCGAGGTGTGCGAGACGGCGGGCTTCACCCCGCGCATCGATTTCGCGACCGACGACTATCCGGCGGTCGTCGGCCTGGTGAGCGCGGGCCTGGGCGTCGCCGTCCTGCCCCAGCTCGCCATCGAGTCCGTACGGCCCCGGGGCGCGCGGACGGTGACGCTGGAACCGGCGGTGCGGCGGGAGATCGTCGCGCTCACCCTGCCGGACCTGGAGCGGGTGCCGGCGGTGGCGGCGACCCTGGGCCAGTTGGAGCGCGCTGCCGCGACGGGACGCCCGGGGCGCGAAAAGTAAGGGGCACGCGCGTGCGTGCCCATCCGTGCGGAAACGTTCCTTCAGTTGTTCGAAGCGGAGTCCCCGCCGGCCGCCGAGGCCGACACGAGCCGATTGCGGGCCCGCCCCATCAGTTCTTCGCGCTCGTCCTCGGTCAGGCCGCCCCAGACGCCGTACGGCTCGCGCACCGCCAGCGCGTGCGCCGCGCACTGTGCGCGGACCGGGCACCTCATGCAGACCTCTTTGGCCGAGTTCTCACGAGCGCTTCGTGCCGCACCGCGCTCGCCCTCGGGATGAAAGAAGAGCGAGCTGTCGACCCCTCGGCAGGCAGCCAGGAGCTGCCAGTCCCACAGGTCCGCGTTCGGTCCGGGAAGGCGGGAGAAATCTGCCATTGCGTGACCCCTTGTAGCCGTTATGGGCGGATACGGTGTCCACGACCGTACAACTACGATCTAAGGAGATGAAAATATGACTCATTGCGAATCTAGCCTCAGACACCAGTAAAAGGGAAGAAATAGGGCTGAATGGGGCACCGGTTGTGATGAAAGCTTGAGGGTCGGCCCCGCATGCCTCCACCGTGTCCGCACCCTCACGTAGAGTGCCGAAGAGGACACACGGCCCCGTAACTCTTTCGAGTGACCGTCGTTGAGAGTGCGAGGCGGTTGAGAACAACAAGAGCTCGGGCAGGCGTCCGAGACGGTCGACCGCACAGGTGACGATTTCGTACCAGCCTGGAGGCTCAAGGTGACGCGCATCAGTTGCGGAGGGCGGCCATGACATCCGTCCTCGTCTGTGACGACTCCCCGCTTGCCCGAGAGGCGCTCCGCCGCGCGGTCGCGACCGTGCCCGGTGTCGAGCGCGTGACGACGGCGGCCAACGGCGAGGAAGTCCTCCGCCGCTGGGGTGCCGACCGTTCGGACCTCATCCTGATGGACGTCCGCATGCCCGGACTCGGCGGTGTCGAGACCGTGCGGCGGCTGCTGTCCGCCGACCCGGGCGCACGCATCATCATGCTCACCGTCGCCGAAGACCTGGACGGCGTGGCCCTCGCGGTCGCGGCCGGCGCCCGCGGCTATCTGCACAAGGACGCCTCGCGCGCCGAACTGCGGGCCACGGTCACCCAGGCCCTCGCCGACCCGACCTGGCGACTGGCCCCCCGCCGGCTGCGCTCCGCCGAGATGGGCGCCGCACCGACGCTCACCGCGCGCGAGATCCAGGTCCTGGAGGGCATGAGCCACGGCCGCTCGAACGCGGAGATCGGCCGTGAGCTGTTCCTCTCCGAGGACACGGTCAAGACCCACGCCAGGCGGCTCTTCAAGAAACTCGGCGCCTCGGACCGGGCACACGCCGTGGCGCTCGGTTTCCGCTGGGGCCTGGTCCGTTAGGGCCAGGTCAGTGGGTCGTAGCGGGGATACGAGAATCCCCGCCCGCCACCGGGTGGGCGGGGACGGTGAAGGGGCCCGCCGGGCGCCCGCTGCTCGTTTCGCCGCGGATGCCGCATCCTTGAGGTGTGGAGTTCCTCGGGGACGAGTCGGTCGAGCGGGAGGGGAGGGCGCAGGAGATGAGTTCCGGCGCACCTGCTCATAACGCTTCGGTGCACAACAACGGACGCGGTGCCACGGACCCTTCGGCCACAAGGCACCATGGACCGATGCGTGACGACGAGGGGGCCAGTGCCCAAGGGGCGATTGGTGGACTCGTCCTTCGCGCGGTCGACGGAGACGAGCAGGCCACCCACGATCTGCTCGCCCACGTCCACCCCCTGGCACTGCGCTACTGCCGCACCCGGCTGTCCCGACTCCCGGGTGACGCGCGGCACTTCGTGGAGGACCTCGCCCAGGAGGTCTGCGTGGCTGTCCTCCTCGCACTGCCGCGCTACAAGGACACCGGCCGCCCCTTCGAGGCCTTCGTCTTCGCCA
This sequence comes from Streptomyces sp. NPDC101776, assembly GCF_044766845.1. NCBI lineage: Bacteria > Bacillati > Actinomycetota > Actinomycetes > Kitasatosporales > Streptomycetaceae > Streptomyces > Streptomyces sp. NPDC101776. The sequence goes on along the minus strand of NZ_JBIWMV010000008.1, from coordinate 44,905 downwards.
TCGCCGCCCACAAGGTCGCCGACCTCCAGCGGGCCGCGATGCGCCACCCCGGCTCCACGGCCGTCCCGTCCGACGAGATGCCCGAGCGGCCGGACGACTCCCTCGGCCCCGAGGAGCGCGCCCTGCTCAGCAGCGACGCCGAATGGGCCAAGAAACTCATGGCCAACCTCCCGGAGAACCAGCGCGAGTTGCTTCTGCTGCGTATCGCCGTCGGCCTCACCGCCGAGGAGACCGGCCAGATGTTGGGAATGTCACCCGGCGCGGTCCGGGTCGCCCAGCACCGCGCGCTGAGCCGGTTGCGGGCACTGGCCGAGCAGTAGCACCCGTACGGGCGCCACCTTTTTTGAACAGCCGGGCGCCCGGTTCCGTACGAACATACGAAGCCCGGAGTCAGCCGTAGCCGTGGAATCGTGGAATTCGGGGCGCCTGCTTCCCGTTAGCATGGACATCCGCACCGATCAAGGCCATTTGGGGAAGGTGTCATGACTGCCAACGTCGACGGAGTGCCCGCCAAATTCGCGACACTAGGGCTGACCTACGACGACGTGCTGCTGCTGCCGGGCGCGTCCGACGTGCTGCCGAACGCGGTCGACACCTCGTCCCGCATCTCGCGCAACGTCCGGGTCAACATCCCGCTGCTCTCCGCGGCGATGGACAAGGTGACCGAGTCCCGCATGGCCATCGCGATGGCCCGCCAGGGCGGCGTCGGCGTGCTGCACCGCAACCTGTCCATCGAGGACCAGGTCAACCAGGTCGACCTCGTGAAGCGCTCCGAGTCCGGCATGGTCACCGACCCGATCACCGTGCACCCGGACGCCACGCTGGCCGAGGCCGACGCCCTGTGCGCCAAGTTCCGCATCAGCGGCGTCCCGGTGACCGACGGCAACAAGAAGCTGCTCGGCATCGTCACCAACCGTGACATGGCCTTCGAGACCGACCGCTCCCGTCAGGTGCGCGAGGTCATGACCCCGATGCCCCTGGTCACCGGCAAGGTCGGCATCACCGGCGCCGACGCCATGCAGCTGCTGCGCCGCCACAAGATCGAGAAGCTTCCCCTGGTCGACGAGTCCGGGATCCTCAAGGGCCTCATCACGGTCAAGGACTTCGTCAAGGCCGAGCAGTACCCGAACGCCGCCAAGGACGCCGAGAGCCGCCTGATCGTCGGCGCCGCCGTGGGCGCCAGCCCCGAGGCGCTGGAGCGCGCCCAGGGCCTCGCCGAGGCCGGTGTGGACTTCCTGGTCGTCGACACCTCGCACGGCCACAACAGCAACGCCCTCAACTGGATGGCGAAGATCAAGTCGAGCGTGAACGTCGACGTGATCGGCGGCAACGTCGCCACCCGTGACGGCGCCCAGGCCCTGATCGACGCCGGTGTCGACGGCATCAAGGTCGGCGTCGGCCCCGGCTCCATCTGTACGACCCGCGTCGTCGCCGGCATCGGCGTCCCGCAGGTCACCGCGATCTACGAAGCGTCCCTCGCCGCCCGCGCGGCCGGCGTCCCGCTCATCGGCGACGGCGGCCTGCAGTACTCCGGCGACATCGGCAAGGCGCTCGCCGCCGGCGCCGACGCGGTGATGCTCGGCAGCCTGCTCGCGGGCTGCGAGGAGTCGCCGGGCGAGCTGCAGTTCATCAACGGCAAGCAGTTCAAGTCGTACCGTGGCATGGGCTCGCTCGGCGCGATGCAGTCCCGCGGCCAGGGCCGGTCGTACTCCAAGGACCGCTACTTCCAGGCCGAGGTCGCCTCCGACGACAAGCTCGTGCCCGAGGGCATCGAGGGCCAGGTGCCCTACCGCGGCCCGCTGGCCAACGTGCTGCACCAGCTCGTCGGCGGGCTGCGCCAGACCATGGGCTATGTGGGCGCGGCCACCATCGAGGAGATGGACACCAAGGGCCGCTTCGTCCGCATCACGTCGGCGGGCCTCAAGGAGAGCCACCCGCACGACATCCAGATGACGGTCGAGGCACCGAACTACAGCCGCAGCAAGTAGTCGCCACGCGCGCGTGAACCGAGTCGAGGGCGGCTCCGGAGCATCCGGGGCCGCCCTTGTCGTACCCGTCGGCGATACTGGAAGACGCTGAAACGCAGAGGAAAGGCCACAGACGTGACTGAGATCGAGATCGGGCGCGGCAAGCGCGGCCGCCGGGCGTATGCCTTCGACGACATCGCCGTCGTCCCCAGCCGCCGTACGCGGGACCCGAAGGAGGTCTCCATCGCCTGGCAGATCGACGCCTACCGCTTCGAACTGCCCTTTCTGGCCGCCCCCATGGACTCGGTCGTCTCCCCGGCCACCGCGATCCGCATCGGCGAGCTCGGCGGCCTCGGCGTGCTGAACCTCGAAGGACTCTGGACGAGGTACGAGGACCCCCAGCCCCTGCTGGACGAGATCACCGAGCTGGACGCGGACGCCGCGACGCGCCGCCTCCAGGAGATCTACGCGGCTCCCATCAAGGAGGAGCTGATCGGGCAGCGCATCAAGGAGGTGCGCGACTCGGGCGTGGTCACCGCCGCCGCGCTCTCCCCGCAGCGCACGGCCCAGTTCTCCAAGGCCGTCGTCGACGCGGGCGTGGACATCTTCGTGATCCGCGGTACGACGGTCTCCGCGGAGCACGTGTCGGGTTCGCACGAGCCGCTGAACCTGAAGCAGTTCATCTACGAGCTGGACGTCCCGGTGATCGTCGGCGGCTGCGCCACGTACACGGCGGCCCTGCACCTGATGCGCACGGGCGCGGCCGGCGTCCTCGTCGGCTTCGGCGGCGGCGCGGCCCACACCACGCGCAACGTGCTGGGCATCCAGGTCCCGATGGCCACGGCGGTCGCCGACGTGGCCGCCGCCCGCCGCGACTACATGGACGAGTCCGGCGGCCGGTACGCGCACGTCATCGCCGACGGCGGTGTCGGCTGGTCCGGCGACCTCCCCAAGGCGATCGCCTGCGGCGCGGACGCGGTCATGATGGGCTCCCCGCTGGCCCGCGCCACGGACGGCCCCGGCAAGGGCCACCACTGGGGCATGGAAGCGGTCAACGAGGAACTCCCGCGCGGCAAGAAGGTCGACCTCGGCACGGTCGGCACGATCGAGGAGATCCTCACGGGTCCGTCGCACATTCCGGACGGCTCGATGAACATCTTCGGGGCGCTGCGCCGCGCGATGGCGACCACCGGTTACAGCGAGCTGAAGGAGTTCCAGCGCGTCGAGGTCACGGTGGCGGACTCGCAGCACAAGAGGTAGGCGGTAGGCGGTCTACGACGCTTCGAAGGGCCCGGGCCTGGGTGGTCCGGGCCCTTTCGTGTGCCCAAGTGGGGGTGGTGGGGCGCGTGTTGGGATTGGGGGCGCACGGTTGCGTTCGGGGCGAAAATTCGCAGGTGGGGCGTGTCGGGGCGGTAACGTCCGTGATCGGCGCCCCAGTTGTGTGGGGTGCCCCCTTCCACGGAAATCGTTCCGGACCCGGGCTCTCGGGGCCCGGCCCGAATTCCAGACGAACCGCCTACCGGGCTAATGGGCGGCCTCGAGGAAGGGGGCGCCCATGGGTCGCCACCGCAAGCTCACCCGCTGGGACCTGATCCGTCTTCGGATGGTGAAGCAACGCAGGAGGTGGATCTTGTGGATGTACGGCGGAAAGTGAGCGGCCACCCCCATACCAACTAGGGGTGGACACTCCGTTCACTTTTCAGGAGCTCACCGCAGTACCCGCTGCGGTGAGCTCCACCTGCTTCTCACGGTACCGGCGCCGCGCGCCACACGCCACCAGCCCCCGACGCACACCCCGCCCCAAGCGCCCCCGTGCGCAACCCGTGCGCCGGGGTCAGAGCGCGGCCTTCTTCGCCCCCGAGAACGCGGCGAACGCGGCGATGGCGAAGAAGGCGAAGGTGAGCGGGTCGGCGTCGGCCTTCCAGGCGTCCTGGACCACGTCGAAGTGGTCGAAGAAGACCTTGCCGAAGCTCACGCCGAACTCGTCCGCGATGAACATCGCGTCGCCGACCAGCTGGCCGAGGTAGACCGCGCCCAGTGCCAGCACCGCGCTGACCACGGGAAGCGCGGGATTGCGCCCGCCGAGCCTGCCCGCCGCGAGGCCGATGACGAAGCCGACGCCGATCGCCGCCCAGCCGATCTCGTGCTTGGTGGTGCCGATGACGAAGCCGTAGACGCCGGCGGCGACCAGCGCGGCGCCGACGGCGGCGACCAGGCCGAGCGCGATGTTGTTCTTCGGGGGCGCGGGCGGGGCGTACGGCGCGCTCGGGGCCGGAGGCGGCGGTACGGCGCCGGGCTGCTGGGCGTACGGGTTGCCGTCGACCGGCTGCGGCTGCGGCTGCGGCTGTGCGGGCGTGGGCGCGGGCGCCTGCGGCTGGGCCGGCGCCTCGGGCTGCGGCTGTGGCTGCTGTGGTGGCGTGGCTGACTGGCTCATGACAGAAATCCCCCCACGGGATGTGACGACACAAAGGTGATGCGGAAGATGCGTGCGCACGGATATGAGACACCTGTGCGACGAGTGTGGGGAGATTAGCAGGTGGACATGGCCCTGTGACCAGTCGTTTTCGTGCTCAGAGCCGGTGTGCCGCACCCGTCGGTGTGGCCCCGCGCGTGTCCAGCAACAACTGCGCCTTCACCGACAGGCCCTGGAGGTCGTACGTCCGGTGCTGCTGGAGCAGGATCGTCAGGTCGGCGTCGGCCGCCGCCTCGTAGAGGGAGTCCGCGCGGGGGACCGGGCGGTCCAGGACGCTCCAGGAGGGGATGTGGGGGTCGTGGTAGCTGACGGAGGCGCCGAGCTCCATCAGGCGGATCGCGATCTCCTGGGCGGGGGTGCCCTGTTGGTCGGCGAGGTCGGCCTTGTAGGTGACGCCGAGGAGGAGGACGCGGGCCCCGCGCGCGGACTTGCCGTGCTCGTTGAGGAGCGTGGCGGCGCGCTGGATGACGTAGCGGGGCATCTGGTTGTTGACCTGCTGGGCGAGCTCGACCATGCGGAGGGGGCGGGGGCCGTGGCCCGTCAGGTCCTGGGGGACGGCGTGGCCGCCGACGCCGGGGCCGGGGCGGAAGGCGTGGAAGCCGAACGGCTTGGTCTCCGCGCAGCGGATGACGTCCCACAGGTCGACGCCCAAGTCGTGGCACAGGACGGCCATTTCGTTGACGAGGGCGATGTTGACGTGCCGGAAATTGGTCTCCAGTAGCTGCACGGTTTCCGCTTCGCGCAGTCCACGCGCGCGTACCACCTTGTCGGTGAGACGGCCGTAGAAGGCGGCGGCGGACTCGGTGCAGGCCGGGGTCAGGCCGCCGATCACCTTGGGAGTGTTGGCCGGGGTGAAGTCGCGGTTGCCGGGGTCGACTCGGCTGGGGGAGTAGGCGAGGTGGAAGTCGCGGCCCGCGCGGAGGCCCGATCCCTCTTCGAGGAGGGGGCGCAGGAAGGTCTCGGTGGTGCCGGGGTGCACCGGTGACTCCAGGATCACCGTGGTGTGCGGGCGCAGGTGCGTGGCGAGGGCGCGGGCGGCCGTCTCGATCTGGCTGAGGTCGAGGCCGCCGTCGGCGTCCCGGGGGGTGGGCGCGCAGATCACGGCGGTACGTACGCGGCCGAGCTCGGCGGGGTCGGTGGCCGGCCGGAAGCCCCCCGAGAGCATCCGGCGCAGTTCGGCGGGGCTGAGGGAGCCGACCTCAGGGCCGGTCTTGAAGCCGACCGTGGCGATACCGGCGGCGACAGCGGCCTGGGCCAGGGGCAGGCCGAGAGGACCGAGTCCGATGACGGCGAGATCTGCGGGCATGGCGTGGGCCGTCCTTCCCAATAACCGAAGCGGGACAGGTGCGCAAGCCCTGTGGACAGAACGAGCGAGCGCAATGTCAGACTAGGAGTAAATATGACCGTTATGCGGGATTGGACGGCTGTGTTTCTCGGCGGTCCTGTGATTGTTGTCCACAGGCTGGGGGCGAGTGGTGGCTGAAGTCGGGCAACCCGGTCAGAATTTGGGCAGGAGGGAAACGAACCGGGCTTCGCCGAACGGGTGCGGCCGGCGCTACCGATAGCGGGAGGCAGCGGTGAGGACAGCGACACTGGGTCCGGCGCAGCGAGCCGAGGCACTGGCGGGATTGGCCGAGCACGAACTGGATGTGCTCGTGGTGGGCGGAGGAGTGGTCGGCGCGGGCACCGCCCTGGACGCCGTGACCCGCGGCTTGTCCACGGGACTGGTCGAGGCGCGCGACTGGGCCTCGGGCACGTCCAGCAGGTCGAGCAAGCTCATCCACGGAGGTCTGCGCTATCTGGAGATGCTCGACTTCGCACTCGTCCGCGAGGCCCTGAAGGAACGCGGACTGCTCCTGGAGCGGCTCGCCCCGCACCTGGTGAAGCCGGTGCCGTTCCTGTACCCCCTCCAGCACAAGGGCTGGGAGCGCCTCTACGCCGGGTCGGGCGTCGCGCTCTACGACGCGATGTCCATGGCCCGCGCCCATGGACGGGGTCTGCCCACCCACCGCCACCTGAGTCGCCGTCACGCCCTGCGCGTGGCACCCGCGTTGAAGAAGGACGCCCTGGTGGGGGCCCTTCAGTACTACGACGCCCAGATGGACGACGCCCGCTATGTGGCCACCCTGGTGCGCACGGCGTCGTCGTACGGCGCGAAAGTCGCCAACCGCGCGCGGGTGACCGGTTTCCTGCGTGAGGGCGAGCGGGTGGTCGGCGCCAAGGTGAAGGACGTCGAGGCGGGCGGCGAGTACGAGATCCGCGCCAAGCAGATCGTGAACGCGACGGGTGTGTGGACCGACGACACCCAGGCGATGGTCGGGGAGCGCGGACAGTTCCACGTCCGCGCCTCCAAGGGCATCCACCTCGTCGTGCCCAAGGACCGCATCAACTCCACCAGCGGACTGATCCTGCGCACCGAGAAGTCCGTGCTGTTCGTCATCCCGTGGGGCCGGCACTGGATCGTCGGCACCACCGACACCGACTGGGACCTCGACAAGGCCCACCCGGCCGCGTCCAGCGCCGACATCGACTACCTCCTCGAGCACGTGAACTCGGTCCTCGCGGTGCCGCTGACCAGAGACGACGTCCAGGGCGTGTACGCGGGTCTACGGCCCCTGCTGGCCGGCGAGTCGGACGCCACCAGCAAGCTGTCGCGCGAGCACACCGTCGCGCATCCGGTGCCGGGGCTCGTCGTCGTGGCGGGCGGCAAGTACACGACGTACCGGGTGATGGCCAAGGACGCCGTGGACGAGGCGGTGCACGGGCTCGACATGCGGGTCGCCGAGTGCGTCACCGAGGACGTGCCGCTGCTCGGCGCGGAGGGGTACCACGCGCTGTGGAACGCGCGGGCGAGGATCGCCTCGAAGACCGGCATCCATGTGGTGCGCGTGGAGCACCTGTTGAACCGCTTCGGGTCGATGGCGGAGGAGGTCCTCGACCTCATCGCCAAGGACCCGACGCTCGGCGAACCCCTCCAGGCCGCCGACGACTATCTGCGCGCGGAGATCGTCTACGCAGCCTCGCACGAGGGCGCACGACACCTGGACGACGTCCTCACCCGCCGTACCCGCATCTCGATCGAGACCTTCGACCGGGGCACGCGCAGCGCCCGTGAGGCCGCCGAGCTGATGGCACCGGTGCTCGGCTGGGACAAGGACCAGATCGAGCGCGAGGTCGAGCACTACGAGAAGCGGGTCGAGGCCGAGCGCGAGTCGCAACGCCAGCCCGACGACCTGACGGCGGACGCGGCGCGGTTGGGGGCGCCGGACATCGTGCCGACGGAGGGCGGCTGAGAGCGGCGGTGGGCGGCTGAGAGCGGCTGAGAATCCGCCGGGCGCCTACCGCCGTGTCACTCGGCGGCGGCTTCACTCGAACGAGTGTCGTGAGCTGGGATCTTTGTCCGGAACCCGGCCGTTCTACGAGGTGCGGGGGCAGAACTCGGCGGCGAGCAGGGCCGGTTCGAGGCTGGGATCCGCGACCTCGCTCGTGTTCACACGGAAGGTGAGGACATGCCGGCCGTCGACGGTGGCTGCGGTGCGCACGTAGCTGCCCGAGATCCGGCCGTTGTGCCCCCACACCGTGATGCCACACGGCAGCTTCACCGGAAACAGACCCATGCCGTACGAGCCGTGTGCGGTACGGGTGTTGAGCATCTCGCGCAGCCGGCGCGAGGGCAGTAGTCCGCCGCCGAGCAGGGCCGAGTAGAAGCGGTTCAGATCGGTGAGCGTGGTCACCAGCTCGCCCGCGGCGCCGGCCACCCGCGGGTCGAGAGCGGTGACGTCGGAGCCGTCGGTGGCGTAGGCGCGGCCGTGCGGTGTCGGAAGAGCGGTGCGGGAGCCCGGGAAGGAGGTGCCCGTCAGACCCAGCGGAGCGATGATGCGGCGCTCGGCCTCGGTGGCGTACGAATTGCCGGTGACCTGTCGGATCACCAGGCCGAGCAGCACGTAGTTGGTGTTCGAGTAGGAGAAGCGGCCGCGATCGGCCGGAGGGTGTGTGAGGGCCATACGGACGGCCTCAGTTGGGGAGACGGGGATCGTGCCCCCGGTGAGCGCGGTGAAGTCGTACAGGCCGCTGGTGTGGGTGAGCAGGGAGCGGAGGGTCAGCGCGCGCCCGTCGTTGCCCGCTCCGTGTACCAGACCGGGCAGGTGCCGCTCCACCGTGTCGGACAGGGACAGCCGGTGTTCGGCGGCGAGTTGGAGGATCACCGTCGCGATGAAGGTCTTCGTGATGCTGCCGGCGCGGAAGTGGTCGGCGCGGGTGATGCCGGTTCCGGCTTGTGCGTAGACCGTCCTGGCCTGTGCGTAGACCGTCGCGGCCTGTGCGTAGACGGTCCCGGTCGGTACGTGGGTCGTTCCGGCCCGCGTCTGGTCCGTCCCGGTCCGGTTGCCGCGGGGGCCCGTGCCGTCCTGGGCCAGTAGTGCCGCCGCGGGGGCTCCGCCTCGGGTGACCAGGAGTGTGACCAGGGCGTTCGTGGTCGTGGCCGGGTGGGCCCGGGAGGGGACCGGGGACAGGCAGAGGAGGGCCAGGGACACCGGAATGGCCAGCAGTGTCCGAGGAGTGGGCATCGTGATCCTCCGTTCTCGGGGCTCATCGTGCAGCACTTGGCTGTGTGACCTGCGGCGGATATCCGACGGGATGTGCCTTCGGCGCAGAAGGAAAGGCCCCCTGGGCGTTGGGCACTTGTTCGGTGGGGGACAATGGAGGCTCTGTCAGGGCGGGTTGCATGAGGGGACGCATGTCGGAGGCGGAGCGGGCGGGGACATCCCGTCAAGACACTCGTCAGGACAAGAACGAGCGTCTTCTCGCCGGGCGGTACCGGTTGGGAGAAGTGCTCGGCCGCGGAGGCATGGGCACGGTGTGGCGTGCCGAGGACGAAACCCTGGGCCGGACGGTCGCCGTCAAGGAACTGCGGTTCCCGTCCAGCATCGACGACGACGAGAAACGCCGGCTGATCACTCGGACGTTGCGCGAGGCCAAGGCCATCGCGCGGATCCGCAACACCAGCGCGGTGACCGTCTTCGACGTGGTCGACGAGGACGACCGGCCGTGGATCGTCATGGAGTTGGTCGAGGGCAAGTCGCTCGCCGAGGCCATCCGTGAGGACGGCCTGCTCGAACCGCGGCGCGCGGCGGAGGTCGGGCTCGCGATACTCGACGTGCTCCGCTCCGCGCACCGCCAGGGCATCCTGCACCGCGACGTGAAGCCGTCGAACGTGCTGATCGCCGAGGACGGGCGGGTCGTGCTCACCGACTTCGGTATCGCGCAGGTCGAGGGCGACCCGTCGATCACCTCCACCGGCATGCTCGTCGGCGCGCCCTCCTACATCTCCCCGGAGCGGGCCCGCGGGCACAAGCCGGGTCCGGCGGCCGACCTGTGGTCGCTCGGCGGGCTGCTGTACGCGGCGGTCGAGGGCGCACCGCCGTACGACAAGGGTTCAGCGATCGCCACGCTCACCGCGGTGATGACCGAGCCGTTGGAGGAGCCGAAGAACGCCGGGCCGTTGAAGGACGTCATCTACGGCCTGCTGAACAAGGACCCCGCCCAGCGGCTCGACGACGCGGGTGCCCGGGCAATGCTCACCGCGGTGATCCACGCGCCGGAGCCCAAGGCGGCCGAGCCGGAGCCGGCGGTGGACGCCACGAGGGTGGTGCCGTTGCCCGCGCAACCGGGGCCGGGTTCGGCCGGGTCCGGTGGCAAGAAGAGCGGTGGCGGGGGTTCGGCGGGGGCCGAGCGGTTGCGCGGGGCGTTGCGGTCCATGCGGAAGGCCGCGGGGGGTTCGGCGGGGGCCGGGGCGGCGACTTCGGCGGCTGCGGGATCGAGTGCGGGTTCCGTTACGACTCCGGGTTCGGCTACGAGTCCGAGTCCCGCCGCGGGTTCGGGTTCTGCGACGGGTTCGGGTCCTGGTGGGGCCTCAACTCCCGCTGGCGGTAAGCCTGGTGGCTCGGGTGCGGGCTCGGGTGCCGGTGCCGGTGCGGCTGGTGCCGGGACTGGTTCGGGCGGCGCGGTCGGTGCTTCGGGCAAGAGTGGCTCGGGTGCCTCGGAGGCCGGTGGCTCTGATGGCTCCAGTGCTGCGAAGGGCGCGGCTGCCGGTGCCGGCGCTGGTGCTGCGCCCGCTGGTTCCGGTCCTGCTGGATCCGGGTCTGTCGCTGCTGGGCCTCGGACGCCCGGGGTGCCCTCGGCTCGGTCGGGGGGTGCCTCCGGTGCGGTGACCCGTTCCGGGACGTCGACCGGCTCGGGCGCCGAGGGCGGCAAGGGTGCGGCGGCCGGTGCGGGTGCCGCTGCCGACTCGGCGGCGAAGGCCGGTGCGGCGGACCCGGGTACGCGTGACCTGGGTGCGCAGGCGTCGGACGTGCAGTCGTCGGAGCTTCGGGAGCCGGGTCTGAGGGACTCGGGTACCAGGGACATCGGTACGCACGAGGTGAGTGCGCGGACGGCCAACTCCGGTTCGGGCGGGCGGAGTTCGGGGTGGCCCGTGATGACGCCGCCGGATCTGCCGCCGCGGTCGGTGCCGAGGGCGCCGCTCACGGATGTGGTGCCGAAGCGGACGTTGGTGATCATCGCGGTCGTCATCCTGCTCGCGGTGATCGGTGTGGTGCTGGCGTTCACGCTCGGTGGCGGGGACGACAGCGGTTCGAAGGGGTCGAAGAAGAACGACGGCGGCAAGACGGTCGCCAGCGCGAGCGCGAGTGCGAGCTCCGGGACCGACACCAAGAAGGACGACGACGACACGGCGAGCACGGGCGGTGGGCAGGCCGACTCCTCGACGTCGGCATCCGCTTCGAGCGGCACATCGACGTCCACCGGTACGAACGCGTCCGGCGGGAGCGGTGACGAGACGGACGACTCCGCGGGTGGCGCCGCGGTCGTGAAGACGTACAAGGGGAGCCAGGGGTTCTCCATAGGCCTGCCCGCCGGGTGGTCGTACCAGTCGACGGACTCCGCCGGAGTCCGGTTGGTCGGCCCCGACGGGCAGAAGCTGCTGATCGCCTGGACCAGTACGCCGAAGAGCAATCCGGTGGCGGACTGGAAGAACCAGGAGCAGTACATGACGCGCTCCGGGTACACGCGGATCCGAATAGCGGGGGTGGACTACCGGGGCTGGAACACGGCCGACTGGGAGTTCACCTATGAGGACGGCGGGACGAAGTACCGCACGATCGACCGCGGGTTCGTCGTCAACAGTCATCTCGGATACGCGCTCATGTACACCGCGAAAGCGGCCAATTGGGACAGTGAACTCCGTAAGGACACCTGGACGACCCTGACGAAGACGTTCGAACCGAAGTCGTGAGGCGGGTGGGTTCGGGTTTGGCGCGCCAGATCCGTCAACCCCTCTTTGCGGGTTGCCTCCGGCACGTATCGTGAGTGGTTGCGGACCGTACGCATCCAGGTATGCAGACGGAACGGGGCGCAAGGCGAACGGAATTGACCAACCGGGCGGCCGGGGGAGGCAACGTGGACGACTATGCGGGTCGGGTGCTCGCCGACCGCTACCGCCTGCCGCTGCCGCCGTCCGACGAGTACGAACTCACCGAGTCCCGGGCCTTCGACACCTACAGCGGGCAGGAAGTCCTGGTACGCCAGGTGCCGTTGCCGGAGGTCGTCGAGGCGGAGGTGCTCGGCGAGGACGGACTGCCCGACGGGTTCACGGCGCGTGACCGCGGGGCACGACGGCCTACCGCGGCGCGGACCGCGACGCGGCGGCCCACCGATCCGGCGGTACGGCGTGCGGTCGAGGCCGCGCAGGCCGCGGCGCGGATCCCCGATCATCCCCGGCTGGACCAGGTCTTCGACGTGTTCGCCGAGGGCGGTTCGCTGTGGATAGTGAGCGAACTGGTGTCCGCCCAGCCGTTGTCCGCGCTGCTCGTCGAGAAGCCGCTGTCGCCGTACCGGGCGGCCGAGGTCGCGTCCGACGTCCTGATGGCGCTGCGGGTGCTGCACGCGCACGGCTGGGTGCACCGGAACATCACCGCGCGCACGGTGCTCGTCTGCGACGACGGCCGCGTGATGCTGACCGGGCTCGCGGTCGGAGCGGCGGAGGAGGCACTGTGCGGCTACGACCCGGTGCCGGTCCAGGACGGAGAGGACGGGCCCGGGTCGCAAGGGCAGCACAAGAGCACGGCCCAGGGGCAGTTCGGGGTCGGGCCTCAGAGGCAGCGCGATGGTGGGGCGCCGGGGCAGCAAAGCGGCGGCGCGCAGGGGCAGTTCGGCGGTCGAGCGGGGACGGGATCTGGCGGCGGGACGGTCGTGCCCGCGGGGCCCGGCGCGCAGGGCGGCTCCAGGCACCCCGGAGGTTCCACGGCCCCCGGAGGTTCGACGGGTCCGGCCGGCTTCATGGCTCCGGGTGGTTCCAGGGCTCCCGCGGGGCAGGTGGCTCCGGGCGGTTCTCGGTCCCCCTCTCCCTCGGGTTCGGCGGCAGCGGCCGGCTCCACAACTCCCGGCGGCTCTACGGTTCCTGCGCTCCCCGGTGACTCCCGCAGAGGCGGCGCCGGTGGTGGCGGGGCGATCGGCTTCGGGGGCGCGCGTGGCGGAACCGGCGCCGGTGCGGCCGCCGCTGCCGCAGGTCCCGGTGGTGTGGACCCCGAGGTCGCTCGGCGGGCGGCGATCGAGGCGCGGGCTGCCGGAGGGCTGCCCGGAGTCGGTGTGGAGGGCGGTGGCGGGAGCGGGTCCTCCGCCGCGTTGGCCCGCAGGGAAGCGGAGGCGGGCGGTGACGTCCGGGCCGCGCGGGCCGGGGCGATCGCCGCGTACCGGGCGGGCGCGCGAGCCGCTGCCCGTGTGCAGGAGACCCAGCCGGGGCGCCCGGCGCTGCCCGGTGCCCGGCCCGCGGTGGAGGGCGACCACGGCGCCGCCCAGGCCAACGGTTCGGCCCAACTGCCGTACACCGGCGTGGAACACACGGCCGGCACCACGCCCCCCGGCCAGATAGCCGACCCCTACGGCGTCCGCAACACCGCCTGGCACGGCGCCGCACCACGCCCCGGCACCAGCGTCCCGGACCCGACGACACAGGGCGACCGCCCCTTCCCTCCGCTGGAGAGCACCGACACCGGCACACAGCCCCAGGGCGGAACGGGCACATTCCCCGGCCCGGACGCACCGACCTACGGCGCTGATGCCCCGGCAGCCTTCGGCGGAGGCGCTCGTCAGCAGGGCGCGGGGGCGTCGCCTTACGGCGGAGCCGCCGGTCCGCACGGCGCGGACACCTCGTCCTACGGTGGAGACGACGCGGCCTACGGCGGAGCGCCCCGCCCACACGGTGCAGAGGCCTCGTCCTACAGCGGAGACACCAACCCGCGCGGCGAGGACCCCCATCTCCACGGCGGAGCCGCCCGCCCCTACGGTGACGACCCCTCGGCCTACGGCGCGCTCACGGCCGCCGACCAGCCCGGTACGGGCCCCGCAGGCGCCCCGCGCTTCCCTGGCGATGCCGGCGCAGGCAACTCCCGTTTCCCTGGCGACGGTTCCCCCGCCAACCCGCACTCTCCCGCCGACGCTTCAACCGGAGGCACCCGCTACTCCGCCGAAGCTTCCGCCGGCAACCCGCACTACTCCGCCGCCAACGCCCAACTCCCCGGCGCCACTTCCCACACCCCCCACCTCCCAGCTGCCCCCGACCCCGGCAACTCTGCCCACACTCCGGCCCGTTGGGACGACCTCGCCTCCGCAGGTGCCCCCGCTCGTCGGGGCCCCGCCACCGCGCTGGCCGCCGAGCGGGCGCGGCAGGTGCGGATGACGGTCGTGGGGCCCGTCACCGAGCGGTGGGCGCCTGAGCAGGCCGTGCCGGTACATGAGAACTGGCAGTTGGCCGCGCCGATCGGGCCGGCCACCGATCTGTGGGCGCTCGGGGCGCTGCTCTTCCGGGCCGTGCAGGGGCATGCGCCGTATCCCGAGGAGGCGACCGCCGAACTCGTGCAACTCGTGTGCGCGGAGCCCCCCGCGTTCGCGGAAGAGTGCGGGCCGCTGCGGCCGGTCGTCGAGTCCTTGCTGCGGCAGGACCCGACCGAGCGGCTCGACTTCGAGGAACTGCGGGGCTGGCTGCGGTCGTTGGTGCGTTCCGCGCCCGAGCCCGAGGCCGGTACATACGTCGTCGCCACCCCGCCGACCGACCCCCGGCGGCTGCCGATCGTGCGCAGGCGGGGCGAGTTGGTGCGCAGGCGCCGGGCCGGGCTGCCCGCGACCAGTCCGCACGGCCGGCACAAGCGGGCCAAGCAGGAGGTCGAAGGGTCGCCCCGGCGGCTGGGCCGGACCCTGCTCATCCTCATATTCCTGCTGTTGGCCGGTGCCGTCGCCTACGCCATGCTCTTCCTGCCCAAGTCCGGGGAGAACACCGGCGCCGGGCAGGGGGACAGGACGGGGTCCGCCGGGGACGTCAGCCCCGCGCCCAGCCAGCCCTCGGCCGAGGCGAGCAGCCAGCCGCAGCCCGACCAGACCTCACCGAGCAGCCCCAGTACCCCCTCCAAATCCGCGAGTTCGACCGAGACCCAGACCGGTTCGAACGTCGCCGACGGCTTCGTGCTGCGCAAGGACACCGCCGGGTTCCAGATCGCCGTGGCCAAGGGCTGGACCCGTACGCCGAAGAACGGGAGCGGCCAAGTCGTCTACTCGCACGGCGACTTCGAGCTGATCGTCGTGCCGGGGCGGGACAGTGCCGCGACGTACGGCAGCGACCCGATGGTGTATCAGCGGGACAATGAACGGGAGTTGCAGCCCTACCGCGACTCCAGCTGGGCCACGGCGACCGGGTTGCGGACCATCACGGTGGGCGGAAAGACCATGGCCGAGGGGCAGTTCACCTGGACGGACAGTCAGGTGGGCGACCTGTTCGTGCGCAACATGGCGTTCCTGATCAACGGGCGCTACCACGTCGTGCAGATACGCGGCCCGGAGGCCCAACGGGACGAGGTGACACGGCTGTACGAGCAGGCGTCGTCGACCTACCAGTACACCGGGTGACCCGCGAAAGCGGCTCGCCGTAGCCCCTTGGTTCCCGTTCGGGCGCAGAAGCGACAACCGTCACAGTGCGGTCTCCTTGGTACCCCGCTGGTTCCCTGTCGGAGGGCCGGTCCTTACGCTGAGCCTGTCAAGAGCATTGCGGGGAAACGTGAATCAGATGCAGGGCCTGCTCCTCGCGGGGCGCTATCGGCTGGCCGAATCGATCGGCAGCGGCGGCATGGGCCGGGTGTGGCGTGCCCACGACGAGGTGCTCCACCGGGCCGTCGCCATCAAGGAGTTGACGGCCGCGCTCTATGTGTCCGAGAGCGACCAGCCGAGACTTCTGGCGCGCACCCGCGCCGAGGCGCGCGCCGCCGCGCGGATCAACCACTCCGCCGTCGTCACCGTCCACGACGTACTCGAACACGACGGCCGCCCCTGGATCGTCATGGAGCTGGTCGAGGGCAACTCGCTGGCCGACGAGGTCAAGGAGCAGGGCCGGATCGAGCCGGCCGAGGCCGCGCGTATCGGTATGTGGGTGCTGCGCGCCCTGCGCGCCGCGCACGCCGCCGGCGTCCTGCACCGTGACGTCAAGCCGGGCAACGTGCTGCTCGGGCAGGACGGCCGGGTGCTGCTCACCGACTTCGGCATCGCGCAGATCGAGGGCGACAGCACCATCACCCGCACGGGAGAGGTCGTCGGCTCCGTCGACTACCTCGCCCCCGAGCGCGTCCGCGGCGCCGACCCCGGACCGTCCTCCGACCTGTGGGCGCTGGGCGCCACGCTCTACACGGCCGTCGAGGGCCGCTCGCCGTTCCGCCGCACCTCGCCGCTGTCCACGATGCAGGCCGTCGTCGAGGAGGAGGCCGGCGAACTGCGGTACGCGGGCCCGCTCGCGCCCGTCATCGCCGCGCTGCTGAACAAGGACCCCGCGCTACGGCCCGACGCGGACCAGACCGAGCAGATGCTCGCGGAGGCCGCCGAGGGGCGTCGGCCGCGGTCGGCGCAGGAGTGGCTGCCGACGCAGCACGTGGGCTCACGGGCGGGGAGCCTCACCCAGGACACACCCGGCACGGGCGCGACGCCCTACGGGCCGGGGGCCTCGGGCGCGACGCCTTACGCGGCGATGGCCTCGGGAGGGGCGCCGTACCCGCCGGGGGCCTCGGGTGCGACGCCCTACCCGTCGGCGACCGGGTCGGCCACCCACCACACACCTCTCGTCGGCGGTACGGCGGTCCCGCCCGCCCAGCTCGTCCCGCCCAAGCGCCGCCGGTTCCGTTCGGTCGTCCTGGTGGTCGTCCTCGCCGCGCTCGTCGGCGGCGGTACGGCGCTGGGGCTGCAGAAGTGGCACCAGGACCGGGAATCGGGCACGACCCCCGGCGCCACCATCTCGCAGAGCCCCTCCGGCAGCGCCACGGCCTCGACCCCGGCACAGGGCTCACTTCCCGCCAACTGGGAGGTCCACCACGACCCCTGGGGCTTCGATATCTCGCTCCCCAAGGGCTGGTCGCGGAAGGTCTACGGCGACAGCGGCGGCATCAAGCAGGTCGACTACACGCCCGACAACGGGAAGCACTTCGTCCGCATCGCCATCGACGCCACACCGGACTTCCCCACCGCGTACGACCACCAGCTGGACCTTGAAGTGCAGCTCCAACGCCTGGTCGACTACAACAGGGTGACCCTGGAGGCGAACACCTACCGCGACCGTTCGGGCTCGCTCTGGGACTACACCTGGACCGCGCAGGCGAAGGACACCCCCTACCCGGGGCCGCGACGCGCCATCGAGGAGACGTACATGTCACGTGACGGGATCGAGTACGCGATCTACATGTCGTCACCGGCCGCCGACTGGGCCACGACGAGCGCGCAGTTCAAGTCGGTCCTGCAGAGCTGGAGTCCCGCCTCGGGCTGACGGCTTCCGGTTGCGTCATGATGGTGCGCATGGGGACCGAGGGGGACAACGTCCGGGTGATCGCCGGGCGTTACCGACTGGAGCAGCGGCTCGGGCGCGGTGGCATGGGCATCGTGTGGCGGGCGACCGACCAACTCCTGGGCCGGCAGGTCGCCGTCAAGGAGGTCGCCCAGGACGACACCCTCTCCGAGGAGGAGGCCCGCCGGCACCGCGACCGCACGCTGCGCGAGGCACGGGCGGTCGCGCAGTTGCGGCACCCGCACATCATCGTCGTGCACGACGTCGTCGAGCAGGACGAACGGCCGTACATCGTCATGGAGTTGATCGGTGGCGGTTCGCTCGCCGACCGGATCTCCCGCCGCGGTCCGGTCGACGCCGCCGAGGCCGCGCGGATCGGGATCGCCCTGCTCGGGGCGCTGCGTACGGCGCACGCGGCGGGTGTCCTGCACCGGGACATCAAACCGGCGAACGTCCTGCTGGAGTCGGCCGACGACCGGACCGACCCCGGCCGAGCCGATTCCGACCGGGTCGTCCTGACCGACTTCGGTATCGCGCAGGTCGCGGGTGCCACGACGCTCAGCGAGAGCGGGGTGTTCGTCGGCTCGCCCGAGTACACCGCGCCGGAGCGGATGTCGGGCGCGCGGACCGGTCCCGCGTCCGATCTGTGGTCCCTCGGCGCGCTGCTGTGCACGGTGCTGAGCGGTGAATCGCCGTTCCGGCGCGACTCGTTGGGCGGCATCCTGCACGCGGTCGTCGTCGACGAGATCCGCCCGCCCGAACAGGTCCGGCCGCTGCTGCCCGTCGTACGAGGACTGCTCGAACGGGATCCCGAACGGCGGCTGGGGGCGGCGGAGGCGGAGCGGATGCTACGGGCCTTCCTGGACACCGGGCGCACCCCGAACGCCGCCCCGGCCGGCCCTACGGCGCACCCGGCGCCGGGCTACACACCGACCCAACGGGACGTACCGAAGAGGCAGTTGGCCACCCCGGCACCACCACCGGCCCCCGCGCCCTCCGCGACGGCGGAGCAGCAGTCGCCGCCCGGCCGTTCCACGCGCGGAGTGCTCGTGGCCGCGTTGCTGGTCGCGGCGATGGCGGGGGCCGGGGTGTCGGCCGCCGCACTCCTGATGCGCGGGGACGGGGACGGGGGTGCCGCCGCGCCGGCGAGTTCGGCGCCGCTGACGTCCACGAGTACCGGGACGCGATCCCCGTCCCCGCGCACCGGCACGCCATCCCCGTCCCCCTCGCAGTCCTCTTCGGCTACGGCCAACTCGCCCACCGCGCCCTCCGGTTACCGCATCGCCCACGACCCCGACGGCTTCGCCCTCGCCGTACCGGAGGACTTCGTGCGCGTGCCGCAGGGTGAGCGCATCTTCTACATGTCGCCGGGGGAGACCTTCCGCCTCGGTATCAAGATGACCGACCCCGAGACGGGTGGTCCGCTCGCGGTGATGAAGAGCGCGGCGGCCAAGGGGGCGGACACGAACCCCGGTTACCACGACGGCAAGGTCACCGACACCACGCACTACGGACACCCCGCCGCGCTCTGGGAGTTCAGCTGGAACGGCTTCAGCACGGCGGAGGGACCCCGGCACACGTACGACTTGTGCTGGGAGCAGGACGGCCGGATGTACGACGTGTGGGTGTCGGCGCCGGTCGGGAAGGTGCGGGAGGCGAAGGAGTACTTCGACGTCGCGCTGGACACGTTCGTACCGTCATAAAGGGGAGATAGGTGACGGTTCGAGTCACGGGTGTGTGACCGGAAAGCGTTCCCTGTGGATACGGGAGCGGTCGCCGCGATATGGATGGACGTATGAGCAGCGACGGGGGAGCCCGACACGGAGCCGACGAGCCGACGAGTTTCGCTCTGCAACCACCGGCTCCGCAGGCATCGGCCCAGGCGTCGGCTCCGCAGCCGCCGAACCCGCGTATGGCCGTGCCGGTGCAGGTGCCGCACCCGGACAATCCCTACGCGACGCCCGCCCGGACCCCCGACCCGGCGCCGGACCCCGGCACCGGACGGCTCATAGCCGGTCGCTACCGGCTGCTCGGCAAGCTCGGGCACGGCGGGATGGGCACGGTGTGGCGCGCCCAGGACGAGACGGTGGACCGCGAGGTTGCCGTGAAGGAGCCGCGCGTCCCGGACCATCTTCCCGAACGTGAACGTTCCAACGCGTTCGAGCGGATGCGCCGCGAGGCCCGCGCGGCGGCCCGGCTCGACCACCCGGCCGTCGTGAACGTGCACGACGTGGCCGTCGTCGACGGTCAGCCGTGGATCGTGATGGAACTGGTGACCGGCCGCTCGCTGGGCGACGCGTTGCAGGAGGGCACCCTCGACGCGCGCGACGCGGCCCGGATCGGCCTCCAGGTGCTCGGCGCGCTGGAGGCCGCGCACGCGGCGGGCGTCCTGCACCGTGACGTCAAGCCGGACAACGTCCTGCTGGGCCGCTACGACCGGGTCGTCCTGACCGACTTCGGCATCGCCCAGATCGAGGGCGAGACCAACCTGACGGACACCGGCGGTTTCGTCGGCTCGCCCGAATACATCGCGCCGGAACGGGTGTTGGGGCAGCGACCCGGCCCCGCCTCCGACCTCTGGTCCCTCGGCGTGGTCCTGTACGCGGCGACGGAGGGCGTCTCGCCGTTCCGCCGCAGCAACACCCCCGCCACCCTCCAGTCGGTCCTCAACGCCGCTCCCGCGGCCCCGACTTCGGCGCCGGGCCCGCTCGCCGACCTCATCACCGGCCTGCTGGCCAAGGACCCGTCGAGCCGCCCGAACGCGGCCCGGGTGCGTGCCGTACTCGAATCGGTGGCGAACCCGCCCGCTCCGGCGTCGACGCAGGAGGTGCGGTACGTCGAAAGACCCGGCGGGAGACGCCGGTTGGGACGCAAGACGTGGTTCGGGCTCGGTGCCGTGGTCGTCGCGGTCGCGGTGGCCGCCGCGTATGTGGTGGTCGCCGACCCGTTCGCGAAGCCGCTGCCGGGCGACTGGAAGAAACACCACGTGTCCGATGTGGCCGCGACGCTCGCCGTCCCGGCCGCGTACAGGCAGAGCACCCCCGACCGTACGTCGGACAAGAGCCACTGGGTCACGTACACCGACCCGAGCGGCAGCATCTGGGTCTTCCTGAGCCTCGACAAGAAGTCCGAGGACACCAACGGCTACATCAAGGACTCGGCGGCGGCCGAAATGTACTCGGACAACGGCGACTTCAAGACC
Source organism: Streptomyces sp. NPDC101776 (assembly GCF_044766845.1). Classification (NCBI taxonomy): domain Bacteria; kingdom Bacillati; phylum Actinomycetota; class Actinomycetes; order Kitasatosporales; family Streptomycetaceae; genus Streptomyces; species Streptomyces sp. NPDC101776. Next base: position 24,398 of record NZ_JBIWMV010000008.1, on the reverse strand, counting down.
AACGGCAGCGTCGACCTCGACATGGGCAAGGCCGCGAAGACCGTCCCGAAGCCGACCGGCACGTACCAGGGCCGGCCCTCGGCCGAGAACACGGTCACGTACGACTCCGACGACACCCAGAACCCCCTCCCGCGCGAGCTGAGGATCCTCTACTACAAGTCCTCCGCCGGGGACATGTACCGGCTCACCGTCAGCTACCCCGGCAAGGGCGACTTCACGGCCCGTGGCCGCGAGGTGGCGCGGGCGGCGATCGCGAACCTGGACATCGACACGCTGTGAGCGACGGCACGGACGCCGAGCTCGCGGTCATGAGCGTGCGCGCGCTCGGCGACCGGGGTCTGCCGTGCGACGTGATCGACGTGTACGCGGCCCGCCGCCGCTACTCCCCGGTGGAAATGGAGCAGTTGGGCCTGCGCGACGCGGGAGCCGACTTCGACCTCTTCGGGCTGCGGGACCGGCTGGAGAGCGTGGTCTGGGTGAGCGACGAGGAGTTCGCGGCCCATGGCCTCGACGCGCGGGAGATCGCGGAACTGCGGCGCTGGGCCCTGGAATGGGAGTCCGACCTGGGGCTCCGGCTCGCGGAGGACTACGACGACGAGCCCGATCCCGACGGCGACTGGCCACGGGCGCCCGCCGAACCTCCCCCCGATTCCCGGCACTTCTCCGCCATCACCCTCAACCTCCCCTCGACACCCGGTACTTCCCCGGCGTCACCCCGAACTCCCGGCTGAACGCGTGCGACAGCGCGTACGGGCTGCCGTACCCCGCCTCCCGCGCCACCGCCGCCAGCGGGGCGTCCGTGTCCCGCAGCCGCGTCGCCGCCAACGTCAGCCGCCACCACGTCAGATACGCCATCGGCGCCCGCCCCACCAGCGCGGTGAACCGGCGGGCCAGCGTCGCCCGGGACACGCCCGCCGCCGCGGCCAGCCGGTCGTTGGTCCAGGGGGCGGCCGGGTCCGAGTGCAGGGCCCGTAGCGCGGCCGTGGTCACCGGGTCGTTCAGCACGGAGGGCCAACTGCCGGTCTCCGCCTCGGACATCCACGCCCGCACCATGTAGATCAGCAGCAGGTCGAGGAGGCTCGGCAGCGCCAGGCAGGCCCCGGGCCGCCGTTCGTCCAGCTCGTTCGCCAACAGGTCCACGGCAGACCGGAGTTCGGGATGGAGACCGACCCGGTTCGGCAGATGGACCACCTCCGGCAGCTCCGCCATCAGCGGATGCGTCCGGCTCCGGTCCAGCCGGTACTTCCCGCACAGCAACTCCACCGCACGCCCGCCCCCGGCCGGCCGGCGCATCTCCTCGAACGGCACCGCCCGCGCCGTGTCGCCGGGCGAGTCCGCCAGCACATGTCCCGCTCCGTGCGGCAGCAGGACGACGTCCCCCGCGCCCAGCGTCACCGCCTCGCCGCCGCCGTCCGGCAGCAGCCAGCAACCGCCCGCCAGCACGACATGGAACCCGGCACCCTCGTACGGCGCGAGCCGAGTGCACCAACTGCCGTTCACCAGCAGCCGGTTGGAGGACGGCTGCCCGGTCCGTACGGCGGAGATCGCGTCGCTCACCACATCCATGGGTCGACGGTACGCCAGAGGAGCGCTGGTGAGTCGTATGCGTATCCAAGAGAGTCTTTCACGCATTGAGACACTCACCAGTGGCTTCCTAAGCTCGCTTCCATGACCGAGGACAACACACAGACCTTCCTGATCGGCGACGTCGAAGTCGTCCGCGTCGTCGAGTGGCACCGGCCCTTCGCCCCCGCCCGCACCCTCGTCCCGGACCTGGCCCCCGAGGTGTGGCAGGAGAACCGCGAGCTGCTCGCCCCCGACCACTGGGACCCCGAGAGCGACCGCGCGGTCGTGGCGCTCCAGACCTGGGTGCTGCGCAGCGCCGGGCGGACCGTCCTCGTGGACACCGGGGTCGGCAACGGGCGGGAGCGGCCCGGCAATCCGCTGTTCCACATGAGCCAGGGCGACCTCCCGGGGCGGCTGGCGCGGGCCGGCGTAGAGCCCGAGGACGTCGACGTGGTCGTCAACACGCACCTCCACGGCGACCACGTCGGCTGGAACACCCATGACGTGGACGGGAGTTGGGAGCCGATGTTCCCCCGAGCCAGCTACCTCGTCCCCGCCGCCGACGACTTCCACTTCGGGCCCGACAACGACTACGGCGGCGCGGTACGGCCCGACGACCGCCTGACCTACGAGGACAGCGTCGCGCCCGTGCACCGGGCCGGGTCGGTCACCCTGTGGGACGGCACGTACCGCGTCGACGAGCATCTGACGCTGGAGTCCGCGCCCGGGCACACCCCCGGTTCGTCCGTCCTCCGGGTCGCCTCCGGCGGCGAACGGGCCGTGTTCGTCGGGGACTTGCTCCACAGCCCCGTCCAGATCCCGCACCCCGAGTGCAGCAGCTGCTTCTGCCTCGATCCCCGGCAGGCCGTGCACAGCCGGCGGCGCGTGCTCGAACGGGCGGCGGACGAAGGTGAGTTGGTGATTCCGGCGCACTTCGGCGGCACGGGTGTCGCGCGGGTGCGGCGGGCCGGCGACACGCTGGTGCTCGGGAAGTAGGACGCGCGTCGACAAGGCCGCACCCGGCACGGTACTGATGGGGCATGAGCGAAGTCGGCGAACAGGTGCGCGACGGACGGCTGGTCGGCGGTCGCTACCGGTTGCTCGAACGGATCGGCTCCGGCGGCATGGGCACCGTATGGCGTGCGTTCGACGAACTCGTGGACCGTGAAGTCGCCGTCAAACAACCGCGGTTGCCCGGCGACCCGGAGGACGAGGAGTTCCAGCGCGCCGCCCACCGGCTCTACCGTGAGGCCCGCGCCGCCGCCCGGGTCGACCACCCCTCCGCCGTGGCCATCCACGATGTCGTCATCGAGGACGAACAACTCCCGTGGATCGTCATGGAGTTGGTCCGCGGCGAGTCCCTGCACGAACTGCTCGGGCGTGGCCCCCTCGCCCCCGCCGAGGCCGCCCGCATCGGCCTCGCGGTCCTCGGCGCCCTGCGCGCCGCCCACGCCGTGGGGATCGTGCACCGCGATGTGAAACCCGCCAACGTCCTGCTCGGCCCGCACGGCCGCGTCGTCCTCACCGACTTCGGCATCGCGCACATCCAGGGCGAGGAATCCCTCACCGCCAGCGGCGAGTTCGTGGGCTCACTGGAGTTCATCGCCCCCGAGCGCATGTCGGGCACGGGCGCGGGCCCGGCCTCCGACCTGTGGTCCCTGGGCGTCCTCCTGTACGCGGCCGTGGAAGGAGCGTCCCCCTTCCGCCGTGCCACCGTGGAGTCCACCCTCGGCGCGATCCTCGCCGGCGCCCCACCCGAGCCGACCCGGGCGGGGCCGCTGGCGCCGCTGGTTCTGCGGTTGTTGGCGCGGGAGCCGGAGGGGCGGCCGGGGGCGGAGGAGGTGGGGGTGGTGCTGGAGGCGGTGGCGGCGGGGAAGGACGTACCGGAGCCGCCGGTCATCGCCGTTCCGCAGGACGCGGTGCCTGACACGGAGGCCTCCAGTGCCACCGTCGACGACCCAGTTCCGCAGCCCAAGTCCCGCCGCCTTCGCCGCCGTTCGCTTCTCATCGCCCTCGGGGTACTCCTCGTGGCGGGCCTCGTCCTCGGCACCGTTGTGGAGAACCTCCTCGGCAAGGACTCCTGGACCGCTCACCAGCGGGAGGGCATGGACGCGGTCCTCACCCTTCCATCCCAGTACCGGCTTCTCGAGACACAGTCGGCATCCGGCAGCCGCATCGTCACCTACGGCACCAATGCCCTGCGCGTCCGCCTCACGGAATGGGACAAGGCTCCCGGCTCGCCGCTCACCGAAGCCCGGTCCTGGGGCGAGAACACTTCAGACCCCCACTACACGCGCACCAGTTTCCGGGGGAACAAGGACGCCGTCCTCGCCGACACCACCTACGACAAGTCGGGTGTCCTCACCCGCGCCATGGCCCTGGTCATCCGTACCGCCGACCACCGCATGTACGAACTGCGCGTGGACATGCCCAAGGGAACCCCGGACGAGAAGAAAGGCACCGCCCTCTTCAAGGGCGCCCGCGACCGGCTGACCCTCGCGAAGGACTGACCAGCCGGTGATCATCCTTTACCAACGCCCTGATCAGCGCATTTGTTGCCAGTGATCACTGGCGTGATGTGGATGCCCGGTGAAACCCGATTACCGACGGGTACCCAAAGCCCCCGTGGCGGCATACGCTGCCGCACATGACGGACTCGCAGGCCCCGGAAAAGACCGGTACGGAAACGACGACCGGCACGAACCCCCTCGCGCCGGCCCCCACAGGCGCCCGTACCGCCGCCGACGTGGTGACCCCGGAGCTGGTCGCCCAGCTCACGAAGGGTGTGGTCGGCTCCGGCCGGACCGCCAACCACTCACCGTTCACCGGCGAGAAGCTCGCCGACCTGCCCGAGTCCACCCCCGAGGACGTGGCGAAGGCCTTCGACGCGGCCCGCGCCGCGCAGGCACTGTGGGAGCAGACGCCGGTACGGCAGCGCGCGGCGGTCCTGCTCCGCTTCCACGATCTCGTCCTCGCCCGCCAGGCCGAGGTCCTCGACCTGATCCAACTGGAGACCGGCAAGGCGCGGTTGCACGCGCACGAGGAGGTGCAGGCCGTCGCCGTCGCGGCCCGCCACTACGGCCGCAAGGCCCCCGCCTACCTCAAGCCGAAGCGGCACACCGGCGCCGTCCCGACCCTCACCAAGGTCACCGAACTCCGCCACCCGCGCGGGGTGGTCGGCCAGATCGCCCCCTGGAACTACCCGCTCGAACTCTCCGTCGGCGACGCGCTCCCGGCCTTCGCGGCGGGCAACGCGGTCGTGATGAAGCCGGACACCGAGACCTGCCTGACCGCGCTCTGGGCCCGCGACCTCCTCATCGAGGCGGGCCTGCCGGCCGACGTCTTCCAGATCGTCCTCGGCGAGGGCCCGGTCGTCGGCCCCGAGGTCGTCCAGCACGCCGACTACGTCTCCTTCACCGGTTCCACCCGCACCGGCCGCGAGGTCGCGCGCAGCGCCGCCGGCCGTCTGGTCGGCGTCTCCCTCGAACTCGGCGGAAAGAACGCCATGTTGGTCCTGGAGGACGCCGACATCGAGAAGGCGGCGGCGGGCGCGGTCCGCGCCTGCTTCTCCTCCGCGGGCCAACTCTGCGTCTCCATCGAGCGGTTGTACGTCCACGAGTCGATCGCGGACACCTTCCTGGACCGCTTCGCCGCCCGCACGAAGGCGATGCGCCTGGGCACGGCCCTCGCGTACGGCGCCGACATGGGATCGCTCGCGGGGGAGCGGCAGTTGGAGGCGGTCACCCGGCACGTGGACGAGGCGGTCGCCAAGGGCGCCAAGCTCGTCGCCGGTGGCGTGGCCCGCCCCGACATCGGCCCGTACTTCTTCGAGCCCACCATCCTCGACGGCGTCGAGGCCCCCATGTCCGTCTGCGCCGAGGAGACCTTCGGCCCGGTCGTCTCCGTCTACCGCTTCAAGACGGACGACGAGGTCGTGCAGGAGGCCAACTCCACGCCGTACGGCCTCAATTCCTCGGTCTGGACGAAGAACAGCGGCCGAGGCCGCACCATCGCCGCCCGCCTCCGCACCGGCACGGTCAACATCAACGAGGGCTACGCCTCCGCCTACGGCAGCGTCCAGTCCCCCATGGGCGGCATGAAGGACTCCGGCCTGGGCCGCCGCCACGGCTCCGAGGGCATCCTCAAGTACACCGAGGCCCAAACGGTCGCCCAGCAACGGCTGTTGCCCATGGCTCCGTCACTGGGAATGACGGACGAGGCGTACGCCCAGTTCATGAGCAGGAGTCTCCGCGTGATGAAGGCATTCCGGCTCAGGTAGAGGTCTTTGCTTCTAGGGGCGCGGGGAACCGCGCGACCAGCCACACACGACCCGCAGCGAATCTCAATGAGGAGAACACGTTGTCGCAAGATGCCTACGACTATGACGTCCTCGTCGTCGGTTCCGGCTTCGGCGGCTCGGTAACCGCCCTCCGCCTGACCGAAAAGGGCTACACCGTAGGCGTGTTGGAAGCAGGCCGCCGCTTCACCCCCACGACGCTCCCCAAGAACTCCTGGGACCTCAAGAACTACCTCTGGGCCCCCAGGCTCAACCTGTACGGCATCCAGCGCATCCACCTCCTCGGCAACGTCATGGTCCTCGCCGGCGCAGGCGTGGGCGGCGGCTCCCTGAACTACGCCAACACCCTGTACGTCCCGCCGAAGCCGTTCTTCGAAGACCCCCAGTGGCGCGACATCACCAACTGGGAAGAGGAGTTGGCCCCGTACTACGACCAGGCCCGCCGCATGCTCGGTGTACGCCTCAACCCGACGATGACCCCGTCCGACGTCCATCTGAAGGCTGCGGCCCAGCGGATGGGCGTAGGAGACACCTTCCACATGGCCCCCGTCGGCGTCTTCTTCGGCGACGGCGAGGACGCCAAGGGCACCAGCAAGGCCGCGCCCGGCAAGCAGGTGGCCGACCCGTACTTCGGCGGCGCCGGCCCCGCCCGCAAGGCCTGCACCGAGTGCGGCGAGTGCATGACGGGCTGTCGGCACGGCGCGAAGAACACCCTCAACGAGAACTACCTCTACCTCGCCGAGAAGGCGGGCGCGGTGGTCCACCCGATGACGACGGTCGTGTCGGTCACGGACGACTCGCAGGGCGGCTACGCGGTGGCGACCCTGCCCACGGACGCGCGCCGCGCGTCGGAGGGGAGGACCTTCAAGGCCCGCCAGGTCGTCCTCGCCGCCGGCACCTACGGCACCCAGACCCTGCTGCACCGTATGAAGGCGGGCGGGCAACTGCCGTACCTCTCCGAGAAGTTGGGCGAGCTGACCCGCACCAACTCCGAGGCGCTGGTCGGCGCGCAGACCAACAACCGCCGCTACCGCAAGGCGACCGGCACCCCGAGGGTCGACTTCACGCGCGGAGTCGCCATCACCTCCTCGATCCACCCCGACGAGAACACCCACATCGAACCGGTCCGCTACGGCAGGGGATCCAACTCGATGGGCGGTCTCTCCATCCTCCAAGTCCCGTACGCGGAGGGCTCGTCGAGGGCGCTGGCCTGGCTGGCGAACGCGGCCCGCCACCCGCTCCTGGTCCTGCGTTCGCTCTCCAACCGGCACTGGTCGGAGCGGACCATCATCGGCCTGGTGATGCAGTCGCTGGACAACTCCCTGACGACGTACCTGAAACCGGACGGCGTGGGGAAAGGGTTGTTGACGGCACGTCAGGGACACGGCGCCCCCAACCCCAAGCAGATCAGGGCGGCTTCGGAGGGCGCGGTGGCGATCGCCGCCGAGATCAACGGCTTCGCGGGCTCGAACGTCGGCGAACTCATGGGCACCCCGCTCACCGCGCACTTCCTCGGCGGCTGCCCCATCGGCGCCTCCCGCGAGACCGGCGTGATCGACCCGTACCACCGCCTCTACGGCCACGCGGGCATCTCGGTCGTCGACGGCTCGGCGGTCTCGGCGAACCTCGGCGTCAACCCGTCCCTCACCATCACCGCGCAGGCCGAGCGCGCGATGTCGTACTGGCCCAACAAGGGTGAGCCCGACCCGCGTCCGGAGCAGGGGCTGTCGTACGAACGCCTGAAAGCGGTGGAGCCGCACCGACCGGCCGTGCCCGAGGGCGCGTTCGGCGCGCTGCGGCTGCCGTTCCTGGGGATGCCGACGGTGCCGCCGAAGTCGTAAAAGACAAGCGGTAGTTGACGTAGAGACAGGCCGTACGGACAGAAGGACCTGCGCCCCCCTCCGAGCGCAGGTCCTTCTTCGTCGAGCGAGCTACGGGTTACGCGCTCTCTCCGGCCTTGCGGCGACGCATCATGACGACCGTGCCGACACCCGCGACGACCGCCGCGCCGCCCACGAGCCCGATCACCGGGAGCGCGGAACTGGAGCCGGTCTCGGCGAGGTTGCCGGTCGGGAGGTCGGAGACCTCGCCCTGCGGCTTCTTCACCGAGGTGTCCTTGCCGCCGTCGCCCGGGGTGGCGGTGCCCGGGTCGGTGTTGCTGGAGCCGGCCTTCAGGACCTCGAAGTCGTACTCGGCCCAGCCCTCGGCGATGCAGTCCTGGCCCTTGACGTTGTCGAGGTAGGCGCCGGAACCGAAGGAGTAGGCGTCGCCGGCCGGGGCCTTGGCGCTGATGCTGACGCGCAGGTCGACGGTCTCGCTCTTCCCGGACTTCAGGGCGTCGACGTAGAAGAAGTAGTCACCGGCCCAGTCGTCGTCGCCGATGCGGTCCCAGGAGCCGGAGTCGGGGTTCTTGAACTCCAGGTCCACGTACGGGCTCAGGAACTTCGACTCGTCGAACTCGAAGTTCTCGACCTCGGCGTAGAAGGCGACGCCGTCGACCGTGGTCTTCGACTCGTTCGTGACGGTCAGCTTGAAGTTGTGGAAGCCGTCGCCCGCGACGATCTTGCCCGGCAGGCCCTTGATGTCCGCGGACACCTTGGCGTCGGAGAAGTCCTCGTCCAGGTCCTCGCAGAACGGCACGTCCGGGTCCGTGGGCTCGTCGCTCGGCTCGCCCGAGGTGGTCGGCGTGGCCGACGTGGTCTCGCTGTCGCTCGCCGAGGGCGTGGTCGAGTCGCTCGGCAGCGTGCTGCCGGTCGGCGAGGTGGAGTCGGACGGCGTCGCCGAGGTCGTGTCCGTCGGGGTCGGCGACGTCGTCTCGCTCACGGTGTCGGTCGGCGTCGGCGACGCCGAGTCCTCCGCGAACGCGGCCGGCGCGGACAGCAGAGCGAGCGGAGCGATGACGGCCGTCGCGGCGGCCGCGGCCATGGCACGGCGAAGCTTCATGAAGTCCTCGAGAAGTCCGGTGTACTGCGGCAGCGCAGCACCCTGAGCGGAGGGCTCCGCGTGTGGGGCGCGGCTGTGACCCTTGGTTATGCAGGTGAGACCCGGGAAGCATGCGAACGGTTGTGCCCACTCTCACCAGATTCTTATGTGGGCTGTGTCACACCCGAGTTCTCCTTGTGAACGGGCTTTCGGAACGTCTAGAACTTGGGGACGTGTCTGACAAGCCTGCCGAGGAACCGTCCTCGAACCCGGAGATCCCCGACGATGTCTGGGAACAGTTCGCCCGCGACACGGAGCGCGACATCCGCGCCTCCGCCCCGAAGGAACCGTCCGCCCGCGCCCGCGAGGTGACCGAGCGCCTGAAGAGGAGCGAGGCCGAGAGCAAGGCGAAGAGTAAGGGCAAGGGTAAGAAAAAGGGCCACGAGCCCGAGGGCTGGCGGACCGGTCCCGCCTGGCAGGAGATGAACGGGCGGGCCGCACGCAGGCGCCGTGTGTGGGCCGTTCTCGGTCTTCCGCTCGCCATAGCCGTCGCCGTGGTCGCGATGAAGCCCTCGCTCATACCCGGCGACCCCTTCGGCAAGGGAAACGGGAACGGCACCGGTGGCGCCGGCGCCGCCGCGGCCTCCCCGCTCGCGCCGGAGACCGCCGCCCCGACCGCCGCGCCCTCCGCCGTGGACCCCGAAGTCCCCACTCTGGACCGGCCGTTCGCCGGTTCACCCGCCCTCAACTGGGCCGACGGCGCGGCCGGCATCGTCCTGCCGAAGGCGAAGGCCGTGGGCGCGCTCTCCAAGGCGCGGGTCCAACTCGCCCTCCAGCAGACCGAGAAGTTCCTCGTCGCCGCCAACCTCGACCCGAAGACGATCGCGGGCGCCCGCCCGACCACCGCGCTCGGGATACTCGACCCCCAACAGCCGGGAATGCTGGACGAGTTGAACACGTCCCTGCGCACCCCGACCGAGACGCACAACCCCCTGCTGCTCTTCAGCCGCTTCAACTCCAAGGACATTCGGCTCGTCGGCGACGTCGTGAAGACCCGCGGCCGTATCACCTTCAAGACGAACAGCCGCTCCGGTGTCGAGGTGCACGCCGACTACACCTTCGTCTACCCGCTCGTCCGCACCGACGGCTCCACCGAGGTCGCCCGCACCATCGTCCGCCGCGTGATCGACCTCGAACTCCTCGACCCCGCGCGCTACCAGGTCACCCCGGGCCGCCTCAACGTCGTCCACTACGACTCGGACTTCGGCAACAGCGCCTGCGACGTGTACGACGGCTACTTCCACCCCGAGTTCACCTCGGACCTCACCTCGGACGAGCCCACGGGCGCCACGCCGTCCGGCCCGACGACTGACCCGTACGACCGCAGCCGGGAGATCGGCGAGGGCGAGAACGAGTCGTGCGGGACGGTGAGCCGCACCTGAGCCGTAGCTGAGTCGTACCCGAGGTGTGGTGCAGGGCAAGCGAAGGGCCCCGCGGGACGGAGCCGCGGGGCCCTTCTCCGTCAGCACCGACGTCAGGGCAGCGCCGGTGCCTGGGAGCGGCGCCGGGGGGTTGCGCCGCTTGTCTCGGATGCCCTGGGTCGGCGCCCCGGCGCGCACGGGGCGCACGCTTGGTCTCGACCTTTGGCGGTAGGACGGTGCACTGCGGTGAGGCAGCCAATGCAGTTGTGTGCGCGGGGACTTGGGAGTCCGGGAGTACTCGGTCCGGGAGTACGTGGGACACCCGGAGGCTTTCTACGCATCGTGCTGGATGGACGCGGCCTCCGCAACCGTTCGGTCCGGCTTTGTGCATTTTTGCATTTTCCGCCGGGCGGCCCCGGGCGTCCCCGGAGCCGTCCGTTCTTGGGTGACCGGGCTGCTGTCCCCTGCCGTCCGGTCACGACCCTGGAGCGAGGTCCCACGACGTACGGCACGATCCGTACGTCTCATCGCCCCAGCCGAGCCACGCGTGGTTCTTTCGGGCCCGCCCCTGGCTGGCACGGACACCACCCCCAACGAAGGGGTTCGCGGGGCGGTCACGCGCCGTACGGGTGAGACGGCGCTCGAACTCAGATCCGCCCCCGGGACAGTTCGAGCAGTGTCATCGCGAGGGAGGTGCCGGGTCGGCCGAGCGCGTCGCTGTAGTGGCTGAGGATCTCGTTCTCCCGGCTCAGGCTCACCCGCCGCCCGCCGGAGGCGATCCGCGCGTCCTGGACGACGGCGGACACGGCGACCCGTTCCTGGATCAGCCCGATGATCCGGTCGTCGAGGGCGTCGATCCGCTCACGGGCGTCGGCGATGGTCTGCTCGGATGTGGTCGTGGTCATGGTGATACGGGGCTCCTCGTGTCTGCGGAACACCTGGACCGGCCGACCCGGGAAACGACAGGCGCCCCGGGCCTTGTCGGCCCGGGGCGCCTGGAAAGTCGCTCGTCAGTAACTCAAGCAGCTCGACCATGGCAGCCGGCGGGCCGGTTGCCATAGGTAAAGAGGGAGGTCGGGTGCGTGAGCATGGGGGGAGTATGGCACAGGACCGGTCGGGGGCGCCGGGGGAGCCCGCGTCCGCGAAGCCCCCAGTACGACCAGGTGTCCCACGCGAGCCCCGTTAGAATCGGTGACCAGAACCCCGCCCAACCGCCGGAAGGCCCCCGTGTCAGCAGCGACCCCCGCCCCCGACACCGTCCTGGTCGTCGACTTCGGCGCGCAGTACGCCCAGCTCATCGCCCGCCGCGTCCGCGAGGCCCGGGTCTACAGCGAGATCGTGCCGAGCACCATGCCGGTCGCGGAGATGCTCGCCAAGAACCCGGCGGCGATCATCCTCTCCGGCGGCCCCTCGTCGGTCTACGCGGAGGGCGCCCCCCGCCTGGACCGCGCACTCTTCGACGCCGGCGTCCCCGTCTTCGGCATGTGCTACGGCTTCCAGCTGATGGCCACCGCCCTCGGCGGCACCGTCGACAACACCGGCGCCCGCGAGTACGGCCGTACGGAACTGCACGTCTCCCGGTCGTCCTCCACCCTCTTCGAAGGCACCCCGGACGAGCAGCCGGTGTGGATGTCCCACGGCGACGCCTGCTCCGCCGCCCCCGAGGGCTTCACGGTCACCGCGTCCACGGACGTGGTCCCGGTCGCCGCCTTCGAGAACGACGAGAAGAAGCTCTACGGCGTCCAGTACCACCCCGAGGTCATGCACTCCACGCACGGCCAGCAGATCCTGGAGCACTTCCTCTACCGCGGCGCCGGCCTCACCCCGGACTGGACGACCGGCAACGTCATCGACGAACAGGTCGCCCTCATCCGCGAGCAGGTAGGCGACAAGCGCGCCATCTGCGGCCTGTCCGGCGGCGTCGACTCCGCCGTGGCCGCCGCCCTCGTGGCCCGCGCCATCGGCGACCAGCTGACCTGCGTCTACGTCGACCACGGTCTGATGCGCAAGGGCGAGACCGAGCAGGTCGAGAAGGACTTCGTGGCCGCGACCGGCGTCAAGCTCGTCGTCGTGGACGCGGAGGAGCGCTTCCTCACCGCGCTCAAGGGGGTCTCCGACCCCGAGCAGAAGCGGAAGATCATCGGCCGCGAGTTCATCCGCGTCTTCGAGCAGGCGCAGGCCGACATCATCGCGGACGAGGGCCCCGAGGTCGCCTTCCTGGTGCAGGGCACCCTGTACCCGGACGTCGTCGAGTCCGGCGGCGGCACCGGCACCGCGAACATCAAGTCCCACCACAACGTCGGCGGACTGCCCGAAGACCTCGAATTCGAGCTGGTCGAACCGCTGCGCAAGCTGTTCAAGGACGAGGTCCGGATGGTCGGCCAGGAGCTGGGCCTCCCGGACGAGATCGTCCAGCGCCAGCCCTTCCCCGGCCCCGGCCTCGGCATCCGCATCGTCGGCGAGGTCACCAAGGACCGCCTCGACCTGCTCCGCGACGCCGACGCCATCGCCCGCGAGGAACTGACCGCGGCCGGCCTGGACCGCGACATCTGGCAGTGCCCGGTGGTCCTCCTCGCTGACGTCCGCAGCGTCGGCGTCCAGGGCGACGGCCGCACCTACGGTCACCCCATCGTCCTGCGCCCGGTCTCCTCCGAGGACGCCATGACGGCCGACTGGTCCCGCCTGCCGTACGACGTCCTCGCGAAGATCTCCACCCGCATCACGAACGAGGTCGCCGACGTCAACCGCGTCGTCCTCGACATCACCTCGAAGCCCCCGGGCACCATCGAGTGGGAGTAGTCCCGCACCCTTGCTGATCAGGTCCGCTTGAGGGTCCGCACCGGCCCTCCGGGCTTCCAGACCTGAACGACGAGGTACTTCTCGTCCTCGACGTAGGTCCGCACGACCTCCGTCAGCTCGGTGCGGAAGAGGTGGAACGGCTCCGGCGGTTCCACCTCTTTGCTGTACGCCCCCTTCACCCCGGGATCCGTCACCTCCACCGCCCGCCCGGCGACCCGCACGTCCCCGCCGCCCATCTCCGTACCCGCCCCCGGATTCGCCTGGAGCGCGAAGCGCGCGTCCCGCCGTAGATCCACCGCCTTGAGCGAGTCGGGCATCATCCCGAGCCACAACTCGCCGTCCAGGAACCGCACTTCGAGCCCGCTGGTGCGCGGCGAGCCGTCCGCGCGCACGGTCGCGAGGATGTGATGGGTGAAGGCACCGAAGCGCGTCTCGACGATCGCGGCGAGGTCCGGTTCGGCGGCGGTGAAGGTGGCCCAGTTCGCTGTCATACGGCGAGTGTTCCGCCGATATCCGACAACCTGTGTCCTCTTTACAGACCTGCACTGCCCTTTTCGACCGACCGGCGGTAACTTCTCGCCCTTACAACAAACCCAGTGCTGGAGGACCGATGCACGGGCCGACGCCGCCCTCCCCCCTGCCCACCGACCGGCTGCGGTTCGCCATGCCGCCGATGCACGAGTCGGTCGAGGACGAACGCCGGCACCGCAAGGAACGGCTCGCGGGCGCCCTGCGCCTGTTCGGCCGGCTCGGCTTCGAGGACGGGGTCTCGGGGCACATCACCGCCCGCGACCCCGAGTTCAGCGACTGCTTCTGGGTCAACCCCTTCGGGATGCCCTTCCGGCACGTCACCGTGAGCGATCTGGTGCTGGCCAACTCGGACGGCCAGGTGCTCCAGGGCCGCCACCACGTGAACCAGGCCGCGTTCACCGTGCACTCCCAGGTCCACGCCGCCCGCCCGGACGTCGTCGCGGTCGCCCACTGCCACTCCGTGCACGGCCGCGCGCTCTCCGCCCTCGGCGACTTCCTCGACCCCATCAGCCAGGAGAGCTGCGCCTTCTACGAGGACCACGCGCTCTACGACGCCTACAGCGGGGTCTCCGTCGACGCCGAGGAGGGCAAGCGGATCGCCGCCGGTCTTGGCTCCCGCAAGGCGCTCGTGCTGCGCAACCACGGACTGCTCACCGTGGGCGACTCGGTGGACGCGGCGGCCTGGTGGTTCGTGTCCATGGAACGCTCCTGCCAGGTCCAGCTCCTCGCGAAGGCGGCCGGCCGTCTTCTCCTCATCGACCACAAACTCGCCGTCGCCACCCGCGAACAGACCGGCGGCGACCTCGTCGCCTGGATCAACTACCAGCCCCTGTGGCAGGACATCAGTCGCAGCGAACCGGACCTTCTCAGCTGACACCGACCGGCTGACGCGGCTCAGCTGAATCCCCGCAGCACGGCCGCCTTGGTCATCCTGAACTCCTCGTCCGTGAGCACCCCTTCCCGGTGCAACTCGCCCAACTCCCGCAGTCTGCGCAGGAGTACGTCGTGATGATCGGCCGGCGGCGGAACGGTGGCCAGCCGTCGAGGGCGGTCCGGGAACTCCCCGTTGTCGAGTTCCCGGACCGACGGATGCGGCAGCCGCGCGGTCACCGCCGTGGCGACCAGCGCGGTGAGCAGGTCGCGGCGGGCGCTGCCCCACAGATCGAGGGCGTACGGGTCCTTCTCCGGCGGCAGTTTGGAGAACACGGTCTCGCGCGTCACGAACCGCATGAACCCGTCCTCGTATCCGGAGTTGGGCAGCCACTCCACCTGCACGAGGTCCCCCACGGAGACGATGCGCGGCCCGGTGGCCCGCTTGACGCGCTCGGAGGTGTCGGCCCAGTCGATGCGTACCTGGGCACCGTCGAAGGACACCGTGCCGTCGGAGGAGCGGACGGAGACCGGGACCGGCGGGCCGGGCAGGAGATAGGCCTTGGTGGGCTCCTTGGGGATCTGGTCCAGGAGCAGCCCGTGCCGGATCTCCTCCGCCACGTACTCGGCGACCCCGGACCGGTCGATGTCCACGATCAGCCGGTACGGATCCGCCGCGTCCGGCAGCCGTCCACCGGTCGCCTGGAGCAGCGGGTCGGCCCCCTCGCGCAGCCTCAGCCGCAGCCGGCCACGCTTGCGCTCGGGTTCGTAGACCACGCCCGCGACGGCTTCGAGGGGCACGGCGATCTCCCCGTACGTCTGCCGGAACAGCGGCACGGAGCGGTGAAGTCCCGGCGTGATACGGACCGTTGTGCCGTCGAAGGCCCAGGTCCCGTCGCGCTGGATGATCTCGGCCATGGGGAAATTCTCGCAGCCGGGTCAACACGGCGGCGCTCGCTTCACCCGCGCTGACCAGACCTGCCGGACGCGGACCCTGTTCCGTAGGGCACAATCCGCTGTTGTCGTGCGGGAGTTGCAAGGCGGTGGCCAAAGGCTTCGGAGCCGGCCGCCGAACGTGAGGGCCCGGGGTCGAGGGCCGAGGACCATCAGGGTCGTGGGGAAGGCAGGCGTCGGGCGTGGCGGTGCAGGAGGCGAGACAGGGCGGCGAGCACATCGGTGCCCACGGAGGGGGCTGCACCTGCGGGGACTGCCCGCACGGAGCACGCGAGGGGCATCGGCGCGCGGTCGCCGCGTTCCTGGTGAAGCGGGACGGTTTCGCGGCCGGGGAGGGCTTGCCCGCGGCGGTGGCGCACTCGGCGTCCGCCTCCCGGCAGTGGGTCTCGGACGAACTGACCCAGTCCGCCGACGTCGTCGCCGAACGCGGCCGTGCCGAGGGCGGCGCCTGGCTGGCCCGGCTGTGGCACCGCACGGCCTTCGCGGTGTGGAGCGCCTTCGTCGTGCTGCTCCTGGTGCAGGCGTTCACCGCGATCGGCGCGGGCTGGACGGCGGCCCGCACGGCCGGACTGCTGGCCGCGCTCGTGGTCGCCGGTACGGTGACCGCCGCCTCCTGGTTCCACCGGGCACGCGGCGGGGCGCTGGCGCCGGTCATCGGTGAGGACAACCGGCTTTCGACCTCCCGCGCGGTGGCCGTGTCCTGGGTGCTGTTCGTGGCGTACGCGGTGCTGGTCCTGGCCGGCCGCCTCGCCGCCGCCTCCGACCACGCCGAACGCGACGCCCTCATCTCCGGCCTCGAACTCGCCCGCGGCGCCGGTGTGGTGACCGTCCTCGCCGTGGTCTGCGCGATCGCCGTACTCGTCCGCCGGGTCGTCGGCCTGCGGGTCCTGGGCCAGCGCCTCCAGAAGCTGCCCGCCGACCGCCCCCGCGCCGCCGACCTCCTCACCGACGACGCGGGCCGCGGCACCTTCGCCGACATCCAGTACGTCGCGATCAGTGCCGTCGCCCTCGTCTTCGTCGCCGTGCGCCTCGCCCGCCGCCCCGACCAACTGCCCGACCTACCCTGGGGGTTGGCGGTGGTCGTGCTGATCTCCGCCGCGACGTACCTGGCCGGCAAGTACGCGGAGGGCGGCCGTCCGGTCATCCTCTCGGTGGTGCGCTCCCGGGAGGCGGGCGACCTCGACGCCCCGATCCGCACCGGCGACGACATCGAGATCCGCGGCGCCGGCTTCGTCCCCCCGGGCGCCCAGACGGCCGACCGGCTGTCCCGCATGGTCGTCCGCATCGGCCCGGTCAACGTCCACGTCCCCCTGGTCCCGGTCGCCGGTGGCTTCTCCAACCCCACGGACACCCTGCTGACCGTCCCCGTCCCGGTCGATGTCGAGCCCGGACGAGTGGAGGTCCAGGTGGTGACCGCGGCGGGCGTGGAGACGAACGCCTGCGTGGTCGACGTGACGGACTGACGCCACCCGTGAGCGACGACGGGCGACCGACCCGGGCCCACATCTGAATATCCATAGAAGCGGGCCGACCGCCGCCCGAGTTCTGCCACAGTCCGAAAAACTGTCCGAAGCATGGTTGAGCGGGCCCCCCTTTTCGTACGTATGGTCTGTTGAGGGGTCAACGGCGGCGAGAGGCGGCTAAGGGCGATGACTCACAGCACTCGAATGGATACGCAAACCCCGTACCTCGACGGCGACCGGAGCTGGCGTGACACCGCCACCCGGTACGCCCTGCTCCCACTGCGCGTCTTCCTCGGCGTCACCTTCATCTACGCGGGCCTGGACAAACTCACCGACAGCGCCTTCATGAAGTCCTCCGGCGCCGGCTCGATCGGCGAGACGATGCGCGCGGTCCGCGACTCGTCGGCGATCCCGGCCCTGGTCGACCTGTCCCTGAAGAGTCCCGTCGGCTTCGGCTACGCCATCGCCTTCGGTGAACTCGCCGTCGGCATCGGCACGTTGATCGGTCTGCTGGCCCGCCTCGCCGCACTCGGCGGCGCGCTGATCTCGCTCAGCCTGTGGCTGACCATCAGCTGGGCCAACGACCCCTACTACTACGGCAACGACCTCGCCTATCTGATGGCCTGGCTGCCCCTCGTCCTCGCGGGCGCCTCCGTGTTCTCCTTCGACGCGGCGATCCGAGCAAGGCGAAGGCAGCGCGCGGGAGGCTACCGGTAGCCCCTGAGGGGGAGCCGAGCAGGAGGTGACGGGGTCCTGGGACCCGGTCACCGTGTTCCCGACGCGCGGGCCACCCTTCAGGTCCGCAGACGATCGTCAGCCGGATATGTCCGGACCGGGGTCGGCCGTGCTCCTACGGCCGGCCCTTCGGTGTCGGCGGATCGCGCCGTTGACGCCCGCCACCACACCGCCCAGCACCAGGCCGACCACGACCAGCGGGATCACCGCGAACCACTCGGTCACCCACAGCCCGCCCACGTCCCCGGCGTAGACCACGCCCGCGGCGATGAGGAAGAGGCCGATCACCAGCTTCCCGGGCTGGAACTCATGACGCAGCACGGCTGACCTCCGCCTGTCCGACGCCGACATGGAGGTCCAGGTCCAGCGTGCCCGTGCTCTTGACGCCTGCCGCCGGGGTCAGGGTGACCTGCTGCTGCTTGTCCGGCTCCACGTCCACGTCCTTCTTGTCGTCACCGGGCAACTGGATGTCTCCGACGCCCACTCTCACCTTCAGCTCCACCGTCACGTCCGAGGGCACGATCACCTTCAACTGCCCGACGCCCACCTCGGCGTGGGCCGAGACCGTCTGCCCCTTCGTCAGGTTCAGTCTGGTCAGGTCGAGTGTGCCCACGCCGTTCCCGAGGTCGTACTTCGGTTGTACCTGGGCCACCGCCGCGGGCTGCCAGGTGAGGCGTTCCCAGTGGGTGGTGAGGTCCTTGGGCAGGGCCGCCGAGGCGGCGAGCAGGCCGGCCGTGACGATCGCGAGGAACACCGAGCCCGCCCCCGTACGCCCGAGGAACGCGCTGATCGCGATCCCCAGTCCGAAGACGACGAGCGCACAGGCCAGGCCCGCCTGCAGGCTGGTGCCGAGCTCCTGGTCGTTCCACTTCGCGGCGGTGCCCAGGCCCCCCGCGAGCAGCGCGAGCAGGAACACCCAGCCGCCGATCCAGCGCGGGCCGCGCGGCTTCGGGGGTGCCGGGCGCGGGCTCCGCTGGTCCTCGCGCCAGTGCGGGTACGTGGGGCCGAGGCTGATGTGGATCGCGTCCGCGATGTCCCGGTCGCGGGAGTCGCCGGGGCCCCACAGATAACCGGTGCCACCGACGTGTGTGCCGTCCTTGACGATCGGATCACGCCACCAGGAGGGATAGGAGGCGACCACCGGCGGCGCCTGGGCCTCCGGCGGGGCATCGGCGACGGCCTGCGCGGCCAGCGGGTCGGGGTCGGGGGCGCCGCGCTGCTGCGACCAGTACCCCGCGCCCGCCAGCAGGAGGGAGAGGACGACGGCGAAGGTCAGCACACTGGCGTTGTTCAGCATCGACAGGAACACACCGCAGCCGACGAGCGCGAACAGCACGGCGGCCAGGGCCTGGCCGTCCACGCGGCCGGTGAAGAGCTTGCGGACCTCGTTCTCCTCCTCGTCGTCGTACGGGACGAAGAGCCAGGCGAAGCCGTAGAAGATGAGGCCGATGCCGCCCGTCGCCGAGAGCACGGCGAGGGTGATACGGAAGATCACCGGGTCCATGTCGCACTGCCGCCCGAGCCCCGCGCACACCCCCGCGAGCACCTTCGACCGCCGGTCCCGCCGGAACCGGTGCACGGCCGTGCCCGCGCTGCCGCCGCCGGGCATCGCACCCGGCGAGGAGGCGGCAGCCGCGCCGGGCACGGCGTCCTGCGGCCCGGCGCCCGCTCGCGGACGTGGGCCGGAGCCGGGTCCCGGACCCGTCGCGGCGTGCTCGTGATCTGTCATGCGTCCATGCTGCCCGCCGCGAGGCGCCGATGGCAGTCGGGACGACCCTGGCCGAACCCTGAAATCGGCCCCGACCCGGACCGGGGGAGTGTTCGACGACGACCCCGACACCGATCCGACATCGCCCCGACACCGCGAAAGCCCCCGCAGCGCGCCGTATTCGAAGATCAGGGGAGTCTCGGGGGTCCACCCTGATGCCCACAACGGCGGGGCGTGTGAACATCGGTGGCATGCCGGAAGCCGCAGCACTGCCCGTCGAGGACCCGCGGCCGCCGCGCAAGCTCTACCGCAGCAGTGACGGTCGCTGGCTCGGTGGGGTGGCGCGGGGGCTCGCCGGGCATCTCGGGCTGCCGGTGATCTGGGTGCGGCTGGTGTTCGTGGGGCTGTTCCTCGCGGACGGACTCGGCGCGTTGCTGTACGCCTCGTTCTGGTTCTTCGTGCCGCTCGGCGTCGGCGGGGTCGCCGGCCAGCGGCCCCCGTCCCTCGTCTCCACCGAGACCTCACCGGACGGCCGCCGCAGACTCGTCGCCCGCAAGCCGGACAAGGGCCAGATCGTCGCCCTGCTCCTCATGGTCGTCGTGGCGCTGGTCTTCGTCGGCAATGTGAACCTGGGCAGCGGCGCCAAGGCCTATCTCTTCCCGGTCGTCCTCGTCGGCGCGGGCGTCGCCCTCGTCTGGCGCCAGGCGGACAACGCCCGCCGAGCCCGCTGGGCCGAGGTCGGCAGCCGCCGCCGTACGCTCAGCCTGCTGCGCGCGGGCGGTGGCGTCCTGCTGGTCACCGCCGGTGCCACCGCGATCTTCGTGTTGCAGGGCTCCGCCGACCACCTCGGCTCGGTCCTCCAGGCCGCCCTCGCGGTCCTCGTCGGCATCACCCTGCTCGCCGGCCCCTACCTCGTGCGGATGACCCAGGACCTCTCCGAGGAGCGCCTGATGCGCATCCGCGCCCAGGAGCGTGCCGAGGTCGCCGCCCATGTCCACGACTCCGTGCTGCACACCCTGACCCTGATCCAGCGCAACGCGGAGAGCCCCAACGAAGTGCGCCGCCTGGCCCGCGCCCAGGAGCGCGACCTGCGCGCCTGGCTCTACAAACCGGAGGGCACCGGCAAGGACGAGGCCGACGAACCCGACACCCTCGCCGAGGCGGTGCGCCGCAGCGCGGCGGAGGTCGAGGACAAGCACGGCGTCCCCATCGAGGTCGTCGTCGTCGGGGACTGCCCGCTCGACGACAGAATCGGCGCCCAGATGCAGGCCGCGCGCGAGGCGATGGTGAACGCGGCCAAGTACGGTGGCGAGGGCGGTGCCGTGCAGGTCTACGCCGAGGTGGAGGGGAAGACGGTCTTCGTGTCCGTCCGTGACCGCGGACCGGGCTTCGACCTCGACTCGATACCCGCCGACCGCATGGGCGTCAGAGAATCGATCATCGGCCGTATGGAGCGACACGGCGGTACGGCACGGCTGCGCGCGGTGCCGGACGGCGGTACCGAGGTCGAGCTGGAGATGGAGAGGGCGGAGAAGACGTCATGAGCGACGCGACCGAGACGAACGAACCGGCGGAGCCTGTGGAGCCGACCGGCGGGAGCGCGGGCGGGCGTCATGTGCGCGTGGTCCTCGTCGACGACCACCGCATGTTCCGTACGGGGGTCCAGGCCGAGATCGGCCGCACCGAGGAGACCGGTGTCGAGGTGGTCGGCGAGGCCGCGGACGTCGACCAGGCGGTCACGGTCATCACCGCGACCCGCCCCGAGGTGGTCCTCCTCGACGTCCACCTCCCGGGCGGCGGCGGGGTCGAAGTCCTGCGCCGCTGCGCCCCGTTGATGAGCGACGCCGAGCAGCCCGTCCGCTTCCTCGCGCTGTCCGTGTCGGACGCGGCGGAGGACGTGATCGGGGTGATCCGCGGCGGTGCGCGCGGCTACGTCACCAAGACGATCACCGGCACGGACCTCGTCAACTCCGTCTTCCGGGTCCAGGAGGGCGACGCGGTCTTCTCGCCCCGGCTGGCCGGCTTCGTCCTCGACGCCTTCGCGTCGACCGACGCCCCGCCGGTGGACGAGGACCTCGACCGCCTCACCCAGCGCGAGCGCGAGGTGCTCCGCCTCATCGCGCGCGGCTACGCCTACAAGGAGATCGCCAAGCAGCTGTTCATCTCGGTGAAGACGGTCGAGTCCCATGTCTCGGCGGTGCTCCGCAAGCTCCAGCTGTCGAACCGGCACGAGCTGACGCGGTGGGCGACGGCACGTCGACTGGTGTGACCCACCCAAGCCCTGACTGATGCGACCGTCCAGTAGGCGTGTGCGCGATCACGCGGATACCCTGTGCGCGACGGGAGGAGGACGGCATGCTTCTGAGGTTCCGCGTGGCGAACGTACGGTCGCTGCGCGACGAGCAGGAGCTGTCCTTCGTTGTGCCCCACGGCGAGGAGTCGGACGTCGCCCGCGAGCTGCCCCTGTCGGACGGTAAGTCGCTACAGGTCTATCCGCTCCTGGGAGTCTTCGGCGCGAACGCTTCAGGCAAGTCCAATGTGATCGTCGCGCTGAAGAAGATGAAGGAAGCTGTCCTCGGGTCCTACGCTCAGTGGACGTCGTACCAAGGGATTCCTCGTGAGGAGTTCGCGCTCGATCCGAAGTCGGCCGCGGAGAGCACTTTCTACGAGGCGGACTTCGTACTCGACGATGGCGTGCGCTGGACCTACGGTTTCGAACTCGGGGCAAAAGCGGTGGCGTCCGAGTGGTTGCACGCCTATCCCAAGGGACGGCGTCAGGTCTGGCTGGACCGCGACGCCACGCGCGATCACGTCTTCGAGTTCCCCGGCGACCGTATCCACGACCGCGCGCACCTCGCCCGGTCAACCCGCCCGAACGCCCTCCTGCTGAGTCGCGCGGCGAACGACAACCACCCTCAACTCACCCGGATCTACGACTGGTTCAACCAGAACCTGTGGGATGTCACGCCGGAGACCGAGCGCACGCAGCGCGAGGCCTACACCGCCCGGCAGCTGCTGGACGAGAACGCTCGCGACCGTATCGAGGAACTCCTTCGTGTCGCCGATCTCGGTATCAAGGGCGCGGAGGTCGAACAGCGCCCGGGGCAGTCCCCGCTCGTACGGCTGCTGCATGGTGGTGACTCCGACGAACCCGTGGCGCTGGACTGGCAGCGAGAATCGTTCGGCACACGCTCGTGGTTCGCGTTGATCGGGCCGTTGCTGTTGGCGTTGGACAAGGGCGCGGTTCTCCTGATCGACGAGTTGGACTCCAGCCTCCACCCACGCTTCGCCGCGGAAGTCGTACGCCTCTTCCAAGCGCCGTGGGTCAACACCAAAGGCGCCCAGTTGGTCTTCACCTCCCATGCCCCGTCGCTTCTCAAGTCCCCAAGAGGCGGTCGTCCCTTGGAGCCGGGACAGATCTGGTTCACGGAGAAGGACGCGAGCGGTGCCACGGAGCTGTACCCACTCAGCGATGCGGAGCCGGGTCCCGAAGAGGACCTCATGGACTCCTACCTCGCGGGTGCGTTCGGCGCGGTTCCGAAGGTGACGCAAGGACAGATCGGCCGCAGGGTACTGACGGCACTGGCAGGGGAGGCAGAGCGTTCCTGATGGCGCGGGACAAGGGGCGGGACAACATCACGGGCCGGCACAGAAAAGTGCTGCCGCAGGATCGTCCGCGTGAGGTGTACGTCTTCACCGAGGGTGAGGTCACCGAGCCGGAGTTCATCGAGTTCGTCACCGCACAGGGCACCCGCGCGCAACAGGGCCGCGAGGTCATCTGCAGTGTCGAGAACCTGAACGCGCCGACGAAGCGTCGCAAGCCGCTGCCGCTCGTGGACGAAGCCATCGGGAAGTGGACCGAGGTCGAGAAGGCCGCCAAGAAGGCGAAGTTGGATCCCGAGAGCTGGAACTGGCCCCAGGTCTGGTGCCTTTTCGACCGGGACCAGCACGAGGACATTCCGACCGCGTTCTCGCGAGCCCGGAAGGCGAAGCTGCACGTCGCCTATTCCCACCCCTGTTTCGAGTTGTGGCGGCTGCTCCACTACCAGAACTACACGAGCACCTTCGGCGGCGTCTGCGACAGCGCGGCGGGGAAGCTGAAAAGCCAGCACGGCTTCGCCCAGACCTACGGCCCCACGATCAGCTCCGTCTCCCCGGAGCAGGCCAAGCGCGTCATGCCCGGTCAGCTGCGCGGCAAGTACAAGAAGGCCCGGCAGCACGCCAAGCAGATCAGCGCGGATCACACGGGCCCCGACCAGAACCAGTGGGACCCGTACACGAACGTGTGGAGCTTCGTGGAGGACGGCCTCGATGAAGTTCCCCCCGCGAACTGGACAGCGGGTGTTTACGCTGCCGGGACGAAGCTCTGCCTGAGCAAGGATCTCGTTTCGAGCGGGGTGACGTACCCGTAGTCGGGATGCCGACGGAGCCGGCTGCGGTTGTACTCGACCTCGACGTAGCGGAAAACGTCGGTCCGGGCGGCCTCGCGGGTCTCCCACATGGTCGTCCCGATCTCCGCTTTCAGGATAGCGAACCAGCTTTCCGCGGCGGCATTATCGTAACAAGAGCCGACGCGCCCCATCGACTGCCTCATACGCAACTTGTGTATTTCGCTGCGGAATTCGTCACTCGTGTACTCGCTGCCGCGATCCGTATGCATGACGCAACCCTGCTCCAGGCCGCCACGCCCGGCCGCCATCCGCAAGGCCGCGACCGGCAGCTCGGCGCGGTGGTGGTCGGCCATCGCCCAGCCGATCACCTCCCGCGTCGCGAGATCGATACAGGTCGCCAGATACAACTTCCCTTCCAGCGTGCCGAGTTCAGTCATGTCGCCGACGAGCCGCATCCCGGGCCGGGACGCGGTGAAGTCCCGGCCGATCAGGTCGAGCGCGAACACCGCCCGCTTCGCCTGCCGGGTCAGGCCCCGCCGCCGGCGGCGGGTGATCCCCACGATCCGGTGCTTGCGCATCAACCGCTCGATCTTCTTGGAGTTCACCACCCGCCCGGCCCGCCGCAGAGAGGCGTGGACCCGCGGGACCCCGTAGGCACCGCGAGATCCGGCGTGAAGCACCCGGATCTCGCCCACCAGCACCTCCTCGGCCCGCTCCCGCACCGTCCGGGCCGGCCGTGAC
>NZ_JBIWMV010000007.1:0-408981 GCF_044766845.1 Streptomyces sp. NPDC101776 | reverse complement strand
CGCCCCCCCCCCCCCCCCCCCCCCCCCCCCCCCCCCCCCCCCCCCCCCCCCCCCACCCACCCCCCCCCCCCCCCCCCCCCCCCCCCCCCCCCCCCCCCCCCCCCCGCGCCCCCCCCCCCCCCCCCCCCGCCCCCCCCCCCGCCACAGTACGAGAGTGCCGCAGAACGGACATCCGGGGAGGGTGAAGCCACCCAACAACCCGGTTTGTTGGCCCGGAGGGGCCCGTCAGGCGACAGCGGGGTCGAGCAGTCCCGCGCGCAGACGGCGGAGCATCCGGCTGATGAGCCGGGACACATGCATCTGGGAGACGCCGAGTTCCTCGCCGATCTCGGCCTGGGTGCGCTCCTCGACGTAGCGCATGTGGATGATCTTCCGCTCGCGCTCGTCGAGTTGGGCGATCAGGGGGGCCAAGGAGCTGAGGTCGTCGACCAGTTCGAGCCCCGGGTCGTCCGCGCCGATGACATCGGCCAGCACGGTCTCGCCCTCGGCGCCCGCGTCGGAGCTGAGTGCCGCGTCCAGCGAGGAGGAGGTGTAGCCGTTGGACGCCTTGCGCGCCTCGATGACCTCTTCCTCGGTCAGGCACATCAGCTCGGACAGTTCCCGCGTGGTGGGCGTACGGCCGAGGCGGGACCGCAGTTCCTCGGTCGCCTTGGCCAGCTCGACCCGGGCCTCCTGCAAGCGCCGGGGCACGTGGACGGCCCAACTGGTGTCGCGGAAGAAGCGCTTGATCTCACCGACGATGTAGGGGACGGCGAACGACGTGAACTCCACCTGCCGCGAGAGCTCGAACCGGTCGATCGCCTTGATGAGTCCGATCGTGCCGACCTGGACGATGTCCTCCATCTCGTTGTTGCTGCGGCTGCGGAAGCGCGCGGCCGCGTAGCGCACGAGGGAGAGGTTCATCTCGATCAGGGTGTTGCGCACGTACTGGAACTCGCGGGTGCCCTCCTCCAGCGAGGTCAGCCGGTCGAAGAACTGGCGCGACAGCTCACGCGCGTCCCTCGGGCTCACCTTCGACGGCTCCGCGATCAGCGGAAGAGGCCCCCCGGCCGTCACCCGCTGCTCTGCCGTGGCGTGTACCTCCACTGCCGTCACGGCTCCCATGTCGCCCACCCCATTCGTCCGAAGGAACTTCCGTCATGGGGCCCCTGCCCCGCTTCTCGCGGCTCACTCCCCCTGATTCCAAAAAATCCGGGGCGCGCACCTCGTTCTACGTAGCGAAGGACCCTTTACGTAGACGAAGGACCCGCCGAAGTACCCGCGGTCTACGCGACCTTGCGGCCGACGCCCGCGTAGACCCAGTACTCGGAGGGGTTCTCCGGGATCTCGTCCGCCGGGTCCGGGCGCCACAGGGGGACGTAGGTCAGACCGGGTGCGACGAGCTCGAAGCCGTCGAACAGGCCGAGGATCTCGTCGCGGGAACGGGCGGTGACGGGCGAGGTGGCCTTGGAGCTGTACAGCTTGCCCACGGCCGCCGCGGTGTCCGGGCGGTCCTCGTTGGTGGCGTGGCTCAGGGCGAGCCAACTGCCGTCGGGCAGCTCGTCGCGGAAGGCGGCGACGATGCCGGCCGGGTTCTCGGCGGGCGAGACGAAGTGCAGGATCGTGATCATCAGTACGGCGACGGGCTGCTCGAAGTCGATCAACTTCCGTAGCTGCGGCGCGGACAGGACGTCGGCCGGTCTGCGGATGTCGCCGTCGACGATGTCCGCGTCCGGGTTGTCGGCGAGGAGGGAGGTGCTGTGGGCGACGGCCACCGGGTCGTTGTCCACGTAGACCACACGGGCTCCGGGACTGGCCTCCTGCGCGACCTCGTGGACGTTGCCCTGGGTGGGGATGCCCGAGCCGAGGTCGATGAACTGCCGTACCCCGGAGGCGATCAGGAAGCGCACGGCCCGGCCGAGGAAGTCGCGGTTGGCGCGAGCGAGGGTGCGCACCTGGGGATCGATCGCCGTGAAAGCGGCCAATGCCTCGCGGTCTATGGCGAAATTGTGCTCACCGCCCAGCATCGCGTCGTACATTCGAGCGACGCTCGCTTTGTGCGGATCGATCCCCTGCGGCAGGCCACCACTGTCCGGCACCACAACTCCCCTTCGCCCGAAGATCTTTGACACGTCATCATATAGTTGCCGACGAAAGCACGGCAGACCGCTTGTCCCCCACGTCACGCGGCCGGTGCCCCACCCGGAAAGGCACGACCCTGCGGAACCAACCGCGCAGTCACCACGGTGACGCACCTCCTGCCGGGCCCCCACGCCGCAGGCAGGCCTTCGCCCCGGCGGCGGACGTGATCGGCTCGGAGCTCGACCTGCGGCTGACCGGCAGCCATGTGGTGCACGCGCTGACGCCCGGGTTCTGCGACGCGGCGTCGGTGTATCTGCTGGAGCGCTGGGTGCTGGAGGAGAACGCGTATCCCGCCGTGGATCCCCCGCAGATCGAGGCGCGTCGGCTGGCGGTGCGGGTGGGCGCGGAGGCCGCGGAGAGCTGGGACGGTGTGCTGCCGGTCGGCGAGGTGGTCGTCTTCCCGCGCGAGACCCCGTACGCGCGCGCCCTCGCCTCCGGGCACTCGCAGGTCCTCGACGGGGTGGACCAGCACACCTCCGACCGGCTGCTGGCCTCGGCGGGCGGGGACGCGCAGCGCATAGACGATCTGCTGCACACGGCGTCGTTCCTCGTCGTGCCGCTCCAACTGCGCGGCGCCACCGTCGGGTTCATCGCCTGCACACGCGGTCCGGAGCGGGATCCGTTCCTGCCCGGCGAGGCGGTGGCCGTGGAGTCGCTGGCGGCCCGGTCCGGTGTGGCCCTGGACAACGCGCGCCGCTACGAACGTGAGCGGCGCACCGCGCTGGCCATCCGCAACAGCCTGCTCCCGGACCCGGCCCAGGCGTTCTCGGGCTGCCGTATCGCCCACGGCTATCTCCCGGCCGGCCAGGGCAACATCATCGGCGGCGACTGGTTCGACGTCCTGCCCCGCCCCGGCGGCCGGGTCGGTCTGGTCGTCGGCGACGCGATGGGCCACGGCCCCGAGTCCGCCGTGGCCATGATCCAGTTGCGTACGGCCGTGCGCACCCTGGCCCGGCTCGACATGGAACCGACCGAACTCATGCGCCGGCTCGACGAGTTGGCCTACGACACTCCGGGCGCGTCGTTCGCGACCTGTATCTACGCCGAGTGGGACGCCCGGGCGCACACCTGCACCCTGGTCGGCGCCGGCCATCCGCCGCCGCTGCTGCGCGGTCCGGACGGACCGGCGCTGCCGGTGACGCTCGCCAGCGCGGGACTGCCGCTGGGACTCGGCACGGGCAACTATGAGGCCACGGTGCTGACCATCGACGAACCGGCCCTGCTCCTGCTGTACAGCGACGGGCTGGTCGAGTCGCGGCACGCCGACATAGACCAGGAGATCGCCGGTCTGGCCCGGGCCCTCGACACGGCCGCCGCCGAGCCCGCCGAGGCCGACGGTCCGGAAGGGTTCCCCACGCTGTGCGCGCGGCTGCTGCGTGCCCCGTCCGCGACGCCCGGGGCGGACGACCGCACCCTGCTGCTGGCCGAGTTGACGCCCGCGACCACCTGAACAGGCCGCGGGCGTCCTCGCCCCCTCCACGTGTCCGGCTTCAGCAGCCGGTGGACAGTATGGCCCACACGGCCTTGCCGCCGGTGAGCGCCGATCTGTCGACTCCCCAGGTGTCCGCGATCGCCTGCACGATGAACAGTCCGCGCCCGCTCTCGTCGTCGACGCACGGCACACAGCGGGAGAGGTCGCCGCCCGTGTAGTCGTGGT
Source organism: Streptomyces sp. NPDC101776 (assembly GCF_044766845.1). NCBI lineage: Bacteria > Bacillati > Actinomycetota > Actinomycetes > Kitasatosporales > Streptomycetaceae > Streptomyces > Streptomyces sp. NPDC101776. Next base: position 405,203 of record NZ_JBIWMV010000007.1, on the reverse strand, counting down.
CGTGGACCTCGATGCGCAGACTACGGTCGGTGACGAGCCCGACACCGCACAGGAGCCGTGCGCTGGGCGTGTGACACACCCCGTTGGTGGCCAACTCGGAGATGAGCAGCACCGCGTCGTCGCGCGCCTCCTCGGGGAGGCCCCACCTGTCCAGTTGCGCACCCATGACGTGCCGGGCGGTCCGGACGCCGGAGCGGTGCGCCGGAAGTTCCAGCCAGTGCGCCAGGTCAGGGCTCGCGACGTCTAAGAGCTGCGGGGAGGGAGTCGTGTGGGGGGACACGGTGGTTCGCCTTCCATCGGGGGCGGGCGCAGGCGGGAGCCGCGCAGCGTCAGCAACCGGCCTGCCGGACTTGGGGAGTTCCGGCGAGAGGCCTAGATCGCTCACACAAGTAACTATGCCCATAGCTCAGTTCAAGCTGCAACCGACTCCCTGATAATTTCAGAACGACGGTTTCTGTCTGGCGACATCAGCAAGTCGCTGTCAGACTAAGGCCGGTGACAGTCCCTCAGGAGGTTGGGCGTGAGCGAGGCTCGTTCGGGCACCGGCGCCGGTGCACCCACTGTTCTCCGCATGATCCTCGGCCGACGGCTGCAGGACCGGCGACAGGGTGCGGGCGTGTCCCTGGAGAGCGCCGCCAAGGCCCTGCGGGTGACCTCCCTGACCATCCGCCGGCTGGAGAAGGCCGAGGTCGGCCTCAAACCGCTCTACGTCGAGAAGCTACTGGAGACCTACGGCGCCGACCGCCAGGAGATAGAGGAGTTCGTCGCCCTCGCCGACCGGGCCAACGAGCCCGGCTGGTGGCACGCCTACCGCGATGTGCTGCCCGGCTGGTTCACCGCGTACGTGAGTCTGGAGACTGGCGCCAGGACCCTGCGCACCTATGAGCCGCACTACGTCACGGGGCTCCTCCAGACGTACGACTACGCGCGGGGCGTGCTGAGCGGCGGCTTCCCGAACGACAACGACGAAGACCTCGAACGGCGGGTGCAGCTACGTCTGCGCCGGCAGAGTCTGCTGGAGAGGCCGGACTCGCCCACGCTGTGGGCGGTGCTGGAAGAAGCCGTGCTCCACCGGGTGGTAAGCGGTCCCGCGGTCATGCGGGACCAGATAGACCGGCTCCTCGAGGTTTCGGAACTGGACCACGTCAGTGTCGACATCGTCCCGTTCTCGGCGGGTGCCCACGTCGGGGCGTGCGCACCCTTCACCTACTTCCGGTTCAGCGAACCGGAGCTGCCCGACGTCGTCTACAGCGAGATCCTCTCCGCCTCCATGTATCTGGACCAGCGATCCGATGTCGTGGCCCATCTGGAAGCGCACAACAGGATGTCGCTGCTGACCTCCTCCGCGGACAGCAAGGCGCTCTTGAACCGCATGCGCAAGGAGTACTCATGACCACCACCGACGACAAGGTCTACAACGGGATGCCCGCGTCGAACCTCGGCGAGCAGGGCTGGGAGTGCCCCTGGAGCGGTCCCAACGGGGGTCAGTGCGTGGAGACGAAGCAACTGGCCGACGGGCGGATCGCGTTGCGCCAGTCGACCGATCCCGCCGGACCCGCGCTGATCTACACGCCCCAGGAGATGGCCGCGTTCGTCGACGGGGTCAAGCGGGGCCTGGCCGACCATCTGATGGCCGGCTGAACCGGACCACGGGCGTGGGGAACCGGAGCCGGCCCGGCTGCGACCTGCCCGAGACGCCGACGTACACCACTTGAGAGGGAGAGCATGACCAACGCCCACGCCGCGCGGGAGATCGACACCAGCAGGCCGCACTCCGCCCGCATGTACGACTACTACCTGGGCGGCAAGGACCACTTCGACGTCGACAAGCAGGCCGCGGAGACGGTGGCGGCGGCCTACCCCGCGATCTTCGTCTGCGCCCGTGAGAACCGCGCGTTCATGCACCGGGCCACTCGTGTCCTGGCGCGGGAGCACGGCATCCGGCAGTGGCTCGACATCGGCACGGGCATCCCCACCGAGCCGAACCTGCACCAGGTCGCGCAGTCCGTGGTGCCCGAGGCCCGGGTGGTCTACGCCGACAACGACCCCCTGGTCCTCAAGTACGCCGAGCGCCTGATGCGCAGCACCCGGCAGGGCCGCACCGCCTACGTCCAGGCGGACGTGAACGACCCCGAGGCCCTCCTCAACTCGCCCGAAGTGGCCGGGATACTCGACTTCGACCAGCCGATCGCGCTGTCCCTCAACGCGCTGCTGCACTTCGTGACCGACTCCCAGGACCCGTACGGGATCGTGGACCGTCTGCTGTCGGTTCTCCCCTCGGGCAGCGCCCTGGCCATCAGCCACTGCACCCCCGACTTCGATCCGGGCACCTGGGAGAAGGTGACCTCGATCTACACCAACGCCGGGACACCGGTGCAGTTCCGTTCCCAGAAGGACGTGTCCCGCTTCTTCTCCGGGCTCGAACTGCTCGACCCCGGCATCGCGGTCGGCCACCGCTGGCGCCCCGACGCCGCCGCCGAGGACACGACCACGGCCCAGCCGCCCACGGACGCCGAGGTCAGCCTGTGGACCGGGGTGGGCATCAAGCCGTAGACCCGTCGTGAGAGACCAACGACGTTACGTGCGGGAAACCTTGACGACGGCGGTGCCGGATGCCACGATTCCGGCGCCGCCATGTTTGCGTAAACATCCGGATGGAGCAGCGTGTTTACGCAAACATTCCGCGCGGCCGGTGACGGAGGGAGGAGAGGAGGCCACCGGTGAGCAGCGCTCACCACGCCCGCACTCCCCCAACTCCACCGAGCCCACCGGGTTTTGGGACGACGAGCCGACGTCTTCCGTCCCGCCCGGCATCTGTTCCGACGGCCGCTCAGCCGCGCGCAGGCCTCGCCATGCGCCGAGCCGCCATTCCTGAAAGGGCAAGTCGATGCGCACCAACCCCGCCAGAGCCCGTCTGCGGGCCACCTTCGTGGCCGTCGCGATCGCCGCGGTCACCGGCACCACGCTGGCCGGCAGCCCCGCCTCCGCCGCGCCGAGCACGAACACGTCCCAGTTCAAGGGCGTCAACTGGGCCGACCCGCGCGACAATTACGCCGACGACCCGGTCGTGCTGTCCGGCCTGTCGCTCACCGACACCTACGCCCAGACGTACGCCAAGGCGACCCGCGTCATCGCGGCGTTCCGCGTCAACCTCGGCGCCAACACGGTGCGGCTGCCCATCAACCCGTACACGGTGAACGGCAGTTACTGGAGGTCGTACCGCGGTGTCATCGACGCGGCGACGGCACAGGGCTTCAAGGTGATCGTCTCCTACTGGGAGGGGACGGGCGCCAACAAGGACGGCTTCATCGACGACCCCGCCACGTACTGGCCGATGTGGAACACCGTGGTGAAGGCGTACCGGCACAACGAGCGGGTCTACTTCGAGCCGATGAACGAGCCGCACGGCTACACCGACGCCGAGTGGGCCGACCTCGCCGCCAAGTGGCTGGACACCTACCCCTCGGTGCCGCGCAACCGGGTCTTCGTCAGCGGCGCCGGCTACAACGACCACGTCACCACGGTCTGCGCCGACCCGCGCCTGAAGGGCACCTACCTCTCCCTCCACCACTACGGCTTCTGGAAGGACTACGCCACCTACGACCAGTGGGTGAGCGACCTCAAGGTACGTCTCGGCGACTGCGCGAACCGCACCGTGGCCGACGAGTTCGGGGCCCCGATGACCACGGGTCTGAACTACAACGTGCCGACTCCCGCCGACAATTCGGTCAACTTCATCCAGGCCGACACCGACACCTTCCGCAAGCTCGGGATGGGGTCCGTGTACTGGCCGGGTCTGCGTACCGACGACACGTACTCGATCCAGAAGCTCATCGGCGACGCGGCCCGCCCCTGGCTGGTCACCACCAACCAGTCCGGCGCCGACCGCCTGGCCTGGGCCTGGGGCCGCGGCAAGCCCGTGAAGTCCTGAACCCGATGCCCTGATCCGTGCCCACCGTCCAACGGGGCACGGATCAGGGCACGTCGGGCATGGACTTCGGGTCGGGCGTCTCCCGCCCTCACGCCTGTGACCTGACGCATTTCCGAGATCCTGCCGTCGGTGAGGGAGAAGACGGCTATCACCCGGAGTTCCTGCCTTCCGTCCACTCCACCGTCATGGTGTCGTCCGCGGATCAGGATGTCGTACTCGATGACGACGTCCTCCCCCGACTCCAGATACGTGTAGAACGACTCCCGGATCTCCACCTCCGCGTATTGCTCGGGATAGATCCCGAAGTGCTTCCGCAACTCCTCGATCCCGGACGCCCTGACCTGACCGCCGGTGACGATGCGCGCGTCGTCCGCCCAGAATCGGTGAATGTCGTCGAGGGTGCCGTGATTCCCGGCATCACACAGACCGGATAGCCACGTGTACATACCGTGGAAGAAATCCCGATAACGCACAGTCGCATTCATGGCCGTGAACGGTCCTTTCCCATCCCGTATCATCTTGGTCGCCGACCAAGACCGTGCGCACCCCTTGGTCACCGCACAAGGGGTTCATCGCGAGTTGACATGGCGAAGACGTGGTTCATCACAGGTGCCTCGAAGGGATTCGGCCGGGAGTGGGCGGAAGCCGCGCTCGAACGTGGCGACCGGGTCGCCGCGACCAGCTAATCCGCGGCCACCTTCGACGACCTGGTCGGGAAATACGGCGACGCGGTCCTGCCGCTCCGGCTCGACGTCGCCGACCGCGCGTCCTCATTCGCGGCCGTACAAAAGGCGGTTGAGAGGTTCGGTGGCCTTGACGTCGTCATCAACAACGCGGGCTACGGCCTGTTCGGGATGACCGAGGAAGCGACCGAGCGACAGGCCCGCGAGCAGATCGACGTCAACCTGTTCGGCGCACTGTGGGTCACCGAGGCGGTACTCCCCCACCTGCGCGCCCGCGGGTCCGGCCACATCATCCAGGTGTCGTCGATCGGTGGCGTCACCTCAGTGCCGGGACTCGGCCTCCACCACGCGTCCAAGTTCGCCCTGGAAGGCTTCAGCGCGAGCCTCGCCGCCGAGGTGAAGGGCTTCGGCATCCACGTCACCCTGGTCGAGCCGACCGGGTACGACACCGGCTGGGCGGGGCCCTCCGCGGTACAGGCCGAACGCCTTCCGGCCTACGACGACTTCCGCGCGGCCATGACGGGGATCTCGGCCAAGCGCGGCGACCCGACCGCGACACGGGCGGCGATCCTCACCGTGGTCGACGCGGAACAACCGCCGCTGCGGATCTTCTTCGGCCAGGGCCCGCTGGAGCTGATCACCAAGGAGTACCGGGCGCGGCTCGACGAGTGGCGGGAGTGGGACGAGGTGTCCGCCGTCGCGTACGGATCCAAGGACGCGGCGGTCCGCCCTCGATCCGAGTGCGGCGAGTGCTACGGCGCCCCGACGCACCGTCAATTCCCGGCGTGCGGCCGCGGTTTGGTGGTCGGGGCGGATTGCAGGATCTGTTCGATCCCGAAGTCGAAGCGCTCGCTGTAGTCGATCGAGAGATAGTCATCCAGCACCGAGTGAAGGCCGGGAAAACGCCGGTCGTCCACCGATTCCCGCAGGCGGTCGTGGAACGCGGCCTGGTGCTGGAACGCACCGAAGGCGAGCTGATCGCCGCCCGGCTCGGCGACCGACGGGCCGCCATCCTCCGTCACCACGGCCTGCTCACGGTCGGACGGTCCGTCGAAAAGGCCGCCTGGTGGTTCATCACCATGGACCGCGCGTGCCAGATGCAACTCCTCGCCGACGCCGCCGGCAAGCCGCGCATCATGACCGAGGAGGAAGTCACCCTGGCGCACCGGCAGTTCGGCAACGCCAACATGGCGCGGCACAACTTCAATCTCCTGGCCGACCTGGTGGTGGAGGAGGAACCCGACGTCCTGGGCTGAGCCCCCGCGGGGACTACAGATCCGGCACGTAGTGCTTTCCGTCACCCCGACGCTCCTCCGGAGGCAGGTTCCGCCGCGGTGTCTCGACCGGTCCTACGACGAGACCGCGCTCCCGCCGCCAGCCGGCCCGGGCCCGCGGGTGGTAGCGCCTTTCGAACGGCACCAGGTGCCAGCCGAGTGCGACGGCATGTCCTACCAGCCACAGCCCGACCGCGCTCCGGCGCGACCAGCGGTAGCCCAACTTGGCGCGCACCACGGGCGGATACATCCCGACCGTGAGCCAGACGAAGGGCCGGGTCAGCGGACCCCGGATCACCCGCCAGATCACCTCGGGCAGCCACCTCAGCTGAGGCGGCCTGCCTATGCGGCGGATGTCCAGGACGGCGCGTGCCGCCCGGTTTTCCTCCAGGACGTCGGCGCACATCCGCTCGAAGTACGCGGTGAATCCTGCCCAGTTGGCGGGAGCGGGCCGGTCGCTCACCCCGTACAGCCGGTACCACTGAAGGCACTCGGCATAGAACCGCTCCTTCTCCTCCGCCGTCAGCGGTTTCCCGAAGTACTCGCACATCAGCACCGGGACCATGACGAAGGTCGCATGCGCCCAGAAGAAGGTGTCCGGGGCCAGGGCGTGGTAGCGCCGGCCCTGGCGGTCGGTGCCCTTGATGTCGACGTGGTAGTCGCGCACAGTGTGGGCGGTACGGGCCGCGTCCGGGCCGTCGTAGATCACTCCGGCGATCGGGTAGAGCGAGCGCAGCAGCCGTTCCCAGCGTTCCTCGAAGAAGTGGGAGTGTTCCTCGACTCCGGCGCCGAGGGCGGGATGCATGTTCTGCATCGACCCGGCCCACAGGCTGATCAGCATGCCCCGCCAGTCGCTGAAGTACCGCCAGACCAATGACGACGGCCCGAGCGGCTCGGGCGTCGACGCATCGGCGGGTGTGGTCACGGGCCGCTCCTGACTGCCGGGGTGTACTCCTTCTTACCCGGAGCGGGGCGAGGCATCCGTCTCGCGCCCGCCGACGCGAAACCCAATATCTACGTCGGCGACATGAGAAATGAAATTAACGTCCGCACACGGCCGATCGCGCCGTGCTACTATTGATCTCAGTTGCAGTTGTGGTTGCCAAACCCTTCAGATGCCCACACCGACCCCCAGGGGGCGGTGGAGCATTTTTTTGTGTGTCCGGTTTCTTTCCGGCGGGGTGATCATCACGGCGACACGGAGTCCGCACACTGCGGGCTCCGCTGACCGCCCCGAAGGAGAACAAAATGGCCAGTGGCACCGTGAAGTGGTTCAACGCGGAAAAGGGTTTCGGCTTCATCGAGCAGGACGGTGGCGGCGCTGACGTCTTCGCCCACTACTCGAACATCGCCGCCCAGGGCTTCCGCGAGCTGCAGGAGGGTCAGAAGGTGACCTTCGACATCGCGCAGGGCCAGAAGGGCCCGACGGCCGAGAACATCGTTCCTGCGTAACGACGACGTTTACTTCGCAGCTGGGGCCCGCACCTTGGGGTGCGGGCCCCAGCTCGCTGCATTTTCCATGCTTCCGGCGATATTCCGCCGAAGCCACCGGCTCGTTCTTGCGATTCTCTGCGCCGTTCATTCACCGCGGGAATTCCTTGATACGTGCCATATCAAGGAAGGTTCCACATTTTGAACCGCGCACGTACGAATGACCGTTTCTCGCGAAAGCGTAATGGAAATCCGGAATCCGCGAAGAGCGGCGGCTACCGCTCGGCGGCCCCGTCCGGCAACCGCTCCAGCGCTCCGCGCCGCTCCAAGGGCGGCGGTGGCCGACCGGCCGCGCTGCAGGGCGAGTTCGCGCTGCCGAAGACGGTGACCCCCGGCCTTCCCGCCGTGGAGTCGTTCGCCGAACTCGACATGCCGGCAAAGCTGTTGGCCGCGCTCGGCCACGAGGGCGTCACCGTCCCGTTCCCGATCCAGGCGACGACGCTCCCCAACTCCCTCGCCGGCCGTGACGTGCTCGGCCGCGGCCGCACCGGCTCCGGCAAGACCCTCGCCTTCGGCCTCGCGATGCTGGCCCGTACGGCGGGCCGTCGCGCCGAGCCGCGTCAGCCGCTCGCCCTCGTCCTCGTCCCCACCCGCGAGCTGGCCCAGCAGGTCACCGACGCGCTCACCCCCTACGCCCGTGCCGTCAGCGTGCGGATGACCACCGTCGTCGGCGGTATGTCGATCGGCCGCCAGGCCGGGGCGCTGCGTGGCGGTGCGGAGGTCGTGGTCGCGACGCCTGGACGGCTCAAGGACCTCATCGAGCGCGGCGACTGCCGGCTGGACAGCGTGTCCATCACCGTCCTCGACGAGGCCGACCAGATGGCCGACATGGGGTTCATGCCCCAGGTCACCGCGCTGCTCGACCAGGTGCAGACGGGCGGCCAGCGGATGCTGTTCTCGGCCACCCTGGACCGCAACGTGGACCTGCTGGTCCGCCGCTACCTGACCGACCCCGTCGTCCACTCCGTCGACCCCTCCGCGGGCGCGGTCACGACGATGGAGCACCACGTCCTGCACGTGCACGGCACGGACAAGCAGCGGGCGACCACCGAGATCGCGGCGCGCGACGGCCGGGTCATCATGTTCCTGGACACCAAGCACGCGGTGGACCGGCTGGTGAAGCACCTGCTCAACAGCGGCGTCCGCGCGGCCGGTCTGCACGGCGGCAAGTCCCAGCCGCAGCGCACCCGCACGCTCGCCCAGTTCAAGGACGGGCATGTGACGGCGCTGGTGGCGACCAACGTCGCGGCGCGCGGCATCCACGTCGACAACCTCGACCTGGTCGTCAACGTCGACCCGCCCACCGACCCCAAGGACTATCTGCACCGCGGCGGCCGTACGGCCCGTGCGGGCGAGTCCGGCAGTGTCGTGACCCTGGTCACCCCCGACCAGCGCCGTGACTTCACCCGGCTGATGACCGCGGCCGGTGTCACCGCCGAGGTCACCTCGGTGCGGTCGGGCGAGGAGGAGCTGACCCGGATCACGGGCGCCCAGGCCCCGTCCGGCGTCCCGGTCGTCATCCAGGCCCCGGTCGTGGAGCGTGAGCGCACCCGACGCAGCCCGTCCTCCTCGTCGTCCCGGGGCCGTCGTGGCCGTCCGGCCGGCGAGGGCGGCCGGTCGTCCGCCGGTGGTGCGGCGCGACGCGGCGGCAGTGGCAGCGGTAGCAGCAGCCGGGGGCAGCGACGGTCGTCCTTCGGTCCTGCGGCCTGAGGACCAACTCGGCGCCTTCGGGCGCCCGTTCGGCCCCCGATCCTCCTTCTCTCTGTGAGGCAACATGCGCTGTGTCATCGCCCGGTATCCCTTCGACCTCACCAAGATGGGAGTCCTGGAGACGATGAAGGGCATCAAGCCCGAGCTGATCACGGGTGAGTCCGTGACCATCGGGCGGCGCCGCTACCCCGTCAAGCAGGTGGGGCAGGTCATCACCCGGCAGGACCCCCGTGACTTCAACAGCGGCGAGGTCGTCCGGGCCATGACCCGGCTCGGCTTCACCTGCCACGGCCTGCCCGAGGCGGCGCCCGTGCACGAGCTCACGCCGTTCGAGAACGCGTCGGCGCTGCTGGGCAGCGGCGCGGTCCAGGACGTGTAAGGACCTGTAGGAGCGACACCAGTACAGCCCGGGAGGGCCCTGCCGACGCGCGTCGGCAGGGCCCTCCCGGCGTTCCCGCAGGCGGGCCGCGGGCCGGGCGGCACCCCTGCTGAACGAGCAGATGAACAGCGGGTTAGCATATGAGCGCCGTCTAGCTCGAAAGAGAAACCTGTGCCTGTCAACGAGGACTCGTTCACCAACTGGAAGACCCGCGAGGAGATCGCGGAGTCGATGATCCCGATGATCGGGAAGCTGCACCGCGAGCGGGACGTCACGGTCCTGCTGCACAGCCGCTCACTGGTCAACAAGTCGGTGGTCAGCATCCTCAAGACCCACCGGTTCGCCCGCCAGATCGACGGCGAGGAACTCTCCGTCACCGAGACCCTCCCCTACCTGCGGACGCTCACCACGCTCGACCTGGGCCCCTCCCAGATCGACATCGGCATGCTCGCCGCGACCCACCGGAGCGACGAACGCGGCCTGTCCGTCGAGGAGTTCACCGCCGAGGCGGTCGCCGGCGCCACGGGCGCGAACAAGATCGAATGCCGCGAGGGACGCGACGTCGTCCTCTACGGCTTCGGCCGCATCGGCCGCCTGGTCGCCCGCCTGCTCATCGAGAAGGCCGGCTCGGGCAACGGTCTGCGGCTGCGCGCCGTCGTCGTGCGCAAGGGCGGCGGGCGGGCCGTCGAGGATCTCGTGAAGCGCGCCTCGCTGCTGCGCCGCGACTCGATCCACGGCCCCTTCCAGGGCACGATCACCGTCGACGAGACGAGCAACACGATCGTCGCCAACGGCAACGAGATCAAGGTGATCCACGCGGGCGACCCCTCCGAGGTCGACTACACGGCGTACGGCATCAAGGACGCCATCCTCATCGACAACACGGGCAAGTGGCGTGACCGGGAAGGCCTTTCGCAGCATCTGCGGCCCGGGATCGACAAGGTCGTACTGACCGCGCCCGGCAAGGGCGACGTCCCCAACATCGTGCACGGCGTCAACCACGACACCATCAAGCCGGACGAGCAGATCCTGTCCTGCGCGTCCTGCACCACCAACGCGATCGTGCCGCCGCTGAAGGCGATGGCCGACGAGTACGGTGTGCTGCGCGGCCATGTGGAGACCGTCCACTCGTTCACCAACGACCAGAACCTGCTGGACAATTACCACAAGGCCGACCGCCGCGGCCGTTCCGCGCCGCTGAACATGGTGATCACCGAGACCGGTGCCGCCTCCGCCGTCGCCAAGGCCCTGCCCGACCTCAAGGCGCCGATCACCGGCAGCTCGATCCGCGTCCCGGTGCCGGACGTGTCGATCGCCATCCTCAGCCTGCGGCTCGGCCGCGAGACCACCCGCGCCGAGGTCCTCGACCACCTCCGCGAGGTCTCGCTGACGTCCCCGCTGAAACGGCAGATCGACTTCACCACCGCTCCCGACGCCGTGTCGAGCGACTTCATGGGCTCACGGCACGCCTCGATCATCGACGCGGGCGCCACCAAGGTCGACGGCGACAACGCGATCCTCTACCTCTGGTACGACAACGAGTTCGGCTACTCCTGCCAGGTCGTCCGGGTCGTCCAGCACGTCTCCGGGGTCGAGTACCCGACGTATCCCGCACCGGCGGTCTGACCCGGCGCGTCGAACGCACGACGGCCCGGCCGCCCCCAACTGCGGGCGGCCGGGCCGTCGTTGTCACCGACGTGCGGCGTGTCAGCGAGTACTGCGCTTGCCTCGGTACAGCACCACGAACCCGGCGACGAGCAGCAGCGCGCCGGCCACGGCGGGCCACAGATTCGCGCCGGTCTCCGCCAGTCCGCCCTGAGCCTGCGGCTGGTTCGGGCCTACGGCCGCGTAACTCTCCCCGCCCGAGGACGAGTCGGGCGGCGTCGCCGCGGGGGTGCCGACCTGGCCGCCCGCGTTGTCGTTCGAACTCCCCTGCGTCTCCGACGACTTGGACCCTTCGGTCTTCGTGTCGGCCTTGGGGACCGACACGGCGGTCGTCAGATCACCGGGGTCGGTGGTCTGGGTGTCGGTGGGCTCGGGGTCGTCGGCCCCGGTGTCCGGCGCGCTCGTCGCGGGATCCGCGGAGGGCTGGTCACCGGAGTTGCCCCCGTTGCCGCCGTTCCCTCCGTTGCCGCCATTCCCCTCGTCGCCGCCGTTGCCGGCGTTCCCGCCGGGCTCGTCGGACGCGGTGTCGGTGGGCGCCGCCGTAGCGGTGTCGGTCGCCGTCGGGGACGCCGTCGGCTCACCCGAGCCGCCACCCGCACCCTGGCCGCCGCCAGAACCGCCACCCGAACCGCCGCCGTTGCCCGAACCGTCACCCGAACCCGGGTCGTTGTCCGTGCCGGCGCCGCACTTCTCGCCGTTGTTGATGCAGTTGACCATGTCCTTCATCAGGCCCTCGTCGAAGACGTTGATGAAGTCGCCGTGGTCCGTGACGGGCTTGTGCTGCTGCTCGGGGAAGGAGTCCACCGCGAACAGCGGGGTCGTCTTCCCGCCGTCCTGGAGGCTCGGCGCGTCGACGTCGTAGACGATCCGCTGCACCAGTTGCGGGATGGCCTCGAAGCCTGCCGGGCAGGTGCCGTCGGCGGCCTCGAAGGCCACGTGGGTGCGGTGGTTGGCGCTGTCGATGTTGCGGCCGTCCCAGCAGCTCTGGAACTTGAAGGTGCGCACCACGTCACTGCCCGCCGGGCACAGCGGGTACTTGTCCTTGAGCTGGCGATCCTCGAACCCGGTGCAGCTCCAGGAGGCGTTGGCGTTGGCGGGGCCGTTCACGAAGGCCTTGGCGTCGCCGGTGATGATGCGTAGCAGGCGCGGCATCGCGACGACCTTGCTCTGCGGGTTGCCGACGAAGGTCAGCGTGGCCGCCTTCGCGGTCACGATCTGACCGGAGTTGCCCTCGGTGCCACCGCCGGGCTTGTCGGCGTCCTGCTCCTGCTTGCCGTTCTGCAGGCGCAACACGGGCCAGTAGTAGGTGGACTTGTCGCCCGGGTTCTCACAGCTCGTGTCGGCGTTCGCCAAGTCCTGGTCGCTGGCGAAGGCGTTGTTGGACTGGTTGCCGATGTAGTCGTGGAAGTGGTGGGCGCCGTTGGTGACGCCGGGGGCGACGATCACGTTGTCGGAGTTGAACAGGCCGTTCTCGTTCACCCCGCAGGCGGTGACGAACGTGCCGCGGGAGGCATTGGCCTGTTCCTGCGGAGCGTTCACGTTGGGCTGTACGGAGGTGATGTCCGCGTAGTCCGAGGCGACGGGCCCGTTGGTGGACTGCTGGTTCCCCTGCTGCTGGCCCTGGCCGTCGCCCTGCTGATCCTGGCCGCCTTGGTCCTGGCCGCCCTGGTCGTCACTGCCCTGGTCGTCGCCGCTGCCGTTCTGGTCACCGTTCGTGGGGGCGATCAGCGTGCAGCCGGCGAGCGCGTCGAGTCCCTCCGGGCGGTCGCCGACCCGTGCGATGGCGTCGCCGATCCGCCCGAGGGTCGCGGCCCGCTTCTCCTTCAACGGATTCATGATCGCGTTGTCGGCGAAGGAGGCGTCCTGGCGTATGGACTCCGTCGAGTCCTTCAGTTTCTGGTAGGCCTCGGTTATCTGCTGGTCCAGAAGCGCGAGTTGGTTGTCGACCTCGGTCTTGGCCTCGTCGGGGACCGTCGTCAACTGGGTGCCCACGTCCGGGCAGTCGATCGTCGCGCCGTCCGACGCCGCGTCCGGAGTGCCCTGCTGGACCGAGTCATCGCCCCAACCGCCTTCGGACGCCGACGCGTAGACGTTCGCCGCCACCAGTCCTCCGCCGCCCAGCATCAGGGCGACTGCTGCCATCGTCGCGCGTCGTGCGCCCGTGGGGCGTCTGCGCGTGTTGCGTGCCAAGGAAGTTGCTCCTACACGTATCGGTCGGCCCGGATCGTCCCGGCATGGAAATCCCCCGACCTAATACGGAACCGGACCGCGATGTGTTCAACCGTCCCGAAAATTCATAGCGACCTCATATGGATCATCCGACCCGGCGGGCCCATGAACCCTCGACGCACCAGGTGAAGTGCCTGAGGGAGGTAAAGGTCACAAAAACGTATCGGACATATCGCGCTTCAACCTTCACACGAGGCACACACGTTGGCTAAGTTGGCGCTCAGGCCGTACGACCTACTCCGGCGATCAGCGCCGGGCCGCGCGGCTTGCGCCGAGTCCGGTGTGTCGCTTGCGGCAACCGGAGCCGGGGACCCAACCGACTTGGGGTGAATCGGCCCAACTGTCCTTCCGGACAAGGGCCGTAGGGCAAACCTTCCGTGATCGCCGCCCGAACCCGACAGCTAACTCGGTAGGCGCGATACGGAAGGAGCACGTCTGCCATGCCGGCAGAACGAGGTACGCGCACCGGAGGCAGTGGCCCCACCGTGGAAGACCGACCCAGCCGTGACGAAGTCCAGCGGCGGATCAACTCCCTTTACGACAGGGCCGAGACGGCCACCGGGAACTACAACGCCACGCGTGCGATGTCCGGGAAACCGCGCAAGCGCGTCGAGTCCCGCCCCAGTGCGCCGCGTCCCTCCGACCCCGCGATCGATGCCGTCACCCGGCAGTTGTTCGACCGCGCCCGCGCTCAGGTGGGCCCGACCGTACCGGCGATCCTGCCGCCCGGCAGGACTCCCGCCCGCCCGGCGGCGTCCCGGCCCGAGCGGTCCGAGCGACGCCCCGAGGCCGAGGGCGCCGGCCGCGCACTCGAAGCGCAGCCCGGCCGCGCCGTGGCCGAACTGACCGCGGGGACCACAGCCGCACCGGAGCTCGCCGCGCCGCAACTCACGTCCCCTGTGGCGGAGTTGACGGCAGGGCCGATCGCCGCGCTGCCTCCCGCCGTACCGCAGGCACCGCAGCAGCCGCAGCTGGCTCAGGTCCAGATGCCTCAGATGCCTCAGGCGACCGTTCTCGACCTGCCGCCCGTGCCGGCCATCGAGGTGCCGCCCACGCCCGTCGTGGCGCCACAGCAGTTCGCCCCCGTGGCCGCCCCGGCGCCGGTCTTCGACCCGCTCACCGCGAGTCTGGACCTGCTCCCCTACATCGCCGCACCGCGCACCGACTCCGCCCCGGCGGGCGCCACTTGGCCGCCCCCGGAGACGGCCTGGCCCACCCCGGAGGCCACCTGGTCCACCGGACAGGTCCCCATGGCGACCGAGCAGCAGATGTGGTCGACCGGGCAGATACCCGTGGTGGCCGAGCAACCGGCTTGGTCCACCGGTCAGTTCCCGGTGGCGGCCGAGCAACCAGCCTGGTCCACCGGTCAGTTCCCGGTGGCGGCCGAGCAACCGGCTTGGCCGACCGGGCAGTTCCCCGCGGTGACCGAGCAACCGGCCTGGTCCACGGGCCAGTTCCCCGCCGTCACCGAGCAGCAGACCTGGTCCACCGGACAGATTCCGATGGTGCCCCAGCAGCCCGCCGGCCAGACCGCCTGGTATACCACGCCGGAACCGGACTGGCGCCCGCCGCAACAGGAGTGGCAGCCGCCCGCACCGGCCCCCGAGGTCTCCTTCGCAGCGGCCCCGGCCGTCGCCCCCCAGCTCGCGCCGCCCGTCGTTCCGGCCATGGCACCGGAGATCATCCTCCCCACGGCCCCGGCCATGAGCCCGATGACCACCACGGCCGCACCGGACGCCGGCACCAGCAAGACCGCCACCGCGCTCGCCTTCGCCCGTACGCAGATCGGCAAGCCGTGCCTGTGGGGCGCCGCGGGACCGGACGCCTACGACTGCTCCAGCCTCACCCAGGCCGCCTGGAAGGCCGCGGGAGTCCTCCTCCCCCGCACCGCCCAGGAACAGTCCGGTGCGGGCACGCTCGTCCCGCTCACGGACATCCGCGCCGGCGATCTGATCTTCTTCTACGACAGCATCGACCACGTCGGCCTCTACACCGGCAACGGCCTGATGATCCACGCGCCGAGCCCGGGCACGCCGATACGCGAGGAGTCGATCTTCTACGCGGGTGCCGCCGCCATCAGGGGCGCCGTACGGCCCGCCTGATCCGGTCGGGGCCGGGCATTTCCCGGCCCCGACCGCACACCTCGGGACACTCCCGGCCAACCGCGTCGTCGACCCGTACGAGTGGTGCATCCTGGGGCACGGTCGTAGCGTCGGGAGAGACACGACGACCGCGCCCCGGCAGGCGGGCCACCGCCGGTGCGGGTGCGGGGCGACGAGGACGAACAGGCGGCCGGGAGCGGACATGTACAAACACACCATGGTGGGCGTCGTCACGCTCTGTGCCGCCGCCCTGCTCGGGCCGGCCGTCGCGACTTCGTCGGCGGCCCCGGCCACCGCGCCGACGACCGCCCACCGGCAGCTCCAGGACCCCGTGCTGGTCGACTGTCTGTGGCATCCCGAGGTGCGCCCCACCGACTTCATGCTCGCGTGCGGCGACGGCAACAGCCGCCTCACATCGCTGCGTTGGACGGAGTGGAACGCCAACTCCGCGACGGCCACGGGCGTCAACGTGGTGAACGACTGCAAACCCTATTGCGCGGTGGGCAAGTTCCACTCGTTCCCGGTGACCGTCCGGCTCGACTCCACGCAGACCTGGAAGCGGCATCCGCAGGTGCGGCAGTACGGCGAGATCACCCTGACGTACACCGGCGCGCGACCGGACAAGTTCCAGCACACCGTGACCTACCCCCTGTGGAACTGAGTCAGAGCGACAGTTCCACCACCAGCGGCCGGTGATCGGAGATCTCCGTCCGCGGCGCGCCCACCGTCCCCACGGCACCCTCGCCGAGCCCCGACGTCATGATGTGGTCGAGCTGGACGAGCGGCCGGTGCGACGGGAAAGTCGCCCCTCGGGCCGAACTCCGCCAGCCGCGCGGCGCGGTGGCGTTCAGGGTGAGCCGGGGAAGGGCGCCGAAGAGGTTGAAGTCGCCCATCAGCACCCGGGGTTGGGGCAGATCGGCGATCCAGCGGCGCACGGTGCGGAGTTGGCCGATGTTCCAGCCCGGCACGAACGAGAGATGCACGGCGACGACGGTGAACGGGCCCCGCGGACCTTCCAGTACGGCGGCCAGGGCGGCCCGGGCCTGATCCCGGGCCAGCACCGGTGCGGCCCGCCCGGCGACCCGCAACGGCATGCCGAAGGGCGCCGCCGGGAGCCGTAGCGCCCGCCACTCGTGGACCGGGAGCCTGGACAGCAACGCCAGCCCGTGCGAAGGGACTTCGGGCCGCCCGGCACCGGGGCCGTAGACGCGCATCCCGGGTTCGGCCGGGTCGAGGACCCAGCCCCGGCCCGGTACGGAACGGCAGTGCAGCGCCGTCGCGTAGCGCCAGTCGCGGGCGCCCATCGCACCGGCGGCGACCGCGGCCTGATCGACACCGCCCGACCGCTCCTGGAGACAGTCGATCTCCTGGAGCGCCACCACATCGGCGTCCAGGGACGCGACGGCCTCGGCGAGGGGCGCCGAGGGATCGCCGGGGGCAGCGGGCTTCGGGCGGCCGTCCGGCTGGATCTCCCGACCGTGCAGCACGTTGAACGTCGCGCATCTCACCAGTAAGTCACCCATGATCAGCGCGCATTGTACGGAGTCCGCCTGTGGGAGGGGCTTCGCGGGCTCCCCCACTCCGAAAATGTACTTGCGTAACTCAAGCAATACGCTATAGTTGAGTAAGTCAAGCAAACTTACGCGGCCGCATCACAGGGGCGCAGCGTACGGAGCGGATGGAGACCGCCATGGACGACGCGCCCCGGACCCCGGCCGCCCCCGGTCCGCTCGCCTCCTTCGCCCGGTTCGTGGCGCTGGGCGGCGGTGTCGGGCTCCTCTCCAGCGGCGCCGTGGCCCTGCTGGCCGAGCAGGTGCCCTGGGCGCTGGCGAACGCGCTGATCACCGTCGTCTCCACCCTCCTGTGCACGGAACTGCACGCCCGCTTCACCTTCGGGTCGGGCCGGTCCGCCGGATGGCGCCAGCACTGGCAGTCGGCGGGCTCGGCAGCGGCGGCCTACGTGGTGACCTGCGCCGCGATGCTCGTTCTGCACCTGGTGCAGTCGTCGCCCGGGATGCTGACCGAGCAGTTCGTCTACCTCGGTGCTTCGGGGCTCGCCGGTCTCGCCCGCTTCCTGCTGCTGCGCCTGTACGTCTTCGCCACCGGACGCGACCGGGCGACCGTGCCGGAGCAGAAGAGCGCGAGCGGGACGGTGTTCTCGCCGGTGCCGGTTCCGGTGCGGACGAACGCCCCGCGCCCCGCGAGGACGTCCACGGCGGCGCACAGGGCGTGGGAACTCCGGCGCCGCGATCTTGCTCCCGCAGGCGCCTTGTAGCGGCGGGCGTACGTGCCCGACTCCCGCCGGCCTCCGCCGATGACCGGCTACGCTGACCGTTTCGACATCGGAGGCGGCGGGGGCATGTTCGGAAAGCGACTGATAACAAGCGGACTGGCAGCAGTTCTGATCGGAGCGCTCAGCGCATGCGGCGGCGGGAGCGGGGGCGGGGACAACGCCGGCACGCGATCCGCCTCCGGCTCCGGTCAGAGCAGCACGAGCACCACGCAGAAGGCTCAGCCGACCCCCGACACCGTGACCGGACTCCGCGACTCCGTCCGTCACCTCGCCAAGCAGACGGTGAAGGCCACTCGGCCGCACACCGTCACGAAGTGCGCGCCCGCCACCAAGCAGGTCCGGCACACGTCCAGTTCGGGATCGGGCAGCAAGAAGAAGACCCGCACCTGGTACACCACGAAGCAGTACCGGAAGTGCGCGAAGGTGCACAGTGGAACCGAGACGTACACCAGGATCGTCCGCAAGGAACGGTGGTGCGTGAGCCTCGACGACGTCGGTGGCGACACCGCCAGGGACGACGTCTGGTATCAGGTCACGCGCGCCGCCTACGACGCGGCACGCGGTATGGACGAGCACGCGCGCGTGGAGGTCACCCCGACCGGCACGGGCTGCTGAGACCGCGGTCCCACGACGCGGCACCGGAACGAATTGCGAATCGGGCGCCCGTACTTCGAGTCATTTCGTGATCACACACGTACCTGCGGACATGGGCGCCCAGCGCCGACCAGCCACGTCACCGACTCGGAGAACAGGCACCCCATGAACGCATCCGCACCGAACAGCCCCACCGCCGACGCCACCGCGCAGATCGGCGTCACCGGCCTGGGTGTGATGGGCCGCAATCTGGCCCGCAACTTCGCCCGCAACGGCTACACGGTCGCCGTCCACAACCGATCGCCGCACCGCACCCACGAGTTGATGAAGGAGTACGGCGACGAGGGCGCCTTCGTCCCGGCCGAGACGGCGGAGGAGTTCGTGGCCGCGCTCGAACGGCCCCGCCGCCTGATGATCATGGTGCAGGCCGGTCCGGCCACCGACGCCGTGATCGACGAGTTCGCCGCGCTGATGGAGCCCGGCGACATGATCATCGACGGCGGCAACGCGCACTTCGCCGACACCCGCCGCCGCGAGGCCGCCCTGCGCAAGAAGGGCCTGCACTTCGTCGGCGCCGGGGTCTCCGGCGGCGAGGAGGGCGCGCTGAACGGGCCGTCGATCATGCCCGGCGGTTCGGCGGAGTCGTACGCCGTGCTGGGCCCGATGTTCGAGTCCGTCAGCGCGAAGGTCGACGGGGAGCCCTGCTCCACGCACATCGGGACCGACGGCGCCGGGCACTTCGTCAAGATGGTGCACAACGGCATCGAGTACGCCGACATGCAGCTCATCGCCGAGGCGTACGACCTGCTGCGCCAGGTCGGCGGCTACTCCCCCGCCGAGATCGCGGACGTCTTCCGCCGCTGGAACGAAGGCCGGCTCGGCTCCTACCTGATCGAGATCACCGCCGAGGTCCTCGCCCACACCGACGCCGAGACCGGCAAGGCCTTCGTCGACATCGTCACCGACGCGGCCGGGCAGAAGGGCACCGGCCGCTGGACCGTGCAGACCGCGCTGGAGCTGGGTTCGCCGGTCACCGCGATCGCGCAGGCCACCTTCGCCCGTGCCTCCTCAAGCCAGGGCGACCTGCGTGCCGCCTACCGCGGACTGCCCGGCGGCACCACTCCCCCGCTGAGCCGCACCGAGGCCGACCGGTTCACCGCCCAGGTGGAGCAGGCGCTGTACGCCTCGAAGGTCATCGCCTACGACCAGGGCTGGAAGATGATCCAGGACGCGGCGACCGAGTTCGACTGGTCGATCGACCTCGCCGCGGTCGCCGGGATCTGGCGCGGCGGCTGCATCATCCGCGCCTCCTTCCTCGACCGCATCCGGGCCGCGTACACGGCCGACCCGGGTCTGGTCAGCCTGCTCGGCGAGGAGGAGTTCGCGCGGGAGATCGGCGACGCGCAGGTCCCCTGGCGCGAGGTGGTCGCCTCGGCGGCCCGCCGCGGCATTCCCGTCCCGGCGTTCTCCGCCGCGCTGTCGCACTACGACACGCTGCGCGCCGACCGGCTGCCGGCGGCCCTGCTCCAGGGCCAGCGCGACTTCTTCGGCGCCCACACCTACGGCCGTACGGACCGCACCGGCGCCTTCCACACGCACTGGTCGCGGCCCGGCCGCCCGGAGACGACGGCCTGAGCCGTGCCGACATGACATCCCGGCCCCTCTGCTCAGGCAGGGGGGCCGGGCGCGTGTGCGGCGGGCGAGCCCGTGCTGTCGCGTATGACGAGTTTCGTGGGCACGAGCGTGGTGCCGTGCTCGTCGCCGCGCTGCCGCATCCGCCGTAGGACACCCTCCACGCACAGGCGTCCGACCTCGGCGAAGTCCTGGTGGACGGTGGTCAGGGGCGGCAGGAAGGAGCCGGCCTCGGGGATGTCGTCGAAGCCGATCACGCTGACGTCCTCGGGGATGCGCCGGCCGCGCTCGTGCAGGGCCCGCAGCAGGCCCAGCGCCATCTGGTCGTTGGCCGCGAACACGGCCGTACACTCGGCCTGTTGGGCCAGTTCCAGGCCTATGCGGTAGCCGGACTCCGCGGACCAGTCGCCGCGTACGACGGGGGGCACGGGCCGTCCCGCGTCGGTGAGTTCGGCGCTCCAGGCATCCGCGCGGCGCTGGGCCGCGAAGGACTCCTGGGGTCCGGCCAGGTGCCAGACCGTGCGATGGCCGAGGTCGAGGAGATGGCGTACGGCGGCCCGCGCCCCGCCGTTCTGGTCGGTGTCGACCACGCTGTAGCGGTCGCCCGCGTCGGAGTCGGCGACGACGACCTGGACATGGGGCGGCAGCGAGATGGTCGCCGCGTCCAGGAGGTGGACCTCCATGATGGCGATGACGGCGTCGACGGCGAGTTCGCCCAGCCGGGAGAAGGCTCCGCGCACCTCGTCCTGGGTGGGCACGGCGACCGGCAGCAGCGTCACGGCGTAGCCCTCGTGCGCGGCGGAGGTGGCGATCGCCTCCAGGGTGCGCATGTTGCCGGTGGTGGAGAGGTTGAAGGTGATCACGCCGATGGTGCGGAACTCACCGCGTTTGAGCGCGCGGGCGGCGCTGTTGGGCCGGTAGCCCAACTCCTTCATGGCGGCGAGGACTTGCTGCCTGGTCTCCTCGTTGACGCCCGCGTAGCCGTTCGACACCCGGGAGACCGTCTGCGACGACACGCCGGCGACGCGCGCGACATCCGCCATGGACGCGCTCGGAGCGCGTCTGGACGTTCGTTTGCGTCTGCGTGGCTTGTCCGTACCGCCCGGGGCACCGTCCACTGTGTCCACCTGTATCCCTCACATATCGATCCGATCGCCTCGGTCGTGTTTCACCAAACGACCCTTGACCACCGACATTGGGGCAGTGTAGACATGCCGCCATCAGATGTTTACGTAAACATAACAGGCCGGGGCCGTTGTGGACCGTGCTGTTTACGCAACATCGCGACGGCGTGTGACGCCGGTTCCGAGATGGACGAGCGAGGAACTACATGACGACGCTTCAACCCCCTGCGGCCGCGACTCGGCCCCCCAACAGGCAGTCGGCGAAACGGGACCGACGTTCCTGGACAGGGTGGGGTTTCATCGGACCCTTCGCGGTGGTCTTCGCCTTCGTCTTCCTGGCTCCGATCGCGTACTCGATCTATCTCAGCCTCTTCCGCGACCAGCTCATCGGCGGAAACCACTTCGTCGGCCTGGACAACTACAAGCAGGCCTTCCAGGACGACCAGTTCTGGTCCTCCCTGGAGCGGGTCTCGCTGTTCCTGGTGATCCAGGTGCCGATCATGCTCGGCATCGCCCTGTTCGTGGCGCTCGCCCTGGACAGCGGCCGGCTATTCGGCCGGGACTTCTTCCGGATCTCGATCTTCCTGCCGTACGCCGTGCCCGCCGTGGTCGCCACCCTGATGTGGGGCTTCATGTACGGCACCCAGTTCGGTCTGGTGGGTGACATCAACAGCGCGTTCGACGTCACGCTGCCCGACCCGCTCTCCGCGCACCTGGTACTGGCGTCGATCGGCAACATCGTGACCTGGGAGTTCGTCGGCTACAACATGCTGATCTTCTACTCCGCGCTGCGGGTCATCCCGACCTCGCTGTACGAGGCGGCGGAGATCGACGGTGCCGGGCAGTTCCGCGTCATCACGGCCATCAAGCTCCCCGCGATCCGGGGCGCCCTGGTCATCGCGACGATCTTCTCGATCATCGGCAGCTTCCAGCTCTTCAACGAGCCGAGCATCCTGCGACCGCTGGCGCGCAACGCGATCACGACGGACTACACGCCGAACTTCTACACGTACTCGCTGTCCTTCAACGGACAGCAGCACAACTACTCCGCGGCGGTCGCCATCATCATGGGGCTGATCACCATGATCATCGCCTACGTCGTGCAGCTCCGCGGCATGCGCAAGGGAGCCTGAGCCATGAGCACCCCCGTCACCACCGCCTCCCCTTCCGCGTCCACGCCGTCCGGCGGAGGTCACAAGGGCGCGCCCCGTCTGCGCACCCCCCGCAAGAAGCACTCGCCCGGGCGCCCCAAGCGCAGTGTCCTGCTGACCGTGCTCACCGGTCTGATCCTGGTCTACACGGTGGTGCCGCTGCTGTGGCTGGTCATCAACGCGACCAAGACCCAGGCGGGACTCGCCGACTCCAACGGCCTGTGGTTCGCCAAGCACTTCGCCCTCTGGTCGAACATCCACGACACGTTCACCTACCACGACGGCATCTTCGTCCGCTGGCTGCTGAACACCCTGCTGTACGTCGTGCTCGGCGCCGGCGGTGCCACCTTCCTGTCGATCCTCGGCGGCTACGCGCTGGCGAAGTTCAACTTCCCCGGCAAGCGCGGCATCTTCGCCGTGGTCATCGGCGCGGTCGCCGTGCCGGGTACGGCCCTCGCGGTGCCGACCTTCCTGATGTTCAGCAAGATGGGCCTGACGGACACCCCGTGGGCGGTGATCATCCCCTCCCTGGTCTCGCCGTTCGGCCTGTACCTGATGTGGGTGTTCGCCACCGAGGCCATCCCCGTCGAACTGCTGGAGGCAGCCCGGATCGACGGGGCGGGCGAGATCCGCACCTTCTTCCAGGTGTCCCTGCCGCTGCTCGCCCCCGGTGTCGTGACCGTGCTGCTGTTCACCACGGTCGCGACCTGGAACAACTACTTCCTTCCGCTGATCATGATCAAGAACCCGAACTGGTACCCCCTGACCCTGGGACTGGACGCCTGGAACTCCCAGGCCCAGACGATCGGTGGTGACGTCATCTTCAACCTGGTGATCACGGGTTCGCTGCTCACCATCGTGCCGCTGATCGCCGCGTTCCTGCTGCTGCAGAAGTACTGGCAGTCCGGACTCGCCGCCGGAAGCGTCAAGGAATAACCCCACCCTCAAGAAGTCCCACCCACGAAGAAGTGGAAGCACCTCCATGCGCAGAACCACCAGCCGCCTGCTGCGCGGCTTCGCCCTCCTCTCCGTCCTCTCCCTCGGGGCGACGGCGTGCGGCAGCTCCGACGACGACAGCTCCAGCACCAAGGCGGTCTCCGCCTCGGACATCCAGGCAGCCCTGAAGAAGGGTGGCTCGGTCACCGTCTGGGCCTGGGAGCCCACGCTGAAGACGGTCGCCGCCGACTTCGAGAAGAAGTACCCGAAGGTCAAGATCAACCTGGTCAGCGACCGCTCCGGTGACAAGCACTACACCGCGCTGTCGAACGCGATCGCGGCCGGCAAGGGCGTCCCGGACGTCGCCCAGGTCGAGTACTTCGCGCTGAGCCAGTACTCCCTCACCAAGGGCCTCACCAACCTGACGCCGTACGGCGCCGACAAGCTGGCCTCCAAGTACACGGCCGGTCCGTGGAACGCGGTGAGCGACGGCGACAAGGTCTACGGCCTGCCGATGGACTCGGGCCCGATGGCGATGTTCTACAACAAGAAGGTCTTCGACAAGTACAAGATCGCCGTCCCGACCACGTGGGACGAGTACGTCGTCGCGGCCCGCAAGCTGCACAAGGCCGACCCGAAGGCGTACATCGCCAACGACGCCGGTGACGCGGGCTTCACCACCAGCATGCTGTGGCAGGCCGGTTCGCGCCCCTACAAGGTCGACGGCACCAAGGTGACGGTCAACTTCGAGGACGCGGGCGCCAAGAAGTACACGGAGACCTGGCAGAAGCTGATCGACCAGAAGCTCCTCTCGCCGATCAACGGCTGGACCGACGACTGGTACAAGGGCCTCGGTGACGGCACCATCGCCACCCTGACCACCGGTGCCTGGATGCCCGCCAACTTCGTCAGCGGTGTCGCCGGTGCCTCCGGTGACTGGCGCGCGGCCCCGATGCCGCAGTGGACCGCGGGCGACAAGGCCAGCGCGGAGAACGGCGGTTCGTCCCTCGCCCTGCCGACGCTCGGCAAGAACAAGGAACTCGCCTACGCGTTCGTCGAGTACGCCAACGCCGGCGCCGGTGTCCAGACCCGTGTCGACCAGGGCGCCTTCCCGGCGACCAAGGCCGAGCAGCAGTCCGCGGCGTTCCAGAACAAGGCGTTCCCGTACTTCGGCGGCCAGCAGGCCAACAAGATCTTCGCCGAGTCCGCGGCCGAGGTCGCTTCCGACTGGTCGTACCTGCCCTTCCAGCAGTACGCCAACTCGATCTTCAACGACACCGTCGGCAAGGCCTACATCTCGGGCACCACGCTGGCCCAGGGTCTGAAGAGCTGGCAGGACGCCTCCGTCAAGTACGGCAACGAGCAGGGCTTCACGGTCAACAAGTGACCCGCTCGAAGTAGCCGGTACGAAGCAGTGACCGGCACGGAGAAACAGCCGGCACGAAGAAGTAACGGCACCTCCTCGGGAGCCGCCGCCGAGCAGCACTCGCTCGGCGGCGGCCGCCCGGATCCCACCACGTATCTCGCAGCGCCTGTGCAGTAACCGGAAGGACCATCATGATCTCCACCCTCCTGTCCCAGTTGCGGCACGGGCCGGACGGTGACGCCTCCACCCCCCGTCTCGCCTACGGCGCCGACTACAACCCGGAGCAGTGGCCGCGCGAGGTGTGGGACGAGGACATCCGGCTGATGCGCGAGGCCGGCGTCAACATCGTCTCCGTGGGGATCTTCTCCTGGGCCCGCATCCAACCGGCCCAGGACACATGGGACTTCGGCTGGCTCGACGAGATCATGGACCTGCTGCACGCGGGCGGCATAGGCGTCGACCTCGCCACCGCGACCGCTTCCCCGCCGCCGTGGCTGAGCACGGAGCACCCGGAGATCCTCCCGGTGACCGCCGCCGGCGAGACCCTGTGGCCGGGCGGCCGCCAGCACTGGCGTCCCACCTCGCCCGTCTTCCGCGAGCACGCGCTGCGCCTGGTACGGAAGTTGGCCGAGCGGTACGCCGACCACCCAGCGCTGGTGGCGTGGCACGTCTCCAACGAGCTCGGCTGCCACAACGTCTACGACTACTCCGACGACGCGGCCCGCGCCTTCCGCGACTGGCTGCGCGCCCGCTACTCCACGGTCGACACGCTCAACCAGGCCTGGGGCACGGCGTTCTGGTCCCAGCGGTACAGCGACTGGGAGCAGATACTGCCGCCCCGGCTGGCCGCGTCCTTCCCGAATCCCACCCAGCAGCTCGACTTCAAGCGCTTCTCCTCGGACGCGCTCAAGGAGCATCTGCGCGCGGAGCGCGACCTGTTGCGCGAGATCACGCCCAGTGTGCCGGTCACCACCAACTTCATGGTGATGGGCAACACCAAGGGCATGAACTACGCGGACTGGGCCGCCGAGATCGACTTCGTCTCCAACGACCACTACGTCCTGCCCGGTTCGCAGGACCGCGACGAGCTGTCCTTCTCCGCGAACCTCGTCAGCGGGATCTCCGCCGGCAAGCCGTGGTTCCTGATGGAGCACTCCACCAGCGCCGTCAACTGGCAGCCGGTCAACGTGGCCAAGCGGCCCGGCGACCTGGCCCGCGACTCGCTGCTGCACGTCGCGCACGGCGCCGACGCCGTCTGCTACTTCCAGTGGCGCCAGTCGGCGGCCGGTGCCGAGAAGTACCACTCCGCGATGGTGCCGCACGCCGGTGCCGACAGTGAGGTGTTCCGCGCGGTGGCCGAACTCGGCCGCACCCTGCGGACGTTGGCGCCGCTCGCGGGCGCGGACCGGGAGACGGCCCGGGTCGGCATCGTCTTCGACTGGGAGTCCTGGTGGGCCAGCGAGCAGGACTCGCACCCCACCGACCGGCTCGACTACCGGCAGGAGGCGCTCGACTGGTACTCCGCCCTCCTCGACCTGGGCGTCCGGGCCGACGTCGTCACCGCGCAGACCGCCCTCGACCGCTACGACGTGGTGATCACGCCGGTGCTGCACATGATCCCGGCGGCCCTGTCCAAGGAACTCACGCGCTACGTCGAGCAGGGCGGCCACCTCGTCTCCACGTACTTCTCCGGCGTCGTCGACGAGAACGACCACATCTGGCTCGGCGGCTACCCGGGCGCCCTGCGCGACCTGTTGGGCATCCGCATCGAGGAGTTCGGCCCGCTGCTCGACGGCGACACGGTCGAGCTGGACCTCGCCGACGCCACCACGGGCTCTCTGTGGACCGACCGGATCGCGGTGACGGACTTGGAGGTGGAGGTACTGGCCCACTACCGCAGCGGTACGTACGCCGGGCGCCCTGCCGTCACCCGCCGTACGGTGGGCGGGGGTTCGGCCGCGTACGTCTCCACGCGACTGGGCCGCGACGGACTCCTTTCGCTGCTCCCGGAGTTGCTCGCGCCCGCCGGTGTCGGCAGTGAACTCCCGGACGGCGCGAGGGGAGATGTCGAACTCACCGTGCGCCGGAACACCGACAGCCGCTACCTGTTCCTGGTCAACCGCACCGACAAGACAGTGCCGTTGACCGGACTGTCCGGGGAACTGCTGGTCGGCGGCGCGGGCGCGGACGGCTTCCCTGTGCTCTCCCCCCGAGAGGTCGCCGTAGTGCGGCAGCCCGTCAGCTGAGTTCGAGCAGCCCCCGGCGGACGGCCTCCGACACGGCCGCCGCCCGGTTGTCGACCTTGAACTTGCGGTAGATCCGCACGAGATGGGTCTTGACCGTGGCCTCGCTGAGGAACAACGCCTCGGCGATGGCCCGGTTGCTGCCGCCCTCGGCCATCAGCCGGACGACCTCGACCTCGCGCTGCGTCACCTCCTGCGCGGGGCTGACCACTTGGCCGACGAGTTCACCGACGATCTCCGCCGCGAGCCCGACCGACCCGGCCGCGGCCGTACGGACCGCCTGGAAAAGCTCCTCCGGCTGCCCCGCCTTGAGCACATAGCCACGGGCGCCCGCCTCCAACGCCCGTACGACATCGGCTCGTCCGGCATAGCTGGTCAGCATGACGACCGCCACGCCCGGCGCCCGCACGGCGAGCCGGCGTACGGCCTCCACGCCGTCGATCCCGTTCCCCGGTCCGGCGAACCGCAGATCCATCAGCGCGACGTCGGGCGTCAACTGGGCTGCCAGGCGTACGGCTTCCTCGCCGCTGCCGGCCTCGGCGATCACGTCGAGGTCCGGTTCGCCGTCGAGCAGGGCGCGCAGTCCGGCCCGTACGACGGTGTGGTCGTCCGCGACCAGGAGGCGGAGCGGTCCGGTGGTCATGCGGTGCTCGCCGCGGTGAGCGGTGCGACCGGTCGGCCGCGGGGCGGGGCGGCCACCGTGGCGCGGACCCTGGTCCCCCGGCCCGGCACGCTGCTCACGTCGAGGTCGCCGCCGCATTCGCGCAACCGCGCCCGGGCGGCGGGCAGTCCGAAGCCGCGGTCCGCGCGGGCACCGGCCGCGAGGGCCGCGGTCGGGTCGAAGCCCAGCCCGTCGTCGCTCACTTCGAGTTCCACCCGGTCCCGGTGCCGCCGGTAGGTGACCAACACGCTTCCCGCGCGGGCGTGTTCGCGCACGTTCGCCAGCGTGGTCTGGGCCACGCGGAAGAGGGTGGTGGCCGTGTGGTCGTCGAGGACGGGCTGATGCGCGCCCACCGCGCGGAACTGGACCCGGACTCCGGCGCCTTCCGTCCGCGACCGGGCGCACAGCAGACGCAGCGCGTCCTCAAGGCCCGCCTCGGCGACGGCGGCGGGAGTGAGGTCGCGGATCATCCTCCGGGTCTCCGCCAGATTCGCGCCGAGTCCGTCGGCCACGGCGCGGACCCGGGTGCGTGCCACGTCCGGCCGCTCGTCCCAGTCGCGCTCGGCGACCTGCAACATCATGACGCTGCCGGCGAGTTCCTGGGCCAGGGTGTCGTGCAGGTCGCGGGCGATACGGGTGCGCTCCGCGAGCACTCCGGCCCGGCGCTGTTGCCCGGCGAGGGTGTCGCGGGTGTCCCGCAGGTCCTCCACGAGCCGCTGCCGGACGACCGCGTCCCGCTGCTGGGTCCGGTAGAGGGCGACGGTCGCCCACACCGCCGCGACGGGGACCAGCGCGACCTCGGGGTCGAACCGGCCCGTGGACCGGACGAGCGACCCGACGAGCACGACGGTGATCACGGCCACGGTCACCACGGCGGCTCGCGGGCCGAGCACCCGCAGGGCGACACAGGCGAGCGGAACGGCGCACCACACATAGGCAGTTGTCAGCGGGGTCGGAGTCAGGAAGGTCAACGCGGTCCACAGCAGGAGCAGTACGGGGACCCACGCGCGCCTGCCGAGCGGCCCGAGCCGGTCCCACCACGTCAGCCCGGCCGCGTACACGAGTGACAACGCTCCGCTGAGGCTCACGATGTACCAGCACAACGGGACGTCGATCAGGGCGAGCCGGACGAAGCCCGCCCCGACGACGAGGAACAGCGCGAGATGGGAGACGCGCTCCAAGGTGTGCCGACTGCCGCGAGCGGTCAACGGAGTGCGAGCGGACACGGCAGATCCCCTTGGGCCACATGATCCGGACAGGGCGTCCGAGTCTATCGACCACCTGTATGAACAGTGTGAGCAGTGGGGTCCGTCACGCGCCCGGGTGCAGCCCGGGCCAGCCCGGCGAGGGATCACCCTTGACCTCGCCGAAGTAGAGGGCGAAGGTCTGCTTCCAGCGTTCGACCTCCGCACGGTCGGCCATGAAACGGGGGAAGCCGTCGATGTTCGCGTTCGGGTACTCCCAGATCGGCTTCAGTCCCGCCGGGAGCGTGCTGTCGGTCCGTACCGACCAGCCGTTGAAGGACGCCTGCTGCTGGGCTTGGGACAATTGCCAGTTGAGATAGAGCTTGGCGGCCGTCGGATTCTTCGCCTGCTTCAGGATCGCGGCGCGCTGGCCCCAGGCCATGAAGGGGTGACCGTCGGGAACGACCCACTTCACGGGGGACGTCGAGGTCAGCGTGCCCGCCGTGCCGACACCGATCGCCTTCTGCCCGCCGAAGACCGCGTCGCCCGGGGAGTTGCTGCCCCGGGCGAACCGCACGTCCTGCCCGGCGAGCGCGGCCACCCAGTCCCAGCCGTACCGCTGCGCGTACAGCGTGTAGAGGTAGAGGGACGCGTCGTCGTCGTGCGGGTAGGAGGAGGCGATCCTCCCCTTCCACTTGGGGTCGATCAGGTCGAGCGGGGTCCTGGGAGCGTCGGAACCGACCGCGGCGACGTCGTACAGGAAGCTGAAGCCGATCGCGCCGATGGCGACCCAGGTGCCCTGCGGGTCCTTGAACTTGTCGTAGACCTTCGAGAACCCGGCCGGCCGGTACGGCAGCAGACGGCCCTGTCCCTTCCAGCGTGTGAAGTCCTGGAGGGTCTGGAGCTGTACGACGTCGGGCACCAGGGTGTCGGTCGCGAACTGGTTGTCCACGCGCACGTCGTGGTACTTGCTGTAGTCGACGATCAACGTCAGGTCGATCCCGGGGAACCGCTTCCGGAAGGCCGCCTTGGTGGCGTCCTGCTGGGTCGGCGTGTCACCGCCGGCGTAGATCACGAGCTTGCCGCCGTCCGCCAGAGCGGCCCGGTACAGCTCGTCGAGCGTTCTGGTCTCCTCCCGGGCGGACCGGAGCGGGGCAGCGCCGGCGGGACCGGCCGTGGCACCGAGTGCGCTCATGGCGAGGGCGGCACCGGCTCCACCGGCGAGTACACGTCGTCTGCTGAGAAAACTGGACACTCTGCGGGGCCTCTCTGAGGGGGTGTGAGGCCGATTCTTCAGCCGCCCAGGGGCCGTTCGCGTCGTCCGTACGGAGCGAGGGACGCGCGCGAGGTTGAAGTCCCGTTCAACCGATCGGTTGAACGGCAGTGTGCGGCTCCCGTCAGTCCCGCGCCGGGCGCAGCCCCGCGACCGTGACCGTGACGAGTCGCCGTACCGCCGCCTTGGAGGGCAGGACGCCTGCCGCGGGGAGGGCGTGGAGGCAGTAGGTCGCGAGTTCGTCCGGGGAGACGTCGTCGCGGATGTCGCCGGCCTGCGCGCCCTCCGCCAGGAGCTCGCGGAGGAAACGGTGGAGGTGCTGCTCGGCGCCGACGACATGTGCGCCTTGGTGCAGCAGCGCGCCGAGTTCGGGTCCGTGGCCGTGCCGTCGCTGCTGAATGAAGGCGTACGCCTCCAGTACCGCTCCGAGCCGCTCACCCGCGCTGCCGGAGCCGTCCCGGAGTTGGGCGAGTTCGCGGAGGTGGCCGGCGATCTGCTGCTCGTGCCAGGCCGTCATGATCGACTCGACGTCCGGGAAGTACTTGTACAGCGTGGCCCGGCCGATCCCGCTCTCCTCGGCGATCTTCGACATCGTCACCGAGCGCAGCCCCCGCTCGGTGACCAGCACCGCCGTGGTCTCCAACACCGTGTCGCGTACGGCGCGACGGTGCTCCTCGATGGTCTCGTTCCAGAGCTTCGGCACGACCTCAGCGTACATCCCGCCGCCATCGAGACAGCACGCATTGACAGCGACAGAGTGTATCGATAAAGCTTTCAGCGTCACCCCGGGGCCGACCGAAGCGAGGAACCGAACCCATGCTCACCTCCGAAGCGCACATCACCACCGACCGCCCCGGCCGCTACCTCACGCAACTCTGCAAGCACTTCGCCAACAAGGGCCGCCACCTGAGCCGTCGCCCGCGCACCCACACGCTCCCGGATCTCCGGCCCGACCAGATCCAGGTCGAGTGGACGGACACCGACGGGACGCTGCGACTGCCCTGGGGACAGTGCACCTTGCAGGCCGTTCCCGGCACACTGCGGGTGCGCGTCGAGGCCGACGACCGCGAGAACCTGGAGCGGCTGCGGGAACTCGTCAGCACGCACATCGGCAGGTTCAGCAGGCGCGATCCGTTGCGGGTGGAGTGGCAGCAGTCCGGGGCACCCGGCGACGCGCCCGGCGACGCGACGGTTCCACCGCGCTGACGGCCCGGCGGTCGGACCAGGTTCGTCGTGATCGGTGTGGCGGTCATCGTCGTAGCCCTGCATCTCGGACCGCATCGCCACAAGAGCCGTATCGGATCGGCAGCCGCACGCGCAGCATCCGACAGGCCGCACCGGGCACGCCCCATCGCACTCAATCGATACCCCCTAGGGGTATAGTCCTGCCAGGCGTACACCGGAGAGGGGCGGGCTCATGGGAGCGATCGGGCACGCGTTGTCCATTGCCGGGTCGATGACTTGGGAGGTCACCTGGGCACTCATCCTCGGGTTCACGCTCTCCGCCGTCGTGCAGGCGGTGGTGCGTCGGTCGACGGTCGTTCGGCTGCTCGGTGACGACCGGCAGCGTACGCTCGCGCTGGCCGCCGGGCTCGGCGCCGCCTCGTCCTCCTGCTCGTACGCGGCGGTCGCGCTCGCCCGTTCCCTGTTCCGCAAGGGCGCGAACTTCACGGCGGCCATGGCCTTCGAGATCGCCTCCACCAACCTGGTCGTCGAACTCGGCGTGATCCTGGCCCTGTTGATGGGCTGGCAGTTCACCGCCGCGGAGTTCGTCGGCGGTCCGATCATGATCGTCGTCCTCGCCGTGCTGTTCCGGCTGTTCCTGCGTCAGCGTCTGCTGGGTCAGGCGGAGGAGCAGGCGGAACGCGGGCTGGCCGGGTCCATGGAGGGACACGCGGCGATGGACATGTCGATCGGGGGCGAAGGGAGCTTCGTCCGCCGGCTGTTCTCGCGGGATGGGTTCACGTCGGTCGCGCACATCTTCGTGATGGAGTGGGCCGCGATCCTGCGCGATCTGGTGGCCGGGCTGCTGATCGCGGGGGCGATCGCCGCCTGGGTGCCGGACAGCTTCTGGCACACGTTCTTCCTCGCGGACCATCCCCTCGCCGCGAAGCTGGTCGGACCACTCGTCGGACCGCTGGTGGCCGTCGCGACCTTCGTCTGCTCGATCGGCAACGTGCCCCTGGCGGTGGTGCTCTGGAAAGGCGGCATCAGTTTCGGCGGGGTGATCGCCTTCATCTACGCCGACCTGCTGATCCTGCCGATCCTGAACATCTACCGGAAGTACTACGGCGCCCGGATGGCCGGCTTCCTGCTGGTGACCTTCTTCGCCGCGATGGCCGTCGCGGGCTACATCGTCGAATTCGCCTTCGGCGGGCTGGGGTTGATCCCCGACCAGGCCGACGCCACGATCCCCGACGACGGGATCACCTGGAACTACACGACCTGGCTGAACATCGCCTTCCTCCTGCTGGCCGCGAGTCTGGTCGTACGGTTCCTGCGCAGTGGCGGCCCGGCGATGCTGCGGATGATGGGCGGTTCACCGGATCACGGCGAGCAGGAACACGAGCACGAACACCACCACTAGCCCGGGACGACTCACCCCGAATTCCCGCACCGGTCGGTTCAGTTCACTGTAAAGAACCTTGACAGATGATTGGTCTAGTCCAAATATGGTCGCTGTTCGTCCCGGTCAGGGGCGGCTTCTCTCCTTTTCAGCATGGGAGTGTCAATGAGACGACCTGGGCTTCTTCGCGCGTCGATGTCCTGCGCAGCCGTAACCGCCTTGTCCACGGGGCTTGTCGCACTCGGTGGGGGTGCCGCGAGCGCGGACCATCGCGCGCGGCCCATGCCGGACCATGTTGCGGCGCCGTACTTCGAGGCGTGGACCGGGGAGAGCCCGGCCGCGCTCGCCGCGGCGTCCGGCAACAAGTACCTCACGATGGCCTTCCTCCAGACCGAGGCGGCCGGTTCGTGCACCGCGTACTGGAACGGCCTGCCCGCCCAGCCGATCGCCAAGTCCACCTTCGGCAAGGACATCGCCACGATCCAGGCGCGCGGCGGCAACGTCATCCCGTCCTTCGGCGGCTACAGCGCGGACACCACCAACACCGAACTGGCCGACAGCTGCACGGATGTCGACGCCATCGCCAAGGTCTACGAGAGCCTGGTCACCACCTACGGCGTGAGCCGCATCGACCTCGACATCGAGGCCGACTCCATCAACAACACCGCCGGCATCGACCGCCGCAACAAGGCGATCGCGAAGGTACAGCGCTGGGCCCAACGCACCGGCCGCAGCGTGGAGTTCTCCTACACGCTGCCGACCACCACCACCGGTCTGGCGCCCAACGGCGTGGCCCTGCTGCAGAACGCGGTCGACAACGGCGCGCGCGTGGACGTCGTGAACATCATGACGTTCGACTACTACGACAACGCCACCCACGACATGGCCAAGGACACCGAGACCGCCGCTACCGGCCTGCACGCCCAACTCGCCGCGCTCTACCCGAAGACGAACCCGGCGAAGCTGTGGAAGAGGATCGGCGTCACCGAGATGCCCGGCATCGACGACTTCGGACCGGCGGAGACCTTCACCACTCAGAACGCGGTCACCGTGAAGAAGTGGGCCGTCGCCCGGGGCATCAACACCCTCTCGTTCTGGGCACTTCAGCGCGACAACGGCGGCTGCGTGGGCACCGGCGGTGCCAACAACTGCTCCGGGATCGCCCAGGACACCTGGTACTTCAGCCACACCTTCAAGTCGTTCACCCGGAGGTGACGGGGGTCATCCGGAAGTGACGGAGAGGATCAACTCCCAGGTGTCGACGCCGTAGTCGAGGGTCATGCCGTGCCGTTCGTACAGTGCGAGCGCGTTGCTGGTGTTGTCGGTGTCCACGCCCAGGCCGACGCGGTCGCGGTCCAGCGCCGCGTAGTGGCCGAAGGCGTGGCGCAGGAGGTGGCTGCCCAGGCCCCGGCCGCGGGCCTGGCGCAGGACGGCGATGTTGCCGATCCAGGCCATGGTGGCGCGGTCGTTGTGGGTGCGCAGCAGCCCGGCGTCCCCGAGGCCGTCGACGTGGGCGAGCCAGATCAGGGACCAGTCGACACGCTCGGCGTCGATGTCGTCCAGCCACTGGGCGTAGGTGCGGTACTGGAAGTCGAAGTGCTCGGTCATGGACTCCTGGAGCAGGGCGTGGGCACGTCGGCGGTCCGCCTCCTCCAGGCAGGGGCGCAGGGTCACACCGGGCGGGGAGGGTGGCAACGGGTCTGCCGCGGCTGACAGTTGACGGGTCATCACGTTGTAGCGGCGGACCGGTCGCCAGCCCCGTCCGCGCAGCGCGTCCACGTCCATGGTGGGCGCGAGGGTGAGGTGCAGGTGCACCACCGCTCGGGGCGCTCCGTTGGCGGCGGCGCGCTCCGCCGCCCGGGTCTCCATCAGGTCGAACAGGTGCAGGGCGCCCGGCAGTCGGCCGGGCACGACGTAGTGGTCGATGTCGATCCGCTCACCGCCGGAGTCGTCCCACAGGAGGCCGTACCCGATCAGGCGGGCACCCTCGAAGAGCAGCCAGGAGTCACGCTCCAGGTCGACCTCGGGGTGCTTCAAGTCCGCCTGGATCTCGGCCAGTTCGGTGTCCGGGCGGCCGATCTCCAGGACGTCGATCTCGTTGAGCAGAGCGCACACCGCCGACGCGTCGTCCGGGGTCGCCGGACGGACGCTCAGGCCGGGCGGCGCGGAGGTGGGGGCGGTCATGGACCCACTGTCGGGTGACCGCCCGCGGCCCGCAACAGAGTTTCCGGGTGCCCGTGCGTTCAGGCCGCCATCAGCTCGCGCACCAGGGGTGCCACCTTCGTGCCGTAGAGCTCGATGTTGGTCATGAGGGTGTCGTGGGGCATCCCGGTGATGCCGTACTTCAGGTTGAAGCGGGTCGCGTCGAGGGTCTTGAGGGTGGCGGCGATCTTGCGGGCCACCGTCTCGGGCGATCCGACGTGCAGGGCGCCGCCGGGGCCGACGTCCCGCATGAGGCTCTCGCGGGTCGGGGTGCGGAAGCCGCGGTCCTTCGCGACGCTGCGGATCAGTTCCTGGAAGGCCGGCACGAACTCCTCCACCGCCTGTTCGTCGGTGGCGGCGACATGGCCGGGCGCGTGCACGCCGATGGGCCGCGCGGGGTGGCCGAACTCGGCGAGCGCCCGCCGGTACAGCTCGGAGAACGGGGCGAAGCGGGCGATGTCCCCGCCGATGATCGCCAGCATCAGGGAGAACCCGTACTGGGCGGTGCGGACGACCGACTGGGGACTGCCGCCGACGCCGATCCAGGTGGGGATCGAGCCGGTCTCGCTGTGTGGGTAGACGGAGAGGCCGTCGAGGGCGGGGCGGGTGTTGCCGGACCAGGTGACGGGCTTCTCCTTGAGCAGTTCGGCGAAGAGGGCGACCTTCTCCTCGAACAGTTCCTCGTAGTCGTTCAGGTCGTAGCCGAAGAGCGGGAAGGACTCGGTGCTCGACCCTCTGCCGAGAATCACTTCGGCGCGGCCCGCGGAGACGGCGTCGAGGGTGGCGTAGCGCTGGTAGACGCGGACGGGGTCGTCGGAGCTGATCACGGTGACGGCCGAGCTGAGGTGGATGGTCGAGGTGCGCGCGGCGATGGCCGCGAGGACGACGTCGGCGGCCGACAGCGGCATCGCCTCGGTGTGGTGCTCGCCGATGCCGAAGTGGTCGACGCCGACCCGGTCGGCGAGGACGCCCTCCTCGACGAGGCGGCGGATGGCCTGGCCGTGGGTCAGCGGCGCGCCCTCGGCGTCGTTCGTGACGTCACCGAAGGTGTCCAGGCCGAGCGTGATGCCGAAGGGGGTGGTCGGGGTGGTCATCTCGTACTCCTTGGGTCTGCTCGGTGGGTCAGGTGGCTATCCGGCGGATCACGCCGAGGAGCCGGGTCAGGTCGGCGTCGTCGACGTGGTCGAGGACGTGGCGCCGGACGCTGGCGAGGTGGGCGGGCCAGGCCTCCTGGAGGCGGGCGAGGCCCTGGTCGGTGAGGACGGCGTTCCAGCCGCGGGCGTCCTCGGCGCAGCGCTCCCGTCCGACCAGGTCCTGCGTCTCCAGGCGGGTCACGATGCGGGTCATGCCGCTCAGCGAGAGGTTGCAGACGGAGGCCAGCTCGCTCATGCGCATCCGCCGGTCCGTGGCCTCGGACAGATGCATGAGGGTCGTGTACTCGGACAGCGGCAGGCGCTGCTCGCGCATCATGTCGGCGTCGACGGCCCGGGGCAGCACGAGCATCACCCGGGCGAGCTCGCGCACCAGCTCTTCCTCGGGCGCGCTCATGGGTCGCAGTGGCTGTTCGGGCGTGGTCATGCCATCAGTTTACTTGATTGACGAAACAAGCAAGTGGGTCGACCAGCGCATCGGTACGGGCCTCCGAAGCTCAGCTGTCGGTCGATGCCTCGCCGGTCGTGGTCGCGTGGCCGTGGTAGCGCAGCAGGAGCATCGCGGCGTCGTCGTGGAGCGGTCCTGCCGTGTGGCGGACCAGGTCCTCGCGCAGGGAGTCAAGCGCGCTCTGCGCGTCGGGCTCCTTCAGCAGGTACGCCCGTTCGCCCAGCGGATAGAAGGTGCCGTGGCCGTCGCGGGCCTCGGTGACGCCGTCGGTGTACAGCAGCAGTTGCTCGCCCGGTGCGAAGCGCACGGGGAAGGGTTTCGGGCTCTCGCTGCCCTGGGCGCCGCCCAGGCCGAGCGGCGGGGCGTAGGCGGGCGGTGCCGGGAAGTCGGCGGTGCCGTTGCGGCGTACGACCATCGGCGGCGGGTGACCGTAGTTGAGGAAGAGCACCTCGTGGTCCGTGCCGATCTCGGCGAGGACGGCTGTCACGAACTTCTCGTCGGACAGCACGCGGGAGACGCTGCGCTCCAGGCGCTCGCCGAGTCCGACCAGGTCGGGTTCGTCGTGCGCGGCCTCGCGGAACGCGCCGAGGACCACGGCGGCCGTCTCGACCGCGGCGAGTCCCTTGCCCTGCACATCGCCGACGATCACCCGCACGCCGTGCGGGGAGGCGACCACCTCGTAGAGGTCACCGCCGATCCGGGCCTCCGCGACGGCCGAGGTGTACGAGACGGCCGCCTGCAACGGGCCGGCGGTCAGCGGCACCGGCCGCAGCAGCACGCGTTGCGCGACCTCCGCGATGGACCGCACGCTGGCGAGTTCGGCCTCGCGGCGCCCGCGCATCACGGCGGCGGCGATGCCCGCGCCGGTCACGCCCACCACCGACACCATGGCCAGGAACCCTCTGCGTTCCTGGAACAGGCCGTCATAGAGGCCGAGTCCGACGCACAGCGCGAGCGCCGCCGCGCCGAACCAGGCGGTACGGCGCCAGCCGCCGACCAGTCCGGCGAAGGCCGGGCCGAGGGAGGCCAGGGGCAGGAATCCGAGGCCGGGTCCGGTGACGAGGTCGCCGACCGCGACCACCGCCATCACCGCGGCGGGCAGCCAGGTCAGCACGGAAAGACTGCGCTGCGGCTTCGCTGCGGCCATGGTCCACTCCAAGGGCGTCACGGCTTCTGTGAGCCGCCTTCCGCAGGGGCCCCTCCCCCGCCTTTGGACATCGCAAGGTTGCCAGGCTATCCCCTCGGTGCGCCCGGCCCTTTACCCAATTGAGGCCGAGAACGGACATTTCCTGATCGGCGACAACCAACTGGCGCCGCCTGATTGCCGATCACGGACTCCGGGCAAGTGAACTGTGTAGGACCGGCCGCGCACGACGTGCGGAGGCCCCGGTGCGGCGCCGCCGCGGGGATACCGGGTTGTCCTAGGAGGGGAAGTGATCCGCCATGCGTACGCATCGGCGTACCCATAGGCGTTCCGTACGCGTGGAGTACCTGCTGCCGGACGAGGCCGCGTCGGCGGGCCAGGCACGGAGGCTGACCTCGGAGTTCCTCGCGCGCTCCCGCCCTCGGATGGCGCGGGTGGACGCGGAGCAGATCGACGACGCGACGCTCATCGTGTCCGAACTCGTCGCCAACGCGACCGAGCACGGTCGCGGCGAGTGCCGGCTGCGCCTCCAACTGTCCGACGAGCGCGTCACGGTGGAGGTCTACGACGACAATCCGACCCCGCCCCGCGTGCGGCCGCTGACGGTCGAGGGCGAGAGCGGACGCGGTCTGGCCATGGTCCGGTGTCTGGCCCACCGCCTGGACGTCACCCCGCTCACCGGGGGCGGCAAGCGGGTGCGCGCGATCCTGGCCATCTGACCGGAGTTCCCGGGGACTTAACAGCAAGGCAACGCGGGCGTACTGCCGAGCGAAACGTGGCCGCGCGATTTTTTGCTCTACGGACGTAGAGAAAAAATCCCCCGGAGGCCCGTATGGCTGCCGCTCCTCATCCCCTCGACCCGCTCACCCCGGACGAGATCACCGCCTCCCGCGAGCTTCTCGCGACGGCCGGGCTGGTCACGGAAGCCACCCGCTTCGCCTACCTCGGACTGCTCGACCCGCCCAAGTCCGCCCCGGACCAAGGGGATCGACGGCTGCGGGTCCTGCTGCTCGACACCGCCGGCGGCCCCTCCCGCGACGCGACGGTCTCACTGACGGACTCGTCGGTCGTGTCACACCGGTCGATCGATGCCGCGACGGAAGGACAACTCCCGGTCCTGGATGAGGAGTTCGCGCTCGTCGAGGAGATCCTCGCCAAGGACCCGCGCTGGCTGGACGCCCTGGCCGCGCGCGGCCTGGACCTCGACTCGGTGCGTGTCGCTCCGCTGTCGGCGGGTGTGTACGACGCCGAGTACCCGCAGGAGCGGGGCCGCCGCATCCTGCGCGGGCTGGCCTTCGTGCAGGAGCACGCGAAGGACCACGCGTGGGCGCATCCCGTCGACGGACTCGTCGCCTATGTGGACGTCCTGAACCGGACCGTGGACCAGGTCGTCGACCTCGGACCGGTACCGGTGCCCGCGGAGTCGGGGAACTTCGACGACCCGGCCGTCACCGGTCCGCCGCGCACCACCCTGAAGCCCATCGAGATCACCCAGCCGCAGGGCCCCAGCTTCACGCTCGACGGCAATGCGCTGACGTGGGAGAACTGGTCCGTGCGGATCGGCTTCGACGCCCGCGAGGGTCTGATCCTCCATCAACTCGCCTTCGCAGGGCGCCCGGTGATCCATCGCGCGTCGATCGCCGAGATGGTCGTGCCGTACGCCGACCCCTCCCCCGTGCGGTCCTGGCAGAACTACTTCGACACAGGCGAGTACCTCATCGGCCGCTACGCCAACGCGCTCCAGCTCGGCTGCGACTGCCTCGGCGACATCACCTATCTCGACGCGGTGATCGCCGACGAGACCGGCACACCGCAGACCCTCACCAACGCCGTCTGTCTGCACGAGGAGGACTACGGCATCCTCTGGAAGCACACCGACCTCTGGGCGGGCTCCGTCGAGACCCGGCGCCAACGGCGCATGGTGCTCTCCTTCTTCACCACGGTCGGGAACTACGACTACGGCTTCTACTGGTACCTGTACCTCGACGGCACCATCGAGTTCGAGGCCAAGGCCACCGGCGTCGTCTTCACCTCCGCCCACCCCGGCGGCGACTACCCCTACGCCACCGAACTCGCCCCCGGCCTCGGCGCCCCCTACCACCAACACCTGTTCAGCGCACGGCTGGACATGGCGGTGGACGGTCCCGTCAACCGCGTCGAGGAGATCGAGACGGTCCGGGTACCGATCGGGCCGGACAACCTGCGCGGCAACGCCTTCGCCCTCAAGCGCACCCCGCTGACGCGGGAGAGCGAGGCGCAGCGGATGGCCGACGCGGGCGTGGACCGTGTGTGGCACATCTCCAACCCCGGGTC
The DNA here is from genome assembly GCF_044766845.1 of Streptomyces sp. NPDC101776. Classification (NCBI taxonomy): domain Bacteria; kingdom Bacillati; phylum Actinomycetota; class Actinomycetes; order Kitasatosporales; family Streptomycetaceae; genus Streptomyces; species Streptomyces sp. NPDC101776. The sequence continues at coordinate 365,458 of NZ_JBIWMV010000007.1, read as the reverse complement.
CCTGAACCGGCTGGGGCGACCGGTCGCCTACGCCCTGCACCCGGAGGGCAGGCCGGCCCTGCTCGCCGATCCCGAGTCCTCGGTCGCGGCCCGCGCCGCCTTCGCCACGAAGCACCTCTGGGTCACCGCCTACGACCCGGCCGAGCGCTACCCGGCGGGCGACTTCGTCAACCAGCATCCCGGCGGGGCGGGGCTGCCCGCGTACGCCGCCGCCGACCGGGATCTCGACGGGCAGGACCTCGTCGTCTGGCACACCTTCGGACTGACCCACGCCCCGCGTCCCGAGGACTGGCCGATCATGCCGGTCGACACCACGGGCTTCACGCTCAAGCCGGTCGGCTTCTTCGACCGCAACCCCACCCTCGACGTGCCGCCGAGCACCTCCGGCCACTGCGGGACAACAGGCACGGGAGGCTGTCATGTCTGAACAGACCATCAGCGGCAGCTCAGTTGACACTCCGTCGAAACTCCGCGGTTCCATCGGAGTCGGCGGGATCGTGTTCATGGTCGTCGCGGCAGCGGCCCCGCTCACCGCCATCGGCGGCGCCCTGCCGGTGATGCTGGCCATCGGCAACGGCCCCGGCGTACCCGCCGCCTACCTCCTGGTCGCCGTCGTCCTGTTGCTGTTCAGCGTCGGCTACGCCGCGATGAGCCGCCATGTCGTCGACACCGGCGCCTTCTACTCGTACGTCACCGCCGGGCTCGGCCGCATCACCGGCACCGGCGCGGCCGGGCTGGCACTGCTGACCTACAGCACGATCCAGGCCGGGATCTACGGCCTCTCCGGCGCGACCCTGGAAGGGCTGGTCGTCAAGTACGGCGGCCCCGAACTGCCTTGGTGGCTGTGGGCCGGTGTGCTGTGGGGACTGGTCGCGGTGCTGGGCTTCCGCAACATCGAGGTCGGCACGAAGGTGCTGTCGGTGCTGCTGGTCCTGGAGGTCGGCATCGTCACGGTGATGACGGTGGCGATCCTCGCCCAAGGAGGCGCGCACGGCATCGACTTCGACTCCTTCACACCGGGTGCCTTCAGCACGGGGTCGACGGGCATCGGGGTGATGTTCGCGGTCGCGTCCTTCGTCGGCTTCGAGGCGACCGCCATCTACAGCGAGGAGGCGCGGGACCCCAAACGCAGTGTGCCCAGGGCGACCTACCTCGCGGTGATCGCCATCGGCGGCTTCTACGCACTGTCCAGTTGGGCGGTCGTCCTGGCGGTCGGTACGGACGAGGTGCAGGGCGCGGCGGCGAAGGACACGAGCGGGCTGGTGTTCGCCGTGGCCGGGCAGTACGTCGGTTCGGCCGCCTCCGACACGATGGAAGTCCTGCTGCTGACCAGCCTGTTCGCGGCGCTGCTCGCCTTCCACAACGCGATCTCCCGCTATCTGTTCTCCCTCGGCCGCCAGGGCGACGCCCCCGCGATCCTGGGCCGCAGTCACGCCAAGCACGGTTCGCCGCACGCCGGTTCGCTGGTGCAGAGCGTGTCGGCGGCCGTGGTGGTGGGGGCGTTCGTCCTCGCGGGGTCGGATCCGGTGCTGGAGCTGTTCACCTGGATGAGCGGGCTGGCCACGCTCGGCGTGCTGGTGCTGATGATCCTCGTCGGGGTCGCGATCATCACCTTCTTCGCCCGCACCGGGGCGGACACCCGGCTGTGGCACACCCGGCTCGCGCCGGCGCTCGGCGCCCTGGGGCTGTGCTGGATCACGTACATGGTGCTGGCCAACTTCACCACCCTGATCGGTGGTTCGGCCTCCCTCGCGCGGCTCTTCGAGGGGATCGTCGTGCTGTTCTTCGCGGCCGGGGCGGTCTCGGCCGTCGTCCGGCGCCGCCGTGACGCATGACCTGATCCCGGCCGCCGTCACGCTGACGGGCTCCGGCCTGTGCCTCGCGGGGCATGTGCCGGGGCCCGTACGACGCTGGGGTCCGCACGCCGTCGTGCTCGCGGTGACGCTGGTGATGGTGGTGGGGAGCCCGGGGCCGTACCCGCTGCTTGTCGGCGCGGGAGTGACGGCGGGCATGTGTCTGCTCACCCGTGGGTCGGTCGCCGTCGACCTCGCCGTGATGGCCGTGGTCACCGCGGCCATGGCTCGCCTTCCGCAGGGGCAGCACGACCAACACACCAACGGTTACGGGCTGTTCGCGCTGGCGGTGGTGCTGTGGCTGCTGGCCCGGGCGGGAGTCGTCATGCATCGGGCGCTGCGTCCTGCCGTGCCGTGCGCCGCTCCGATCGGCGGGATCGGCGGGATCGGCGGGATCGGCGGGATCGGCGGGATCGGCGGGGCGATGATGGCCCTGGGGATGGCAGCCATGCTGGCCTGACCGGGTCGGACCGGCGTCGGAGCGGCCTCGGAGCGGCTGGATTAAGGTCGGGGCATGCCCAAAATCGTCGATCATGACGCGCGGCGCCGCGAGATCATCGAAGCCGTATGGGCCCTGATCGCGAGACGCGGGCTCGACGCCGTCACCATGCGGGACCTCGCCGCCGAGGCCGGATACGCCAACGGTGCGCTGACCGGCTACTTCCGCAACAAGGACGAGATCCTGCTCGCCGCCTTCCAGCACGCGTTCGAGAGCACCAACGTCCGCGCCCGCGAGTCCATCGCCGACGCGACCGGCCTGGCGGCCCTGCGCCTGCTCTGCCTGGAGATCATGCCGCTCGACGACATACGCCTCATGGAGGCCCGGGTCGTCATCGCCTTCTGGGACCGCGCCGTCCACGACGACCGCATGGCCGGGGTCCACGAGAACGCCATGGCGGCCTGGCGCGAGCAGATGTCCGGCTATCTGCAACAGGCCCGCGGGCAGGGCGACATCGGCACCGACGCCCCGGACGACGCGACCGTCGACACCTTGCTCGCGGCCCTGATGGGTTTCCAGATCAACGCGGTCCTGCTGCCCCACGCCACCACACCTCGACGTCAAGAGGCTGTTCTCGACGGCCTGTTGGGCTCGTTGCGGCCGTAGAGCAGCGGGGGAACTACGGGTACCTCCAGGGCGGTCTCGATGCCGGCCGGTCTCATGCGGAACTCGACGGGGTACGCCTCGCGGCGGGTGCGGCGGTCGGGTTCGGTGGTGCGCCGTATGTAGGGGACCCGGGCAGCGGGCTTGACGCTCCGTCACAAATCCCACGATTACACCGGCTTGGCCAAACTCCCCCTCGACGCCGATCTCCAGACCCTCAGCATGCTCCTCGCCGTCCTGCTGCTGCGGCTCTCGCACGTCCGCCCGGACCCGGTGTCGTCCGCCCCGGCCGACGACACGTTCCGTCGCTCCAGCGCCGCCCTGGAACGGGACTTCCGCACCAGCCACCATGTCGGGGACTACGCCGTCGCCCTCGGCTACAGCCCGCGCGCTCTCACCCGCGCGACCCTCACGGCGACCGGCACGACCGCCAAGCGGTACCTCGACGCCCGCATCCTTCTGGAGGCCAAGCGCCTCCTCGTCCACACCGCCGCGACGGCGGAGGACGTCTCCCGCACCCTCGGATTCGGCGAGCCGTCCGACTTCGCGAAGTTCTTCCGCAAGCGGGACGGACGTACGCCGCTGGAGTTCCGGGCGGTGGCACGCGGGCAGACATGAGTCACCCGAGCGTGCGGAGGTACATATGCGGGAGTTCCGGCCAGGTGAAACCGCCGTACGGCGCGATGTGTTCGGGCGGAAAGTGTGGGGTGCGCATGCGTTGTGGGTCGTCGAGGGCACGACCGAGGCGCTGGTCGTGGGGTGCCGGCCGGGCGCGGAGTTGTTGGTCCCGACGACCTGGATCGAGTGGCTGCGCACGGGAGACGAGACCGCCCGCCTGCGCGCCCTGCCGAACCTGGCCGACGGCAACTGGCTGCTCGGCCGGTGGACTTGGCGGAGTACGGCCCATCTCCAATGGGTGCCGCCCGATACGTGGTTCAGCGTCAACGCGTTCTTCGAAGCCACGGGCGAGGGTCGACTGACGCACTGGTACGTCAACTTCCAGCAGCCGATGCGCCGTACGCCCATCGGCTTCGACACCTTCGACCTGCTGCTGGATCTGGTGGTCGCGCCCGACCTGTCGCGGATGGAGTGGAAGGACGAGGACGAGTACGCCCACGGCCGCCGGTTGGGAGTGGTGAGCGAGGACGACCACCGGGCGGTGGAGAGGGCTCGCGAGGAGGCGGTCGCGATGATCAGGGAGGCCGTCGGGCCGTTCTCCGTCGACCGGGGGCTGGGGAACTGGCGCCCCGAACCCCACTGGCCGGACCCCCAACTGCCCGCCGACGTAGTGACCTTGGGCTAGTCGACGCTGCCCACATCCCTCAACGGCCCGAAACTCACCGGCAGTTCGCTCAGACCCCGCAGCAGTGTGCTCGTTCGCCAGGTCAGTGAGGCGGGGTCGGTGGCGAGTGCGAGGTCGGGGCAGTGGTGCACGAGGAGGCGTACGGCGATGGCGGCCTCGGTGCGGGCCAGGGGTGCGCCGAGGCAGTGGTGGAGGCCGTGGCCGAAGGCGAGGTGTGCCGGGCCTCGACGCCGCAGGTCGAAGCGGTCGGGTTCGGGAAAGTGCTGGGGATCCCGGGAGGCCGCGGCCAGGGATATCTGCACCGCGTCTCCGGCCGGTATACGCGTACCGGCGAGGTCCAGGGACTCCGCCGCGAAACGGAACGCGGTGGCATGGACGGGCGAGTGGAAACGCAGCGACTCCTCCACGGCGGCACCGGCCAAGTCCGGCTCGGAGCGCAGTAGTTCGAGCTGGTCGGGGTGGGTGAGCAGGGCATGGACGGTCGCGGAGATCAGGTTGACGGTCGTCTCATGGCCGGCGACGAGAAGCAGGAAGGCCATCCCGAGGAGTTCCTCGGAGGCGAGCGGCGACTCGGTGGCGGGTTCGCGGGCCGCGGTGACCAGGTCGCTGAGCAGGTCGGCCTCGGGAGTGCCGCGCTTGCGGTGGATCAACTCGGCCAGGTAACCGCCCAGCGCGGCTGCGGCCGAGGCGCCCGCTTCGGGCGAGGCGGGCATGACGAGTTCGTTCGACCAGGCGTGGAACACCGTACGGTCGACGGCGGGCACCCCGAACAGGTCGCAGATCACCGTGACGGGCAACGGCAGGGCGTACCGGCTCACCAGATCCACCGTCCCGCACGCCGGCAGCTCGGCGAGCAGATCACCGGCGATCTCCACGATGCGCGGGCGGAGGGCGGCGATGCGCGCGGGCGTGCAGTGGCCCGCGACCAGCCGCCGTAGTCGCGTGTGGTCCGGGGGGTCGGTCTGGAGACCGTTGCGGCCGTACCGCCCCTCCCTCACCACGGCCGCCGGTCCCGACGCCTGGCTCCGCCCCCTCGCCCTCCTCCTCGACGGCCTGCGTGGCACACCCGCCGCGCCCGCGCTCCCGGCCCCCGCCCTGACCCCGGCCCAACTCGGCAAGGCCCTGGAAGGACTCGGACCGGGCAGCTGAGTCGGCTACGGCGAGAACGCGCCGATCCGGAGCGGTGTGCGCCCGCGTACCGCCCACGCGCGGGCGGTGAGCGCGATCGATCCGTCCGGCTGTGTCGGGACGGAGGCGCGGAGTGCTTCGCGCAGCCGGTCCCGGGAAGGTGCCGCGAGGGCGGCGACGTAGCCGGGAGCAGGTCCTTGTCCGGCGAGGAACGGTTCCCACAGATCCGTGAAGTCGGCGAAGGCGGTGGGCACTTCGACAGCGCTCACCGCTACGTCGAGCAGCCCGGCCGCCGTCCACATCTCCCGCAGCGGCTCCGGACGGCACACCGGGAACCTGCGGCCCTCGTCGAGTTCGGCGGCCGACGGGTCCGTCGCTTTCGCCGCGTCCCAGAAGTGCCGCAGGAACGCCATGCCGTCGGCGTAGTCCCACACGTACGCGGCGACCAGCCCGCCCGGTCGCACCACGCGGGCCGCCTCGCGCACCGAATCAGCCGGTGCCGCAAGGAAGTTGAGCATCAGACCGCTGACGGCGACGTCGAACACGGCGTCGTGGAGCGGCAGTGACCCGGCGTCGGCCACCGCGAAGCAGGTGGCCGTGGGCACGATGCCGCGGGCCGAGGTGACGAAGCCGAGGGACCGTTCCAGGCCCACCACCGTGCGGGGACGGCACCGGTCGGCGATCGTCGCGGTCAGCGCTCCGGTGCCGCATCCCACGTCCAGCCAGCGCGCGCCGGGCGGGCAGGAGAGCCGGGCGACGAACTCTCCGGCGACACGGCGGCTCCATCGCCCCATGTACCGCTCGTAGGCATCTCCGGCCGCCCACACGTCGTACCGCCGCTTCTCCACACCGACCACGTTCCCCCGGTGGGGCCGTCGCCGCCAGCCGTGCGGAGCGCATCGCCACAACTGCCGTGGTCCCATTCGGGAGTCGATCGCCGAACAGCACAGTGCCCGGCGTCGAAGACCGGTCCCCCGGTCCTTCGGCGCCGGGCAGCACGTCCCCCGTGCGTTCAGCGTGCTCCGGTCAGGACTCGACCCCGGCCTCCTCCAACTTGCCGGTGCGCTCGGGCTGTTCCTCGCTCGGCGCGGCCTGGCGTACGGCCGGGATCGCCGCCGCGACCAGGGCCGCGAGCAGGGCCACGCCGCCGCCGATGATGAGGCCCGTGCGGAAGCCGCCCTCGGAGGTGAAGGTGAAGCCGCCCGCCGTGGTGGTCATCTGGGCGAGGACCACGCCGATGACCGCGGCGCCGATCGAGGTGCCGAGGGAGCGCATGAGGGTGTTGAAGCCGTTGGCGGCCGCGGTCTCGGAGAGGGGGACCGAGCTCATGATGAGGGCGGGCATCGCGCCGTAGGCGAGGCCGACGCCGCTGTTGATGACGATGCAGACGACCATGAGGCCCCATGCGGAGCTCATCAGGCCCATCGACAGGGCGTAGCCGGCGGTGATGACGAGGACGCCGCTGATCAGGGTGAACTTCGGGCCGCGGGCGTTGGTGAGCTTTCCGCCGAGCGGGGAGACGATCATCATCATGATGCCGCCGGGGGCCATCCACAGGCCGGTGGCGAGCATCGACTGCCCCAGGCCGTAACCGGTGGCCGCGGGGAACTGGAGCAGCTGCGGCACCACCAGCATGCTCGAGTACATGCCGACGCCGACGAAGACCGAGGCGATGTTGGTGATCAGGACCCGGGGGCGGGCCGTGGTGCGCAGGTCGATCAGCGGGTCACCGGTGCGCAGCTCCCACACGCCCCAGCCCAGGAACGCCACGATCGCGACGGTGAACAGGCCCAGCACGGTGGCCGAACCCCAGCCCCAGTCGGCGCCCTTGGAGATGCCGAGCAGCAGGCAGACGAGGCCGACGGCGAGGCCGAGGGCGCCGGGGACGTCGAAGCGCTGGCCCTTGGCGGCGGCGGGTACGTCCGGGATCAGGAACCAGATCAGCACGGCGACGACGACGGCGAGTACGGCCGAACCCCAGAACAGGGCACGCCAGTTGGCGTACTGGGCGATGCCTGCGGCGATCGGCAGACCAAGGCCGCCGCCGATGCCCATGGAGGCGCTGACCAGTGCGATGGAGGGGCTGAGCCGCTCCTGCGGTACGACGTCCCGCAGCAGGGCGATGCCCAGCGGGACCATGCCCATGCCCATGCCCTGCAGACCGCGTCCGACGATCATCGGGACGACGGACGAGGAGAGCGCGCAGACCACCGAGCCCACGATCAGCGGGACGGAGCAGGCGAGCAGCATGCGGCGCTTGCCCAGCAGGTCGCCGAGGCGGCCGACGACCGGCACGCAGACGGCCGCCACCAGCAGGGTGGCCGTGATCACCCACGCGGCGTTCGAGGACGAGGTGTGCAGCATCTCCGGCAGATCGGCGATGAGCGGGGTGACCAGTGTCTGCATGATCGCGGCGGTGGTGCCGGCGAAGGCCAGCGTGGCGACCACGCCGCCTGCGCGGGCTGTGGGCTGGGGGGCGTCCATGACGGGACTCCTCGGCATGTCTGTTCAGTCGGGATGTGAAGGAATGTGCATCGTACACATCGTATGTATCAGCCATGTGATGGGGATGATGCATATCGTCGTGCGAGGATGGGCCCGGCCGTCCCGAACCGCAGGACCCGGCGGCGGCGTCGGCAGGAAGCAGGAGGCAGCGGACCGATGGACAGGCGTACGCGCGAGATCGAGTACGAGCAGATGCTCCTCAGCCGGCACGGACTGCTCTCGCAGAAGGGCGGGCGCCGCAAGGACGGCGTGCTGGAGCGCAGCGCCTACATCCTGCTGAGCCGGATCCGCGTCCAAGGGCCCATGTCCATCGGCGAGTTGAGCGACGCCTTCGGTCTCGACACATCCACGCTCAACCGGCAGACGGCGGCGGCCATGCGGTCCGGACTGGTGGAGCGCATCCCCGATCCGCAGGGCGGCATGGCCCGCAAGTTCCGCATCACGGACCAGGGCGCGCGCCTGCTCGACGAGGAACGCGAGGGTCTCGTCCGGTCCCTGGACCAGATCATGGACGACTGGTCGGACGAGGACATCGACACCTTCGCGGCTTTTCTACGACGCTTCAACACCGACATCGAGCGGCTCGGTGGGCGTCCCTGGCCACGGCCGTGAGCCCCGCCCCGTGACAACTCACGGGACGGGGCGGTCAGTTCACGACGGGTGTGCCTGTATCAGGAGGAGCGGCGGGCACGGCCTGCCGCGTAGACCCCACCGGCACCGAGGGCGATCACCAGGGCCGCACCGCCCGCTATGAGGCCGACCGGCGCGCTGGAACCGGTCTCCGCCAGCGGCTGATTGCCGCCGTTGGGCGTCGCCTTCGGAGAGGGCGACGGCGACGACTTCAGCGGCGGGACGTGCGCGGAGGTGGGAGGCGTCGTCGACGGCTTGGGGCTGGCCGGCGGCGTCGACTCCTCGGCGGGAGGCGTGCTGTCGGCCGGGGTCGACGGCGTCGCGGGCGGCGCCGAGGCCGGCTGGGTCGGCGTCGGGGTGGGCGAGTCCGGCGTGCTCGGGGTGCACTCCTTGTCGCCGCCGTTCCAGGCCGCGATGAGGTGGTACGGGGTCGTGATGTTGTCGGGCTCGTACGGAAGGGGGCCGTGGCCCTCGCCCGTGCCGCCGTCGTAGGTGACGTCGTCGCCGTACAGGTCGATCTGGCCGTAGCAGTCGGGCGACTTGACCTTCAGCTGCTGCCAGGTGTCCTGCGAGCCCGCGACGTCCTTGGCGGTGAGGTAGACCGTGGCCTTGTCGACCATGGTCTGGTGGCCCGAGGTGTACCAGTTGGAACCCTCGGTGGTGTATTCGGCGAGGGAGACGGGGTACTTGCAGCCGTCCCCGACGCTCTGGTCGGGAGCCAGCCGGACCTCGACGGTGCCGGGGACGGTGTCCCACTGGTGGAAGCCGCCCTGCGAGGTCCAGTCGGCGCCGAGAACGTTTCCATCGGCACCGACGATGCGGTACTGCACGGTGGCGGACTGGCAGGCCGCGGAGTCGGCGGCGCTCGCCGGGCCGGCCGCGAGCACGGGCGCGGCGGCGGCGAGGAAGGCGCTTGCTGCGAGGGCGGACAGGGATCGGAGGTGGTGCGAACGTGACAAAGTGAGCCTCGACGATGGTGAAGGGTGTGGGAGGTGGCAGAGCGCGAGCGGCGGGCGCACGAAAGGAGACGATCGAGGCGTGCGCGACCGGACCGCTCGCAGGTGCTTCGCTCAGCTAAGACACAGCGAAGCAAGCTGAATTCTTGTCACCTTTCACAACTCCCGTCAATCCTTCACCAGTTGGCCACAGGTCAAGATCAGGACGCGATCGCGACGAGGTGCCAGCGCAGTCCCTCCAACTCGACGTAGAGACCGAGGTCCAGGAGCTCGTCGCCGTCCCGGTCGTAGGTCACTTCGGAAATCAGTTCGGTGAGTTGGCGGTGACCGCCGCGCAGGTCGCTCCACGGGAGGCGGACCCGGCCCTGGGCCGGCTGCTCGGAGAGGTTGACGACGACGAGATGGCGGCTGGAACCGGTCGTCCAGGACCAGGCGACCAGGTTCTCGTGGGTGGGGTTGTCGGGCCAGCCGGTGCAGTCGAGCAGCTGCCACTCCCCTCCCGTGCGCATGCCGGAGGCGCCGACCGCGGCGAGCAACTGGTGCTGGAACGCGTGGAGTTCCTTGTCGACGGGCTCCTCCGGCCGGCGGGCGAGGAACACCGGCGGGCGCACCCGTCGCCCTTCGAACTGGCCCTCGTGCCAGAGTGTCGCGCCGGGCAGCGTCGCGATGGTGACCGCCGCCGCCCGCTCCCGCTCGGGAGAGAGCGTGGCGGCGGCCCGGGGTTCGTCGTGGTTCTCCAGGAAGCGGACCAGGCCGCGCTGGTAGCCGGGGTCGGCCCGCAGATGGCCGCGCACCGAGTCCGCGCCCTCGTGCAGCAGCCGGTCGTAGAGCCGTTTGTCGTAGCAGTGGTCGAACCCCTGCTGCTGGAGGGCCCATTCGAGGTCCCAGTAGGCCTCGGCGACGAAGAGGAGGTCGGGGTGGCGTTCGCGGACCCGCGGGACGACGTACGGCCAGAAGTCCTCGGCAGGAGCCGTGCCCGCGCGTCCGCCCCAGGTCTTGGTGAACACGTCGGTCATCAGCAGCATGGCCATGTCGCAGCGCACGCCGTCCGCCTGGTCGCCGATCGAGGCCAGGGTGTCGACGGCCGCCGTACGCAACTCCTCGCTGAAGGCGTTGAGTTGGACGACGTCGGGCCAGGGCGCGAAGTAGGGGTCGCGGCCCCGGGCGAAGACCTTGCCGCCGGCTTCCAGGAAGGAGGCGGGGTCGCGGGCCAGGTCGTCCTGGGTGCCCTGGACCAGGCAGCCGGGGCGTTCGGTCAGCCACGGGTGGTCGGGGGCCACGTGGTTGGGGACGTAGTCGAGGATCAACCGGACGCCACGGGAGGCCAGTTGGGCGCGGGCCTCCGCCAGTCCCGCCGGGCCGCCGAGGGTTGCGTCCACGACGTAGTTCCGGACGCAGTACGGCGATCCGGCCACGTCCTCGGGGCGGAGGTCGGGCAGCGCCGCGCGGAACGAGGCCTGGAGCGCGGGGTCACGCAGCGCGATCTCCAGTCCGGCCGGGCTGCGTTCCCACACGCCCATCAGCCAGACGGCGTCGACGCCCGGGAGGGCGACCTCGTCCCAGGCGGGCGCGGGCACCTCGCCGAGGGTGACGGCACGGCCGTAGCGGCTGCTCAACTCCCCCAGCCAGATGAGGGTGTTGATCTCGTAGATCACCGGGTGCTCGGGCCAGGCGGTCATGACAGCGGCTCCTCTCGGTCGCCGGTCGGGCGCAGGCTCTCGCGGCTCCGGGCCGACCACTCGCCGTCGCCCAGGGTGTGGAAGAGGGTGGCGGTGACGGCCGACAGGCCGGTCCAGCCGGTCTGGTGGGAGGCGCCGAGGCCGGCGCCGTTGTCGCCGTGGAAGTACTCGTAGAAGAGGATCAGGTCCTTCCAGTGCGGGTCCTTGGCGAACTTGGCCTGGGCGCCGTGCACCGGGCGGTGTCCGTCGGCGTCGCTGAGGAAGGTGGCGGTGAGCCGGTCGGCGATCTCGCGGGCGACCTCGTAGAGGGTGAGCTGTCGGCCCGAGCCGGTCGGGCACTCGACGGTGAAGTCGTCGCCGTGGAAGGCATGCAGGTTGAGCAGCGCACGGATCAGCAGCAGGTTGACCGGGAACCACACCGGGCCACGCCAGTTGGAGTTGCCGCCGAACATCCCGGAGTCGGACTCGGCCGGCAGATAGCCGACGCCGTACGTCTCCCCGTGCACCTCGAAGGTGTAGGGGTGCTCGGCGTGGTGCCGGGAGAGGGAGCGGATGCCGTGCGGGCCGAGGAACTCGTCCTCGTCGAGCATCCGGGACAGGATGCGCCGCAGCCGGTCCTCGCCGAACAGGGCGAACAGATAGCGGCCGTCGGCGTTCGGGCCGAGTGCCTCGTGGGAGGAGATGGTGGCTTCGACGGCCGGGTGCCGTTCGATGAACTCCCGTGCTCCCGTGACCAGTTCGGGGAAGCGCTGGTCCGCCCAGCCGCCGACCAGGCTGATGGCCGCGAGGGGGATCAGGCCGACGAGCGAGCGGACCTTGAGCCGGGTCGCCGTGCCGTCGGGCAGCCGTAGCACGTCGTAGAAGAAGCCGTCCTCCTCGTCCCACAGGCTCGCGTTGTCGGCACCGATGCGGTTCATGGCGACGGCGATCCACGCGAAGTGCTCGAAGAGGGACTGTGCCTGCTCGATGTAGACGGGGTTGTCGACGGCCAACTCCAGGGCGATCTCAAGGAGGTTCTGGCAGTAGAGCGCCATCCAGGCCGTGCCGTCCGCCTGGTCGAGGTGGCCGCCGGTGGGAAGCGGGGCGCTGCGGTCGAAGACGCCGATGTTGTCGAGGCCGAGGAAGCCGCCCTGGAAGACGTTGTTGCCGTCGGTGTCCTTGCGGTTGAGCCACCAGCTGAAGTTCTTCATCAGCTTCTGGAAGGCGTTCTCCAGGAAGGCGCGGTCGGCCTTGCCGGTGCGGTGCTTCTCCAACTCGTACAGGAACAGGGTGGCCCAGGCGTGCACGGGCGGGTTGACGTCCCCGAAGTTCCATTCGTACGCCGGGATCTGGCCGTTGGGGTGGAGGTAGAGGCGGCGCAGCAGGAGGTCCAACTGGCCCTTGGCGAAGGTGAGATCGACCATCGACAGGGCGACGGTGTGGAAGGCGAGGTCCCAGGCCGCGAACCACGGGTACTCCCAGGTGTCCGGCATCGACATGATCTCGTCGTTGACCATGTGGTACCAGTTGCTGTTCCGCACCCGGGGGTCGGAGGCGAGCGGGTCGACACCGTGCTCGGACAGCCAGCGCTCGACGTCGAGGTAGTAGTACTGCTTGCTCCACAGCATCCCGGCCAACGCCTGCCGGACCAGCCGCCGTTCGTCGGCCGAGGTGTCGGCGGAGGTGATGCCGTCGTAGAACTCGTCCGCCTCGGCCCGGCGTTGGGTCATGACCGTGTCGAAGTCGCCGGTCCAGTCGGGCAGTTCGGCGGCGGTGAGGCGCAGGCGGACCGTCGCGCTCTGGCCGCCCGGGATGGTGAGCACGTGGTGGACGGCGGCCTTGGTGCCGGTCCGCCCGGGGTTGACCGCTCCGGTCTCGCCCTGGACCACGTAGCGGTCGATGCCGTCCTTGACGTACGGGGAGGCGTTCGAACTGCCGAAGATCTTCTCGTTGTTGGTGTCGTTCTCGGTGAACAGGGTCTGCGCGTCCGCGTCGCAGTACAGCCGGCGTGGGCCCAGCTCCGCGTGGTCGGCGCGGAGCGCGCCGCCGGGTTCCTGCTGGATGGAGGGGACGGCGGTGCCACCCGCCCAGGACCAGGTGTGCCGGAACCAGAGGGTCGGGAGCAGGTGCAACGGGGCTTCGTCGGGGCCCCGGTTGTGCGCGGTGATCTCGATCAGCAGGTCCTCGGGGCCGGCCTTGGCGTACTCGACGAACACGTCGAAGTAGCGGTCCTCGTCGAAGATGCCGGTGTCGAGGAGTTCGTACTCGAAGTCGCCGCGCCCCCGTGACTTGTTGGTGGCCTTGAGGTCCTCGTACGGATACTCCGACTGCGGGTATTTGTAGAGGTACTTCATGTACGAGTGCGTGGGTGTGCTGTCGAGATAGAAGTAGTACTCCTTGACGTCCTCGCCGTGGTTTCCCTCGGAGTTGGTGAGGCCGAACATCCGCTCCTTGAGGATCGGGTCGCGGCCGTTCCACAGCGCGAGCGCGAAGCACAGCCGTTGTTTGTCGTCGCTGACGCCCGCGATGCCGTCCTCGCCCCAGCGGTAGGCGCGGGAGCGTGCCTGGTCGTGGGTGAAGTACGACCAGGCGTCGCCGCCCTGGCTGTAGTCCTCTCGTACGGTGCCCCACTGGCGCTCGCTCAGATAGGGACCCCAACGGCGCCAGGGCACCCCGGAGTCGTCGGCCTCGGCCAGCCGTCGCCGCTCGGCATCCGGTGTGTCAGCGCTCGTCGCCATCGTGTGTCCTCCCCTTGGCCCGACCCATTCCCCCAGACTCGGGTGTCCCGGACCCGACGGCAACACGAACACCCGGGCGGAGCACGCCGGGGCCCGCCAGGAACACCGCAACGGCGAGCAGCAGGGCGGCCGTTGCCGCGATCGGCGGCACGACGAACGCTCCGGCGCTGCCGTGGCGGTCGGCGAGGTACCCGGCCAGCACCTGCCCGGTCGCGGTGCCGAGCGGCCCTCCCGCGCACAGGATCGTCAGGGCGACGGTCGCCCGGTCGGCGGGCGCGAGCCGTTCGGTGAGGGCGTAGAGGCTGATCAGGTACGGGGCGACGGTCACGCCGGCCACGGTCATGGCCGTAGGAAGGGCGTGCAGTCCGTCGCCCACGGCCAGGGTGAGCGTGCCCAGCGATTGGAGAGACGCGCTACCCAGCCACCGGCGCGTTGACGATCCCGATTCTGCCGCGCAGCCTAGCCGCTCACTCCGCTCCGTGGTCCCCGTAGGCCGTGACGGACAGGAAGCGGACGGGGAGTTCGATCAGTTCCTGGGGGCCGTGCGCGCCCTCTCCGTCGAGTTGGAGGGCGTCGCCGGGGCGCATGGTGTAGGCCGCCTCTCCATGGCCGTAGAGCATGATGCCTTCGAGCATGTAGAGGAGTTCGGTGCCGGGGTGCTGGAAGAGGGGGAAGACCTCGCTGGACTCGGTGAGGGTGACCAGGACGGCTTCCATGCGTTTGTGGGGGCCGCGCAGGGCGCCGAGGAGTTCGTAGAGGTGGCCGACGCGGCTGCCGCGGCGGATGATCTGGGCGCCGTGGCCCGCGGGGACGTAGACGGCCTCGCGTTCGGTGTCCACGCCTCGGAAGAGGGCCGTCACCGGGACGTTCAGGCCGGTGGCGAGGCGGCCGAGAGTGGTGAGACTGCACGAGGTATGGGCGTTCTCGATTTTGGAGAGCATGGCTTTCGAGATGCCGACCCGGGCCGCCATCTCCGCCACCGACAGTCCTGCCGCTGTCCGGTAGTGGCGTACCTGGCGGGCGATCGCGGTCTCCAGGTCCACGGGCCCGTCGGCCTGTTCGGGGGTGATCTCCCGGTCGGGCAGCGCGGCTGCCCGGTCGTGGTCGGTGCCCATGACGGTCATTCTGTCCGATGGGCTTGTCTCTACCGGGAGTTGAGGGTCGGGGGTCATCGGCCCAGCGCGAATCGTGGGTGGGGCTCGGCACGGCCGAGGGCGAGGTCGGCGGCCATCGCGCCGATGAGCGGCGTGAACTTGGCGCCGTGGCCCGAGCACGGGGAGACGACGACGAAGGGTCCGGTGCGGTCGAGGACGAAGTCCTCGTCGGGGGTGGTGGTGTAGAGGCAGCTCGCATCGGCCACGGGTGTGGGGTCGAGGCCGGGCACGGTGCGTTCCACCCATGCGGTGACCTTGTCGCGGGAGGCGGGGTCGACGATCCCGGTGCGGGTGTCGGCGGTGGTGGGGGTGCCCTCGTCGTGCTGGGCGACCTTGTACGCCGGGTACGGTCCGCCGTCGCTGCCGGAGGGGAGGCCGTAGAGGTTCAGCCGGTCCTGGTGGACGAGGACCGGCCAGGCTGCCGCCTCGGGGTCGCGGCGGCGGAAGTGGAAGACCTGCTGCTGGGTGACCCGCAGCGGCGGCAGGGGCACGGGAATGCCCAGCGGATCGGCGAGTCCGGGCAGCCAGGCGCCGGACGCGACAACGACGGTGCCGGCGACGACAGTTGGGCCGTCCGTGCGCAGTTCCACCCTGCCGTCGTCGCGGATGTCCGCGCCGGTGACACGGATGCCGGTGAGGACCCGGGCGCCCAGCTCGGCGGCCCGTCTTACGGCGGCGGCCACCGTCGCGTCGGCGTCGATCGTGCCCGCGTCCGGTTGGTGGAGCACGGGGCCGTCGAAGCCGAACTGCGGCCAGCGCTCGGTCGCTTCGGCGGCGGTCAGCAGTTCGTGCGGTACGGCGGCTGCCGCCAGGATGTCCGCGATGCTCTCCGGGTGGCGGCTCGCGCCGAAGTCCAAGCCCCCGGAGATGCGCAGCAGTTGGGCGCCTGTGTCGTGTTCCAGTTCCTGCCAGAGTTCGCGGGCCTCGCCGGTCAGGCGGACGTAGAGGGGGTCGGCGTAGGCGCGGCGGTAGATGCGTGAACTGCCGTGGGAGCTGCCGTGCTTGTGGCCGATGTCGTACGCCTCGACGAGGGTGACCTCGTGGCCCTGCCGGGCGAGTTGCCAGGCGGTGGCCGCGCCCATCAGGCCCGCGCCGATCACGGCGATCATCGGGCGGCTCCGGGGATCCAGTCGGTGCCGGCGAGGGGGACGCGGGCCATGGCGGCGGACTCGACGGTCAGGGCGACCAGGTCCTCGGGTTCCAGGTGGTGGAGGTGGGCCTTGCCGCAGGCGCGGGCCAGGGTCTGGGCCTCCATGGTGAGGACGCGGAGGTAGTTGGCGAGTCTGCGTCCGCCTTCGACCGGGTCGAGGCGGGCGGCGAGTTCCTCGTCCTGGGTGGAGATGCCGGCCGGGTCGCGGCCGTCCTGGAAGTCGTCGAAGTAGCCTGCCGCCGAGCCGAGTTGACGGTACTCGGCTTCGTGGCGCGGGTGGTTGTCCCCGAGGGCGATCAGCGCGGCGGTGCCGATGGCGACCGCGTCCGCGCCGAGCGCGATCGCCTTGGCGACGTCGGCGCCGGTACGGATGCCGCCGGAGACGATGAGTTGCACCTCGCGGTGGACGCCGAGTTCCCGAAGTGCCTGTACGGCCTGGGGAATTGCGGCCAGCGTGGGGATGCCGACGTGCTCGATGAACACCTCCTGCGTGGCGGCGGTACCGCCCTGCATGCCGTCGACGACCACGACGTCGGCGCCCGCGTGGACGGCGAGCTTCACATCGTAATAGGTGCGCGTGGCGCCGACCTTGACGTAGATCGGCTTCTCCCAGTCGGTGATCTCACGGAGTTCGCCGATCTTGATGGTGAGGTCGTCGGGGCCGGTCCAGTCGGGGTGACGGCAGGCGCTGCGCTGGTCCACGCCGACGGGCAGGGTGCGCATCCCGGCCACGCGGTCGGTGATCTTCTGGCCGAGCAGCATGCCTCCGCCGCCGGGTTTGGCGCCCTGGCCGAGGACCACTTCGATGGCGTCGGCCTTGCGGAGGTCGTCGGGGTTCATGCCGTAGCGGGACGGCAGGTACTGGTGGACGAGGTGCTTGGACTGGCCGCGTTCCTCCGGGGTCATGCCGCCGTCGCCGGTGGTGGTGGAGGTGCCGGCCGCGGTCGCCCCGCGCCCGAGTGCCTCCTTGGCGTTCGCGGACAGGGCGCCGAAGCTCATGCCGGCGATGGTGACCGGGATGTCCAGGTGCAGCGGGTACTTGGCGTTGCGGGTGCCGAGGACGACGTCGGTGTCGCAGCGCTCGCGGTAGCCCTCCAGGGGGTAGCGGGACATGCCGGCGCCGAGGAAGAGCAGGTCGTCGAAGTGCGGGAGGGGTCGTTTGGCGCCCCAGCCGCGGATGTCGTAGACGCCGGTCGCGGCGGCTCGTTGGATGGCGTGGATGGTGGCACGGTCGAAGGTGGCCGACTCGCGCAGGCCGCGGAATGCGAAATCCATCTCCATATGGGACCAACTCCCTCAGTACGCGGTCGAGTTGTCGACCTTGAAGTGGTAGAGCCGCCGGGCCGAGCCGTAGCGGCGGAAGTCGGCGGGGTCCTCGTCGAAGTCCGCCGCCTTCAGCAACTCGGCCAGTTCCGCGCGGTGTTCGTCCCGCATCTCCTTCTCCACGCAGTCCGCGCCGAGAGACTTGACCGTGCCCTTGACGTAGATCCGGGCCTCGTAGAGGGAGTCGCCGAGGGCGTCACCCGCGTCGCCGCAGACCACCAGCCGTCCCGCCTGTCCCATGAACGCGCTCATGTGGCCGACGTTCCCGCCGACGACGAGGTCCACGCCCTTCATCGAGATCCCGCACCGGGCCGCCGCGTTGCCTTCGATCACCAGCAGTCCGCCGTGTGCGGTGGCCCCGGCGGACTGGGAGGCGTCGCCGCGCACCCGGATCGTGCCGGACATCATGTTCTCGGCGACCCCGACTCCGGCGTTGCCGTGCACGGTGACCGTGGCGTGCTGGTTCATGCCGGCGCAGTAGTAGCCGACGTGGCCCTCGATGTCGACGGTCACCTCGTCCTTGAGACCGCAGGCGACGCTGTGCGCGCCTCTGGGGTTCAACACCCGCCAGGAAGCGGCCGGTTGCGGAGCGTGAAGCGCCCGGTTGAGATCGCGCACGGTGGAATCCGCGAGGTCCACCAGTGCCGCCTCGGTCAGCGCCGCCATACGTACACCTCTTCCGGCTCGGGTTCGAAGATACGGGCGTGCTCGATGCCCGGCAGGACGTCCAGGGCGCGGTACTCGGAGGCCATCGCCACCCAGGCGTCGGTCTCGGCGACCAGCGCGGGCTTGCAGGCGATGGCGTCGCGGACCACCGCGAAGGAGTCGGCCGTGGAGACCAGCAGCGTGTAAAAACCGTCGAAGCGCTCGCACAGCAGCCGCAACGCCTTCTCCAGGTCGGTGCCGCGGGCGAGGTGGTGGGCGACGAAGCGGGCGCCGACCTCGGAGTCGTTCTCGCTGTCGAACTCGACTCCCTGGGCTCGGAGTTCGCGCCGGATGGTGGCGTGGTTGGCGAACGATCCGTTGTGGACCAGGCATTGACCGGGGCCGACGGAGAAGGGGTGCGCGCCTTCGGGGGTGATGGCCGACTCCGTCGCCATCCGGGTGTGGCCGACGCCCTGGTGGCCGGTCACTCCGGCGAGCCCGAACGACTCCGCCAACGCGACCGGATTTCCGGTGCCCTTGAGGACGGCGAACCGCTCCCCCGAGCCGATGACGGTGGCCTGCGGCAGCGCGGTCGCGACGGCGGCCAGCAACTCGGGGACGGACGTGTCCGCGTGGACCACCGTCGTGGCGTCGGCCGGGACAACCACCGCGTCCGGCAACGCGGTTGACGCCTCCTGCGGGGTGACGCCCAGCAGGGAGACGACGGCGCGCCCGGGTGGCGACAGGCGCGGGTCGCCGTAGACCGCGACGCCCGCCGAGTCCGGGCCGCGTTCCACGACCTGGCCCAGCATGGCGGTGAGCAGTTCACCGAGCCGGGGTTCGAGGGCGGGCTCCCGCAGATGGAGCCCGACGATTCCGCACATGCGGCTCTCCTCTCGTGAGGGGCGGGGGACGGGTCAGAAGGCGGTGAGGTAGCGGTCCAACTCCCAGGCGCCGACCGTGCCGTGCCAGTCGAAGAACTCCTGGCGCTTGACCCCGCCGAAGTACTCGCTGACGCCGGGCCCGGCCGCGTCGAGGGCGCCGCCGATCACCGGGTCGGCGGCCAGTGCCTCCACCGCGTGCAGCAGGGTCGGGGGCAGTTCGGGGCGGGCCGCGGTCGCCGCCGCGTCTCCCGGTTCGCCGGGGTCGAGGGCGCGCTCGATGCCGTCGAGTCCGGCGGCCAGCGCCGCGGCCGCCGCGAGGTAGGGGTTGGCGGAGCCGTCGCCGCCGCGCAGTTCGACGCGGTCGCCGTCGGGGACGCGGACGAAGTGGGTGCGGTCGTTGCCGCCGTAACCCGCCCTGCGGGGTGACCAGGTGGCGCCCGAGCGGGTCGAGACCGCGCCGGTGCGCTTGTACGAGTTGACGGTGGGCGCGATGACGGCCTGGAGGGCGCGGGCGTGGTCGAGGATGCCGCCGACGAAGGAGTAGGCGAGCGGGGACAGGCCCAGGCCCCGGGTGTCGGAGGCGTCGGGGAAGGCGGGTTCGCTCCCCCGCCACAGCGACAGGTGCATGTGCATCCCGGAACCGGTGCGGTCGGTGAACGGCTTCGGCATGAACGTGGCGGTCATGCCCCGCTGTTCGGCCAGCACCGACACCAGGTACCGCATGGTGATGACCCGGTCGGCGGTGGTGAGGGCGTCGGCGTAGGCGAAGTTCTGCTCGAACTGGCCGTTGCCGTCCTCGTGGTCGTTGGCGTAGTTGCCCCAGCCGAGGGAGTTCATCGCCTTGGAGACGGCGGTGAGGTGGTCGTACATCCGGGTCAACCCCCGGGCGTCGTAACAGGGTTGGGCGGCGGTGTCGCGGCTGTCCGCGACGGAGAGTGTGCCGTGTTCGTCGCGGTTCACGAGGAAGTACTCGATCTCGGCGCCGACCGCGAGGGACAGTCCGAGTTCGGCGGCGCGGGCCAGTACGGCGCGCAGAATGACGCGGGGCGCGAACGGCCAGGGTTTGCCCTCGACGTGCGGGTCGCAGTGCACGAGGGCGAGTCCGGGGCGCACGAAGGACAGCGGGGTGTAGGAAGCCGCGTCGGGGAGCGCGATGACGTCCGGGTCGCTGGGCTGCTGGCCGAGCGCGCCGGCGGCGTAGCCCGCGAATCCGACGCCGTCGGACTGGAGTTCCTCGACCGCCTCGACGGGGACGAGTTTGGCGCAGGGCTTGCCCGCGAGGTCGACGAAGACGGCCAGGACGAACTCGACGCCGTCCGCGCGGACTTGCGCGGCGAGGTCCGGAGCGGGGTCGGCCGCCGGTGTGGGGGCGGGGCCGGCGGTCGTGGGCGGTGCGGCTGCGGTGTCCATCGCCATGGGAGGCTCCCAGCATCCAGGGGTTTCCTGATGTGAATCTCTATTTCCCACCAGGAAACTCCCTCGCGATTACGGACCCGTTTCCCGCAGGGAAGCGCCCTGTTGCCGGTGCCCGGCGGCTCAACTCCGCCGCTCTGTAGCGGATATGGCGTTCTCAAATTGCGAGAGGTAGCCTCTCATCCGATCGACACGTCTCGTCATATCTCGTCACGTCCCGTCTCGTCACCACTCGTCACGTCTCACCGGGGAGGCCGTCATGGCAGGCACGATGCAGGGCAAGGTCGCCGTGATCAGCGGAGGTTCGACCGGTGTGGGGCGTGCCGTCGGGTCGCTGCTCGCCGAGAACGGGGCGCGGGTGGTGCTGCTCGCCCGTCGCGCCGACCGGCTGGAGACCGCGGCGCGGGAGATGCCGGGGTCGGTGCTGACGATCCCGACCGATGTCAGCAGCGGGGACAGTGTCCGTGCGGCGTTCGCTCAGGTCGAGGAGCGGTTCGGGCGGGTGGACATCCTGGTGAACAGTGCCGGCGTCGCCCGGATCCGCGCCATCGAGGAGACCGCCGACGAGGACATCCACGCCTGTATCGGCACCAACCTCCTGGGCCCAGTCCACACGATCCGCTCGGCGGTGCCGCTGCTGCGGGCGGCGGGAGGTGGTGACATTCTCAACATCTCCTCCGAGATCACCCTGGACCACATGCCGCTGATGGCGATGTACGCGGCGAGCAAACACGGGCTGAACGGCTTCACCGCCGCGATGCACAAGGAGCTGCGCGGCGACGGGATCCGGGTCACCCTGGTGATCCTGGGCTCGATCTCGGACAGCGCCTTCATCGAGAACTTCCCCGGCGAGGACCGGCAGCGCGCCGCGCCGGTATGGGAGGCCGACGGCTATCTGACCAGGGTGGGAGCGATGAAACCGCTGCCTTCCGCGACGGTCGCCCGGGTGATGGTCCAGTTGCTCGGCACACCGCCCGAGGTCGCCCAGGACGTGGTGCACATTCGTCCGGCGGGCTGAGAGAACCCCGTACGGTCCGCACACCGGCCAGGCACGGGCCCCGCACGGACCATGCGCCAGGCTTGGGTGCCCCATAAGCCGACCTTATGAGGTCATAGACCGGACCCGCATACCGACTTAGGCATGCCTTAGTTTAGGCTTCCCGTCGAGTCGCTTGTCATCACTCGAAGGGAACCTGATCATGCCGCGCCCCCTGCGGGTAGCCATCGTCGGAGCCGGCCCCGCCGGGATCTACGCCGCCGACGCCCTGCTCAAGTCCGGGGTGGCCGCCGAACCCGGCGTGTCCATCGACCTCTTCGAGCGGATGCCCGCGCCCTTCGGCCTGATCCGGTACGGCGTCGCCCCCGACCACCCGCGCATCAAGGGCATCATCAACGCCCTGCACCAGGTCCTGGACAAGCCGCAGATCCGTCTCTTCGGCAATGTCGACTACCCGACCGACATCAGCCTGGACGACCTGCGCAGCTTCTACGACGCGGTGGTCTTCTCCACCGGCGCCACGGCCGACCGCGACATGTCCATACCCGGCATCGAGCTCGACGGTTCCTACGGCGCCGCCGACTTCGTCTCCTGGTACGACGGCCACCCCGACGTCCCGCGCACCTGGCCCCTGGAGGCCGAGAAGGTCGCCGTTCTCGGTGTCGGGAACGTGGCTCTCGACGTGGCCCGCATCCTCGCCAAGACCGGCGACGAGCTGCTGCCGACCGAGATCCCGCCGAACGTCCACGAGGGCCTGAAGGCCAACAAGGCGCTGGAGGTCCACGTCTTCGGCCGCCGCGGCCCGGCGCAGGCGAAGTTCTCCCCGATGGAGCTGCGGGAGCTGGACCACTCCCCGAACATCGAGGTCATCGTCGACCCCGAGGACATCGACTACGACGAGGGCTCGATCACCACGCGTCGTGGCAACAAGCAGGCCGACATGGTCGCCAAGACCCTGGAGAACTGGGCGATCCGCGATGTCGGCGACCGCCCGCACAAGCTGTTCCTGCACTTCTTCGAGTCCCCGTCCGAGATCCTCGGCGAGGACGGCAAGGTCGTCGGCCTGCGCACCGAGCGCACCGCTCTCGACGGCACCGGCAACGTCAAGGGCACCGGCGAGTTCAAGGACTGGGACGTCACCGGGATCTACCGCGCGGTCGGCTACCTTTCCGACAAGCTCCCCAAGCTCCCCTGGGACATCGACTCGGGCACGGTCCCGGACGAGGGCGGCCGGGTCATCCAGGAGACCGGCGAGCACCTGCAGTCGACGTACGTGACCGGCTGGATCCGGCGCGGCCCGGTCGGCCTCATCGGCCACACCAAGGGCGATGCCAACGAGACGGTCGCGAACCTGCTCGACGACCACGCCAACGGCCGTCTGCACACGCCTGTTTCGCCCGACCCGGAGGCCGTGGAGGCGTTCTTCGCCGAGCGGAACGTCCGCTTCACCACCTGGGACGGCTGGCACAAGCTGGACGCCGCGGAGAAGGCGCTGGGCGAGCCGCAGGGCCGCGAGCGCGTGAAGCTCGTCGAGCGTGAGGACATGCTCAGGGAGAGCGGCGCGTAAGCGTAGTTCCCACGACATCGAGACCGAGGGGCCCGGCGGCCGTACCGCCGGGCCCCTCGCGCATGTCGGCCCGCCCTCGTCGGCGACCCGTCGCCTCAACTCCCCGTCGGTTCAGCGTGGTTCGAGGTCCCGGCGAACAAATGCGCTGTAGCGCTCGCCGAACGGGCTGTTAACGTCCTCCGGTGTTCTCCCTCCTCGAACCCCCGTTCCTCTCCCGGCTGCGCGACGCGCGCCGGATCCTCGTCGCCGGTGCGGGCGGCGGCTTCGACGTCTACGCCGGGCTGCCGCTGGCCCTCGCACTGCGCTCGGCCGGCAAGGAGGTGCACCTCGCCAACCTGTCCTTCGCCGACCTCTACGGCCTTCACCAGGACGTGTGGGTGGACCAGGACGTCGCCGCGGTGGGCCCCGACACGGAGGCCCGGGGCGACTACTTCCCCGAGCGGTCCCTCGCCCGGTGGCTCGACCTGCACGACATGCCGTCCACCGTGTACGCGTTCCCGCTGACCGGTGTGCGGCCGCTGCGGGACGCGTACCGCACGCTGATCGGGCATCTCGGCGGTGTCGACGCCGTCGTGCTGGTGGACGGCGGCACCGACATCCTGATGCGGGGTGACGAACATGGGCTGGGCACGCCGGAGGAGGACATGGTCAGCCTCGCGGCGGTGAACGGGCTCGACGAGGTGCCGGTGCGGCTGGTGGCGTGCCTCGGCTTCGGCATCGACGCGTATCACGGGGTCAACCACGCGCTGGTGCTGGAGAATCTGGCCGCTCTGGAGCGCGAGGGTGCCTATCTCGGCGCGTTCTCCCTGCCCCGCGAGAGCCGCGAGGGGCAGCTGTATCTCGATGCGGTGGCCCACGCCCAGGAGTCCACGCCGGAGCATCCGAGCATCGTCAACGGTTCGGTGGCGGCGGCCGTACGCGGGGAGTTCGGCGACGTCCGTTTCACCGAACGCACGCGGGGCAGCGAGCTGTTCGTCAACCCCCTGATGGCGCTGTACTTCTGCGTGGACGCGCCGGGGCTCGCCCGCCGCAACCTCTACCTCGACCGGCTGGAGAAGACAGCGCTCATCCGCCAAGTGAGCTCGCTCATCGAGGATTTCCGCGACGAACTGCCCCGGCAGCGGCCACCGCGCGCGTATCCCCACTGACCGGCGGACTCACCGGTGTCACGGGTTCACGGCGGCTGTTCACGACGCGCAGGCTCACGACGGTGGTCGCGGCGACCGCGAGCATGCCGCAGCCGATGGCGACACCGGCGGTCAGGGCCGTCAACCGGTCGAGGTCCAGGGCGTGTTGGAAGACCGGAGCCGCGCCGGCCGACAGCACCGGGGCCAGGCACAGGGCGGTCAGATGCAGCCGCCACTCCTCCCGGGCCCAGGGCCGACCCTGACGTCCTGCGCGTCGGGCGCCGACGGCGAGCACGGCGTAACTCACCGCGTAGGGAAGGAGATACGCCCACAGCAGTCGCCGTCCGGTCGCGCCGAAGTCGAGGTAGGAGCGGGCGATCCACAAGAGGGCGGCCGCACCGGCGAGTTGGGCGGCGGCGAGCACGGGCAGCGGCGCCCAGGACCCTGTCACACCCTCGACCGTCGTACGGCGGTCCCGTGCGCGCGCGGCGATCAGCGCGCCGAACGTGACCAGCGTGCCCAGGTGCATGATCGCCACCTGGTTGATCTGCTCCATGGTCAGACCGGGCAACAGCCTGGGCAGGAAGCCCCATTCGAGGCGCAGCAGCGGTGCGGTGAGGAGGAAGCCGTAGCAGAGGAGCATCCAGCGCTGGTGCAGGTCGAGGAGTCCGCGGACCGCGGCGAGGATGCCGAAGGTCACGCTCATGACGGTGCCGACGAGGAGGGTGGCGAGCACGATCCAGAACGCGGGGCCGCTGAAGGCGTCCTCGGGGTCCGTGCGCGCGAGGTAGATCCCGGCGCCGGCCATCGAGACGTACACCGTGACCGCGAAGACCACGCCGAGCGTGCGGTGCAGCCGGGTGCGGTGGCGGGCGGCGGTGAGGAGTTGGGCGGGGCCGAGCAGCATGAGGGCGCCGCCGAGGACCGAGTGCACGATCATCGGCACGAGGCTGTGGCGGTAGGGCGCCATCCGGTCGGCGAAGGCCTCGGTGACGTAGCGCGGGGAGACGACATGCCCCATGACCCACTTCCCGAGGGAGGGGGCGCCCGGGCGGGCGTAGGGCCACAGTTCGGTCATCGCGATCGGCGCGTACGCCACGCACACGACCGTCACCGCGATCATCGCGGCGCGGCGCCGGGCGCTGTTCGTCGGACGACGCACGGCGGCCCCCCTGCTGGCTCACGGCCCAGGCCCGGGCCCTCGATAGTCTCGTCTGGACCATCGAGACGGTAGAGGCGGGCGACGCCGTGGTCAACGGTCCTGCGCGCGTTCGTCGCGGTGCCGCACCCACTCCCAGAAGTCGATCATCATCCGCTCGTACCGGATGCCGAACTCCAGCGCCTCGCGCTGTCCGGGGGCCAGTAACTCACGCACACCGTCGGCGAGTTCCTCGTAGCCCCGCAGGCTCTTCTCGTGCTCGCCGAGCTGGGCCGGGGCGAGGACGTCGGGCCGGCCGCCGAACCAGAGCTTGAGGATGCCGCGCTCCCTGGCCTCGACCGGCACGAACTCCGGGTCGTCGAGCCAGCCCCGGAGGACGGCCAGGCCCTGGCCGGTGAGGGTCAACACCCGGCGGTTACGGCCGCTTTCCCGCCGCACCTGGGACAGCAGGCCCCCCTCCAGCAGCCGGTCGCACTGCGCGTACACCTGCGCGTGCGGCATCGACCAGAACGGCGCGACGGTGCGCGCGGCCTCCGTCTTCACGTCGTACGGACTCGCCTCGCCCAGTTTGTCGATGATGCCGAGGACGAGGAACGAGGAGGTGGTCAGCCGCACGTCAGACATGCGTCGACCGTATCGCGGTGTCGAACGAATACTTGGGGTCCGCAAATGATGTGAACTGCCCCACGACGGGTAGTTCTTAACTCAGCGCCTCTTCCGCGTGAACACCTCCACTCAAAGGAACTGTGGTCTTGGCTCTCGCGTATCCTGACGCCCCGTCAGCCCGTCGACCCGGGCGTACCTGGACTATTCGCATCACCGGTCACCGCGACCGCACCGCCTCGGTGAGCTGCTCCTCCGGGTGCGGCATGCCGGCCCGGTCGCGCGATCTCGCGGCCGTGCGCCGCTTCGCCGAAGCCCATGCGGCGGCCCACGTCAGAGCGGCGACCGTACGCCCCGACGCGGCCTGCGGCTGCCGGCGGCAGCGGTGCGCCGCGCACGAGGGGACCCGGGTCGACTGCTCGGGCTCGGTGCTGCTCGTGCTGCGCCACGATCCCGCGGTCGGCCAGGTGTGGACCCTCGCCGAGGTCTGCGCGGCCTGCGCCTCGCTGATGACGCACACCCGCGTCGTCGGCAAGCCCGTGCCGCGCACCCGGCCACCGCGCGAGGAGACGGTCGTACCCCTGGAGGTACCGTCCGCGACGAGCGCGCGTCCGGTTCCGGCCGGGTTCAGCGCACCCGCGCCCGATCCGGGCGTCCCGTCCCGGCCGGGCCACGCGAACAGGCGTCGGGGGCGGTGAGGTCCGATGGCACACGGACGGGACCCGCCCCGAGCGGATGGTGGGCGGGTCCCCTCCGCCCCACCATTCTGAGGACCGGGCCATGTCAAATGCACGCGTGAAACCTGACCTCCCGGAGTGAACAGATCACACCCCGCGCGTAAGCTCACGCGGTATCGCAGGAAAATCGGGCATACGAGACGCTGCGACCCCTGCTCGACCCCCCGCTTGACCCGCCGAGATCTCCCACGGGGATACTGGTGGGTCAGCACCGCACCCGCCCGCAGATTGGCCTATGTCGAACTCCTCCGCAGCTCCGCCCACGATCCCCCACACGGTGTGGCTGGCTCGTGGCCGCCACATCGGGTCCGACGACACCGCGGAGGTCGTACGGCGACAGCTGCGACGGCTCAAGGACCGCGAGGTCATCGACGACCACCTGGAACCGGACGCGGACGACGCTCCGGCCGCTCCTGAGCGGGTCTTCGAGGCACGCTGGCGGGTCGAGGGGACGGTGACCGTACGGGCGCGGTTGACGCTGCCGTGCGCACCGGAGCCGGGTTCGGCCTCCGGCTCGTCCTCTCACTCCCACTCTCCCCCGTCCTCGTCCTCGTCCGAGGGGCAGGAGTGGGTCCTGGTCGCGGAGGCCGAGCGGGTCTGGGATCCGCGGTGGCCCTCGCCCGCGACCGTGTTCTGGCCCGAGGACCCGGAAGATCCCGGGAACGCCGACGCCGGCTGGGACCATGTGACGGTTCCGGGGCTGCGCTTCCGGCGGGTCAATCCGCTGCCCTCCGACGAGAAGGACCTACGGCGGCTGTTCCGGAGCTGCGCGCAGGACGGCTGGGGCATCCATGTCGTCGTGCACGAGGCCATGACCCCGGACGCGCACGGCCGGCAGCCCCTGGCACGGCTGCTGCCCCCGAGTCTTCGACACTGCGTGGTGGAGCACCGGGCCACGCCCGACCAACTACGCTCCGTCAACTACGCGTTGCTGCGCGAGTTCGACTTCCAGGTGCCGCGCGGCGGTGCGGTGGTGCTGCCCACCAGTCCCGTGGCTCCCTCCTACGACGTGCGCGACTTCTCCGTGCGCAGCGTCTTCCTCGACGGTTCCGAGCCCACCGCACTCGTGGACGTGCTCTGCCGTTACGCCGCGTCCGCGCGTCCGCTGCCGGAGGGCGGCGAGGAGGCCGTCACCGCGCTGCGGGAGCGGTGGAGCCTGATGACGCTGGAGGAGGAACTGGCCCGGGAGCGCAGGCTCGTGGCCATGTACGCCGAGGCGCTGGAGGCGATGACCAAGTCCCGCGACCTGTACCGGGAGTCCGCGGACCGGGCCAACGAAGCGCTGGCCGCGCTGCGCGAGTCCGCCGGTGGCGTGTCCGGGTCGTTTCCGCAGTCCGCCGGGTCGTCGCCGTTGCAACGGACGTTCGGTCGGCTGAGGGATGCGACGAAGGGGCTGCGCCCCGCACCGCCGACCGAGAGCGACCGTGAAGATCCTCCGCGTGACGGTGGCAAGTCGGCCGAGAAGCGGTAACGGTCGGATCCGGGTCGGACGACTTTCGGGACCATCGGTGGTGCCGTGTGCCTACGCAGCGGAGTGGCGGCGGTGAAAATGAACCACCAGTGGTGATCACCGCCCACGCGTTCCTGCCACTCTCCGGCCTAGCTTTGCGGCATGCCGATGCAACCCTGGTTCCGCGATGCCAAGTTGGGCATCTTCGTCCACTACGGGATCTACGCCGTCGACGGTGTGCCGGAGTCCTGGTCGTTCTACACGGGCAAGGTCCCGCACGATCAGTACATGCGCCAGCTCGACGGGTTCACCGCCGCGCGCTATGAACCGCGGGCCTGGGCAGGGCTGTTCGCGCGGGCAGGCGCCAAGTACGCGGTGCTGACCGCACGTCACCACGACGGTGTCGCCCTGTGGGACTCGGCCCACGGTGACCTGGACGTGGTCCGCCGCACCCCGGCGGGCCGGGATCTGATCGGACCGTACACCGAGGCACTGCGCGAGGAGGGTCTCAAGGTCGGCCTGTACTACTCGCATTCCGACTGGAACCACCCCGACTACGCCAGCACGGTGCACCCTCACCCGCCCGACACGGACATGCGCGCCAACCTCTACGCCTCCGCACGGCCCGGCCACGAGGACCCGGCCGCCTGGACCCGCTATCTCGCCTACCGCGACGGCCAGGTCGGCGAGTTGGTCGACCGCTACCGGCCCGACCTGCTGTGGTTCGACGGCGAGTGGGAGCGCAGCGAAGAGCAGTGGGGCATGCGGGAGTTGGCCGAGCTGATCCTCGCGGGCAATCCCGACACGGTCCTCAACGCCCGCATGCTCAGTTACGGCGACTACGCGACACCCGAGCAGGGAGTGCCGCTGCAAGCCCCTGACGGGCCTTGGGAGTTGTGCCTGACGGTCAACGACTCGTGGGGTTTCCAGCACGCGGACGAGCATCACAAGTCGGTGCGGCAGCTGGTGCGTTACTTCACGGAGACGATCGGGATGGGCGGCAACCTGCTGCTCGACGTCGGCCCGATGGAGGACGGGACGATAACGCCCGCGCAGGTGGACCGACTTGAGGGGCTCGGCGCGTGGATCGCCCGGCACTCCGAGGCGGTGTACGGCACCGTCGCCGGCCTCCCCACCGGCCACCACTACGGCCCCAGCACCCTCTCCGCCGACCGCCGCACGCTGTACCTGGTGTGCTTCGACCCACCGCGCGAGTCGGTATCGGTACGCGGCCTCCGTACGCCCGTCAAGCGGGTCACGGTCCTCGGAACCGGCGCCGAACTCGCCCACGACGTCATCGGCGGTCTGGGCGACGTGCCGGGCGTGACCTGGATCAACGCGCCGGACGCCGCCGACGTGGACGAGCAGGCGACGGTCCTGGCGGTCGAACTGGACGGGGAGTTGGACGTGTACCGGGGGGTGGGCCGGGACTGAGCCGGGTGGCGCCGGCGGAGGTCGGCAACGGCGCCTGTCCTGCGGGTTGTTGAGGCAGGCGCCGGCGCCGCGGGCTTGTCGGGGCCGGCGCGCGGCCGGGGACTGCGGGGGCCGGCGCGCGGCTCATGGGTTCCCGGGTCGACGCGCGCCTGTGGGCTGCCGGGACCGGGTACCTGGCTCATGGGTTCTCGGGGCTAGAGCACGGCCCACAGGCCTGCCGGGACGGGCGCGCGACTCAAGGGCGCTTTTGGGGGCGGCAGGCGGCCCGCAGACTGCCGGAACCGGCACGCGGCTCAAAGATCCTCGGGACCAGCGCACGACCCACGGGCTGCCGGAACCGGCACGCGGCTCAAAGATCCTCGGGACCAGCGCACGACCCACGGGCTGCCGGAACCGGTGCGTGACTCGTAGGTCCTCAGAATCGGCGGACCGCCGGCAGCCTGCCGGAAGCGGCGCGTGGCCCACAGACTCCCGTGCTCGGCTCCCGACTCAAGCGCTCTCGAACCCAGCACACGACCCGCAGGCCACCCGGACCGACGCGCGGCCATGCCACTCGCCGACACCCACCCGGCCCGGCGCGCTGGTGCCGCAGCCCACACAGGCCTCCACCCCACCCCGTTTCCCAGTCCTGCCCACCCCATCCTCAGCCCCCTCCTACCCGACGCTCAGCCCTCGCCCTCAAACCCCACCCACCCGCGCCCGAACCGCCCTCGGCGAAGCCCCCAGTTCGCGTCGGCACGTCTTGTTGAAGGCCTGGAGGTCACCGATGCCGACGGCCGCGGCGATCGCCGGGACGGAGAGGGTCGACTCGCGGAGCAGGTGGCGGGCTCGTTCCATGCGGCGGTGCCGGATGTAGGCGACGACCGTCGTGCCGGTCTCGGCGCGGAACAGGCGGATGAGGTGGTTGTGCGAGATGCCGGCCGCGTGCGCCACGTCGGGGACGGTGAGTTGGGCCGCCAGGTGGGACTCGATGTGCGCGACGGCGAGGGCGAACGCGGGGTGGGGGCCGGTGGACCCGCCCGCCGCCGGGGTCGCCAGGTCCGCCACCCGCCACAGGACGGTCCACAACTCCGCTGCCGCGCGGGCGGAGTTGCGCGGCGCCGCCGCGACGGCCCGTTGCATCAGGTCCGTCAGCACGGGCGTCTGCGTACCGGCGTCCTGCATCACGGGAACGCTCAATCGCGAACCGGAGGAGGGGAGTTCGAGGTGGGCGAAGAGATGCTCCGAACGGCCCCGGTAGTGGAAGCGCACCAGCGCGCCCGGTGGCACCAGGCTCACATGGCCGGGCCTGATCTCGTGGGCCATCCCGTCGACGGTCAACTCCGCCTCGTAGCGGTACAGATGGAGCTGCCAGAGATCGGGCAGCCGGAACACGTCACGCGGGCTCACCGTCCCGTGCACCCCGACACCGAGGCTGGCCACGCGCGGTGGGGCGTCGAGGCCGATCCGTACGTGGGTTCCCGTGCCGTTGGTCGTGCTCACGGTGAAAACGTACCAGTGCCCGACGAAGGGTCAACAAGTGTCAAGGCTCTTCGACGCGTTCGGGTGTGATGTTCCCCTCGTAGGCCATACCGAGGCCGTAATCGGGCATCCGGATAGGGCACATGCCGTGCGGCCGGACCGGGAAATGGGGCGCCAGTGGACTCGACCACAACCGTGATCGTCATCGCCGTGGTGCTCGCGGTGGCGCTGCTCGCCGTGGCCGTCGGAGTGCTGGTGCGGCTCGTCCGCATGCGGCGCGGACTGCGGCGCGCAGGCCTTCCGACCGGCCCGAAATGGGTTTTCTGGGGGGCCGTCCTGTACTTCGTACTGCCGACCGACCTCATGCCCGACCCCGTGTATCTGGACGACATCGCCGTGCTCCTTCTCGCTCTTCGCACGATGCGCAACTCCCTCGGCGAGCAGGAGAAGGGTCTGCCGGACGACCTCCGCTGAGCCCGGCAGGCGGCTCGCGTTCCTTCCTGTGACTACGCAGAGTAAGGAAACCATTCACTCGTTCGATTCGTATAAGTCTCTGGAAGCAGACGGAAGTCAGCGGGCCAAGCGACCTCGCAGGGTGGCCACCGCTTGCACGAGGCAGTACCGACGAGGGAGAGACGATGCAACCGTTCGCGCTCAACTACGCTCGCCCGGCAGCACAGTTGGAGCTCACCGCTCCGTACAGCTACGACTCCGGACTGCAGTTGAACGTGCTCGCCGACGGACGGGTGGCCGCCCACGATCTCGCTCTGCTGAGAGAACTGGGGACCACGACGTCCACCGCGGGATCGAAGACTCACTTCGACGACTGAACACGGAACGACGAAAATGACCGTTCTGGTCCTTACCTGCGAAGAGGACGTCACGGCCGACCTGGTGGTGGTCCACCTGCACGCGTCCGGCGTCCCCGTGGTCCGGATCGATCCCGCCGACCTCACCGGCGGGGTCGCGCTCTCCGGGGAGTACGTCCACGGAGCCTTCCGCGGCCATCTCTCGGCCGGGGGACGGCTGGTGAGCGTGAGCGGACTGCGTTCCATCTGGGTGCGCAGACCCGGCGCGCCGGCCACCCGCGCACCCCAGCCCTCCGCATGGCTGACCGAGGAGGCCTCCCAGGCGCTCTACGGCATGCTCCGCGGCAGTGGCGCCCGCTGGATGAACCACCCCGACGCGGCCCGACGCGCCCGGCACAAGCCCTGGCAGCTGCGTCTCGCGCAGCGCAGCGGGCTGCCCGTGCCGGCCACCCTCATCACCACCTTCCCGCAGGCCGCCCGCGAGTTCTCGCGCCGCTTCCCGGACCTGGTGGTCAAGCCGGTCTCCGGTGCCCATCCCCAGGACCCGCCCCGGGCCGTGCCGACGAGCCGGGTCGCGCCGGACACCGACTTCGCCGCCGTCGCGTTCGGCCCCACGCTGCTGCAACGCCGGATCACCAAGCGCGCGGACATCCGGCTCACCGCGGTGGGCGACCGGATGCTCGCCGCCCGTACGGCGACCGCCCCGGACCCCGACCCCGCCGAGGTCGACGTCCGGTTCGCCGCCGCGCAGCCCTGGCACCCCGTCGAGGTCCCGCCGCGCATCGCCGAGGCCGTGCTGACGTATCTGCGCGAGGCCGAACTGGCCTACGGCGCCTTCGACTTCGCCGAGGACGGGGACGGGACCTGGTGGTTCCTGGAGTGCAACCAGTCGGGCCAGTTCGGCTTCATCGAGGCGGAGACCGGTCAGCCGATCGCCCGGACCATCGCGGAGTGGCTGGCCCTGCCCGCCGCCTCGGAGCGGCAAGACCTCGTCAACGGGGCGGACAGTACGGCCGGTTGAGCAGTAACGGTTCGCCTGAGGTGGACGGGGCGAGCGCCCGGGTCAGGAGTGATGCTCTGCCCCGTATGTCCCCAGGAGGGCGCACACGGCGTCCTCCTCGACCGCGCGGACTTTGCGCAGCAGTGCGGCGTTCCCGGCCTGGTTCACCTGAGTTGTCAATGAGAAAGTGAGCGCGCGCCGCCCGTCCGGGGTCGCCGCCATCAACTGTGTGTAACCGAGAGTGTTACCGGTATGCCCCAGAACGACCCCACATCGGGTGTCGTAGCGGAAGAGGGCGAGTCCGGCGCTGTTGCGGCCGGGGCCGGCCGGTTCGGAGGCGCCGGGGATCCAGTGCCGCTGTTCCCGCACGGCCGCCCGCGAGGTGAGGGCCCCGGCGGCGTAGGCGCCGATGAACGCGGACAGGTCGCGGGGCGAGGACGTGATGCCGCCCGAGGCCCACACCCCGGACATGCCGATCGCCTCGCTGACGTCCTCAGGACCGGACGGTCCGCCGACCGCGTAGCCGTGCATGTACGGCTCCGGCATCCGGTACCCCTGCGGCAGGCTCGTGTCGCGCAGACCCAGCGGCCGGTACACGTCGTAACGCAGCAGGTCCTCGTAGCGTGCGCCGGTCGCCGCCTCGGCCATCAGCGCCACGGCGATGTTGTCGGAGTTGGAGTACCGGTACTGCGAGCCGGGCCTGAAGCCCAGCGGTTGGCCGGCCACGAAGTCGAGCAGGCGCCGCGAGTCGAAGAGCCGGTGCGGGTCGGCCGTGATGAGGCTCCGGAACCGCGGGCTCTGACTGAAGTCCGGGAGCCCGCTGGTGTGTTGGAGCAGCTGGCGCAGGGTCACCTTCCGCCAGGCGTGGGGCAGCCGGGGCAGCCGGGCGCCGATCGTGTCGTCGAGGCCGAGCCGGTGCTGTCGTACGAGACTCAGGGCCACCGCGCCGCTGAAGGCCTTGCTGGTGCTGGCGGTCCGGGTGTGGTCGCGCGCTTCGAGCGGACGGCCGGTGGTGACATCGGCGGTGCCGGCGCGCAGGACGCGCTGCCGGTCGCCGTCGCGCAGCACCACGATCACGCCGGGCGGGCCGCCCGGGGCGGCGACCAGTTCGTCGAGGCCGCGCTGGAGGGAGCGGTCGTCGGCCGCGGCGGCGGGCGAAACGGGCACGAGGGCGCCGACACAGGTGGCGACCAGGAGGGAGACGAGGCGGAGCGGCAGGGGCATGGAGTGTCCTGGGGGCAGTGGGGTCAGGGCAGGACCAGAATCCGGGGGCTTGTCTGCGTCCGCGCGGGTACGTGCTCCATACGGCCCCGTCGGCTCCCCCTTCCTCACGGTGTTGCCGGGTGGGCCGTGCTGTGCCGTAATCGGATGACCCGTGGTGCGGATCTTGGCGGTGCCGTGCCGCACCGGAAGGAGCGGCTGGGATGGACGCGTACGGTGCCGGGGACGACGTCACGGCCGGCCCGGGAGGGCTGCTGGACCTGTTGCGGGTCGCGGCCGTGGTCCTGGACGCGGGCGGGTACATCACGCTGTGGAGTCCGGAGGCGGAGCAGTTGCTCGGCTACTCCCCCGAGGAGGCGCTGACGCAGCGCGCGGACCGGCTGCTGGTGTCGCCCGACGACCGGAGCCGGGCGCGGGAGCTGTTCGCGCAGGTCGGTACGGGCGCCCGCTGGGCGGGGGTCTTCCCGATGCTGCACCGGGACGGCACCGAGCGGCAGGTGGAGTTCCGCACGATGCGGCTGCGCGACAGCCACGGGCACGCACATCTGCTGGGGCTCGCGGCGGACGCGACGACCGTACGGGGTGTGGAGCGGGACCTGGCCACGTCCCACAGCCTGGTGCGGCAGACACCCGTGGGCATCGCGGTGTTCGACACCGAGCTGCGGTGGGTCGGCGTCAACCCGGCCCTGGAGCGGATCAACGGCGTCCCAGAGGCGGAGCTCGTCGGGCGCCGGGTCGGCGAGGTGCTGCCGAATCTGGACGTGGCGGCCATCGAGTCACGCATGCGGCACGTACTGATCACCGGCAAGCCGCTGCTCGACCAGCAGACCGTGGGCCGGACGCCCGCCGACCTCGCTGACCGGGCGTACTCGGAGTCGTACCACCGCATCGAGGACGCGCAGGGCCGGGTGCTCGGGCTGGCGATGGCCGTCCTGGACGTGACCGAGCGGGAGCAGGCGGCGGCCGAGGTCGCGCAGGCGCGTCGGCGGCTGTCCGTGGTGGCGGAGGCCGGGGTGCGGATCGGGACGACGCTGGACCTCCAGCAGACCGCGCGGGAACTGGCCGACGTCGCCGTCCCGGACGTGGCCGACCTGGCCGCCGTGGACGTACTGGAATCGGTCGTCACGGACGGCTCCATCACTCCGGTGACCGAGGACGCGCAGGTCGAGTTCCGCGCGCTGGCGGTCGCCGCCGGATACCTCACCGACGCGATCCACGCCGCGGACCCGGTGGGCGAACTCGCCACCTACGGCCCCCACCGCATCATCACGCAGTGCGTGCGCGAGGCCGGACCGATCCTGGTCGAGCGGGTCGACCCGCCGATGATGCGCCGCATCGCCCGGGACGGGCGCGCCGCCCAGACCCTGCGCACGGCGGGCGTCCACTCCTACCTGGCCGTCCCGCTGATGGCCCGCGGCGAGGTGCTGGGCACGCTGAGCCTCTACCGCACCGTCAACGAGCGCCCCTTCGACGAACAGGACGGCGTCCTCGCCGCGGAACTAGCCGCGCGGGCCGCGATCTGCATCGACAACGCCCGCCTCTACGGCCGTGAGCGCACCACCGCGCTGACCCTCCAGCGCAGCCTGCTGCCATCGGCCCCGGCCCGGCAGGAGGGGCTGGACATCGCCGCCCGCTATCTCCCGGCGCTGAGCGAGGTCGGGGGCGACTGGTACGACGTGCTGCCACTGGGGCCGGGCCGTACCGGCCTCGTCGTGGGGGACGTGATGGGCAAGGGTGTCCAAGCCGCCGCCATCATGGGGCAGTTGAGCACCGCGACCCGCGCGCTGGCCCGGCTCGACCTCCCGCCCGCCGAGTTGCTGCACCACCTCGACGACCTCACCGGCTCCCTCGGTGACGCGATCGCCACGTGCGCGTACGGCGTCGTCGACCTCGGGCGCGGCACCTGCGCGCTGTCCAGCGCGGGGCATCTGCCGCCCGTCCTGATCCACCCCGACGGCACCGCGGAACTCCTCGGCATTCCCGGCGGAGTCCCGCTCGGCGTCGGCGGGGTGGAGTTCGGGACCCTCGAAGTCGACTTCACCACAGGGGCGTTGCTCGCCCTCTACTCCGACGGGCTGGTGGAGAACCGGGGCGAGTCGATCGACGTGGGGCTGCACGCGCTGACCCGGCTGCTGCAGAGTTCCCGCCGTCCCCTGGAGCAGACGAGCGACATGCTCCTCAACGCGCTGCGCCCGGAACCCGACGACGACGTCGCGCTGCTCCTGGTCCGCGTCACGGGCTGACCGGTCAGGCGCCCGTCGTCGAACCGGGACGGATGATCATGAGGACGGTGACGGTCGCCCACAGCAGGTTGAAGATGCCGGTGAACATGGCGAGTTGAACGGTCCCGGCCCGCTCCACGGGCCGCCGCGCACCGAGTTCCTCCAGGAGTTCGTCCTGACGCGGCAGCACGAAGGCGATCAGGATGCCGGCCGCGACCGCGGTGAGCGTGATGGACGCGATGAGCCAGCCGCTGCTCAGGACACCCATGGCGGAGGCGGTCGCGAACCCGAAGAGGGGCACCGCGAGCCCGACCGCGCCGTAGAGACGGCAGATGCGGTGCAGCAGTCGTACGGTCGTCACGCCCGCGTCCGGGCCGTCCGCGCCCGTGAGAGCGCGGCGGGCCGCCGGTGGGAACATGCTGGCGGCGACAGTGACAGGGCCGACCGCGACGATGGCGGCCAGGACGTGCAGAGCGAGAAGGATCTTGGTCACCGGCCCAGGCTAGGGAGGTACCGCGTCCGAGGCACAGAGGCTGAAATGACAGCTTCCAACGGATTCTCGCCAACGGTCGCAACTGGTCCTCTGTGGCAGAAGGCCATGTCATCGGCCTGGCGGGAATCCGCCTATCGTGGTGTTCATGCACACCGTCGCGATTCTGGCTCTTGATCATGTGGTGCCGTTCGACATGGCGACACCGATGGAGGTGTTCGGCCGCACCCGGCTGCCGGACGGGCGGAGCGCCTACCGGGTGCGGGTGTGCGGCGAGACGCCGGACGTGCGGACGGACGGGTTCGCGCTGCGGGTCGACCACGGGCTGGAAGCGCTGGCGGACGCCGACACCGTCATCGTCCCGGGCCGCTCGGAGCAGGCCTCGCCGCCCTCCGCGCGGGTGCTGACGGCACTGCGGGACGCGGCTGCGGCGGGTACCCGGATCGTGTCCATCTGCGTGGGGGCCTTCGTGCTGGCCGAGGCCGGACTGCTGGACGGGCTGCGGGCCACCACGCACTGGGTGGCGGCCGACGCACTGGCCAAGGACTATCCGCTGGTCGAGGTGCAGCCGGACGTGCTGTACGTCGACAACGGGCAGATCCTCACCTCGGCCGGTGCCGCCGCCGGGCTGGACCTGTGTCTGCACCTCATCCGGCGGGACTACGGCTCGGCGGTCGCCGCCGACGCGGCCCGGCTGTCGGTCATGCCGCTCGAACGCGAGGGCGGGCAGGCCCAGTTCATCGTCCACCGGCACCCGCCGATCCCGCAGGGCTCGACCCTCGAACCGTTGCTCCGGTGGATCGAGGACAACCTCTCCCACGAGGTCACCCTGGGCGCGCTGGCGACGCGATCGGGCATGAGCGAGCGGACCTTCAGCCGGCGCTTCCGCGAACAGACGGGCAGCACACCGCTCCAGTGGCTGCTGCGGGCCCGTGTACGACGGGCCCAGTACCTGCTGGAGAACAGCGACCACACCGTCGAACGCATCGCCCAGCAGGCCGGGTTCGGCTCCCCCACCGCGTTCCGCGAGCGCTTCCGCCGGGTGGTCGGCACGAGTCCGCAGGCGTACCGCTCGGCGTTCCACGGCAGGACGGTTCCCGAAGTGGCCTTCTCCTGACGGGTCTACGCCAGGGCGCAGCCGTCCGTGACCACGCTCGTCCGTGCGTCCCGCGCCGCCGCCAGCAGGGCGTCCGCCTTGACGATGGCCTCCCGGATGCCGGTCGTGCCCGTCATCACGCAGAGGGTGTAGGTGACGTCGTTCAACTCGACGGCCGCCTGAGGGTGATGCTTCTCCGCCAGGGAGATGCGCAGCACGGCATACCGGGTGAGCAGTTTCCTGACGGCCTTCGGGTCCGGCACCAGCACGGAGCGCCCCTCTCTCGTTGTGCGCTCCGGGTGCCCCGTCGACGGCGAATCAAGCACGCG
Organism: Streptomyces sp. NPDC101776; assembly: GCF_044766845.1. NCBI lineage: Bacteria > Bacillati > Actinomycetota > Actinomycetes > Kitasatosporales > Streptomycetaceae > Streptomyces > Streptomyces sp. NPDC101776. The sequence continues at coordinate 327,314 of NZ_JBIWMV010000007.1, read as the reverse complement.
GCCACGGGATCCGGTCAGGCGACCTGCCCGCTGTGCAGTGCCGTGTACGCCCCGCCCCGGCGCAGGAGTTCGTCGTGCGTGCCGACCTCCAGGATCTCCCCGTCGCCCATCACCACGATCCGGTCGGCGCCTCGGACGGTGGACAGCCGGTGCGCGACCACGAAGGTCGTACGGCCGCGCAGCAGCCGGGCGAGGGCCTGCTGGACCAGCGCTTCCGAGCGGGTGTCCAGGGCCGAGGTCGCCTCGTCCAGGACGAGCACCTTGGGGTCGCGGATCAACGCCCGTGCGATGGCGAGGCGTTGACGCTGACCGCCGGAGAGCCGGGCCCCGCGCTCGCCGACCAGGGTCTCCAGGCCCTGCGGCAACTTCTCCACGAACTCAAGGGCGTTGGCGTCGCGCAGGGCCGCGCGCACCGAGTCCTCGTCGGCGTCGTCCATGCCGTAGGCCACGTTGTCGCGGATCGTGCCGTCGAAGAGGATCGACTCCTGCGGGACGACCGAGACGAAGCGGCGGTACGTGCGCAGGTCGAGGGTGTTCATGTCGGTGCCGTCGAGCAGGAGTTGGCCGCTGGTGGGGCGGATGAAGCCGATGACGAGGTTGAGGACCGTTGACTTGCCCGCTCCGGACGCGCCGACGAGGGCGACGGTCTCACCGGGTGCGACGGTGAGCGTGAAGTCGTGCACGGCGGGCCGGAGTTGCTCATCGTAGGTGTGGCCGACGTTCCGGAAGGCGACGGCTCCGCCCACCTCGGTGACCTTCGCCTTGCCCGCGTTGTCCTCCAACTCGGGTGCCTGGAGCACCTCTCCGACCGAACGGACCGATTCCAGGCCCTTGGTGATGACCGGGGCCAGGGTCGTGAGGGTCGTGGTGGAGTTGGTGAGGGTGGTCAGGAAGGCGCTCAGCATGACGACGTCGCCGGCGGTGACTCCCCAGACGCCGTAGTACGACACCAGGGCCGCGCCGCTGAGGACCATCACGCCGACCACGTTGAGGACGACCCAGGCCAGTGAGCCGAAGCGGCCGTTGAGCAGGTCGAGGCGGTTTCCGGAGGTGAGCAGGCGGCGCAGGGTGCCGTCCATGCGGCGCAGGGCCTTGCCCTCCAGGCCGTGGGCGCGGGTGACCGGGATGAGGCGGGTCATCTCCGTCACGCGCGAGGAGAGGGTCTCGACCTCGTGGCGGAACTGCTCGTTGTGGGTGCGAAGGCGCGCCTTGAGCCGGGAGACGAGCAGCGCGGCGACCGGTACGACGACGATGAAGACGGGCACGAACTCCGGTGTGCGGAAGCCGATGATGACCAGTCCGCCGGTGAGCACGGTGATCGCGCCGAGGCCGGTCTCCGCGGTCTGCTGGACCATCTGCTCGACCGTCTCCACATCGCGCACGACCTTGGCCTGGAGCACGCCCGCGCTGACCCGGGAGTGGTAGCCGATGGAGAGTTGCTGCATGCGGGTGCACAGGGCCGAGCGCAGGTCGGTGCCCATGCGGCGGACGCTACCGTAGAGGAGGCGGACGTACAGGACGTGCAGGGGGTAGTTGATCAGCAGGATGAACAGGATGACGCCGGTGCTGATCCAGAGTCTGCTGACCGGCTGGTGCTGGACGACGGTGTCGATGATGGACGCGGTGATCAGCGGGAGCAGCCAGACGGGGCTGTGCTTGACCGTGAACACGGCGACGGCCAGGGCCAGTCGTCTGCGGTCGGCATGGAACAGGTAGGCGAGCGTGCGGATCGGGTGTTCGCCGCGGTAGCGGTGGTCGAGCGGTTTCTCCGTGGACGACGCCATCGGTGGTGGTCCTCCCCCTGTGACCGGTCGGCCCCCTGTGGCCGGTTGGCGGGCAAGCGCTTACTTCCCTTGCCCGCCTCTACTACACCTCCAGCGTCACAGCCGTCTCAGGCGGCGTCCAGCTCCGCGAACTCCTCGACGGAAAGGGTCAGTTCGGGTGCGGCGGCCGAGTCGCGGATCGTCTCGGGGCGGCTGGCGCCCGGAATCGGTACGACGACCGGCGACTTGGCGAGCATCCAGGCCAGGCACACGCGCTGCGGGCTGACGCCGTGCCGCTCGGCGATCCGGGCGAACGGCGCGTAGGCGGAGCCGAGTTCACCGGCGCGGGCGATGCCGCCGAGGGGGCTCCAGGGCAGGAAGGCGATGCCGAGTTCGTCGCAGAGGTCCAACTCCGGTTCGCTGGAGCGGAAGGCAGGGGAGAACTGGTTCTGCACGGAGACCAGCCGGCCGTCGAGGATCTCGTTCGCGAGCCGGATCTGCTCGGGGTTCGCGTTCGAGATGCCGGCCAGACGGATCTTGCCCTCGTCGAGCAACTCCCGTACCGCGCCCACCGAGTCCGCGTACGGGACCCGCGGGTCCGGGCGGTGGAACTGGTAGAGCCCGATGGCCTCCACACCCAGCCGGCGCAGGGACGCCTCGCAGGCTTCCTTGAGGTACGCGGGGCTGCCGTTCAGGGTCCAACTGCCGTCCCCGGGGCGGAGATGGCCGCCCTTGGTGGCGACCAGGACGTCCGCGCCCCGGTCGTGAGAGGCGAGGGCCTTGGCGATCAGGGTCTCGTTGTGTCCGACCTCGTCGGCGAACTGGTGGTAGGCGTCCGCGGTGTCGATCAGCGTCACGCCCGCGTCGAGGGCGGCGTGGATGGTCGCGAGGGAGCGTGCCTCGTCCGGCCGCCCCTCGATCGACATGGGCATTCCGCCCAGGCCGATCGCGCTGACCTCGACGTCACCGATACGGCGGGTGTCCATGGCTCGTGCTCCTCTTCCGGTCATCCGGTGGGGTCGTCCGACTGTCGCGCCCTCCAGCCTCTCCGGCCCGGGTCCCCAGGTCCAATAGAAGAAATCGAACGCATCCAGCAGCGGGACTGCTCAATGAGGAGCGATCTTGGCGATGAACGCCGTGAGGTTGGTGACGGTCCGTCGGATCTTCTCCTCCAGGGTGAGGGACTCGGGCAGCCGTGCGCCGACGCCCGCGTCCTTCTTGCCGCGCACGTACAGCGGACAGGCGAGGTCGTCGCACAGGTGGGCGCCCACGGAGTTGCCCTGCTGCCCGGCCTTGCCCGCCTTCGCGGCGACCATGAGCGAGACGCCTCCGGTATGGGTGGTCAGGCAGAGCGAACACATGCTGCGCCGCGCCTGCCAGGAGGCGGCACCAGTGGCGCGCAACGCGATCGCCGTGAGGCGGCCGTCCAGCTCGGCGACGAGATAGGCCCGGTCGGGGGCCTGGGGGTCCCGCCAGCCGAGGAAGTCCAGATCGTCCCAGGGCCGCTCGGCCAGGTCACGCGGGACGGACAGGCGCTTGGCCTCGCCCTTGGTGCAGTTCACGAAGGCGGTGCGGATCTCCCGCTCGGTCAGAGGTCTCATGAACGGCACGCTAGTTTGCCTAAAACCTTTAGGCAAATGCATAATAGCCATCGTCGAATGGGAGGAAGGTTATGGCCAGAGCGGGACTGACGCCGGAGCGGCTGACCCTGGCGGGTGCGGAGCTGGCCGACGAGGTGGGCTTCGAGCACGTGACCCTCTCGGCACTCGCCCGGCGCTTTGACGTCAAGGTCGCCAGCTTGTACTCGCACCTGAGGAACTCCCAGGAACTCCGCACCAGGATCGCCCTGTTCGCCCTGGAGGAACTCGCCGACCGGGTCTCCGACGCCGTGGCCGGACGGGCCGGCAAGGACGCCCTGGCCGCCTTCGCCGACGCCTATCGCGACTACGCCCGGGAGCACCCCGGCCGGTACGACGCGGCACGGCTCCGGCTCGATCCCGAGACGGCGGCCGCCAGCGCGGGGGTACGGCACGCGCAGATGACCCGGGCGATCCTGCGCGGCTACGACATGGCGGAGCCGGACCAGACCCACGCCGTCCGGATGCTGGGCAGTGTCTTCCACGGCTACGTCAGCCTGGAGCTGGCCGGCGGCTTCGACCACAGCGCGCCCGACGCCCGGGAGTCCTGGGCCTGGATCGTGGACTCCCTGGACACGCTGTTGCGGAACCGGGCCGTGCCCCACAACTGACCACCCCGATCACCAGGTTGAGGCGATGAACACCGAGCACGACATGATCACCACCCCGGTCACCACCGACCTGCTCCGCGGCCACCTGGACGTGGAGACGACCGCGCACGGCCTGCTGCCGCACCGGCTGCCCGCCCGGGCCCGCCGGCAGATCCCCGACGACCAGACGGCCATCGCCGAGGCACAACCCTCGGGCGTACGGCTGGTCTTCCGCACCCGGGCCACCACCATCGGCCTGGACACGCTGCCCACCAAGCGCGTCTACCGGGGATTCCCACCCCCGCCGGACGGTGTGTACGACCTGCTGGTCGACGGCCGTCTCACCGCGCGGGCCACGGTGCCCGGCGGCCGGGTGCGCACGATCACCGACATGGTGACCCAGGCCTCCGAGGTGTCGGAGGGCGAGCCCGGCACCGCCCGTTTCACCGGTCTTCCGGCAGGTGAGAAGGACGTCGAGATCTGGCTCCCGCACACGGAGATCACCGAGGTGATCGCCCTGCGCACCGACGCGCCCGTCGAAAAGGCACGGGACAACGGGCGCAAGGTGTGGCTGCATCACGGCAGTTCCATCAGCCATGGCTCGAACGCCGAGCATCCGACGGCCACTTGGCCGGCGCTCGCGGCCGCCCGGGGTCAAGTTGAGCTGGTCAACCTGGGGTTCAGCGGGAGCGCGCTGCTCGACCCGTTCACCGCCCGGGCGATGCGGGACACCCCCGCGGATCTGATCAGCGTCAAGATCGGCATCAATGTCGTCAACGCCGACGCGATGCGCCTGCGCGCCTTCGGCCCCGCGGTCCACGGCTTCCTCGACACCCTCCGCGAGGAGCATCCGACCACACCACTGCTGGTCGTGTCCGCCATCCTCTGCCCGGTCCAGGAGGACACGCCCGGCCCGCTCATGCCCGACTCCGACGGCGGGGCCCTGCGGTTCAAGGCGACCGGCGATCCGGCCGAGCGGGCCCTCGGGCGTCTGACGCTCACCGTCATCCGCGCCGAACTCGCCCGGATCGTCGAACAGCGGGCGACCGACGACCCGAACCTGCACCACCTCGACGGCCGCGACCTCTACGGCGAGAAGGACCACGCCGAACTCCCGCTCCCCGACGGGGTCCACCCCGACCCGGCGGGACACCGACGCATCGCCGAGAACTTCGGGCGGCTCGTGTTCGGCGAGGGCGGTGCCTTCTCGACGGGGAGCGGCTGAGGCCGGCCGAGCGGGGGCGCGGTCGCGCGCGGGCTTGGCCGGGCGGGTGCTTGGCCAGGCGGGTGCTTCGCGGAGGCTTTGCCGCGCGGAGGCTTTGCCGCGCACATCGCCCTGCATCCCATCGACCCCTTGATGCGGCGAGCGGCGGCTTGGCAGCGCGGGACCCGGCCACGCAGGGGCCCGGCCGCGCGCAGCGCCCCGCGTTCCATCAGCCCCTCGTCGCGCCGGGCCGCAGCCTGGCCGCGCAGAGGCCCCGCCACGCAGAGGTCCGGCCGCGCGCAGCGCCCCGCGTCCCCTCGGCCCTCGTTGCGCCGGATCGCTGCCTGGCCGCGCAGAGGCCCCGCCACGCAGAGGTCCGGCCGCGCGCATCCCCTGCGTCCCATCGGCCCCTCGTTGCGCCCAGCCGCGGCCTGGCCGCGCAGACGCCGGACCGCGCGCATCCCCGCGTCCCATCGGCCCCTTGATGCGCCGGGCCGCGGCTAGGCCACGCAGGGGTCTGGCCGCGCAGAGCTCCGGCCGGTCGGTCGCCCCGCGGTCCATGGGCCGCGCGAAGCGCCGCGTGGCGGGGAGGGCTTGCGCACCTGCCCTGGTCGTGTGGCACGCTCACCTGCGACCGGACGGTCGGACCGGCTCCGGCCCCGTCACCTCGCTCGACCGCGGAAAGGCAGCGTCATGCGCATCGGACTGCTCGGCACCGGCCCTTGGGCCCAGATGGCACACGCCCCCGCCCTCAGTGGGCACGACGCGTGGGACTTCGCGGGCGTGTGGGGCCGCCGCGCCGACGCCGCCAAGGAACTGGCCGACCGGCACGGCGTACCGGCCTACGACGATGTCGACGCGCTGCTCGCGGACGTGGACGCCGTCGCCATGGCGCTGCCGCCGTCCGTGCAGGCCGAGTTGGCGGTGCGGGCCGCGCGGGCGGGACGTCATCTGCTGCTGGACAAGCCTCTGGCGCCGACGGTGGAGCAGGGGCGAGCCGTGGTCGACGCGGTGCGGGAGGCCGGGGTCGCATCGGTCGTGTTCTTCACCGCCCGCTTCCAGCCGGAGACCGAGGCGTGGATCACCGAACAGGCCGCCGCCGAAGGCTGGTTCACGGCCCGGGCCGAGTGGCTCGGCTCGGTGTTCACCAGCGACAGCCCGTTCGCGGCCTCGCCCTGGCGGCAGGAGAAGGGCGCGCTGTGGGACGTGGGCCCGCACGCCTTGTCCGTGCTGCTGCCGGTCCTCGGCGATGCCCGCCGGGTGGCCGCCGCCGTGCGGGGTCCCGGCGACACGGTCCTGCTGGTCCTGGACCACGCCGGCGGTGCCTCCAGCACGCTCACCCTGAGCCTCACCGCGCCGACCGCGGCGGCTGGAGTCACGGTCGAACTGCGCGGCGCGGCCGGGGTGACCAGCATTCCGGACAGCTCGGGCGATGCGGTGTCCGCCCTGGCGCGGGCCGCCGACGCGCTGAGCGAGGCCGTCCGCACGGGCCGACCGCACGCGTGTGACGCGGCTTTCGGGCAGCGGGTCACGGAGATCCTGGCCGAGGCCGAGGCGATGGTGGACGCCGACGCACGCTGATCACCCGCCGTCGGGCGCTTCCTCGTCCTCGTCGAACGGCTCGTCGATCCACCGGAACCAGGCCCGCTCCCCCTCGATGTGCAGCAGGAACTCGGGGACGGGCCCGTCCGGCGAGGTGAGCGTCACCTGCCGCCGGATCTCGTCGTAGGCCTCCTCCCACCGCGCCCACTCACCGTCCGCCTGCGCCAGGGCGAGTTCCCGCGCGAACAGGTCCCGTACGGTGTCGAACGCCGGGCCTGGGGTGAACTTGCCCGACAGCCAAGGGAAATCGGCGTCGTCGATCAGGATCTCTCCCACCGGCTCCGCGCCCGCTTCCGCGCCCGTGCGCACCTGCCAGACCTCGCCGACGAACCCCATGCCCGCCTCCATCCCGCCGTAGAGCGATGTGTCGTGGAACCACATGTCGTAGCAACGCGTGCCGTAGGTCGACCTGCCGTGGATCAACCTGTCGCCAGCATGGCACCCGGCACTGACAGTCGGCCCGGTGCGGAGTGCGGGCCGGGCCGACTGTCACGCCGTTCTACGGGCGGGTGCGTGCTAGTCGACGAAGTGGAAGTTGGCCCGTTCGCGGATGACCGGGTAGCCGGCCTTGGCGAAGTGTGCGGCCATCGGGAAGTTGCCCTGGTCCGTGGCGGCGGCGATGAACTCGGCGCCACGTTCGGCGAGGTAGTGGGTGCACTCGGCCAGCAGGTCGCGGGCGTAGCCGTGGCCGCGCTGTTCCGGTACGACGCCGATGAAGCCGATGCACGGGCCCGACGGGTTGTGGGCCGGGATGTGGATGCCCGCGAGGTCACCCTCGGGGGTGCGGGCGACCTGCCACCACTCGCGCGGGGACGGGCACCAGCGGAAGAAGTCGATCTCCTCCTGTGCGGCCTGGTCGACTCCCCCTTGTTTCAGGGCCAGTTGGGCGTGGGCGTCGAGGGTGACGGAGTGGATGCGGCGCAGCGCGTCGAAGAACACGGCGTCGTCCGGTTCGGGGGCGAAGACGAGCCGTCCGGGGCGTTCGGGCAGCCCGCACTCCGGGGTCCATCGGTAGATGAAGCGCTCGACCAGGAGCTCGTACCCGGCCGCGCGCAGGGCGGTGAAGCGGGCCTCGGCGGCGGCGCGCGCCTCGGGGCTGTCGCGCCAGCCGGCGAAGAGGTTCAGTTCCGCGCCGACGCGCCAGGGTGCGCTGCGCAGGAGTTCGGCCCCTGCCGCCTCCTCGCCCTCGAGCACGTCGAAGCAGTTGATCGTGAGGGGCTCGGTGTCGTTCGGACCGCCCCACCAGGCGCCGCGCGCGACGATCGTGCCGTCGCGCAGTGCGACCCGCTGCCAGTCGGGCCGCCAGGTCGTCAGCCGGTCCGCGGCTCGGGCGCCGAGCGGGTCGGGAAGGGTGTCGAAAAGATGGGCGTCGCTCTCGTCGAGCGCGCGAATGACCAGATCGGTCATGGGTTTCCTCCGGGAGGGGTACCGCGTGGAGCGCTCCCGGTCAGGTCAGTCGAGACACGCCGGGTCAACGGGGAGGGAGCGCTGGGGTGTTGGGAACCTCATGGCACTCGCCTCCTTCCGCTGGTCTCAGGGCGTGTACCCGCACGCTAGGGGACGGAGATCCCGCCCGTCCACCGTATTTACGGCCGGCCCGGCGGAGCGGGGCTCCGCCGGGCCGGTGCGCATCACTTCGGGAGTTGTCCCGGGTCGGTCGCCCAGCTCGTGTTCGGTTCGATGGCGAGCCGGACGTCCAGCCTGCCGCCCTTGAGGGTCAGGCCCGCGCCGGTCCACGCGCGCGTGAGGTCACGGCCGTCGAGGCGTACGGCGTCGACGTACTGGTGGGCGTCGTCGGCGTCGGGGGCGGTGATGACGATGTCCCTGCGGCCCGGCCGGTCCACGACCGCCTTCGGGAACACTGGTGCGCCGAGCAGCAGGTCGGCGCTGCCCGGGGTGCGCGAGTAGATGCCGAGGGCGGAGAAGACGTACCAGGCGGACATGGTGCCGAGGTCGTCGTTGCCGGGCAGGCCCCTGGGGCCGGTGCCGTAGGCGGTGTCGAGGATCTGGCGGACCGTCGCCTGGGTCTTCCAGGGCCGGCCGAGGGAGTTGTAGAGCCAGGGGGCGTGGATGTCGGGCTCGTTGGTCGGGTCGTAGCGCAGCGCGTCACCGCCCCGGACCGACCATGCCCCGTCCGCGGTGTGGAAGAAGCCGTCGAGCCGGGTGGTGGCCGTCTCGCGTCCGCCCATCGCCTCGGCCAGCCCCTGGACGTCCTGCGGGACCATCCAGACGTACGCGGCGGCCGAGCCCTGCGCGAAGCCGAGATCGCTCGCCGGGTTGAACGGGGTCACCCAGGAGCCGTCGAGGTTGCGGGCCTGGATGTAACCGGTGGCAGGGTTGAAGACGTTGCTCCAGTAGGCACCGCGTTCTGTGAAGGTCTTCGCCTCTGCGGTACGGCCGAGCAGTTTCGCCCACTGCGCGAGGGCGGAGTCGGCGACCGCGTCCTCCAGGGTCTCGGCGGCGCCGCCCCAGCAGTGGCACGCGTCCTGGGCCGCGTAGTGGGAGGTCATGTACTGGGCCAGGTTGGGGCGTTGGCCCACGCACTGGCCGGGGCAGCCGGCGTCCGAGAGTTCGTCGGCGTTGGGCACGGTGGCCTGGTGGACGAGCGAGTCGAAGGCCCCCTGGTAGTCGAAGTTGCGTACGCCCATGGCGTAGAAGGTGGCCAGGGTCGCGGCCGACGGGTCGCCGGTCATGACGTGGGTGGCGCCGCTGATGTGCACCCAGCGGTCCCAGACTCCGCCGTTCTGCTGGGCGAAGTTGTAGAGGGACTGGGCGAAGTCGCCCGCGACGGTGGGCTTCAGGAGGGCGAGCAGCTGGATCTGGGCGCGGTACTGGTCCCAGCCGGAGAAGTTGCTGTACTGCGCCCGCTGCCCGCGCGCCAATCGGTGGACGGCCTGGTCCATGCCCCAGTAGCGGCCGTCCGTGTCACTGATCAGGTCGGGCTGCATGAGCGCGTGGTAAAGCGCCGTGTAGAAGGTCTGGCGGCGTGCGGGGGTCCCGCCGTCGACGCGTACGGTGCTCAGTTCGCGGTCCCACGCGCGGGCGCCCGCTGTGGCCACGTCGGCCACGCGCGCGTGCGGGGCGATCTCCTGGCGGAGGTTGGTCTCGGCTCCGGAGAGGCTGACGTACGAGATGCCGATCCGCATGTGGACATCGTTGTCAGCCGCCGTGTCGAAGCCGACCCAGCCGCCGGAACCACGTCCCGCGCGGTCGGCGCCGGTGGCGTATCCCTCGCCTCCGGAGGCGGTCGTCGAACCGGGTGACACCGTGCTGTCGTGCCAGGTGCCGACGGAGGAGAAGGCGCGGTCGAAGGAGGCGCTGAAGTAGAGCTTGTAGTAGCTCTTGCGGTTGTTGACGCCGCCGTTGGCGCGGCGCCCGCAGAAGGCACCGGTGAGGACCCAGCCGGTCACCTTGTGGTGGGCGGTGTCGATGTCGACGTGTGCGTCCGCGCTGCCGTTGAGGGAGTTGGAGGCGCGGAAGAGCAGGCTCGCCGGGCGGTCGGCCGGGAAGGTGAAGTCGGCGACTCCGGCGCGCTTGCTGACGGCCAGGTCGGCGGTGGCGCCGGAGGCGAGGACGAGGGTGTAGCGGCCGGGGGTGGCCTTCTCGTCGGCGTGCGAGAAGCTCGACGCGTACACGGCGTCCTTGGTGTCCGCCGACGGTGACGAGGTGACGTCGCCGACGAACGGCATGATCGGTACGTCGCCGGCCGCGCCGGGGTTGCAGCCCGCGCCGTTGACATGCGTGAGGCTCAGACCACGGATGCGGGTGGCGCCGTACTCGTACCCGTTGGCGGCGCCCGTGCCGGTCTGGTCGCCGGTGGTGCTGGTCGGCGACCAGGCGATCATGCCGGACGGGAGGGTGGCGCCGGGGTAGGTGTTGCCGCCGTTGGAGGAGCCGATCAGCGGGTCGACGAGCGAGGACAACGCGCCCGCGGAGCCGGTCGCCGCGGCGAGGGCGGGGAAGGGGGCGGCCGCGGCGAGCGCGGTCGTGACCGCCACCGCCGCGGCTCCGAGGCCGAACCGTCTTGCCGTGCCCAGTAGTTGGTGACGCATGCGTCAAGTCGCCTTTCGGGGAAGGGACATGGGGCCGAAGTGACAGGCCGAGGAGACAGGGGCCTTGCGAGGCTAGGAGGCCAGTCGATGGGAGGGAAGAGGCGCCCGGGTACAGGTGATGAATCACGGGTGAATGCTTCACCGGGCGCTTAAGTGATCCTTAAGCAGGGATTAAGCCCGCCATCCTGTCGAGTTTCCACAGGTCAGCGCACTGCCGCCGTCCCGCCGAACCATTGGCTCGGGCGCTGGTCGTGCGTAACATCGAGCTTCGGCGGCGGTGCCGACGCACGCTGTGAGAGCGCTCTCAACGCGTCGGCACCGTCCGCTCCGAACTGCCCCGATACCGGAGGCCCCCAGATGACCCCCTCACCCCCGCGCCATCAGCGCTCACTCGGCCGTCGCAAGCTCCTCTTCGCGCTCGGGGGCGCCGCGGTGGCCGCTCCCGCACTCGCGGCACTGGCACCGCACGCCCTCGCGGACACCAAGTCCATGGAGACCGGCGCCGATCAGGCGGGAGCCCTCCCGTTGACACTCGTCAACACCAGCGGCTCGTTCGACAACGCGAACGTGCACGTCTACATCGTGGGAAACGTGGACGGCAAGCAGGTGCGGGTCGCTCCGGACGGCACGCTCGCGCCGATCGCGCTCTCGGACAACGGCGCCGACGGCTTCACCGACTACGCGATCAGTCTCAACTCCGGTGCGGAGACGACGATTTCGCTCCCGTACCTGTCGGGCCGCATCTACGTCTCCCTGGGCGCGAAGCTGAAGTTCAAAGCCGTGGCGGACGGCAACGGCAACCCGGCACTCCAGTACCCGGCCGGCTGGGTGACGTCCGACCCCAACCACCAAGTCCTGCACGACTGCGCCGAGTTCACGCACAACACGGCGGGCATCTTCTGCAACACGACGATGGTCGACATGTTCAGCGTGCCGCTGAGCATCCGGCTGACCGGCGCGCAGGACCAGACGACGGGCACCCTGCGCGACGGCGGCCGGGCGTCGGTGTTCGACGCGGTACGGCGGGTCGAGGCGTTCGCCCCGCTGATCGTGGCCGACACACGGGTCATCGCGCCGGGGCACGGGCTGGACGCGGGCCTGTTCGCCGCCGACTACCTCGCGCCGTACATCGACGAGGTGTGGAGCACGTACACCGGAAAGGACCTGACCGTCACCACGAACGCGGGGGCCTTCACCGGGCGGGTGCGCGCCGACCGGTTCGCCTTCACCGGCCCTGCCTCGGTCTCGTTCGCCAAGCCGTCGACGCGTGACGTGCTGTTCTGCGACGGCAACCTGGCCGCCCCGAACGACGGCACCACGGGCCCGGTCGCGGCCGTGCTCGGCGCGGGTCTCAACCGCTCCACGCTCCTGTCCGACCCGGCCCAACCGACCACCACCGCCTCGGCGTTCTACCGCACCGACCTCACCAACCACTACGCGAAGGCGGTCCACGCGGCCACCGCCGACGGCAGGGCGTACGGCTTCGCCTTCGACGACGTCGCGGACTTCGCGTCGTACGTCCAGGACACGGCACCGACGGGGATACGGCTGACGCTCACGCCGTTCTGAGGCCGGAGAGGGCGGGAGCGCGGCCCCCGCCCTCTCCCGTTCCGTGCCGCTCAGTTCGGTCGGCGCGTGCGCCGGCGCCACCACGCCAGACCCGCGCCGATCAGCAGGATCCCCGCCGCGCCCGAGGCCGCCGAGGCGGCGATCAGGCCGGTGTCGCGCGTACCGTCCGCGGAGCCGGCCGGCCGAAGGGCGTCGCCGATCTGGTCGCGGACGCTGTTGCCACCGGACGTGCCCTTCGCGAGCGGGCCGCGCGAACCGGCGACGGGCTCGGCCAGGTAGGGGAAGGAGTCGCCGAACTTCCGGTCGTTGGCGTCGACCGCGTCCCCCAAGTCGTTCCTGGCGCCGACCAGTTCGCCCTCGACGACCTGGAGCGAGATGTCCACGACGTCATCGGTGAGCCGACGCCCGTTCGGGAAGCCCGCGTTGTCGCCGTCGAGGACACCGAGCCGTTTCGGCGCGGTGGTCGGCTTGATCGAGGTGTTCAGGCGCAGCATCTCCGCCGGTCGCACGCCCGGCGGCTGGTTGAGGCCTTTGACGCCCTTGAGGAAGACGTCGACGAGATCGTCGCGCGGTTCCGCGGGCGCCTCGATCTTGTAGACGGCCTCCATGAGCTTCGGCAGTTCCGGGTTGGTCACGTTCTTCAGGAACTGCCCGTCGTTCCACGGCGAGGACGCGTTGAACTTGTCTTTGTCCTTCAGTGGATTGACGACCTCGTTGACCAGCGGGTTGCCCAGACGTGAGACCTGCTCGAAGTTCCCCTGGGCGTTCTTCCGTTGGGTGGTCGACCAGATACCGACGACGGGCTGCTGCTTCGACTCGGTGATCATGTCGGTGGGCAGTTGCAGGGCGATCGAGTTGACGTTGTAGCCCTTGAGCGTGTCGTTTCCGACCTCGCTCAGATTGCCGCCGTAGAGCAGGTCGAAGACGCGCAGGTCCAGGAAGAAGGGGTCGTCCGCCTGACCGGCGAACGTCCGCCCTCCGTCGGCGAGTTGGCGGACCGCCTGCTGGCGCAGCGTGCCGTAGTCCGGCATCGACGCCTTGCCGACGTTCGACGGGGCCACCGGTATGTCGTCGGCTAGCTTCGTCTTCGAGACCAGACTCTGGTTGCGCAGCTTGAGCAGGTCGACGTCGTACGTCTGCGTGACGTTCAGGTCTGGGTCGTCCAGGCTCGTGACCGGGCCCGTGTTGTACAGGAACGTCTTCTTGTTCTTCGTGTGCGTCCTGAAGGTGTAGCGCAGCAGCAACTCACCCTGCGCGTCACCGTTGTTGTCGATGTGGATGTCGTACTGGGCGTCGTCCGCGAACGTGTAGAAGTTCGGGCCGCCCGCCGGATCCTCGAACGGGATCCAGTCCGCGACGATCGTCGTCGTCTCCGGGGCGTCCGGACTGACGAAGGCGTACACGTCCGTGTTGTCGTACTTGGGCTGCCCCGAGATCAGCGGGGCCTCCCGGTGACTGGAGGCGGAAGCCGCCCCCGGTTCCAGCGTGGTCATGCCGGCGGCTGCGAGTCCCCCGGCGGCCAGCGCACCTGCTACGAGGGTCGCGAGGCTCCTGCGCCGCGCACCGCTCCTGGCGATTGGTGTCATACCGTCCGTCCTCCATGCCAACTTTCCTGACGTCTGAGGATTCGGAGCGGCGACTCGTACGGATTGGTGAATATTGGCCGATCTGACCGATCTTTCAGTTGATCTGCGGATTGATCTCGACTTCGGGATCGGCGGGCGGCGCTCGGCCTGCGGGGCTTTCGGCGTGCGGGGCCGGTCCCGTCGTAGGAGCGTGGTGGTGTGGGAATGGTGCGGGGTCTGGTGGCGCGCCGGGACCGGGAGCCGGCCCGGCGTGGCTGGCTTCGGGGCGCGCCGGCCCCGATGTGGGTGCGGGTGCTGCCGGGACTGCTGGTCGGCGGGGTGGGTGTGGCGACGCTGGTGAGTCCGCACTCCCTCGACATCGGGTTCGTGCTGGGTGCCATCCCGCCACTGGCCGGGCTGTCGTACGGTCCGCCGGCGACCGTGCTCTTCGGGGGTCTCAGCGTCGCGCTGCTGACCGTTCCGGCCTTCCATCTCAATGATCCGGGCAGTACGGATCTGCTGACGATCTGCTTCGTCGCGTTGCTGAGTGTGTTCATCTCCTTCGTACGGAGTCGTCGTGACGCCCAGCTCGATCTGGAGCGCACGGTCGCCGAGGCCGCTCAGCGGGCCGTCGTACCGCCGCTGCCGGCGCGGGTGGGGCCGGTGGGGTGTGCGGGGCTGTACCGGGCGGCGCAGCGCGGGACGCTGGTCGGCGGGGACTTCTTCGATGTGCGGGACGGGCCATACGGGGTGCGGGCGGTGATGGGCGATGTGCAGGGGCACGGGCTGTCGGCCGTCGCGACCGTGGCGTCCTTGCTGGGGGCGTTCCGGGAGGCGGTGCTGGACCGGCCGGACCTCGAATCGGTCGCCGCGCGGCTCGACCGCAGGCTCGTGGTGGACTCCGCGCGGTCGCCGCACGCGGAGCTGTTCGCCACGGCCGTGCTGCTGGAGTTCGCGGCGGACGCGCGGGCCGTGCGGATCGTGGCCTGTGGGCATCCGGCTCCGGTGCTGCTGCGCGAGGGGCGGGTCACGGAGATCGATCTCGTGCCGTGGACCCCGCTCGGCCTCGGGCTGGTGGACTCGGGTCCGCTGGGTGGTGTCGAGGTGCCGCTGCTGCCCGGGGACCGGCTGTTCCTGGCCTCGGACGGGGTGTGGGAGGCACGGGACGCGACCGGCGTCTTCTACCCGTTCACCGGCCGACTGGCCGCGCTCTCGGCCGGCGACCGCACCGACCTCCCGGAGCGGGTGTGGGCCGATGTGCTGCGGCACTCGGAGGAGATCCGGGACGACGTCACCATGCTCGTCCTGACGCCCGGGGTCTGACGCTCACGCCTTCTCGTGCTCCCCCTCCGCGTCGATGTGCGGCAGGATCCGGTCCAGGAACCGGGGTGTCCACCAGGCGTGCCGCCCCAGCAGGGTCATGACCGCGGGCACCATCAGCAGCCGTACGACGGTGGCGTCGATCAGCACACTGACGGCCAGGCCGAGGCCGAGCATCTTGACCACGATGTTGTCGCTGAGGACGAAGGCCGCGAAGACGCTCACCATGATCAGCGCGGCGCAGGTGATGACGCGCGCGGTGATCTCCAGGGCGTGGGCGACGGACGCCTCGGCGTCGCCGGTGCGCAGCCAGGCCTCGTGGACGCGGGAGAGCAGGAAGATCTCGTAGTCCATGCTCAGTCCGAAGATGATCGCGAACATCATCATCGGGACGTAGCTCTCGATGGGGACCTTGCCTGCGACGCCCAACGACGGGCCGCCCCAGCCCCATTGGAAGACGGCGACGACGACGCCGTAGGAGGCCGCGATCGAGAGCACGTTGAGGACGGCGGCCTTGAGGGCGACCAGGAGGCCGCGGAAGACGGCGAGGATGATCAGGAAGGCCAGCGCGACCACCACGCCGATGATCAGGGGCAGCCGGCTCGACACGATGTCGCGGAAGTCGACCTGCGCACCGGTGGTGCCGGTGACGTAGCCCTTCGCGGAGCTGCCGTGGACGGCGTCCGGGAGGGTGTCGTGGACGAGGCGGTTGGTGAGGTCGGTGGTGGAGGCGCTCTGCGGGGACTGCTTGGAGTAGACGGTGCCGACCAGGACGTCCCCGTCCTTGGTGGTCGTCAGCGGGGTGACCTTGGCGGCGCCCTGTACCCCGTCGAGGGTCTTCTGGGCCTGGGTGGTGAGGTCCTGGCGCTGGGAGGACGGGACGCCCGTCTGGTCGATGACGATGGTGAGCGGGCCGTTGGAGCCTGGCCCGAAGGCGTCGGTCATCAGGTCGTAGGCGCGGCGGTCGGTGAACGAGGTGGGGTCGGCGCCGTCGCCGATGTGGCCGAGCTGGATCGAGAAGACCGGGATGGCGAGGACGACGACGGTCGCGATGCCCGCCGCGAGGAAGGTCCACGGCCGGTGTTCCACGCGCTGCGCGTAGCGGTGCCAGGTGCCGGTGGGTTCGGTACCCGGCTCGGCGTCGGTCTCGGCGACCGGGCGGCGCACCCGGTAGCGGTCGATCCGCTTGCCGAGGAGCCCGAGCAGCGCGGGCACGAGGGTGAGCGCGCCGATGACCGCCGACACGACCGTCACGGCGGCGGCGAGCCCGAGTTTCCCGATGAAGGGCACGCCGGACACGAACAGTCCGGCGAGCGCGATGATCACGGTGCAGCCGGAGACGAGGACGGCCCGGCCGCTGGTGGCGGTGGCCTGTCCGGCGGCGCGCACGGGATCGCTGCCGTTCATGAGGTTCTGCCGGTGACGGGTGATCAGGAACAGCGCGTAGTCGATGCCGACACCGATGCCGATCATCGTGGCGAGGGTCGGTGACACCGTCGCGAAGGTGAACGCCGCCGCCAGCAGTCCGAGGCAGGCGAGTCCGCCGATCACGCTGATCAGCGCGGTCACCAGGGGCATCGCGGCGGCGATCACACTGCCGAAGCCGATCAGCAGGACGACGATCGCCACGCCGAACCCGATGAGTTCGCTGACCTTGTCGTCGGCTGCGGGCCGGGCCAGTTCGCCGAGCGGTCCGCCGTACTCGACCTGGGCGCCGGCGGCGCGCAGCGGCTTGACGGAGTCGTCGACGCCGTGGAGGTAGCCGTCGCCGAGGGTGGACGGCTGCACGTCGAAGCGGATGGTGATGTAGCCGGTCTTCGCGTCCGACGACAGGGGGCCCACGTTCGGGCCGGTGGACGTCGGTGGCTGCGTTCCGGCCTGCGGCAGCGGGTTCTGCACCGACAGGACGTGCGGGAGCTTCTGGAGGTCGCCGACCGTCTGGGACATCTGCGAGCTCAGCGAGGTGAGCTGTTTGTCCTTGTCGTGGAGGACGATCTGGCTGCCGTAGCCCCCGGCCGCCGGATCGTGTTCCTTCAGGACCTGCTGACCGTGGTGGGACTGTACGCCGTTGAGCGAGAAGTCGTCCGAGTAGTCGCCCCCGAAGGACCTGTTGAGAACCTGGAGCGCGGCCAGCGCGACGAGCCAGGCGACGATCACGATCACGAAGTGCCGCGCGCACCACTCCCCCAGCCGCCGCAGCACCCCCTTGGATGCGGCTCCGCTGCCCCCTGCACTGGAATCCGTGGGCGCCATGACCTCGGCCTTTTCCGCCAGGGGACATTTCCGACATCCCCATTAGACGCCCACGGGATCACTCCGGCATCTCGGGCCCGCGCTCAGCCTGCGGTCATCCCACGTCCCACAGGAACCGGTGGGTGTGGATGCCGAAGTACGGGAACGACTGGACGGTCCGCACGCCTTCGATCGGCCGCACGACGTCGTTGACGAAGTCGAGCAGGTCGCGCGGTCCCGGGGTGACCACTTCCGCGAACAGATCGAAGCCGCCGGAGGTGAGCACGGAGTACACCACCTCGTCGCGCAGGGCGAGTTCGTCGGCGACGGCGCGCGGGTCGCCGTTCACCTCGATGCCGAGCATGGCCATGGCCTGGCCGCCCATGGCCATCGGGTCGGTCACCCCGACGACCTGAACCGCCTTGGAATCCAGGAGGCGTTGGAGCCGCTGCCGGGCGGCCGACGCGGACAGACCGACCTTCGGTCCGAGGTCGGCGTAGGCGATACGTCCGTCGGTCTGGAGCTCGCGCAGGATGGCCCGGTCGATGTCGTCCACGTGCTTGTTCTCCAACTCCCTGTGTCAGCTCGCCAGTTCGGCGAGCGCCTCGGCGAAGACCCGGGTGTGGGTGGCGACGTCCTGTTCGGTGGTGTCGGGGCACATCAGCGCCATGCTGTGGAACGGGGTGAGCAGGATGCCCCGGTTGGCGAGGTAGAGGTGCAGGAAGTCCTCCAGCTCCGGGTCGCCTGCCGCCTCGGACTCGGTGCCGGTGCGGGGTGCCGGGGACGCGAAGCGGTATTCGCTGCGTGCGCCGAGGCGGCTCAACGTCCAGGGCAGCGCGTGCGCGTCGATGCCTTCCTGCACACCGGCCGCGAAGCGTTCGGACAGCTTCGCCATGTGCGCGAACGCCTCGTCGGTCAGGACGTGTTCGAGCGTGGCGCGCATCGCGGCGACGGACAGCGCGTTGCCGGCAAGGGTGCCGCCGACGCCGCCCATGTCGACCAGGTCCAGGTCGTCGCGGCCGAGCAGCCGGTCGGCGAGTTCGACGGAGAGGCCGTACGCACCGGCCGGGATGCCGCCGCCGATCGCCTTGCCGATCGTGAGCAGATCGGGTTCGAGGCCCCAGGCGGCGGTGCAGCCGCCAGGTCCCGCGGAGAAGGTGTGGGTCTCGTCGATGATGAGCAACGTGCCGTATTTCCTGGTCAGTTCGCGTACGGCGGCCAGGTAGCCGGGCTCGGGCAGCACGATGCCGATGTTGGTGAGGGCGGGTTCCATGAGCACGGCGGCGACGTCTCCGTGCGCCAACTCCCGCTCCAGTTGGGCCGGATCGTTGAACTCTGCGACACGGCTGGTGAGGGTGACGTCGCAGGGGGCGCCGACGTTGCCGGGGCGGGCGGCGCCGTGGCCGTCCGGCCCGACGACGATGAGCGACTCGTCGACACTGCCGTGGTAGCTGTAACTGTTCACCAGGATCTTGGGCCGGTCGGTGACGGCCCGGGCGAGCCGGATCGCCCAGCGGTTGGCATCGGTCGCGGTGAGCGCGAAGCTCCAGCGGGCGAGCCCGAAGCGACGGGTGAGCTCCGCGCCGACCCACTCGGCGTCCTCGGTCGGCAGCATCGCCGTGGCCCCGCCCTGCTCGGCGAACCGCCGCTGCACCGCTTCCGCGACGACGGTGGGCGAGTGCCCGGCCATCGCTCCGGTGTCCCCGAGGCTGAAGTCGATGTACTCGTGCCCGTCGATGTCGGTGACACGGGCACCCCGAGCGGTGTCGAGGTAGCGCGGAAAAGCTCCGGCGGTCTTGTTCATCCAGGTCATCGGCACCCGCCCGAAGAGATGCTCGGCGCGGGCGTAGGCGGCCTTCGACCGCGGGTTGAGCCGCTCGGCCTCGACGCTCTCACGGGCGAGCAGGTCTTGCAGTCGCGTGCGGTCCATGGGGCACCTCGGTGACGTGGGCGACGGAATGCCTGGACGGTATGACTGAAAGAGGCCCAGAGGCAAGAGATGGCTGCCGAATCGATTGTTGCGGCGATTGATTCGTTCGGCGCGACTTTCACTCAAGGACTTGAGCGTCCGCCCCTGACCCCCGGTCACCCACCCCTCAAGCGGCCGAGCGCCCCTCGATGCCGTCCGGGCAACGCACGACACCCGCCACGCCCCTCCCCCATCCGCTCGACTCTCTTTCCCCACACGCCATTTCAGACACTTGGCGCAGAAGCGAACAGAGGCCGGTCAGTTTCGGAGGGAAGTCCTGCGACACCGTGCGAGAGCGGTCGATGACGGTGTGTACTGTGCTCCGGGCGCCCCGCCTGAGGGCCCGAACTCAGCCCTGCCCGACTCCACTTGGACTCGATTCGATGATCGAATTACCGGACCTGGTGACCGGCGCTCTCGCCGCCGGCACACTGTCCGCGCTGGCGCTCGGTGCCGGGCTGCTGCGGTCGCGGCGTCAACGCGCCCTGCAACGCGAGGAGATCGCCGAGCTGCGGGCCCGACTGGACGGCGTGCAGGCCGCGTTGGCGGCCGAGGTCGAGCATCTGGCGGGGCAGCGGATCCCGGCCGCCGCCCGGCATCTCATCCATCCGCGGGTCGCCGTACCGGGGCCCGGGCAGCCGCAGTTCATCGGCTCGCCCCTCGGGATCGCCCTCGAAAGCGTGCTGAGCGCGGTGCGTTCGGAACTCACCGCGCAGCGCACCCGCATCGACGCCGCCGCACAGGCCGGGATGCGCGGGGCCACCCGGGAGATCCAGGCCGCGCTGTACCGCTTGCAGGACGCCCTGCGCTCGCTCCAACAGCGGTACGACGACCCCGAGTTGGCACAGACCCTGTTCACGCTGGACCACGAGAACGAGCAGTCGCTGCGCCGTGCGCAGGTCGCGGCCGTCGTGTGCGGGGCCTGGGTCGGACTCGCCCGTGAGGAGTCGCACCTCGTCGACGCGGTGACCGGCGGCCAGGCCCGGCTCGCCGGATACCACCGGGTGCGGGTGCACAACCACCTCGAAGCCGGCACCGCGCTCGTCTCGCACGCCGTCGAACCGGTCGCGATCATCGTCGCCGAACTCGTCGACAACGCGCTGCGGCACTCCGCCCCGGACACCGAGGTCGTGGTCAACCTGGAGCACGTGCACCACGGCGCCTGCGTCACCGTCGACGACTCGGGTCTGGGCATGACCCAGGACGAACGCGACCACGCCGGGCGGATGGTGGCCGGTTCCGACCCGATCCTCCTCACCGACCTGGGCGACCCGCCGCGCATGGGCTTCGCCGCGATCGGCCGCCTGACCCGGCAGTTCGACCTGAGCGTCGACGTGTCCTCGCCCTCCCCGTACGGCGGCGTCCGCGCGGTCCTGCGGATCGACAGCCATCTCCTCAGCCGGATCGACCCCGAGCAGCGACCGCCCGCGGCCGGCGCCCCGCGCTCGACCCGCCGGGCCCCCGCGCCCACCAGCACGACCGCCCCCGCACCGGCCCACTCCTACGGCTCCGAGCCCGACGAACGAGCCACACGGGCCGAGCGAGCCACACGAACGGAGCGGGCAGAGCGGGTTGAGCGGGCCGAACGCGGTGTCGCCGACATACCCGGGCACCCGGCGACACCCGACGCCGGCGGCCTCCCGCGACGCCGGCGCCGCACCGCGGCCACCGCACCGACCGCATCCATCGCAACGCCCCCGCCTCCCGCACCGCAGACACACCAGCCGGAGCGCCGCCCGGAGCAGGCCGCCGCCGCACTCGCCGCACTCCAGTCCGGCACCGCCGCCGCGCGCGCCGCGAGCGACGACGCCGGGACCGCCGTAGGCGAACGGAGCGCGGTGCCCGGGACAGTGACAGCGCATGACACACAACAGACCGACTACGAGGGGGGAGCGGCTAGATGACCAGCCGCGATGGGGGCGACACCGCGTGGGTGCTCGATCCGATACTGGAGGTGCCGCACGTGGTGGCGGCGGTGCTGTTGACCCGGGACGGGCTGGTGCGCGGGTACACCGACGCGCTGTCCCGGGCCTCGGGCGAGCGGGTGGCCGCGATCACCAGCACGGTGCAGGGGGCGTGCCGTACCGCCGCGGCGGCGTTCGCCGACCGGGAGCGGTCCGAGATACGGCAGGTGGTCATCGAGTCGGACCACGGGTACATCCTCATCGTCCCTACGGATCACGGTACTTGTGTGGCCGCCTACGGTGACGGCGAGGTGCGGCTGGATCTGCTGGCACACCGGGTGCACTCACAGGTGGCGCGGCTGGGCGAGAAGGCGATGGCCGCCGCTCCGCGGGGAGTTGACGGCGGCGCGTCGGCATGACGGGCCGCCGCGGCGGCCGTCCTCTCGTTCCCGCGTATCTGTCGACCGGCGGTGTGGCCCGGCCCAGCCGCCCGCATCTGGAACGGCTGACGGTGCTCAGCGGCAGCGGCGAACCCGCCCCGGCCGAGCTGCCCGCGGCTCAACTCGCCCTGCTCGACGCCCTGTACGGCGGTTCGCTGACGGTACTGGAGGCGGCGGCCCTGCTGGAGCTGCCCGTGTCCGCGGTGCGCGTGCTGGCCGCCGGCCTGCTCGACCGGGGCCTGGTGCTCGCCCGCGCCCCGATCCCGCCCGCCGAACGCTTCGAACCCGACCTGCTGAAGAGAGTCGCAGATGGCCTACGCGCCCTCAAGCACCACTAGCGGCACCAGCGGTATCCATCTGCCGGACACCGCACGGGAGTTGGTCAAGATCCTCGTCGCGGGACCCTTCGGGGTGGGCAAGACGACCCTGATCGACTCCGTGTCGGAGATCCGGCCGCTGCACACCGAGGAGCGGCTCTCCGAGGCGTCCGTCCCGGTCGACGATCTCGACGGGGTGCGGGAGAAGTCGACGACGACCGTCGCCGTCGACTTCGGCCGGATCAGCCTGCCGGGCGGGATCGTGCTGTATCTGTTCGGCACGCCTGGTCAGGAGCGGTTCCGGGCGCTGTGGGAGGACATCGCCCACGGCGCGCTCGGGGCACTCGTCCTGGTCGACAGCCGTCGGATCGACGCCTCGTTCGACGTGCTCGGGCTGGTGGAGGAGAGCGGGCTGCCGTACGCCGTCGCCGTCAACACCTTCCCGGACGCGCCCCGGCACCACACCGGGGAACAACTGCGCGCCGCCCTGGACCTGGAGCCCGGCACACCGCTGGTGACCTGTGACGCCCGGAACGCGGACTCGTCCCTCGACGCGCTGCTCGCCCTGGTCCAGCATCTGATCGACCGCGACCCCCCGGAGCACCGGTGACCACCACCTCGCCCACCCGCCCCGTCCGCCTGTGGGAGGACGGCTTCGCGCTGGATCCCTACGGCTACTACGCCGCCCTGCGCGCCCAGGGTCCGGTCGGCCGGGCCGAACTCGCCCCGGGTGTACCGGCGTTCGTCGTCACCGAGCGGCGGGCCGCGCTGGAGCTGCTGCGCGACACCGACACGTTCTCGCACGATCCCCGGCCGTGGGAGTCGACGGTCGCCGAGGACTCGCCGGTCCTCGGGATGATGCGCTGGCGGCCCAACTCCCTGTTCTCGGACGGCGCCGCACACGTCCGCTACCGTGCCTCGCTGATCGACGCCTTCGACCGGATCGAGCCGCACGATCTGCGGGCGCGGGTGCACCGGGCGGTCCATGTGCTGGTGAGCCGGATCGGGCCACGCGGACAGGCCGATCTGGTGGGCGAGTTCGCCCGCCCGCTGATGGCACTGGTCTTCAACAGCCTCTTCGGGCTGCCCGAGGGCCAGAGCGGGCGGCTGGACCGGGCGCTGGGCATGATGATGGAGGGCGGTGCCCAAGCGGCCGCGGGCGAGGCCGAGTTCGGCGGATACGTCCTCGAACTGATCGCCGCCAAGGCCAAGTCACGCGGCGACGACCTGCCGAGCTGGCTGCTGGACCATCCGGCCGGGCTGAGCCCGGAGGAGGTCACCTGGCAGGTGTTCCTCACCCTGGGCGCGGGCCACGAACCGACCGCCAACCTGGTGTCCAACGCCCTGTCCCGCATCCTCGGCACCTCGGTGTACTACTCCACTCTGACCAGCGGGGCCCGACCGGTCATGGACGCCGTGGTGGAGGTCCTGCACCACGAGACCCCGCTCGCCAACTACGGGATCCACTACGCCCGTTCGCCCGTCACGTTCCACGGCGCGCACATCGGGCCGGCGATTCCGGTCGTCGTCTCGTACGGCGCGCTCGCGCACTTCGCCGAGCAGGAGGTCGTCACCGGCCGGCACCCCACGGACGCCTCGCATCTGTCGTGGTCCGCGGGCCCGCACGCCTGCCCGGTCAAACAGCACACGCTGCTCATCGCGACGGAGGCGATCGAGCGGCTCACCCTGTGGCTGCCCGACCTCGAACCCGTCGTGGAACGGGAGCGGTTGACCTGGCGGCCGGGTCCCTTCCATCGCTCGCTCACGTCGCTGCCCGTGCGGTTCAGCCCCCGCTCCCCCGACCAGCCAGGAGACCTGTCGTGACCGTGTCCGACCGCATCGCCCTCGACCCGTTCGGCGCCGACATGGCCGCCGAGAGCGCCAAGCTGCGTGCCCTCGGCCCGATCGTGCCCGTCGAGCTGCCCGGCGGCATCCCCGCCTGGGCGCCCACCGGCTACGACACCCTGAAGCAACTGATCCTCGACCCGCAGGTCAGCAGGGACCCGCGGCTGCACTGGCGCCTGTGGCCCGAGATGGGCGAACACCCCTCCTGGGGCTGGGTGTTGGGCTGGATCGGCGTCATCAACATGCTCTCCACGTACGGCACCGACCACGCCCGGCTGCGCAAACTCGTGGCGCCGAGCTTCACGCACCGACGCACCGAGGCGATGCGCGCCCGGGTCGAGACGATCACGACGGAACTGCTCGACGCGGTCGCGGCCGACGACGCCGAGGTGGTCGACATCAGGGCCGCCCTCGCGCATCCCCTGCCGATGCGGATCATCTGCGAACTGTTCGGTGTGCCCGACGAGTTGGTGGACGACACCGCACAGCTGATATCGGCCATCATGGACACCTCGGACCCGTCCCCGGAGCACGCGGCCTTCGTGCAGCGGCAGATCGGGACCGTACTGCCCGCGCTGATCGCCCACCGCAGCGAGCACCCCGGCGACGACCTCACCACCGAACTCATCCGGGTGCGCGACGAGGACGGCGACCGGCTCAGCGACGAGGAACTCCTGTACACGCTGCTGCTGGTGATCGGCGCGGGCTTCGAGACGACGGTCAACCTCATCGGCAACGCGATCGTCGCCCTGCTCAAGCGCCCCGAGCAGCTCGCGGACGTACGCGCCGGGAAGATCAGCTGGGACGCGGTCGTGGACGAGACCCTGCGCGTCCACCCGTCCATCGCCTCGCTGCCGCTGCGGTTCGCGGTCGGCGACCTCACCGTCGGCGACATCACCGTCCCGGCAGGGGACGCCATCATCACCACGTACGCGGCGGCCGGGCTCGACCCCGCGCACTACGGCCCCGACGCGGACGTCTTCGACGCGACCCGCGGCGCCGACGACCACCTGTCGTTCGGTATGGGTGTGCACCGCTGCATCGGGGCTCCCCTCGCCCGCGTGGAGGCCCTGACCGCGCTGCCCGCGTTCTTCGACCGCTTCCCGGAGGTCGGGCTCGCCGTCGACCCGGACGAGCTGCGCCAGGTGCCGTCCTTCATCGCCTTCGGCTGGCAGGAGATCCCGGTACGCCTGCGCGGCTGAGCCGGAACCCGACATGCGCCTGGCTACGGATCCCCATGCGCCCGGCGGTGGTGGAACCGCCCCGCCGCGGCCACAGGGGGGTGGGCCGCGGGCGGGGCAGGTCCTGCCCGGGTTCGGGGGGGGGGGTGAGACCCGAGCGCTCTCGTCGGATTCCCCGGATCCGCCGGGGTACACACCCCCGGAGCGGCCGTCTGCGACGGGCCCGCGCGGCGACCCTCGTCGGCACGGCATAAGCTCGGCGGGTGGCCAAGTACTTCGACGTTCATCCGGACAATCCGCAGCCCCGCACCATCTCCCAGGTCGCGGACAGTGTGCGCTCTGGTGCGCTGATCGCGTACCCGACCGACTCCTGCTACGCGCTGGGCTGCCAGCTCGGCAACCGTGAGGGCATGGAGCGGATCCGTACGATCCGGCAGCTGAACGACAAACACCACTTCACGCTGGTGTGCCAGAACTTCGCCCAGCTGGGCCAGTTCGTGCACATCGACAACGACGTGTTCCGCGCCATCAAGGCCTCCACGCCCGGCAGTTACACGTTCATCCTCCCGGCGACGAAGGAGGTGCCGCGCCAGTTGCTGAACGCGAAGAAGAAGACCGTGGGGGTCCGCATCCCCGACCACGTCGTCACCCAGGCGCTGCTGGCCGAGCTGGGCGAGCCGCTGCTGTCCAGCACCCTCCTGCTGCCCGACGAGGAGGAGCCGATGACCCAGGGCTGGGAGATCAAGGACCGGCTCGACCACGTCGTGGACGCGGTGGTCGACTCCGGCGACTGCGGCACGGAACCGACGACCGTCATCGACTTCTCCAGCGGCGAGGCCGAGATCGTCCGCAAGGGCGCGGGGGACGTCTCCCGCTTCGAGTGACCCCGGCTCGGGTGCCGTGACCCGACGTGCCACGATGATCGGAACACGCCGGGCCGGCAGCCGGCCGGGCGCCCATCCGCAGGGAGGCACCCCCGTCATGACCGCCGTACAGGGCACAGCCGTGGACATCCCCACCGAGGACGGCATCGCCGACGCCTATCTGGTGCACCCCGGCGACGAGCGCCCCCGTCCGGCCGTACTGCTCTACCAGGACGCCTTCGGTCTGCGCCCGCACCTCAAGTCAATGGCCGACCGGCTGGCCGGGGCCGGCTACACGGTCCTGGTGCCGAACGTGTTCTACCGGCAGGGTCGCGCGCCGGTGGTCGAACTGCCCGAGTTCATCGACCCGAAGGCGCGGCCGGAGATCTTCGAGAAGGTCGGCCCGCTGATCATGGGCTTCGCCCGCACCCCCGAACTCATCGAGCGGGATGCCGGTGCCTATCTGCGCTGGCTGGCCGACTCCCCGCTGGTCGCCGACGGACCGGTGGCGATCACCGGGTACTGCATGGGCGCCCGGCTGGCGCTGTACACCGCGGGCGCCTACCCGGACCGGGTGGCCGCGGTGGGCGGCTTCCACGGCGGGCAACTGGCCACCGACGACCCGGGCAGCCCGCACCTGGCCGCCGAACACATCACCGCCGAGCTCTACTTCGGCCACGCCGACCAGGACCACTCACTGCCCGAGGAGCAGATCAAGCGGTTCGAGGAGGCCCTCACCGCGGCGGGCGTCCGGCACCGCTGCGAGGTCTACCCGGGTGCGCAGCACGGCTACACGCAGGCGGACACGTCGTCGTACGACGCGGAGGCCGACGAGCGGCACTGGGTCGCGCTGCTCGACCTGCTGGAGCGCACTTTCTGACCGAGGACCGCCTTTCCTCCTGATCCGACCCGGGTGCCCACGGCATCCAACCCCGGTGCCCACGGCGCGCGTTGCCGTGGGCATCATTTCTTGCACGCCGTTCGCCGGCCTTTCGTTCAACTCATTGACACGCACGCGGCCCGGCGCGACTCTGAGAGCGCTCTCACACAGGTACGGACCAATTTTTCGTACACCCCCCCACACGGAGGTGAGCAGTGCTCGTCAGAATCCTGCGCCGCCTGGGCGCCCCGACCGCGGTGGCCACGATGCTCGCGCTGGCCACACCGCTGACGGCGGACGCCGCGGTGCCCGCCACGATCCCGCTGAAGATCACCAACAACTCGGGCCGCGGCGACGCGGTCTACGTCTACGACCTGGGCACCAACCTCGCGACCGGCCAGCAGGGTTGGGCCGACGCGAGCGGCACGTTCCACGCCTGGCCGGCCGGTGGTAACCCGCCGACCCCGGCGCCGGACGCGTCGATCGCGGGCCCGGCGGCCGGACAGTCCAGCACCATCCGGATCCCCAAGTTCTCGGGCCGCATCTACTTCTCGTACGGTCAGAAACTCGTGTTCAAGCTGACCACCGGCGGCCTGGTGCAGCCGGCCGTGCAGAACCCGACCGACCCGAACCGCAACATCCTCTTCAACTGGTCCGAGTACACGCTCAACGACTCCGGACTGTGGATCAACAGCACCCAGGTGGACATGTTCTCCGCGCCGTACGCGGTCGGGGTGCAGCGGTCCGACGGGAGCACGGCCTCCGTCGGGCATCTCAAGTCGGGCGGCTACACCGGGTTCTTCAACGCGCTGCGCGGGCAGCCGGGCGGCTGGGCGAACCTGATCCAGACCCGCTCCGACGGAACGGTTCTGCGAGCGCTCTCACCGACGTACGGCATTGAGACGGGCGCCCTGCCCAGCACCGTGATGGACGACTACATCAACCGCGTCTGGTCGAAGTACGCGTCGTCGACCCTGACCGTGACACCGTTCGCCAACCAGCCGAACACCAAGTACTACGGCCGGGTGTCGGGCAACGTCATGAACTTCACCAACAGCTCCGGCGCGGTCGTCACCACCTTCCAGAAGCCGGACGCGGCCAGCATCTTCGGCTGCTACAAGTACCTCGACGCGCCCAACGACCTTGTGCGCGGGCCGATTTCGCGCACACTCTGCGCGGGCTTCAACCGCTCCACGCTCCTGGTCAACCCCAACCAGCCGGACACCACCACCGCGAACTTCTACGTGGACACGGTGACCAACCAGTACGCGCGCAAGATCCACGCGCAGATGGCGGACGGCAAGGCGTACGCGTTCGCGTTCGACGACGTCGGCGCCCAGGAGTCCCTGGTGAACGACGGGAACCCGCAGCAGGCCTATCTGACGCTGGACCCGCTGAGCTGAGGAAACCGGACACCCCGCACGCCTGGGGGCGCGTGCGGGGTGCCGGGCCGAACGGGAAAGGCGGATCAGCTGGTCGTGACGGCGGTGTCGTCGACGACGAAGCTGGTCTGGAGCGAGGAGTCCTCGACGCCGCTGAACTTCAGGGCGACCGTGGTCCCCGCGAAGGCCGACAGACTGAAGGACTTCGCGACGTACCCGCTGGCCGCGTTGAGGTTCGAGTACGTGGCGAGCGTGGTCGATCCGGCGGTGACCGTCAGCTTGTCGTAAGCCGTGCTGGTGGTGGTCTCGGCCGTGTCGATGTGGATGTAGAAGGTGAACGTCGTCCCCGTGCAGCCGCTCGGGACCGTCACCGACTGGGTCAGCGTGTCGGTGTGGGTCGAGCCGTAGCCGTCGAGCCAGGCCTTGTACGAACCGGTGCGGGCCGCCTGGCTGCTGGAGTTGGTGATGACCCCGCTGCTCGCGGTCCAGGTCGTGTTGCCCGACTCGAAGCCCGCGTTGCCGAGCAGCTGCGTCGAGGTGCAACTGCCGCCCCCGCCGCTGGAACTCACGGTCCAGGTGAAGGCCGCGGTACCGGTCGCCCCGGTGCTGTCGGTGACGGTCACCGTGGTGCTGTAGGTGCCCGCCGTGGTCGGGGTGCCGGTGATGGCGCCCGTGGAGCTGATCGACAGGCCGGTCGGCAGTCCGGTCGCGGCGTAGGTCAGGGTGCCGCTGTTGGTGCTGCTGGCCGCGACCTGGAGGCTCACCGCCGTGCCGACGGTGGAGGACTGGCTGCCCGGGTTGGTGACCGTGACGCCCGTGGTCGGCACGGTGATGTGGCTGCCCACGTTGATGCCGGCGAAGGCGTTGCCGACTCCGGCGTACTGGGCGGACGTCGTGCCGTACAGCGCCCCGGCGGCGCTGAGCGCGGCGGTGCGGGCGGCGGCGTAGTTGGTGCTGGACGTCATGTACGTCGTCAGCGCCTTGTACCAGATCTGCAGGGCCGCGGCCCGGCCGATACCGGCGACGGCCACACCGTCGGAGGTGGTGCTGGTGTAGGAGGTGCCGTTGATGACCTTGGTGCCGCTGCCCTCGGAGAGCAGGTAGAACATGTGGTTCGCCGGGCCCGAGGAGTAGTGGACGTCGAGGTTGCCGACGCCGGAGTACCAACTGTCCGCGGAGCCGCCGTCCTTGCTCGGCTTGTCCATGTAACGCAGCGGCGTGCCGTCGCCGTTGATGTCGATCTTCTCGCCGATGAGGTAGTCGCCGACGTCGCTGCTGTTGTTGGCGTAGAACTCGACACCGGTACCGAAGATGTCGGAGGTCGCCTCGTTCAACCCGCCTGATTCACCGGTGTAGTTGAGCCCGGCGGTGTTGGAGGTGACGCCGTGGCTCATCTCGTGGCCGGCCACGTCCAGCGAGGTCAGCGCGTGGGTGCTGCTGGTGCCGTCGCCGTACGTCATGCAGAAGCAGCTGTCGTCCCAGAAGGCGTTGACGTACGCCGTGCTGTAGTGGACGCGCGAGTACGCGGCGACGCCGTCGTTCTTGATGCCGCTGCGGCCGAAGGTGTTCTTGTAGAAGTCCCAGGTCGTCTGGGCGCCGTAGGCCGCGTCCGCGCCGGCGGTCTGGGTGTTGGAGCCCGCGCCGGTGCCCCACACGTCGTCCGCGTCCGTCATCAGCGTGCCGGTGCCGGACGTGGCGTTGTTGAGGCTGTACGTCTTGTGGCCGCCGCGCGTGGTGTCGTACAGCTGGTACGTCGAACCCGACAGCGTGGTGCTCAGCGAGACCGAGCCGCTGTACTGGGTGTTGCCGGTGCCGGTCTCGATGCCCTCGAAGCGGGAGAGCTCCTTGCCGGAGGTGGCGTCGGTGACTACGTGCAGCTTGCTGGGGGTGCCGTCGTCCTGGAAGCCGCTGATCACCGTCTCCCAGGCGAGCTTCGGGGTGCCGGTGCCGGCCCAGATGACCTTCCGCGCGCTGTCGGTGCTCGGCGCCTTGGCGTCGAGGGCCTTCGCGGTCGTCAGGGCCTTGGTCTCGGCGGTCGACTTGGCGACCGACGCGGTCGTCGAGGGGACCGTGAGGGTGTGCTTGTTGTTGAAGGTCGCGCTCACCGTGCCGGTCGCCTTGCCGGCGGGCGGGGTGTGCACGACGAGGTCGCCGCCGAGGACGGGGAGACCGGCGAAGGTCCGCTCGTAGCGGGTGTGGACGGTGCCGTCGTTGTCCTTGACGACGTCCTTGACGACCAGCTTCTCCTTGGCGCCGAGGCCGAGGGTACGGGCGGTCGTCGTGCTGTTCGAGGTGGCGCTCTTCACCAGGGCGGTGCGCTGGGCCGGGGTGAGCTTCGCCTCCAGGCTGCCGGTGAGCAGCGGACTCGGGTGGGGGGAGGCGGGCTTCGCGGTCGCCGGCACCGACTGGACGCCGACGGCCAGGAAAGCGGCGGTGGAGACCAGGGCTCCTACCGCCATCCGCTTACGGGGGATGCGTCTCACTCTTACTCCTACTGCGACGACCGCGAGCGCGGCCGGTGACAGACCGGACAGCCGGGTCTGCTGTCCGGGAAGAGCTGAGCTGTGCGGGACTGGCAGAACTTTGACCAATCCGTGGAGGATCCGTGGGGGTGGCTGCGTGGAGGATGACAGCGTTGACCCGTCCATGTCACGCAGGTCAGGGGCACTCAAGGGTTTTCCCTCTGTCAGGGATTTCGCTACAAGTTCCGAAATTATTCGTGACGGCTGAGCCACGCCGGCGAAACAGACCCTTCCTAACGTCGCAGTCAGCCACAGAGGTCCCATCAGCCGCATTACGGCCGCCGGACCGATAACGCTGCTTTTCCCGAAAATCCCGCAACTCCCGAAAATCCCGCACCTGCTGGAAATCCCATCACTGTCCTCAGCGCCCCTTGAGACAGGAGTCCCGAGTGTCCAATCCCTCCCGCCGCGGCGTCCTCAGACTGTCCGCCGGTACCGCACTGCTCGGCACCCTCGCCCTCGCCGGCTGTGGACGCGGCGACACCGCCACATCCACCGCGAAGGCCACCGCCGAGTCGGTCGACGACAAGCCGGCCACTGGCACCGTCAACGTCTGGGCCGCCCAGGGCGACGCCGATGTCCTCGACAAGGTGATCAAGCCCTTCAAGGCCGCGAACCCGGACGTCAGCGTGAAGTTCACGCTGATACCGAACGCCGACTACTACACGAAGCTCCAGGCCGCGATCGCGGCGGGCAAGGGCCCCGACGTGGCCCAGTTCTTCCCCGAGTCGCAGGCCCAGTTCCTCGACCCGTCGATCCTGCGGCCCGTGCCGGACGGACTCGTCGACTCCGGCGCCTTCTTCAAGAGCCTGTGGGACGCCGGTCTGGTCAAGGACGTGGCCTACACGGTGCCCTGGTACGCGTACACGTACGCCCTCGTCTACCGCGCGGATCTCGCCAAGACGGCGGGCGTCACGGCGCCGACCACCTGGGCCGAGATGGTGCCGTTCTTCAAGGCGTTGAAGGGCGCCGGCGCCGGGCACGGCCTCGCGGCCGACAACGGCTGGGACATCTTCAACGGCCAGGACGTCGCGATGTACGCCTGGCAGGCGGGCGGCAACCTGCTGTCCTCCAGCGGTAGTTGGACCCTCGACACTCCGGCGATGATCGACGCCCTGAAGTACAACGCGTCGTTCTTCACCTCGGGTTCGGCGGACACCGCCACCCCCACCTTCCTCGACTCCCAACCGTACTTCGTGTCCGGGAAGACCGCCACGATGATCACCGGACCGTGGGTGCTCGGCCAGCTCGACACCGCCGCGAAGGAGACCGGCTGGACGGCGGCCCATGTCGCCACGGCTCCGCTGCCGGCCGGTGCCTCGGGCAGCACCTCCTTCTCCGCCGGGGGTACTTGGGGCGTCCTCGCGGACAGCGGGAACACGGACGCGTCATGGAAGTTCGTCCGCCACGTCTCGAAGCCGAGCACACAGGTCGCGCAGTACTCGGCATACGGGTCGCTGCCGGCGGTGATCTCCGCCTGGGACGATCCGGCCGTCAAGAAGCAGCCGCTCCTCGACGCCTTCCTCACCCAGCTCAAGAACACCAAGGCCTTTCCGCAGGTGGGCACTTGGCAGCAGGTCGCCACCCGGCTGGGCAAGGAGGTCGAGACCGTGGCCAAGGGCACCCAGACCGCCGAGAAGGCCGCCGCCAGTATCCAGGCGTACGCCAAGAGCCTCGGCACGGGCGCGGAGTGAGCCGCGGATGACCACCACGCTCGCCCCGGGGACACGGAGCAGAGCACGCAACTCCCGTCGTACGGCGGTCGCCTGGCTGTTCCTCGCGCCGTTCGCCGTCGTGTTCCTGCTCTACACCGCGATCCCCACGGTGGCCGCGCTCGGCTTCAGCCTGACCGATCTGCGCGGCTCGGACCTGCGCCATCCGCTCGCGGTCGACTTCACCGGCCTGGACAACTACCTGCGTCTGTTCCAGGATCCGACCTTTCTGCGGGACATCCTGAACACCGCCGTGTTCGTCGCCGTCGGTGTGCCGCTGACCATGGCGATCGGCTTCGGGCTGGCCGTGGCGCTGAACTCCGGGATCCGGCGGCTGCGCGGGGTGTTCCGTACGGTCTTCTTCGCGCCGGTCGTCACGAACGTCGTCGCGGTCGCCCTGATCTGGCAGTACGCCTTCAACGCGGGCGGCACCGTCAACAAGGCGCTGGGCTACGTCGGTCTCGCCGGGCCGAACTGGCTGGACGATCCGCACCTCGCCATGCCGGTGGTGATCCTGCTGGGCGTCTGGCGCAACTTCGGCACCGCGATGGTCCTGTTCCTGGCCGGGCTCCAGGCCGTGCCGGAGGACGTGTACGAGGCCGCGGCGCTCGACGGGGCGGGCGGATGGCGGCAGTTGAGGCACATCACCCTGCCGCTCCTGCTCCCGACCACCCTCATGGTGTCGGTGCTGCTGACCGTGTTCTACCTCCAGGTCTTCGACGAGCCCTATCTCCTCACCGACGGCGGCCCGTTGGGGTCCACCGAGTCCGTGTCGCTGTACACCTACCACCAGTTCGGGTCCGGCCAACTGGGCATGTCCTCGGCCGCGTCCTTCGTGATGCTGCTGCTCGTGCTGCTGGTGAGTGCCGTCCAGTTCCGACTGCTGAGGCCCCGCACATGACCGCCGTAGCCGCGTCGTTGACCGACGCCGACCTGACCGCCGCCACCGCCGAGGACCGAACCGCCGCACGCACACGGTCCGTTGGCCGCCCTCTGCTCTACGCCGCGCTGGTGCTGTGCGCGCTGCTGACCCTGCTGCCCTTCTTCTGGGTGGTCAGCGGCTCGCTGCGCGGCCTGGACGAGATCCGCTCCGACCCGGGCGCGTGGCTGCCGCGGCACATCACGCTCGACAACTTCGCGCGGCTGTTCCGGACCGAGGGCTTCGGGCGGTTCCTGACCAACAGCGTCCTGGTCGCGCTCATGGTGGTGATCGGCAACATCGTGGCGGCCTCGGCCGCCGGATACGCCCTCGCCAAGCTCGAGTTCGCGGGCAGGCGGCTGGCGTTCGGCGCGGTGATGGCGGCGATGATGGTGCCGTTCACGACGGTGTTCGTCACCCAGTTCGTGATCACCGTGGACATGGGCCTCGCCGACACCCTCACCGGGATCGCACTGCCCGGCGTGGCGCTCCCGCTGTCGGTGTTCATCATGCGGCAGTACGCGCAGTCGGTGCCCGACGAGTTGCTGGAGGCGGCGCGCATCGACGGCGCGGGCGAGTTCCGGATCTTCTTCCGGATCTTCCTTCCGCTGGCCGGTCCGGCGGTCGCGACGATCACGATCATGTCGTTCCTGAGCTCGTGGAACAACTTCATCTGGCCGCTCATCGTCGCCCAGAGCACCGCGAGTTACACCCTCCCGGTCGGCCTCGCCGCCACCAGCCAGGCCGCCCAGCACGTCACCGACTACGGCTTGGTCCTCGCCGGCGCGATCGTCGTGATGCTGCCGGTCCTCGTGCTCTTCCTGTTCCTCCAGCGGTACTTCGTGCAGGGCATCGCCGGATCGGGGATGCGGTGACACCTGTGACGGAGACAGGTGTGTTCGTTCCGGTCGGGCGGGGCAAGTCCGAGGAGGCGGAGGGATGTTGATGTCGGGGATGAACCAGAGCGCCGTACGGCGCGTCAACACCTCGGTCGTCCTGCGCGCGCTCGCGGTGTCCTCGGGACCCACGACCCTGACCGCGCTCGCCGAGCAGGCCGGTCTGTCCCGCCGTACCATCGAGCTGATCCTGGACTCGCTCGTCGAGGCGGGCTGGGTGGCCGAGTTGGAGCGGATACCGACCAGCGGCTCCGCCGGGCGGCCGGCCCGGCGGTACGAACTGCGCGCGGAACACGCCCTGTTGGCCGCCGTCAGCATCAACACCGTGGACGCCTCCGCCGTCATCGCCGATGTACGCGGCCGTATCGTCGGCCGGGCGCACCGCCGGCTGCGCGCCTACCAGGACCCTCAGGTCACGCTCGACGACGCGGCGGACCTGGTGCGGGAGGCGCTCGTCGACGCGGGCGGCTCCCCGGACCGGCTGCGCGCCGGTGCGGTCGCGGGCGGTGGCGCCATCGACGACGAGGGTGTCGTACGACGTCTGGTGCACACCACGCGCTGGGAGGGCGTGCATCTGCCCGAGGAGCTCGGGCGGCGGATCGGGATGCCCTGGTTCGCGGACAACGACTCCAACCTCGGTGCGCTGGCGGAGCGTTGGCGCGGCGTGGCCGGTGACCACGACAACGTCGTATGGGCGCACCTCGGCAACAGGACCGGCCTCGGCATCCTGATCCGGGGCGCCGTGCACCGGGGTCTGGACGGTGCCGCGGGCGAGATCGTCGAGGCACAGTCGATCCCGACCGGCACGATCGCCGACCGCCCGGTGGCCCTGCTGAGTTCACCGGAACCGGACCAACGCAAGGTGGCGATGGAACGCTTCGACGCGGCCCGCGCCGGTGACGCGGGTGCGCTCGCCGAGGTGGACGAGTTCGTCGAGAACATCACCTC
This sequence comes from Streptomyces sp. NPDC101776, assembly GCF_044766845.1. Taxonomy (NCBI): domain Bacteria; kingdom Bacillati; phylum Actinomycetota; class Actinomycetes; order Kitasatosporales; family Streptomycetaceae; genus Streptomyces; species Streptomyces sp. NPDC101776. Next base: position 292,002 of record NZ_JBIWMV010000007.1, on the reverse strand, counting down.
TATCCTCACCACCCTGTCGTGGACGGTCGCGCCCTCGCTCATCGTGCTCGGCGGCGGTCTGGAGGACGCGGCCGATGTGCTGCTCCCCCGGGTGCGCGAGGCGATGCGCGTCGCCCGCACCCCCGCGATCGAACTGCGCGCCACCGGACTGGGCCGCGACGCCGCGCTCATCGGCGCCGTGAAACTGGCGCTCGACCGCATGGACACCGAGTTGTTCGGCCCGCTCGCCCCCGGTGTCTAACTCCCCCCACACCACCCGACTTTGGAGTCTGCTTGTGACCGACACCCCGCACACCGACGTCCTCATCGTGGGCAGCGGCATCATGGGTTCCGTCGTGGCCCGGCTGCTGCGGGAGAGCGATCCGGGGCTGGGCATCACGATGGTCGACGGCGGCAGCGCGATCGGCGGGGCACCGGGCCTGCATCTGCACGACGTCGCCGACCCGGGCCTGTGGTCGCGGTACAACGAGCGGGTCGAGTCCGGTATCCAGGGCATGTACACCGGCGCCGAGGTGGTGCGCGAGGTCGCGGACGGCCTCACCGGTCTGCCGCCCGGCATGGTCCACGCGCTGGCCTTCGGCGAGGACAGCGAGGCGATGCCCGCGACGGCGCTGGCGTGGAACGCGGGCGGCATGGGCGTCCACTGGACCGCCGCGACCCCGTGGCCCGCCGGTTCCGAGGTCTTCGACTTCGGCGACCCGGTCGGCTGGGCGGCCGACCTGGACACCGCTCGCCGTCTGCTCGCCGTCTCCCCTTCCCCCATCGGCCCGACGGAGGTCGGCCGGGCCGTCCTCGACGTCCTGCGCCGCCGCTACGACGACACCGCGCCCGAGGACCGACGCCCGCAGCCGATGCCCATGGCCGTCACGGCGACGGACTCGGGCCCCATGCCCCGCACGGCACCCGGGACGATCTTCCCGGCGATCGCGGCGGGCGGCGACCCGGCGTTCACCCTGCTCACGGGCACGCTTGCCACCCGATTGCTCGTCTCGGGCGGCCGGGTCGGCGGCGCACGGCTGCGGCGGGTCACCGACGGCACCGAGTCCGTACTCCATGCGGACACCGTGATCGTGTGCGCCGACGCGCTGCGCACCCCGCAACTGCTCTTCGCCTCGGGCATCCGCCCGGCGGCCCTGGGCCGGTACCTCAACGAGCACGCGTTCGTCACGGCCCAAGTCCTGCTGGATCTCGACCGGTTCGGCATCACCCTGGACGATCTGCCGCTGCCCCGTCCCGGCGAGTTCAGCACGGACTCGCTGTGGGTGCCGCAGAACGGGCCCGCGCAGCCGTTCCACCACCAGATCATGAACCGGACGTATGTCGACGAGAGTGGTCGCCCCCTCGCCCACGCCGTGGGTCTGTCGCTGCTCGTCCCCGTCGAGACACGGCCCGAACACCGGCTCGTCTTCTCGGAGTCGGAGACCGACCTCGCCGGACTGCCGCGCATCGGCGTCGAGTTCGGCTACTCCGACACCGACCGCGCGCTGATCGACCGGGGACTGGCCGAAGTCCGTTCGCTGGCCGAGGAGTTCGGTCCCTTCGACCCCGCGACCGAACTCGCCCTGCTCCCGCCCGGCTCGTCCCTGCATCTGACCGGCACCGTCCGCTCGGGCACCGCCGACGACGGGACCGGCGTGTGCGACCCGGACGGCCGGGTGTGGGGCTTCGACAACCTGTACGTCGCCGGCACCGGAGTGATCCCCACGGCGATGGCCGCCAACGTGACCCTGACCGGCGCGGTGACGGCCGTACGGGCCGCCCGGGCGGTCACCACCCGAACCGCGCCGCTCGCCGCGCACTGAGAGGAAACCCGAACGTGATCGACATCGTGAAGGAGTACCGCGTGGCGCTGCCGGCGTGGATCGACGACGAGGTGACCGACGTGCCCGCCGTCGTCCCCGGCCGCGCGGACCGGATGCGCCTCGTACACCGGCTCGCGGACCGCAACTGGCGGGAGGGCAACGGCGGTCCGTTCGCGGCCCTCGTCGCCGAGCGCGACACCGGCCGTATCGTCTCGGTGGGAGTCAACGTCGTCCTCGCCTCGGGAGTCTCCAGCGCGCACGCCGAGGTGATGGCCCTCGGGCTGGCCCAACGGGCCGTAGGCGGCTGGGACTTGGGTGCCGACGGCCTCCCGTCCCATGAACTCGTCGTCAACTGGCGCCCCTGCGTGCAGTGTTACGGCGCGACCCTGTGGTCCGGGGTGCGCACGCTGGTGGTCGCGGGCGAGGGCCCGGAGCTGGAGGAGATCACCACGTTCGACGAGGGCCCGCTCGGCGCGGACTGGGCCGGGCAGTTCGAGGCGCGCGGCATCGAGGTCGTGGGAGACGTGCTCCGGGACGAGGCGCTGACCGTGTTCCGCAACTACCGCAAGGCGGTGGACGAGACGGACGGCATCGTCGTCTACAACGCCCGTGGAGGTACCGCATGAGCCCGCGCTTCGCGACCGACATCGTCACCTTCTATCACCCGGACTTCTGGGACCTCCCCTCCGCGGACGCCGTGCGCGCGTGGGCACTCGCTCACCCCGAGCGCTTCTGGGCCCGGGTGATGGACGCGCTCGACGAGGCGGGCGTCACGGGCCTCGAACTCACCTTCGCGCCGGGCGACATCGCGTCGGCGCTCCGGGCCTTCGGCAGTGCGCAGGGTTTCCGCCGCGAGCTGGTGACCCGCGGGCTGTCCGTCGTGAGCGCGTTCGTCGCCGGGGAGGACAGCCCCGACTGGCGGGATTCCGGAAACCTGCCCGCGATCGTCGCGGACGCCGAACGCCGTGCGGCCTTCCTCGTCGACCTGGGGGCCGAACTCCTCGTCGCGGGCCTGCCGATGCGCACGACGTTCGGGACCCGGCCGCCCCTGTTCGTCGACGCCCCGTACATGATCCGCATGGCGGACATCGCGCACGCGGTGGGCGAGGCCGTCTCCCGGCAGGGCGTGCGGCTCGCCTTCCACACGGAGTCCAACAGCACCCTCTGGTACGAGCGCGACATCGACCTGTTCATGTCCTTCACCGACCCGCGCTACGTCTGGCTGTGCCCCGACTCCTGCCATATCGCCCTCGGTGGAGGCGATCCGGTGGCCGTGGCCGACCGTCACGCGCGGCGCGTCGCCCTGGCGCACTGGAAGGACGCGGTCGGGCCCATCGACGTGGAGCTCACGATCGACGAGACGGTCTTCGCCCAACAGCAGCCCTACATGGCCGAGTTGGGCTCGGGCATCGTCGACTGGAAGGGCTGGGCCGAGGTGATGTCCCGCACGCCGGGCGCCGACACGGTGCTCATCGAGCTGGACGAGGCGGCCGATCCGGTCGCCGCGCTGCTGGCGGGGCGGGCGGTGGCGTCGTCGGTACTGCCGTGACCGGTGGCCCAACTGCCCCTGCCGGCGCTGCAGATTCGCTCCGGCGTCACGTTGAACGCGTCCGCCACGGAGGTGGGTCTGGTCAACGCGGCCCGCTGGGCGCCGTGTCTGCTCTTCGGGCTGGTGGCCGAGGTGCTGCTCGGCAAGGCCCTACTCCTCGGCGCGGTACCGCTGCTGTACGCACTGGACCGGCTCGGCATCGCCACGGTGTGTGCGTTCGCGTCACCTTCGGGACGCTCTGCCTGTTCTTAGAGGCGGCCAACCGCTCCTACGTGCCGTAGCTCGCCTCCAAGGAACTCCTCAACGCGGGCTACACCCGGGTCGACCGGGGCGCGCGGCGGAGTCTGCTCAGCGAACTGCGTGAGGGCGTGGCCTGGGTCTACCGCCATCGGACCCTGGCGTCCATCGCGCCGACCTCGCACCTGATGCTCCTCTTCGACACCGTCGTCAGCACGGTCTTCGTGGTCTTCGCACTGCGTGAGCTGCGGATCGGGGGCTTCGGGCTGGGTGTGGCGTACGCCTGCGCGGGCGTCGGCGGTGTGCTCGGCGGCGCGTTCTCCGGGCGCGCGGCGCGGCGGTTCGACGTCGCCGCCGTCCTGATCGTCGGCCGTGTCGTCGCCGCCGTCGGCCGGCTGCCGCTGGTCCTCGCCCGGCGTGGACCGTGGGCCCTGGTCTCGGTGTCACCGGCCTTCTTCGTGGTCTCCGGGGCCATCTCGCTGGAGAGCCCCGTGGAGATGGGCTACCGCCAGGCGGTCACGCCCGACCGGCTCCGGGGCCGGATGAACGCCACGATCCGCTCGTTCAACTGGGGAACGGTCGCGATCGGGGCACCGCTGGGCGGACTCCTGGCCGACCGGGTGGACTATCGGTTCGCCCTGTGGGTGGGCCTGTCCTGAGCGGTTCTCCAGGCGCTTCTGCTCGCCGTGTCCCGCACCCGGGAGGCCTGCGGCACCGACGAGATCCAGCCACTGGTGCGCACCTGACCCGAGGGCCCATAACCACCGAAATGCGGCACGCGGGAAGCCGGAGGATGCTGAGAGGGCGAAAACGCACGTCCGAAGGAGGACACCCATGTCGTTCATGGACAAGGTCAAGGGAATGCTGGGCCAGCACTCCGACCAGGCCAAGCAAGGTGTGGACCGGGCGGGAGACATGATCGACGAACGCACCGGCGGCAAGCACGCCAAGCAAGTCGACATGGCGCAGGACAAGGCCAATGACTTCATCGACCGCGAGAAGCCGCAACAGCCCTGACGCCTTCTGTCCCGTATCGCCCTCGATGGGACCGAAGTGCTCCCCGGAAAGCGGAGAGTTAATCGACTGCTGATGTGAAAGGGTTGCGCGGCCGGGCCCTGATCAATACATACTCCCCCCACAGAAAGCCACCACTCTGGGGGGAGTTGGCCCATGCAAGGCACGATCGACGGGTTCCGCTACGGTGCGGTGACCCCGGTGGCGGCCTATCTGATGGCCTGTCTGGGCGGGGCCCTGGGACTGCGCTGTGTGGTGCGGTCCCTGCACAACCGGCAGTCGTGGAAGGCGGGTTGGCTCGCGCTCGGCGCGACGTCGATCGGCAGCGGCATCTGGACGATGCACTTCGTCGCGATGATCGGCTTCCAGGTCGAGGAGACCCGGATCGGCTACGACGCCGGCCTCACGGTGCTGAGTCTGGCCGTGGCGATCGTCGTGGTGGGCGTCGGTGTGTTCGCGGTGGGTTACCGCGGCGCGACCGCCGGCACCCTCTCCGCGGCCGGCGTCATCACCGGCCTCGGGGTCGCCGCCATGCACTACATGGGCATGGCGGCCCTGAAGCTGAACGGTGACATCGAGTACCGGACCAGCACGGTCGTGCTCTCCGTGGTGATCGCGATCGCCGCCGCCACGGCGGCCCTGTGGGCGGCCGTCTCCATCCGGGGTTTCCTGGCCAGCCTGGGCGCCAGCCTGGTGATGGGCGTGGCCGTGTCCGGGATGCACTACACGGGCATGGCCGCCGTGAGCGTCCATCTGCACAGCAGCGGCGGGGCATGGACCGGCGACTCGGCCAACTCGATTCTGCTGCCGATGCTGTTGGGGCCTGCCATCTTCCTGCTGCTGGCCGGGGTCGTCGTGATGTTCGACCCGCTGTTGGTGATGGGCGAGGGCGAATGGGACCGTTCGTTCGCCCGCCACCCGGTCGGACCGAACCCGAACGGCAAGCAGCGCACCCGGCGCCCCGACTCGCTCTTCGACACACCGGACCGCCCGGCGGCCGGCCGTTCGGACCGGCACGAGAGCCCGGCCGCCCCACCGGGCGGCCGCCGACGCCGGAACACCCGCGGAGCCACCCCGGCACCGGGCCGTCAGGCCCCGTACGGCAGCCCCGCCGCCCCACCGCCGGCGGGTCCCCGCAACGCCTACAACACCCCGGCCGACCCCGCACACGGCCGCCCGAACCCGTACGGGACCCCGAAGCGCCCCGGCGAGTGGTGACCACCACTGCGCTGACTACCGGGAGTTGAACCACAAGGGTCGCCGACACGGCTTACGAACTGCTCAGTTGGGCGCGCCCGGCGGCACCCTGGGCAGCGGATCGACGCGTACCGACCCGGCGTCGGCGAGGAACGCCCGGATCAACTCCCCCGCCTCGCGCGCCTGTTCGTCGCCCTCGCAGCGCAGCTCCGTCCCGAGCCGCCGCACGGCGGCGCGCAGTGCCATGCGTACCGGTGCGTGCAGAGCCGGGTCGTCGAGCAGGGTCAGCAGATGGTTCAGGAGGGTCCAGTCCGCCGTGTGCTGCACGGCCACCCCGCCGGGCAGTTCAGCGGCTACCGGGTCGGTGCGGCGCCAGGTGGCGGCGAGGAGCGCGTCGACGAGGTCGGTGACACCGGGCGACGCGGGATCGGCGGCATGCTGCCAGGCCACCCGGTTGAGGCGGGCCGGGTCCAGCAGCTCCTCCGTGACGAGTGCGGTCGCGACCCGTACGGCCTCGAAGGGGTCGAAGATCCGCCCGGCGCCCGTGTCGAGGTACTGATCCGTCCGGCCGTAGCGGATCGCGGGCGGCGTGAGGGTGTCCAACACCGCGCCGGGCAGGGCGAGTCGCTCGGCCCGCAGCAGTTCGGCGAGTCGGCCGAGCGCCGTGTGCTGGGTGGCCGGCTCGACGGGCCGGGCGCCCCGGCCGTCCTCGCCCGCGAGGCCGTACGCGTAGCGCACCCCGCCGACCAGCCGGGCCACGGCGGTCACCTCGTGCCGGTGCAGGAGCTGCAACAGGACGGCCCGTTCCTCCAGTTCGCCGGTCTGCCGGTCGGGGGGCAGCACCCCGCGGGAGAATCCGTCCAGGGCGATACGGCGGACCCGCAGCATGGTCTCCAGCGCCTGGAGGGCGTCCGGTCCGCTCACCCAGGTCACGGCGTCGGCGTGCGCGGCGTCCGGACCCTGGGCGTCGTCGTCGGAGAGGTAGGTCAGGCCCGACTCGGCCGCCTCGCGGCGCAGTTGGGCGAGCGCGGTCTCCTCGGCACCGGCGTCGAACCGGCCGTAGGCGTGCGCGACCAGGAAGTGGTCCCACGGTCCGAGTCCCGTGCCGTACGCGGCGGACAGGTCGAGGTCGCCCTCTTCCGTGACACGGACGCGGGCGTACGGGTAGTCCATGACGGACGGCTCGGGGTGTCCCGTACTGGCGAAGTTGTGCATGAAGCCGAGCGCGTGGCCGATCTCGTGGGCGGCGAGCCGGCGCAGCCGGGCGAGCACCAACTCCTCGACGGCGGCGAGGCGTTCGGCCTCGTCCGGGCGGCCGTAGGGGGCGAGGAGGGCCTCGCCGAGGGCGCGGACCTGTTCGACGCGCTGGGAGCCGAGGCGGACCCGGGCGTGCAGGATCTCGCCGGTGCGCGGGTCGGTCAGTCCCTGGCCGAGGGACCAGCCGCGGCCCGCACGGTGCACCCAGACCACGCCGTTGACGTCGGGGTCGTAGGGGTCGAAGCCGTCATCGCCGGGCTCGACCCGGTAGGCGCCGGGGAGTCCGATCCGGGCGAAGGCCTGCTGCCACCAGTTGCCGCCCTCGACGACCGCCGAGCGGAAGGGTTCGGGGACGGCCGGGTCGATCCGGAAGACGATCGGGGCGCCGCCCGGTTCCGCGCGGAAGCGGGGCTGGAGCTTGACCTGGGTACTGGCCCGGCCGACGAGGCCGTGGTCGGCGTGACCGATGCCGTAGCCGCCCGAGGCGGGGTGGTAGCGCCGTACCGGCAGCGGGGACCCGGGCAGCCGCAGCAGGTTCAACTGCTGGACGACGGTGAGGGCGCGCGGGTCGGCGGCGACGGCCCGCACCGCCTGTCCGCGGCCGGGGCCGCGAAAGGTGAGCAGCGCGGGCAGCCGGACGGCACGCGGTCCGGTGCGGCTGTCGGCGACGAGCGGGAGGCTCGCGGACTCGTCGATCGTGTAGTCGCCCTGCTCGTGTGCGTGCAGATGCTCGGCGACCCGGTCGTGGTCGGCGACGACCAGGCCGGTGGCGTCCACGACCACCGCCCCGTTCTCCTCCCGCAGCACGGGCCCGCTCCACACGACGGACAGCGCGAACGACTCGTCCCCGGCCCGTACGGCGGCCGCGTCACCGGACGCGAGGAAGTGCTTGTTGCGGACGGCGAACAGGACCCGGTCGCCGATCCGACGGAACTCCGCGAGCCGCGCCTTGCCCGCCCTGCCCCGGTCCAGCCACAGCTCGCTGGAGCCGAGCCCCTGGGAGAGCGAGACGGTGAGGAGGAAGGGTTCGTCGAAGTGGCGGATGCCCAACAGCAGCCGGTCCGAACGGAGTTCGGGGTCGGGGATCAGGTCGAGGAAGTCGGCTGCGCCGGGCATGCGGGGGCCTTTCGGTCGAGCATCGTCGAGTTGATGTTGCCAGGCCCCTGCCTCCGGCCCCGCCAGGGCTCGTTGTTACGGTGCACCGGTGTCTGAATCTTCACGCGATACCCCCGAAGGCGCCGGTTGGGGCGCCGCGGAGCGCGGCGCGTACCAGCAGCTCATGCCGACCCACGTCGAGAAGGTCTCCTGGCTCGACCCGAAGACCCTGTGGGCGGCGCGCAACGGGGTGTTGGCGTCCTGGTTCGGGGACCCGACCGGCTCCACCCGCGGCCGTTGGGTCGCGCAGCGCTCGGCGGCCGGGGCACCCGCCGACAAGGTGATCCGTCGGGGCGGTCCGGACACCTTCTCCTTCATGGTCATCGGCGACACCGGCGAGGGCGACGATCCCCAATACGCCGTCGTGCCGGGGTTCCTGAAGGTGAGTCAGGGGACGGACTTCGCCGTCGTCGCGAGCGACGTCATCTATCCCGTGGGCACGGCGGACGACTACGAGACGAAGTTCTTCCGCCCGTACCAGGCCTATCCGGCGCCCATCTACGCGATACCCGGCAACCACGACTGGTACGAGGGCCTCGGCGGTTTCATGCGCGTCTTCTGCGACGACGCGCCCGCCCTGCCGGCACCGAAGGCGCCGCGACCGCTCTCGCGTGCCTGGTGGCGTGCGCTGCTGTGGCACCACCCCAGTCCGACCGACGGCGAACACCTCGACAAGGCACGGGAGTTGCGCTCCTCACCGGACCAACAGGCCGTTCAGCCGGGCCCGTACTGGGCGATCGACGCGGGAGCGGTGCGCATCATCGGCATCGACACAGGGTTGTTGGGCACGATCGACGCCGAACAGGGCGCCTGGCTGCGGGAGGCGGCGAAAGGGCCGACGCCGAAGATCCTCGTCACGGGTTCCCCCCTGTACGTGGACGGCAAGTACGACCCCTGTGCCATCGAGGGCGGCGGTACGGTCGACGACATCGTGCGCGATCCGGACCACCACTTCGTGGCGGCGATCGGCGGCGACATCCACAACTACCAGCGCTATCCGGTGCGGTTGGACGACGGGCGCACGCTCCAGTACGTGGTCTCGGGCGGTGGCGGCGCGTTCATGCACGCCACCCACACCGTCCCGCGCGTCGACATCGGCAACGTCACCGAGCGGGACTTCCGCTGCTATCCGCTGCGCGGCGACTCCCTGGCCTTCTACAGCCGGCTCTACGGACGCCGTCTGCACCTGCGCCGCTTCTTCACCCTCACCGAGGCCGAGGCGTCGGCCGTGATCTGCGAGCGCCTCGGCATCCCGCCGACCCGCACCCCGGGCCCGCCGGTGCGCGTCACCCGCCGGATCCGGCTGGTCGCGAGTCTGCTGGGCGCGGGCGGCCGTCCTGACCGCACCTCGCGCTTCCGGCTCCCGGTACGCAAGATCTACACGCAACTCTTCTCGCCCAGCTCGGTGACGTACAGCCCGCCGTTCTTCAAATGCTTCCTGCGGCTGGACGTCACCCCGGAGGCGGTCCGGCTGCGCTGTTTCGCGGCCACCGGCAACCATCCGCAGGAGATCGACCCGCCGGTCGAGGACGAGATCACCATCCCGCTGCGCTGATCACACGCCCGCAATGTTCACCTGTCACAATCGGGACAGAACAGAACTGACGTACGACCGCCGGAGGAGCCCGTGCCGCCCACCTCACGCCCGTTGCGGAAGCTGGGCTTCCTGACGATCGGCCTGTTCGACGAGGCCGATCCGCGCCGGGGCCACGAGTCGACGCTGGAGATCATCGAACTGGGCGAGCGCCTCGGCTTCGACAGCGCGTGGCTGCGCCACCGCCATCTCCAGTACGGCATCTCCTCCCCCGTCGCCGTCATGGCGGCGGCCTCGCAGCGCACCAGCCGGATCGAACTCGGCACGGCGGTGATCCCGCTCGGCTGGGAGAACCCGCTGCGGCTGGCGGAGGACCTGGCGACCGTCGACATCCTGTCCGGGGGCCGGATCAACCCGGGCGTGAGCGTCGGCCCGCCGATGCACTACGACCAGCTCAAGGACGCGCTGTACCCCGACACGGCCGAGGCCGAGGACTTCAGCTATGAGCGGGTGCGGCGGCTGCTGGACTTCGTGCGCGGCAAGCCGGCCACCGACTTCAGCGGCGTCGAGGGCTTCGAGGCCACGCGGCGGCAGCCGCAAATCGAATACAGCTCCGACCGGGTGCAGCCGCACTCCCCCGGTCTGGGCCGTCGCCTCTGGTACGGCGGCGGCAGCGCGGGCTCGGCGAAGTGGGCGGGCGAGCACGGGATGAACTTCCTGACGAGCAGTGTCGTCAAGGCCGAAGGGCCGGACGAGTCAAGGGACTTCGCGGAGATCCAGCTCTCCCACATCCGCACGTTCCGGGCCCATCACCCCGACGGTGACGCCGCCCGGGTCTCGCAGGGGCTGGTGGTCATCCCGACCGACTCCGCGTCGCCCGAACAGCGGGCGAAGTACGAGGAGTTCGCCCGCAGGCGCACTCCCCGTACGACGTCACCGCAGGGCCCGGCCCGGTTGATGTTCGCGCCGGACATCGTCGGCACCTCGGAGGAGATCGCCGAACTCCTGGGCGCGCACGCCGCGTTCAGGGAGATCGACGAGGTGGCGTTCGCGCTGCCGTTCACCTTCGGGCACGAGGACTACGTGCAGATCCTCACGGACATGGCGACGAAGCTGGGACCGGCGCTCGGCTGGAAGCCCGCCGCCTGACCCCGGTGTCACCAGCGGCCGGGCTCGGTACCGACGATCGGCTCCGAGGGCTTGCCGTCGACGCCGACCGGTATGTCTCCGGTGAGCATCACGCGGTGCATGGTCCTCGGGAAGCCGAGGTGCGCGTTGTCGCTGGGGGCGAGGTGGATGGTGGCCCGGTTGTCCCAGAAGGCCACACTGCCCGGCTCCCAGCGGAACCGGACCGTGTACTCGGGCCGGGTCGCCTGCGCGAGCAGCATGTCCAGGATCGCGGCGCTCTCCGCGCGGGAGATGTCGGTGATCTGCTCCAGGTAGTAGCCGTTGACGAACAGCACCCGCTCCCCCGTCTCGGGGTGCACCCGGACCAGCGGGTGCAGCGAGGCGACCTGGTGGTCCAGGAGGTGGCGGACGTACGCGTCGTCGCCGGGGCGCGGCTGGTAGCCGACGCCGAGCCGGTGCTCGGCCCGCAGTCCGTCCACGAACTCCCTTACCGGCTGCGAGAGTCCGGCGTACGCGGCGGCCAGATTGGACCAGGTGGTGTCGCCGCCGTACGGCGGGACGGTCTCGGCGCGCAGGATCGTCGCGGCGGGCGGGTCGACGCGGGCGCCGTGGTCGCAGTGCCAGCCGCGCAGGAGTGTGTGCCGGCGCCGCTCCAGCCACTCCTCGTGCTCCATGCCGAACCTTCCGCCCAACTCCAGCCGGTCGGCGGTGGTTTCGACCTCCGGGAAGCCCGCCGGTGAGGCGCTGCCGCGCCGCCCGAGCACGACGGGTTCCCCGAACCGTCGCGCGAACGCCACATGCCCGGTGTGGTCGAGCCGTTGGTCCCGGAAGAACACGACCTTCCAGCGCAGCACCGCCGCGCGGATCGCGGCGACCACGGCGTCGTCGAGGTCGCCGGCCAGGTCGACACCGGTGATCTCGGCCCCGATGTGCCCGGCGGCGGGCCTGACCTCCATGCCGTCCACCCGCACCGCCCCGTCCGTCGTACCGCTGTCCGTCGTCATGCGCGCTCCGTCGTCGTACCTGCTCGGTCGGTCGTCCCTTCCGGGTCGTACCCAGGTCGTACCGGTTCCAAGGAAGATCGTGACAGCGATCACCGCGCGGGGCGACAGGGCATCCGGGCCGTACTCGGTTCAGCGCCGTACGGCACGCGCCGGCCTGGGGACGGTCCGGCGGTGGGCGGGGCCACCGGGCGCGTACCACCCGGCCTTCTTCCGGACCGGCGGCGACGGGTCCTCGTCGTGGGCACGGGTGAGCGCCGCGAGGGCGTCCGGGCGCCTGCGCACCCACGGGCCGACGAGTTCTCCGGCCATGGCCCGCACCCGCGGATCCGGGTCCCGCTCCGGGAGCCGGATCGCCCGGGGCAGCAGCGCGAGGCGGCCCGGGAAGCAGGCCTGGCGTCGACGAGTACGGGTGCGGGGGTGTCGCTCGCTGGCATCAGGGTTCCTCCCCTCCGTCCGACGAGTCCACGCCCCGAACTCGGCCGCCACAAAGCCTTTTCCGCACGGCCGGACGGCCCTGCCTCGCGGGCCGTGGCTCCGGCCGCCCATACTGGGTGTACCGCACAGTCAAGGGAAGGTCCGACCGTGATCAGCATCCCGACGCACACGCTCAACGACGGAACGAAGATCCCCGCCATCGGCCTGGGCACCTGGCCGATGGACGACGCGACGGCCGAGGAGGCCGTCGACGGCGCGTTGCGCATGGGCTATCGCCTGGTGGACACGGCGACGAACTACCGCAACGAGACCGGCGTCGGCCGTGGCATCGCCCGCAGCGGCGTACCGCGCGCGGAGATCCTCGTGACGACGAAGCTGCCGGGCCGCCACCACGGTTACGAGGAGACCCTTGCCTCCTTCGAGGAGTCCCGAGTGCGGCTCGGCGTGGAGTACGTGGACCTGTATCTGATCCACTGGCCGCTGCCCCGGGTCGGCAAGTTCGTCGATTCCTGGAAGGCGATGATCAAACTCCGCGAGGAGGGTCTCATCCGGTCGATCGGCGTCTCCAACTTCACTCCGGAACACATCGAACGGCTGGAGAAGGAGACCGGCGTCCTGCCGTCCGTGAACCAGATCGAACTGCACCCACTGTTCCCGCAGGACGAACTGCGCGCCTTCGATGCCGAGAAGGGCGTTCTCACCGAGAGTTGGAGCCCTCTCGGGCGCGGTTCCGAGCTGCTGAACGACCCCACTGTCGTGACGGTCGCGGAAGCCTTCGGTGTGACGCCCGGCCAGGTGGTGCTCCGCTGGCACACACAGCTGGGCGCCATCCCGATCCCCAAGTCGGCGGACCCGGACCGGCAGCGCGCGAACCTCGACATCTTCGGCTTCGAGCTCGGCCCCGCCCAACTGGCGGCCCTCTCCGACCACACGCCGCAGCGCCTCGGCGGAGACCCGGAGACGCACGAGGAATTCTGAGCGGCCCGGGAGTGGAAGTTGCGTGTTTCCGCCCCCAACTCGCCTTCCCTGCCTCTATGTTCACGGCGGACGTTCAAGATCTCACCGGAAGGCTCTCGTATGCGCACCGCGTTCCGCACCGCCGTGACCGGGTCGGTGGCCGCCGCCGCTCTCCTGGTCGGCACCGCCGCCCAGGCGACACCGGCAGGGCCCGGAGTCACCGCCCGACTGATCAGCCAGACCACCATCGGCGACACCGACTACACCCTGCGCGAGATCACCATTCCGCCCGGCCAGGCGACCGGCTGGCACTACCACGACGGCCCGCTGTACGGCTACGTCAAGCAGGGCACGCTCAGCCACTTCGACTCCGGTTGCGCCTCCGACGGCGTGTACCGGGCGGGCAGCCCCATCCAGGAACCGGCCGGTTCGGGCAACGTGCACATCGGCCGCAATCTGGGGAACGTCCCCCTCGTCCTGGACGTGCTGTACGTCCTGCCGCACGGATCGCCGTTCTCGGAGGACGCGCCGAACCCCGGCTGCCCCTTCGAGTAGGTCCTCGGGTCAGCCCGGCGGCAGCGGCTGTTCGGCCCAGATGGTCTTGCCGCTGCCGGTCTGCCGGCTGCCCCAGCGCTGGGTGAGCTGCGCGACGAGGAGGAGTCCGCGTCCGCCCTCGTCGTAGGCGTGGGCGCGGCGCAGATGCGGTGAGGTGGAACTGCCGTCGGAGACCTCGCAGATGAGGGCGCGGTCGCGGATCAGCCGTAGCTGGATGGGGGGCTCGCCGTACCGGATGGCGTTGGTGACGAGTTCGCTGACGACGAGTTCGGTGACGAAGGACTCCTCGTCCAGTCCCCAGGCGGTGAGTTGCTCGGTGGCGGCCTGCCGGGCGCCGGCCACGTGGGCGGGGTCCGGCTCGATGTCCCAGGTGGCGACCCGGTCGGCGCCCAGGGCGCGGGTGCGCGCGAGCAGCAGGGCCACGTCGTCGCTGGGCTCCTCCGGCATCACGGCCTTCAGCACCGAGTCGCACAGGGCGTCCAGCGATTCGGCGGACGCGGTGAGCGCGTGGCACAGTTCGGCGGTCGCGTGGTCGACGTCGCGGTCGCGGTCCTCGATCAGGCCGTCCGTGTACAGGGCGACGACGGCCCCTTCGGGCAGCTCCAACTCCACTGCCTCGAAAGGCAGTCCGCCGACGCCGAGCGGTGGTCCCGCGGCCATCGGGACGAGGCTCGCGGTCCCGTCGGGCAGCACGACGGCCGGTGGTGGATGTCCGGCGGCGGCCATGGTGAGGCGGCGCGAGACCGGGTCGTAGACGGCGTAGAGACAGGTGGCGCCGAGTTCCGCGACCTCGTCGCCGGTGTCGTCCGTCGCGAGGTGGGTGACCAAGTCGTCGAGGTGGGTGAGGAGTTCGTCGGGCGGCAGGTCCACGTCGGCGAGGGTGCGGACGGCGGTACAGAGTCGGCCCATGGTCGCCGAGGACGCGATGCCGTGTCCGACGACGTCGCCGACGACCAGGGCGACCCGGCTGCCGGAGAGCGGGATCACGTCGAACCAGTCGCCGCCGATGCCCGCGAGGGACCCGGAGGGCAGATAGCGGTGGGCCACCTCGACCGCCGCCTGCCCGGGCAAGTCCCTGGGCAGCAGGCTGTGTTGGAGGGCGAGTGCGGTGGAGCGCTCGCGGGCGAAGCGGCGCGCGTTGTCGATGCAGACGGCGGCTCGACTGGCCAACTCCTCGGCCAGTACGGCGTCGTCGGCGGCATAGTCGTCCGGGTGGGCCATCCGGACGGCCACCGCGACGCCGAGTGTGGTGCCGCGCGCCCGCAACGGCACCGCGATCATCGAGTGGACTCCCTCGCGATGTGAACGGCCTTCAGGAGAGCGCGCGTTGCGGTCCTCGACCCACCGTACGAAGTCGGGTTCGCCGGCCTGGCTGCGTACCGCCCGTCCCTCGCGCAGGGCTCGCACGGGTGGCGAGGAGGGTGGGTGGATGTCCGCCTGTCCCAAGTGCACGGCGGCGCCCGGGGTGCCCTCTTCGACGGAGCCGTGGGCGACCCGCCGCAGCACGATCTCGTCGTCCAGGTCCGGTGGAGGTTCTTTCGCGCCGAGCACCCATGGCAGCAGGTCCACGCTGGCGAAGTCGGCGTAGCGCGGCACGAGGATCTCCACCAGTTCCTCGGCGGTGCGGACCACGTCGAGGGTGGTGCCGATGCCGGCCGCCGCCTCGTTCAGCAGGGCCAGCCGTTGTCGGGCGAGGTACTGCTCGGTGCTGTCGAACGCCGCGAGGGCGACCCCGGTCAGCTCACCGGCGGCGTCCTTGACGGGCCACATCTCGATGCTCCAGGCGTGCTCGCGATTGAGGGCCGGCGCGCCCGCCCAGCTGTTGTAGCGGACCGGTCTGCCCGTCTCGGCGACCTGGCGCAGGTTCCTCAGGAAGCTCCGGCTGTGGTCGGCGTCCTCGACGCTCTCCGGGAAGAACCGGCCGATCAGGACGTCCTCGGGCACGCCCATCACCCGGCAGGCGACGTCGTTGAGGCGGAGGTAGCGCTGCTCGGTGTCGAAGACGGAGAGCGACATCGACGCCTGCTGGAAGGCCTGCTCCGCCAGCGTGGGCGCGGCGGGGGGTTCGGCGGTGATGACGTATCCGTCGGGTGCGCCGTCCGTGCCCAGCAGCGGGCAGGCCCGCACGGTCAGCGGGAGCGGGGTTCCGTCCCGATGCCGGAGGACCAGTGTGCCCGTCAGAGCGGTCATGGACGTGGTCGGTGGGGGCTCGGCGAGCAGTGCCCCCACCGACCGGCCCACGGCCTCCTCGGCCGGGTATCCCGTCAGTGTCCGGGCACCCTCGCTCCACCCCGTCACGATGCCTCGGGCATTGATGACCGCCGTGGCGGAGGCCTGCTCCATATCGTCCAGGATGGTCCCTTTACCGCGTGGCATCAACCGCGATAGGGCATTTGCGACCCCTGGGTCAGGTCCGGTGGGCGCGGAGCGCGGCGAGGGCGCGGTCGGCGTGGGTGTTCATCCGCAGTTCGCTGGAGACGACCTCCAGGATCGTACGGTCCTCTCCGATGACGAAGGTGGCCCGCTTGGTGGGCGCGAGCGAGAATCCGCGTTTCACCCCGAACCGCTCACGGATCGTCCCGTCGGTGTCCGAGAGGAGCGGCATGCCGAGAGTGTGCTTCCCGGCGAACTCCTGCTGCTTGTCGACCGTGTCACCGCTGATGCCGACGGGCCGCGCGCCGACCGCCGCGAACTCGGCGGCCAGATCGCGGAAGTGGCAGGCCTCGGCGGTGCAGCCGGCGGACAGGGCGGCCGGGTAGAAGAACAGCACCACCGGTCCCTCGGCGAGCAGTTCCGTGAGGCTGCGCTCGGCACCGGTCTCGTCCGGCAGCGTGAAGTCCTCGACCTTGTCACCGACGTCCAGGCGACCGCTCATGACTGTCCCTCCCCATTCTTCGCGACACTACGGGCCCACAGTACGAGGGGCACCTGCAAGGGCAGTCGCCCGAGGGCCGCCGCCTTCTGTGGGGTGGGGCGGTCCCGCCAGTCCAGCGCCATCTGCACGTTGGCGGGGAACACCCCCACGAAGAAGCCCGCCGCGGCGAGCGCGGCCGTGCGCCGGGTGCGCGGTGCCGCGATCCCCGCGGCCAGCGCCAGCTCGACGACACCGCTCGCGTACGTCCAGGTGCGGGGCTTCCCCGGCAGGACGCTCGGGATCGTCGCGTCGAACTGTCTCGGCGAGGCGAGGTGGGCGACCCCCGCGGTCGCCAACAGACCGGCGAGCAGCAGCGACGAGCGTTCGGACCGTGGCACGGTTCCTCCTCTGATGGCCTGCCGCGCGATATTACTCGACGGTAGGCCTTTATCGGTCCCCTACTGCTTCGGTCTGACCTTTGATATGTTTCGCATCCGGAACCGGAGAAGGGTCCCGTGCATGGACTTCGAACTGACCGAGGACCAGGAAACGATCCGCAAGTCCGTCGCCGGACTGCTGCGCGACTTCGACGACCAGTACTGGATGGCGAAGGACCAGGCGCACGAGTTCCCGACGGAGTTCTACGACACCGTCGCGGCCGGCGGCTGGCTCGGCATCACGATCCCGGAGGCGTACGGCGGCCACGGCCTCGGCATCACCGAGGCCAGCCTGCTCCTCGAAGAGGTGGCACGGTCGGGCGGCGGCATGAACGCGGCCAGCGCGATCCACCTCTCCATCTTCGGCATGCATCCGGTGGTGGTGCACGGCTCCGAGGAGCTGAAGCGCCGCACGCTCCCCCGCATCGCGAGCGGCGACCTGCACGTCTGTTTCGGCGTCACCGAACCGGGCGCCGGACTCGACACCGCGAGCATCACGACGTACGCGCGACGGGACGGCGACCACTACGTCGCCAACGGCCGCAAGGTGTGGATCTCCAAGGCGATGGAGTCGGAGAAGATCCTTCTCCTGACCCGCACCAGCAAGGCGGACGAGGTCTCCAAGAAGACCGACGGGATGACCCTCTTCCTGACGGACATCGACCGCGACCGGATCGACGTCCGCCCGATCCCGAAGATGGGCCGCAACGCCGTCACCTCGAACGAACTCTTCATCGACGACCTGCGCATCCCCGTCGAGGACCGCGTCGGCGAGGAGGGCCAGGGCTTCCGCTATCTCCTCGACGGCCTCAACCCGGAGCGCATGCTGATCGCGGCGGAGGCCCTCGGCATCGGCCGGGCCTCGCTCGACAAGGCGGTGCGGTACGCCAAGGAGCGGGTCGTCTTCGGCCGCCCGATCGGCATGAACCAGGGCATCCAGTTCCCGCTCGCGGACTCCCTGGCCCACCTCGACGCCGCCGAACTCGTGCTGCGCAAAGCGACATGGCTGTACGACAACGGGAGGCCCTGCGGGCGGGAGGCGAACACCGCCAAGTACCTGTGCGCCGACGCCGGGTTCACGGCCGCCGACCGGGCCCTGCAGACCCACGGAGGCATGGGCTACGCCGAGGAGTACGGCGTGTCGCGCTACTTCCGTGAGGCCCGCCTCATGCGGATCGCGCCGATCAGTCAGGAAATGATCCTGAACTACCTGGGATCACACACGCTGGGACTCCCGAGGAGCTACTGAATGACCGACAGCGCAGGGCTGTTCGACCTCACGGGCCGGTCGGCACTGGTCACCGGCGCCGGGGGCGGTATCGGTTCCGCGGTCGCCGAGGCCCTGGCGCGCGCGGGTGCCGCGGTGCTGGTGACCGACGTCGACGCGTCGGCCGCCGCGGCCGTCGCCGAGAAGATCAACGCTGCGGGTCTGACGGCGGACAGCGCCGCGCTCGACGTACGGGACCGGCCCGCCGCCGACGCGGCCGTGGCGCGCGCGGCGGCACTCACCGACGGAACGCTGCACATCCTCGTCAACAACGCCGGGGTCATCGCCCCGGCCATGTTCGACAAGCTGGAGGAGGAGGCGTTCCGGCGGGTCCTCGACATCCATGTGATGGGCACCTTCCACTGCTCGCAGGCCGCGCTGCCTCTCCTGCCGGACGACGGCACGGGGCGGATCATCAACGTCACCTCGTCAGCGGGCCTGGTCGGCACGCTCGGGCAGGTCAACTACTCGGCCGCGAAGGCCGGGATCATCGGGCTGACGAAGTCGCTGGCCCGCGAACTGGCGCGGCGGCGGGTGCTGGTCAACGCGCTCGCCCCGCTGGCCGCCACGCCCATGACGGAGACCATCCGCACCGACGAGAAGTTCGCGGCCCGGATGCTGGCCCGGATCCCGCTGGGCCGGTGGGCCGAGCCGGCGGAGATCGCGGGCAGTTTCGTGTTCCTCGCCTCGGACGCGGCCTCCTTCATCACCGGGCAGGTGCTGCCGGTGGACGGCGGCATGGTGATGTGACGGGCGGCGCGGTGACAAGCCGGGTGACGGCGACGCGGCGATATGACAGGCGGCGCGCGTGCTGTGTTGAATGGTTCAGCCAAAGAGGCCGAAGAGCGCGGCTTTCGACGAGAGGCCTGAACCTGTGCAGAGCGCCGAGCACCCTTCCCGCACCGTCCGGGGGCGCGCCGCGGCCGGTGGACCCCGGCCGCGTTTCGACACGCTCACCGTCCCGAAGGCCTCGGACGTGCTGGCGGCGGAGGTGCGCGAGCGCATCCTCTCCGGGGAGTTCACGGAGGGCATGGCGCTGCCGCCGGAACGGCAGTTGGTGGAGCAGACGGGGCTGAGCCGGGCGACGGTGCGCGAGGCGCTGCGCGTCCTGGAGGTCGAACGGCTGCTGGAGATCAGGCCGGGGCGCGGGGGCGGCGCCTTCGTGCACCGGCCGGGCCGCGAATCGCTCGCCAACACCGTGCGGTTGGTGATCCGGGGGCAGCGGATCCGGCTGGAGGACCTGCACGAGACCCGGGAGGCGATCGAGCCCGCGTGCGCGGCACTGGCGGCCAGGCGCCGGACGGACGCCGACCTCGCGGAGCTGGACGACGCCCACACGGACCTCGTCGGGGCGGGCGAGGACATCCAGGGCTTCCTTCGGGCCAACATCCGCTGGCACAACGCCGTGGCGAGGGCCGGCGAGAACGAGCTTCTCATCGGGTTCATGAGCGCTCTCTCGCAGTCGATCCACGCGGCCACCAACATCGAGCAGTTCATGGACGCGGACATCCGCGAGCTCACCGCCCGTGCGCACGCCCGGATCACCGAGGCCATCCGGGACCGCGACAGCGAGGCGGCGACCCGCCGCATGACCCGCCACGTGTGCGGCTTCGCCCGCGCCGCCGCCGAGGTGGACCACCGGGACGGCGTGAAGCTCACCGATTCCGAGAACCGACACGACCACATGTGAGAATGTGATTCTCTTCTTCGTGCAACACCATTGACAGTATCGGTCTGACCTTTAATACCATCGCGGTATGAGCAAGGTGAGTCCCGTGCTGACCGTGGCCGCCGACGGAGACGTCCGCATCGTCACCCTGAACCGCCCCGACCGGCTGAACGGCGTGTCCGAGGAACTGCACCGACGTCTGTCGGAGGTGTGGCGCGAGCTCGCGGACGACGCCTTGGCCCGGGCCGTCGTCCTCACGGGCGCGGGCCGGGCGTTCAGCGCGGGCGGCGACTTCGACCATCTCCTACGGCACCACACCGACCCGGAGCTCCGGGAGCGGTCGATCCGTCTGGACCGCACCATCCAGACCGAGATGATCCGCTTCCCGCTGCCCGTGATCGCCGCCGTCAACGGCCCGGCGGTGGGCCTGGGTTGCAGCCTCGCCCTCGCCTGCGACCTGGTGCTGATCGCCGAGGACGCCTACTTCGCGGACCCGCACATCTCGGTCGGCCTGGTGGCCGGCGACGGCGGGGTCACCCTGTGGCCGATGCTCACCAGCCTGCTGCGCGTGAAGGAGTTCCTCTTCACCGGGGACCGTATCCCCGCCTCCAAGGCGGTCGAACTCGGCCTCGCCAACCGCACGGTGGCCGCCGACGACCTGATGCGCGAGGCGCTCACCCTGGCCCACCGGCTCGCGGCACAGCCCGCCGAGGCCCTCCGCGCCACCAAGCTGGCCCTCGCCGCGGTCGTCGAGCAGGTGTCACGCGGCGGGATGGAAGCCGCGCTGATGGCCGAACGGGCCACGATGACCAGCCCGGACCACATCCGCATCATCACCGAACTCGCGTCCCGCGCCGAACGGCGCGCCAACCCCGCTGAGGAGCGCTGAGCGTGGACCGCGAGGAGTTCGTCCTGGTCCGCGACATGGTGCGCTCACTCGCCACCCGGTTCGGCGTGACCTCGGCCGACGAGGCGAAACCGTCGACCCGTACCACCGCCCAACAGGCCCTGGACGAACTTGGTTTGGCAGATCTACGGCGTATCTCTCCCCCGGCGGCGACCGCACAGGAGTGCGCGCTGCTCGCGGAGGAACACGGCCGCCGCCCGCTCACGACCTCCCTCCTCGGCACCGTCCTGCTGGCTCCCGAACTGCTCCGACTCCTGGGTGCCGAGCACGACACCGGCACGACCCCGACCATCGCGCTCACCCGCGAACTCCGCTTCCCCGGGCAGGCGTTGACAGATCTCGTCGCCTGGGACTGCGAGGGCGCCGACAGCGCGCTCGGCGTCACCGCCGAAGGGACGGTCGGCCGCGTCAAGTTGGGCCCGGCGGCACCGAGCACGGACCTCGTACGCTCGGTGCGTTCGGTGCCGTCGGACGCGCCCGTCGAGGTCCTCGGCCGTCTCTCCTCACCCGACCGACTCCGCTGGCAGGGCTACGCACTTGTCGTCGTGACCGCCGAACTCGTCGGCGCGGCGGGCTCGTTCGTGGAACAGGCGGTCGCATACGCCCGTGTCCGCCGCCAGTACGGACAGCCGATCGGCTCCTTCCAGGCCGTGCAGCATCTCCTGGCGGACGCGACGGTCCTGGTGGAGGCGTCCACGAGCGTCACGCGCTACGCGGCCTGGTGTCTCGACAACGAACCCCCCGAGCGGGCCCTGGCGGCGGCACGGGTCGCCAAGGCGGAGGTCAACTCCTCGGCGCTGGAAGCGGTGTACGCCGGGATGCAGGTCTTCGGCGGCATCGCGCAGACGTGGGAGCACACCGCGCACCTGTATCTGCGCAAGGTGCGCCTGGGCTCGACGCTGCTCGCCACGACGGCCGACCTGCTGCCCGCGCTGGCCGTACCGGAGGTGACGCGATGACCGACAGCCCGCTGGACTTCGGCGATCCGGCCGATCTCGACCGGCTGCGGCGGGAGTTCCGTGCGTGGCTGGCCGAACACCCGCTCCCGGAGCGGCAGTCGGGCGAACCGGTACCGGTCTTCCTGCGCCGCTGGCACCGGCTGCTGCACTCGGGCGGCTGGGTCGGCCTCGACGTCCCGGAGGTCTACGGCGGCCGGGGCCTGACCGCACTGCACCAGGTGGCGATCAGCGACGAACTGGGTGCCTGCCGGGCCCCGGGCGTCCCCCGGATCGGCTATCTCGCCCACGCGCTGCTGGAGTTCGGCTCGGAGGAGCAGCGACTGCGGTTCCTGCCAAGGATGTTGGCCGGTGACGAGGTGTGGTGCCAGGGCTTCAGCGAGCCGGGTGCCGGTTCGGACCTGGCGGGGATGAGCACCTTCGCCGAGCGGCACGACGACCACTACACGGTGCGCGGGCAGAAGCTCTGGACGAGCTACGCCCAGTACTCCGGCCTGTGTCTGCTGCTGGCCCGCACCGACCGCGCGGCACCGGCCCACAAGTCGATCTCGGCGTTCGTCCTGCCCCTGGACCGGCCGGGCGTGACGGTACGACCGCTGCGCGCTGCCAACGGCGACGACGAGTTCTGTGAGCTGTTCCTGGACGACGTCCGCGTCGAGGAGTCCGAACGCGTCGGCGCCGAGGGCGTCGGCTGGGCGCTGGCGATGACGACGGTGTCGTACGAGCGCAACGCCCTCGACACCGGGCACATCTCGAAGTACGGGCTGCTCGTCGAACGGCTGCGGCGGCACGCCGCCGAGCGGCGATCCAGCCTGCCCGACGGGCTGTTGTCCCGGATCGGCCGGTGTGTCGTGGACTACGAGGTCCTGGTGGCGCACGCCCGCCGCCGCACCGCCGAGCGTCTCGCGGGACAGGTCGCGGGCCCGGAGTCGTCCGTGGACAAACTGCTGATGACGAGGACCGAACAGCGGCTCTACGACACGGCACTTGAGGTGTTCCCTCACGAACTCGCCGGTGAGGGTGGCGAGTTGTTCGGCGACTACCTCTACTCCCGTGCGGCCTCCGTCTACGGCGGCACCTCCCAGATCCAGCGGAACATCATCGCCAAGCGGATCCTGCATCTGCCCTCGAACGGTTAGCCCTGGAGCCAACTGATGCGCTACGACGACGAATTCCTGAGCATCCCCCACGTCATCAGGCTGGCGGCCCATCGCTTCGGGGACGCCACGGCGCTCATCGACGGCGACCGCCGCTGGACGTTCCGGGAGCTGGCGGAGCAGTTGGTCGACTCGGTCCGCGCCACCATCGCGCTCGGTATCGAGCCGGGGGACCGGGTCGGTCTGTGCGCCCCCAACTCGGCGGAGTGGATCTTCGCCGCGCTGGGCATCCACGGCGCAGGGGGCGTCCTGGTTCCGCTCAACACACGCTTCAAGGCGCAGGAGATCTCCTACATCCTGCGGAAGTCGGAGGCGGCGGCCGTGTTCGCTTCCCCCTTCCTCGGCAACGACTACATCGGCGAACTGCGCAAGGCCGACCCGGGGCTGCCGGCCCTGCGGAAGACGGTGTCCGTCCTCGGCCCGCAGGGGAGCGCCGAACTGGCCTGGAACGACTTTCTCCGCGCCGGAGAGGGCGTTTCGCCTTCCGTCGCCCATGAGTCGATCGACCGGCTCACGCCGGAGGACGTGTCCGACGTGATGTTCACGTCCGGCACGACCGGCCACCCGAAGGGCGTGATGCTCACCCACGGCCAGTCCCTGCGCGCGTACGGGTGGATGGCCGAGGAGTACACGTTCCGGCCCTCCGACACCTTCCTGGTGATCCCGCCCTTCTTCCACTGCTTCGGATACAAGGCGGGATGGCTGGCCTCGCTCATGCACGGCGTGACCGTCATTCCCATGCCCGTCTTCGACGCCGGCCGGGCACTGGACCTCATCGCGCGAGAGGGGGTGAGCATCCTCCTCGGGCCGCCGACGATCTTCCACGACCTGGTCAACCACCCGGACCGTGGCGCGCACGACCTGTCGTCGCTGCGGGTCTCCATGACGGGCGGCACGACGATTCCGGAATCGCTGATCCGCGCCATGAAGACGGAGCTGTCGTTCGACATCGTGATGAGCGCCTACGGCCTGACCGAGTCGACGGCGCTGGTGACCACGACGCGCGTCGGGGACTCCGAGGAGACCGTCGCTCACACCACCGGAAGCGCCATTCCCGGTGTCCAGGTCCGGATCGTCGCCGCCGACGGCCTCGACGTCCCGATCGGCCTCGACGGCGAGATCCTCGTCCGCGGCTTCAACGTCACCCGCGGCTACTGGGACGACCCCGACGCCACCGCCGCGACCATCGACGCCGAGGGCTGGCTGCACACCGGGGACATCGGGCGGCTCGACGACGACGGCAACCTCGCCATCGTCGACCGTAAGAAGGAGCTGTACATCGTCGGCGGCTTCAACGCCTATCCGGCCGAGATAGAGAAGCTGCTTCTCGGCTGCGAGAGCGTCCAGCAGGTCGCCGTGATCGGGGTTCCCGACGAACGGCTCGGCGAGGTCGGCTGCGCCTTCGTCGTAGCACCACCGGAGCAGACACCGACCGAGGCCGAGGTCATCGCCTGGTCCCGCGAGCACATGGCGAACTTCAAGGTCCCCCGGCACGTCCGCTTCGTCGACCGACTCCCGCGCAACGCGAGCCAGAAGGTGCTGAAGGACGAACTCCGCGCACGGTTCACGGCCACGATCCACGACGACGCGTTCTGAGATGGCGCCCTCCGAGATGACGACAACTACCGGGCCGCTGGCCGGAATCACCGTGGTGGCGTTGGAGCAGGCGATCTCCGCTCCCATGTGCACCCGCACGCTCGGCGACTTCGGCGCCCGCGTGATCAAGGTGGAGAACCCCCAGGGGGGCGACTTCGCCCGCCACTACGACGACGTCGTCAAAGGACTCGGCGCACACTTCGTCTGGGTCAACCGGGGCAAGGAGTCGGTGGCCCTGAACCTCAAGACACCGGGCGGCATGGGCGTCCTGCACCGCCTGCTGGAACACGCCGACGTCCTCGTCTCCAACCTCACACCGGGCACCACGGCCAAACTCGCCCTCTCCCCCGCCGACTTGAAGACCCGTCACCCCGACCTCGTCGCCGTCGAGATCGACGGCTACGGCCCCGGTGGCCCCCTCTCCCACAAGCGCGCCTACGACCTCCTCGTACAGGCCGAGTCGGGCGCCTGCTCGGTGACGGGCCACCCCGGAGCACCGGCGAAACCGGGACCGCCGATGGCCGACGTGTGCAGCGGCCTGTACGCCGCCCTGTCCGTCGTCGCGCTGCTGTGCGGCAGGGAGCGCGGAGTCGGGCCCGACGCCTCGTCCGTCGCGGTGAGCCTCTTCGACACGATGACGGAGCTGATGGGCTACCCGCTCACCTACACCCGCCACTCCGGCATCGACCAACAGCCCCTCGGCCTGAGCTCCCCCGCCGTCGCACCGTACGGCGCCCACCGCACCGCCGACGGCCACACCGTCATCCTCGGCACGACGAACGACCGCGAATGGCAGCGCCTGGCAAGGGAGTTGATCGGCCGGCCCGACCTCGCGGACGATCCGCGCTTCCGGAGCAACGCAGGCCGGGTGGAGCACCGGGCCTTGCTGGAGCCGGAGATCAGCGCCTGGTGCGCACGCCACGACCTCGCCTACGTACAGGATCACGCGGACGCGGCCGGGATCGGCAACTCCCGCTACAACACGACCAGCGACGTCATCGCCCACCCCCATCTCCAGGCCCGCGACCGGTGGCGCGAGATCGACACGCCGTCCGGTCCGGTCCCGGCGCTGCTGCCGCCCCCGGTCATCGCCGGGTACGACCCGCCGATGGGCGCGATTCCCGCTCTCGGCCAGCACACGGACGCCGTACTGGCCGAACTCGGCCTGGCGGACGAGGAGATCGCGGTTCTCCGGGCGCAGGGGGCGGTGCGATGAGTGACCATTCGCCTTCTCCGGTTCTCATGACGAGCGATGCCGAAGGTGTTCGGACGCTCACCCTGAACCGGCCCCATCGCAAGAACGCGATCGACGCCGAACTGTGGGACGCCCTGAGAACGGCGCTCTCCGCGGCGGGCAGCGATCGTACGGTGCGTGCGCTGGTCCTGACCGGTGCCGACGGCGCGTTCTGCTCAGGGGCCGACATCCGCAAGGGCGTCAGCGACGAGCATCCCCTGTACCGGATGCGGACCCTGAGCGAGGTCACACTGCTCCTGCACGAGTTGCCGATCCCCACCGTCGCCAAGGTGAACGGCGTGGCGGTCGGCGCCGGTTGGAACCTCGCGCTGGGCTGCGACTTCGTCGTGGCCTCCCCGGAATCCACGTTCTCGCAGATCTTCGCGCGCCGTGCCCTGTCCCTGGACTGCGGCGGCTCATGGCTGTTGCCGAAGCTGGTGGGGTTGCAGCAGGCGAAACGGCTCGTTCTGCTGGCCGAGACGATCGACGCCGAGGAGGCCCACACCCTGAACCTGGTGACGTGGGTCGTGGACGTCGACAAGATCGACGTCTTCGTGGACGACCTCGCCGCGCGGCTGGTGGCGGGAGCGCCCGTCGCCCTCGCCCAGAACAAGGCACTCCTCAACGAGAACGCCGATCGCACCCTGCGTGAGTCCCTTGCCGGCGAGGCACGGGCCCAGGCCATGAACTTCGCCACGACAGACGTCCCGGAGGCGTACGCGGCGTTCACGGAGCGGCGACCGGCGCACTACACGGGGCACTGGGCCGTGCCGAGAACACCGGCGCCGAAAACAACGGAGAACACGTGATGCGTGAGGCAGTGGTGGTGGCGGCGGTCCGCACCGCCGTCGGCAAACGGAACGGCGCTCTGGCCGGTGTGCACGCGGCCGACCTCTCCGCCGTCGTCCTGAACGCCCTCGTCGACCGCACGGGGCTGGATCCCGAGGTCGTCGACGACGTGGTGTGGGGCTGCGTCGGGCAGTTGGGCGACCAGTCGAGCAACATCGGCCGTTACGCGGTGCTGGCCGCGGGCTGGCCCGAGAGTATCCCGGGGACCACGGTGAACAGGGCCTGCGGTTCGAGTCAGCAGGCGCTGGACTTCGCCGCCCAGGCGGTCATGTCCGGCCAGCAGGACGTCGTGGTGGCGGGCGGGGTGGAGGTGATGAGCCGGGTCCCGCTCGGCGCCTCGCGGGCTGGCGGGACGCCGTACGGCCCCCAAGTCCTCGCCCGTTACGAGGGGTTCTCCTTCAACCAAGGTGTCTCCGCCGAGAAGATCGCCCAGAAGTGGGGGCTGGGTCGGGGTGTGCTCGACGAGTTCGCCGCGCTGTCGCACGAGCGGGCGGCGGGCGCGCAGGACGGCGGGGCGTTCGACGCGCAGATCGTGCCGGTGACCACCGACACCGGTTCGGCGGCCCTGGACGAAGGCATACGGCGCGGTACCAGCAGCGCCACTCTCGCGAAGTTGAGACCGTCCTTCCAGGAGGACGGGGTGATCCACGCGGGCAACTCCTCCCAGATCTCCGACGGAGCGGCAGCCCTGCTCGTGACGACCCCGGACAAGGCCCACGAACTCGGCCTGACACCGATCGTGCGCTACCGGGCGGGCGTGGTCACCGGCTCCGATCCGGTTCTCATGCTGACGGGGCCGATCCCGGCGACCGAGAAGGTGCTGCGCAAGGCCGGCATCGGCCTGCCGGAGGTGGGCGTCTTCGAGGTCAACGAGGCCTTCGCGCCGATCCCGCTCGCCTGGCTGGCCGAGACCGGCGCGGACCCGGCCCTGCTCAACCCGCTCGGCGGCGCCATCGCGCTCGGGCATCCGCTCGGCGCGTCGGGCGCCGTCCTGATGACCCGCATGATCCACCACATGCGGGACCACGGGATCCGCTACGGCCTGCAGACCATGTGCGAAGGCGGCGGCACCGCCAACGCCACCGTCGTCGAACTCGCTTCCTGACAGGGGATGTTGTGCGCCGAGACGTCTTCACCGACGACCACGAGGCGTTCCGCCGGCTCGCGCGGGACTTCATCGCCAAGGAAGTGGTCCCCCACTACACCGAGTGGGAGGAGACCGGCCGGCTCCCCCGCACGATCTTCGAACAGCTCGGCTCGCTCGGCCTGTTGGGCATGGCAGTACCCGAGGAGTACGGCGGAGCGGGCCTCGCCGACTACCGCTACAACGTCGTCCTCCAGGAGGAAGCGGCCCGCGCCCTGGTGACGTTGGGGACGGTGCGCACCCAACTCGACGTCGTCCTCCCGTACTTCCTCACCTACGCCGACCGGGATCAGCGCGAGCGCTGGTTTCCCGGCCTCGCCTCCGGGAAGCTGCTGACGGCCGTCGCGATGACCGAGCCGGGCACGGGGTCCGATCTCGCCGGGATCCGTACGACCGCCGTGCGCGACGGGGACTCGTACGTCCTGAACGGTGCGAAGACCTTCATCACCGGCGGCCTCCTGGCCGACTTGGTCATCGTCGTGGCGCGCACGTCGACCGACCCGGACAACCGCCGCGCCGGGCTCACTCTCCTGGTCGTCGAGGACGGCATGCCCGGTTTCACGCGTGGCCGTGTGCTGCACAAGTTGGGCATCAAGGTGCAGGACACGGTGGAGTTGGCCTTCGACGACGTACGGGTCCCGGTCGCCAACCGGCTCGGCGAGGAGAGCGCCGCGTTCGGCTACCTCGGCCACAATCTGCCGCAGGAGCGGATGACGGTGGCGGTCGGTTCGGTCGCGCAGGCGCGGGCCGCTCTGGACACGACGATCACGTACGTCAAGGAGCGCAAGGCGTTCGGGAAGACGGTCGCGTCCTTCCAGAACACGAAGTTCGAACTCGCCGCCGTGGCAGCCGAGATAGAGGCCGCTCAGGCAATGCTCGACCGCGCGGTGCTCGAACTCGTCGCCGGTGAACTGAGCGGACCCGACGCCGCCAAGGTCAAGCTCTTCTGCACCGAAATGCAGGCCCGTGCGGTCGACCGTTGCCTGCAACTGTTCGGCGGCTACGGCTACATGCTGGAATACCCCATCGCCCGGCTCTACGCCGATGCACGCATCACCCGCATCTACGCCGGGACCAGCGAGGTCATGAAGGTCATCATCGCCAAGTCCCTCGGATTGTGAGGCGGTTACGGTGCCGGACTTCTCCAGCAGACCAGGTGTCGCGTTCGTGGCGGGCGGCTCGGGCGGGATCGGGGCGGCGGTCGTCCGACTCCTCGCCGAGCGCGGCAGCGACATCGCGTTCACCTACCGGGCCAACCAGGACGCGGCGGACGCGATCGCCGCCGAGGTCACCAAGCTGGGCCGTCAAGTCCGGTCGATACGGCTGGACTTGACCGACGAGACCGCCACAGCCGAGGCCGTGTCCGAGGTCGACGGTGGCATCCACACCCTTGTGTACGCGGCGGGCCCGCATGTGCCGATGCGGCACCTGAGCAAGGTGACGCCGAGCGAGTACCGTGCCCAACTCGAGGGCGACGCCGTGGCGTTCTTCAATCTGGTGCATCCCGCGCTGCCGTTGCTGCGCGAGAGCCGGGGCAACATCGTCGCCGTGACCACCGTCGCCACTCGCCGGTTCCCGGTACGGGACGGGCTGTCGTCGGGCGCGAAGGGCGCGGTCGAGGCGGTCGCCCGGGCGCTGGCCGCCGAGGAGGGCCGGTACGGCGTCCGCGTGAACTGCGTGGCGCCCGGCATGCTCAACGACGGTATCGCCGGCCGTCTGATCAGCTCCGGCGAACTGGACGAGGCCGCGCTCGCCGTCACCCGGCGCAACATCCCGCTGCGCCGCTTCGGCGACGCGACCGACATCGCGGAGGCGGTCGCGTTCCTCGCCTCGGACCGGGCCGGGTTCATCACCGGGCAGGCGTTGGGAGTCGACGGCGGGTACAGCGTGTAGGTCAGGGCGGTGTGATCCGGCGGCCTGCCACGTAGGCGGCGCGGACCAGTTGCCCGGACAACTCGCGGAGAGCCTCACGCAGCGGGACGTGGAGCAGGCACAGGTCGGCGACCGCGCCGACCCTCAACCGCCGTGTCCGGGCCGGGTGTTGGGGTTCGCCGGTGAACAGCCTCAGCGCCGCTGCGGGTTCGAGTCGGTCGCCCTCGTCCCGCTCGGTGGCCGCCCGCATGACCGCCCAGGGGTCCGGGGTGCCGTACGGCGCGTCGGTGCCGGCGGCGAGCGGAACGCCCGCCTCGGTCAGGCTCCGGCAGCGATAGAGGTGCGGGCGGTCGTCGGCGTCCACGTCGGTGGCGTACGCCTCGCCCCGCTCGACCGGAAAGTGGGGCTGGGTCACGACCGTCACCCCGAGGCGCCGTAGCCACGGGATCGTCTCGGCCGGGATCACCGACCCGTGCTCGATCCGGTCACCGTCGGCCGGTCCCACCTCGTCCAGGGCGAGCAGCGTCACCAGCAACTGCACCCGGGTCACACAGTGCACGGCGACCGGCCTCGGCCTGATCTCCCTTATGGTGCGCGCGAGTTGGTCGGGGGTGGGGAGGGTCGGGTCGTCGAGCATCAGCTTCACGGGCTCGTCGACACCCATCACCAGGAGCCGTTGCGGAAGGACCGACAGCATCTGGGTGAGCCCGCTCGCGGGGTGCGGATCGGCGTTGGTGAACCCCGTGACGCCGAGCGCCGCCGCCCGCCGTCCAACACCCTCCAGATCCAACCGCGTTGGCGGCACGAACCCGCGCAGCCGCTCGTCCTCGCGCCAGAACCGCCCGTCGCCGTCCAGCCCGACCGCCCGCAGCGCGGCACTGTTCCACACCCACAGCGCACCGGTCCGATGCTGCACCCGCACCGGCCGATCCGGCGCGAGCGCGTCCAGCGCCCACCGGTCCAACTCCCCCGCGACACTCTCGTGGTAGCCGACGGCCCGCACCCACTCCCCCGGTGGCCCACTCACCAGGGCCGCCGCAAGCGCCGTACGGTCGCGCACTTCCGTCGGCCCGACCCGCACGGAAGCGGCATCGGCGGCCAGCGCCGTGAGGTGTACGTGATGATCGTGCAGGCCCGGCAGCAGCGCACCGCCCCGGCCGTCCACGTCACCCGGCCCCTTCAGCCCCGGCCCGACCTCGGCGATCCGCCCGCCGTCGATCCGTACGTCGACCGCCGTCGCGTGGCCCTCGACCTCCACGTTTCTGATCAGCACGGCGGGTGGACCCGGGTCCGTGAGTCCGCGAGCGTCGCGGCGCAGGCGGCCATGGAGACGCAGAGCAGTTCTCCGCCGCCCTCGGCCAGGGAACGGGCCGCGGCGTGGGCGGCGAACACCCCGGTGACGGGATCCGCGAGCGCGTCTCCGAGGAAGACCGGGTCACCGTTCGGGTCGAGACCGGTCAGGCCGCCGGCCACGGCAGCGTCATCTCCGAAAGCGATACGGTCACTCTCGCGCCCGTATCCGGTGATGCCGACCCACACCCGGCCGGGGCGTGCGGCGAGGAACTCCTCGGCACGGAGGCCGAGCCGGCGCAAGGCGCGGGGCCGTGACGCCTCGATGACGACGTCGGCCTCGGCGACGATCTCGTCCAGCGCGCCGGGGGTGAAGTCCACGATCCGGTTGTCGTGCCCGTCGTGCAGCCACCGGTAGAAGGCGGGCGTCCCCATACGCGCTCCGTCGGGTCGCGTCGCACTCTCCACCTTCAACACCCGCGCGCCCGCCAGCCCGAGCAGCCGAGCGCACAGCGGTCCCGCCCAGAGTGCGGAGAAGTCGACGATCCGTAGGCCCGCCATCGCGCGGGCGCTGCTCCGTTCACCCCATCGCTCGGCGCGGACCGCAGGCCGTACTCCCTGGGCCGATCCCGCTGCCGCAGCCGCGATGCCGAGCAACTGCGCGGACTCGGCGGCTTCGGCCGCTGTGGCCCGTGGCAGCGCCGCGCGCAGACCACCGGCCTCGTCCGGCGAGCCGAGAAGTGCCAGGAGTGCGGGTACGGCGGCCAGGTCGTCGGGGCGGGCCAGGTTCACGGCGGCCCAACCGTCGGCGGCTCGGAGGAGGTGACAGGAGCCGTTGGCCGATGTCCTGCCCGGGCGTCCCAGGCCGGCCAGTTGGGCGCGTAGGAACAGAGCGGTCGGCAGGTCGACCGGCACATCCGTCAGAGCGGTGAACGAGCTGGCGACGTCGGCAAGGGGAGCCAGGAAGGGCTCGACGGAGTCCATCCAGGCACGGAGAGCCTGATTCTCCATGAGCCGAACCCCCTTCTCTCCCAAGGTGATCTCAAATTACACTCCGGTCGACACTTGGAGGGAGATCACTGTGGAGTCGCCCTTCGTGATCGTCGACCTCGACCGCACCGCAGCGCAGGAAGCAGAAGCCCGTGACCGCCGGGACCGCGTCGTGGTCGGTGTGGCAGCAGAACCCCGAGACGTGGTCGAGGGATGCGACATCCTGCTCACCGGTGTTCCCGATCCACCCGGACCGTGGGTGGGCTGTGCGGATCCGCGGGCCACGGCCCGGCAGTTGGGTCGGATCGTCGAGAGCCGGCCCGCCGCTTCCGTCGCACTGGTGCAGGTGCTGCGGATGGGCAATGGCCTCTCCATCCCCGACAGGCTGATTCTCGAGTCCCTCGCTTACTCGACGCTTCAGGGCGGAGCCGCTTTCCGGTCCTGGCTGGCCGCCGCGCCCCGGCGTACTCCCCGCCCCGCCGAGACTCCCGTACGGCTCGACCGTGACGGTGCCCGGTTGTCCATCACGCTGGACCGGCCCTGGGTGCGCAACGCGTTCGACGCGGCGACGCGGGACGCACTGTGCGAGGCGCTTGAGGTGGCCGTGGCCGACCCGTCGATCGACCGTGTCGGCCTGTACGGCAACGGTCCCGCCTTCTGCAGCGGCGGCGACCTCGCCGAGTTCGGTGCGTCGCGTGATCCGGCGCAGGCCCACCTGGTGCGGGTTCATCGCAGTCCCGGCGCGCTGCTGCACCGTTGCGCCCCCCGGGTGACCGTCCGTCTGCATGGTGCGTGCGTCGGTGCCGGGATAGAGCTCGCGGCTTTCGCGGGGCGGGTGGTCGCCGCGCCGGACACGGTGATCCGACTGCCGGAGATCGGGATGGGGCTGATTCCGGGCGCGGGCGGTACGGCGAGCATCCCGGTCCGGATCGGGCGGGAGCGCACGGCGTATCTCGCCCTGTCCGGGGTGGAGTTGAGCGCCGGGGAGGCCTTGCGCTGGGGGCTCGTCGACGAGATCACCGACATGGACGACGTGACCGCCGAGCCGCAGGAAGTGGTCCGCTCCTGAGCTTCCCTCCGGCGTCTGTGACGACCTTCAGGAGCGCTCGGCACAGACACCGGAGTTCGGTCACTTCCCGGTCCACACGGGGCTACGGCGTTCGGCGAAGGCGCGTGCTCCCTCTGCCGCGTCGGCGCTCCTGAACACCGACTCGACCTCTGCCAGTTCGGCCCAACGGCGTTCCCGCATCAGCTTCTTGGTCATCGCGACCCCGAGAGGGCCGTTCTCGGCGATGCGTCCCGCCAGGGTCAGCGCCTCCTCCAGCACCTTCTCGGCCGGTACGGCGCGATTCACCAGGCCGAACTGTTTGGCGTCCGCGGCGGTGACAAGCTCGCCGGTCAGCCCCATCTCCAGGGCGACGGCCAACGGCACCCGATCGGCGAGGGTCGTACCGCCTCCGGCGGCGAACAGCCCCCGCTTCACCTCGGCGATCCCCAGCCGGGCGTCCTCGGCGGCTACCACCAGGTCGCAGGCCAGGGCGAGTTCGAAGCCGCCGGCGAGTGCCGAGCCGTTGAGGGCGGCGATCACCGGGGTGGCGACGCCCTCGCGGAAGAACCAGACCAGGCCGTCGAACCTGCCGCCGCCCTTAGCGAACGCCTTGAGGTCCATGCCGGAGCAGAAGACCGTTCCGGCGCCCGTGAGGACGATCGCCCGGACCGCCGGGTCGGCGTCCGCCTCCCGCAGCACGACCGACAGTTCGTCGATCAACTCGGGGCTCATGGCGTTGCGGACCTCGGGACGGTTCAGGGTCGCCACCAGGACGGCACCGACCCGTTCCGTCAGGACCAGGTCGCTCATCGGGCCGCCGCCACGGCCGCCCGGGCCTTGGAGCGGAACGCCTCCAACTTCTCGGCGGGCTCGATGAGTTGGTGACTGCGCGAGCGGGTGGAGACGTCGTGGCCCTCGGCCGCCTTGCGCAGTGCGCCCACGGTGGCCTGTTCGCGCGGGATGTGCGCGAAGGGGTCGAAGGAGTACCAGCGCATCGCGTTCTCGAAGGTGATCTTCCGGGCGTCCTCGTCGGAGACGTCGCAACTGGTCATCACGTCGTGCAGTTGCTCGGGGGCGTCCGGCCACAGCGAGTCGCTGTGCGGGTAGTCGCCCTCCCAGCAGATGTTGTCGATACCGATGTCGTGGCGCAGTCGTACACCCAGCTTGTCCGTGATGAAGCAGGTCAGGAAGTGCTCGCGGAAGACCTCGGACGGCAGCTTGCCGCCGAAGTCCTGGAGGGTCCAGGTGGAGTGCATCTCGTAGGTACGGTCGAGGCGCTCCAGGAAGTACGGGATCCAGCCCGTTCCACCTTCCGAGAGGGCGATTTTCAGATTCGGGAACTGCTTGATCGGCGGCGACCAGAGCAGGTCGGCGGCGGCGGAGACGATGTTCATCGGTTGGAGCGTGATCATCACGTCCGGCGGCGAGTCGGCGGCCGGGACGGCGAGCCTGCCGGAGGAGCCGATGTGCACCGACATGACGGTGTCCGTGTCGGACAGCGCGCGCCAGAGCGGGTTCCAGTACGGGTCGTGGAAGCTCGGGTAGCCGAGGACGGCGGGGTTCTCGGTGAAGGTGAGCGAGTGAACGCCCTTCTCGGCGACCCGGCGCACCTCCGCCGCGCACAGCTCCGCGTCCCAGATGGCGGGCAGCGCCATCGGGATGAAGCGGCCCGGGTAGGCGGCGCACCACTCGTCGATGTGCCAGTCGTTGTAGGCCCGGACGAGCGCGAGGGAGAAGTCGGCGTCATCGGTGGCGAAGAGCCGGGCCGAGAAGCCGGGGAAGGACGGGAAGTTCATCTGGGCGAGGATGCCGCCCGCGTTCATGTCCTTGACGCGCTCGTGCACGTCGTAACAGCCGGGGCGGATCTCGTCGAGGCCCTGGGGTTCGACGCCGTACTCCTCCTTGGGCCGGCCGGCCACCGCGTTGAGCGCGGAGTTGGTGATGGTCGCGCCGCCGAACTGCCAGACGTCGGTTCCGTCGTCCCGGTGGACCAGTTGGGGCGCTTCTTTCTTGTAGCGCTCGGGGAGGTGGTTCACGAACATGTCGGGGGGTTCGATGATGTGGTCGTCGACGCTGATGAGGATGAGGTCGTCGCGGTCCATGACGGCTCCTTACGGGGGTGGGTCGGTCAGTCGGAGGCGGGCAGCGGCTTGGCCGTCTTCAGGGTCATGGGGGCGCCGTCACAGGTCAGTTCGCCCGCGCCGGAGGCGGTGCAGAGCAGTTCGAGCGTCCCGCTGGCGTCGACGTACCGCTTACCGATGAGGGTGGTGGTGCCGGCCGGTCCGGGCTTCACCGAGGGCGCGTCGGCCACGGCGACCAACGGGCTGCCGCCGCAGGCCAGTTGGGGCTGTACGTCGGCGGGTGCGCGGATGACTACCACGCGGGTGCCGCAGACGGTGCTGGCGAGTTGGTCACCGGGGCGCGGCGTCGGTGCCGGTGGGGTCATGGCGGAGTTCCCTTTCGAGCAGGCGGTCGGCGAGAAGTTCCACGTCGTAGGACTGACGCGCCATCCAGTACCGCAGGAAGCCGGTGAGCGAGTACCGCAGGAAGAGCGCGGAGCCGACGACGCTCCCGGCGACCGCGGCCAGGCCGAGGGTGAGAGCGTCGTTCTGCACCAGCGGATCGCTGGTGTTGTGCGAGATGAAGTAGGCGCTCACTCCGAGGACGACGCCGATCGTCATCAGGGCGGCGCCCGCGCGCAGCCAGAGAACGGCCCTTCCGGCGGCCGGGTCCGGGATTTTCAGGACGGTGAGTTCGCGGACGAAGCGGTCCGCTCGCGTCTCGGTGGACGTCATGTGGAACTCCCCAGGTAGAGAGCGGACAGTTCGGCGCGCAGGCCGCCGTCGGGGTGGCCCTGCCGTTCGACCCGGCCGCGTACGAGGACGGCGGCATGGTCGCAGATGTCGAGGACGGCGGCGGCGAACTGCTCAACCACCAGGACTGCCACGCCCTGCCGGGCGATTTCGCCGACCTGGTCGTAGAGCCGGCCGACGACCAACGGGGCGAGCCCCATGGAGAGTTCGTCGAGCAGCAGGACGGCTGGGTCGGTGGCGAGGCCGCGGGCAAGGGCGAGCATCTGCTGTTCGCCGCCGGAGAGGGTGCCCGCCGCCTGTCCGGCGCGCTGGGCGAGGACGGGGAAGCGGGCGAAGGCGATCTCCTCGATCTCTTCGCGGCTGCGGCCGGTGAAGGTCATCATGAGGAGGTTGTCGCGGACGGACAGGTTCGGGAACACGCCTCGCCCCTCGGGGATGAGGCAGACCCCGGCGCGGGCCAGGTCGCGAGGGTCGGCGCCGGTCATGTCCCTTCCGCCGAGCAGGAGTTGGCCCGATTCGACGGGGTGGACTCCGGCGGCGACGCGCAGGGTGGTGGTCTTTCCGGCGCCGTTCGGTCCGAGCAGTGCCACCACCTGTCCAGCGGCGACGTCGAGGTCGACGCCGTGCAGGACGGTGATGCGTTCATGGGCGGCGCGGATGCCGCGCAGTTCGAGAAGTGCGCTCACGCGTCCCCCAGATAGGCGGCGAGTACCGTTTCGTCGCTGCGGATCACCTCGGGCGGACCGACGGCGATGATCTTGCCGAGGTCGAGGACGTACACCTCGTCGCAGACGGCCATCACGAGGCTCATGTCGTGCTCGACGAGGACGACGGCGGTGCCGTCGTCGGTGAGGGCGCGAAGGAGTTCCGCGAAGCGTTCGGTCTCCTCCGCGTCCTGTCCGGCGGCGGGTTCGTCGAGGAGAAGCACCTTCGGGCGGATCGCGAGGGCCCTGCCGACCTCGACGAGGCGGCCGACTCCGGTGGGCAGGGCGTCGGGTGAGGTGTCGGCGAGGCCGGTGAGGTCGAGGCGGTGCAGGATCTCGGTGACGACCTGGTCGGCCCGGCGGCGTTCGGGTCCGAGTTCGGCGGCGACGAGCAGGTTGTCGCGCACGCTGAGCCGGCCGAACAGTTCCAGGCGCTGGAAGGTGCGGGCGAGTCCGTGCCGGGCGCGCGCGGAGGGCCGGGCCCGGGTGACGTCCCGGCCGTCCAGTCGGACCTGCCCTGAGGAGGGCCTGCGCAGTCCGGAGGCGACGTCGAACAGGGTACTTTTTCCTGCCCCGTTGGGTCCGATGAGTCCGGTGACGCGGCCCGCCTCGGCGGTCAGCGCGACCCCGTCGAGAGCGCGGTTCCCACCGAAGGAGACGGTCACTCCACTAACCTGCAGCGATCCCACGGGCCAGCACCTCCTCGTCCTCGGGGCGCCATTCACGCCGTAGGCCCCACCACTCGACGGGGATCTCCGGCTCGGCCGGAACGGCCTGCCGGGCGTCCGCCCAGGTGCGCAGCGCGAAGGCGAGAAGGACTGAACCGCCGTAGTACGTCCAGTTGTTGATCACGTCGCCGAAGCGCAGCGCCCAGGCCAGGGCGAGGACGCAGAGCAGGGCGGGGAGGGCGATGCGGTCGCGGGCGAGGGGCTCCCACTGGCGGCGGAAGCGGGAGACGATGCCGTCGGGGTTGTGGCCGAGTCCGACTCCGGCGAGGCCGGGGAGCAGGGCGACCAGGTTCGCGGTGCCGGGGGCGACGGCGATCAGGGCGTTCGTCGGACCGGCGAAGGCGGTGCCCGCGAAGAGCCCGTTGCCGACCGCGCCGAGTCCGCCGACCACGGCGACGAGGAAGATCGGCAGTCCCGCGATGAGGCTGAACTGGTCGGCGGTGACGGTGCGTTGCTGCATTCCGTAGAGCGCTCCGCCGAGTCCGGCGATGCCCGAGGCGAGGGCGAACACGGCGACCTTGGCGACCAGGAGGTTGCCGCCGAGGGTGGCGTACGCGGCCTCGCTGTCGCGCAGGGCGATCAGCCGCCGGCCGTAGCGACTGCGGCGCAGGGTGGCCACACCGATCGAGGCGAGCGCGAGACAGACGGCGGCCAACACCATCAACTCCCGTCCGCTGTCCAGCCGTAGACCGAAGAGGTGGGGTCCGGAGACGTCCACCGAGCCCTGGTCGAACAGGGCGATCCGCAGGCCGAAGACGTGGAAGGCCGGGATGGTGAAGATCCAGCGGTCGAGGATCACGGCGAACGCGGCTGTGCCCAGGGCGAGATAGACGCCGGACAGGCGCAGCGCGGGCAGGGCGACCAGTGCTCCCGCCGCCGCCGAGACGAGGATCGCGGCGCCGAGTGCCCACAGTTCGCCGTGGGCGCCGAGGTGTCCCCAGACGACGGCTCCGATGCCGGCCATGCTGAGCTGACACAGGGAGACCTGTCCGGCGTACCCGGCGAGCGGGACGTACGAGAGTGCCACTACGCCCAGCGAGAAGATCGCTCCGTAGGTGATGAGGTCGGCTTCTCCGAGGAGAGAGGCCAGTACCGCGCCGAAGGCGACGACGACCGCCGCGAACACGAGGGTGCCGCGCGCGCTCGGTACCGGCACGCGGGCCAGCCGTCGTTCACGGCCGCGCAGGCGTCGGTGCGGGAAGACCAGCAGAGCCAGGAAGAGCAGCAGGGCGGGGGCGGCGAGCCGTAGTCCGGGGAGGTACTCGTTCTGCGGGAGGTAGCCGGTCAGATAGCTCTCCATGCAGCCGACGACGACCGCGCCGAGGAAGGTGAGCGGCAGGCTGCGCAGCCTGCCGAAGACGGCCGCGGTGTAGGCGCTGACGATCAGCAGGGAGAGCTGGGCGGCGTCGAGGGTGACGGTCGGGGCGATCAGGATGCCGCCGATCGCGGCCAGTTGGGTGCCGAGGATCCAGGAGACCCGGCCCGCCCGGACCGGGTCGGCGCCGGTGAGGCCGACGAGTGCCCGGTCGTCGACGGCCGCGCGCATCTCGGCTCCGGCGCGGGTGCGGTAGAGCAGGATGCGCAGGGCGACGGCGACGGCGACGGCCACCGCCATGGTGATCGCCTGGTGCCAGGTGATGACGGCCGGGCCGAGGTGGATGGGTTTGCGGTCGGCGAAGAACATCGGCAGGGGGCGCGCCACGTTCGGGTCCCATATCCAGCGCGCCGCCGCGATGAGTCCGCTGAGCAGCGCCACCGTCATGACCAGGCGTTCGGCTTCGCCGAGGGCCTGGACGGGGCGCAGCACGAACCGCTCGACGAGCAGCCCGAAGCCCGGGGCGAGCACGA
Organism: Streptomyces sp. NPDC101776; assembly: GCF_044766845.1. Classification (NCBI taxonomy): domain Bacteria; kingdom Bacillati; phylum Actinomycetota; class Actinomycetes; order Kitasatosporales; family Streptomycetaceae; genus Streptomyces; species Streptomyces sp. NPDC101776. The sequence goes on along the minus strand of NZ_JBIWMV010000007.1, from coordinate 252,815 downwards.
GCAGCACCACGACCAGGGCGACCGGAACGGGCCAGCCCCAGCCGACGGTCAACTGCCAGTACATGAACGCGGACAGCATGCCGGCCGCGCCGTGCGCGAAGTTGAACACGCCGGTGGTGGTGTAGGTGAGCACGAGCCCACTGCCGATGACGGCATAGATCGCGGCCGTGCTCAGGCCGACGATCCCGAAGGTGAGGAACTGGTCCATCGCGTCGGATCTCCCCTCTCCATCGCTGGAAACTAGCTTCTCATCTACGGAGAATCAACCATTCAGACAGAGACTGTTGACGTCACCTCACCGACCGTGGAAATCTGCCACTCATCTGAGAGAATGCCATTCTCACTCATGGTGAAGGGTGGAAAGTCCTTGTCCTCCTTGCCTGTTCCGGCTCTTCCTCCTGGTCCGACCGACGACCTGATGGAGATCCAGCAGCTCCTCGCCCGCTACGCGGTGTGCATCACCCGCGGCGACCTGGACGGGGTGCTGGGGGTCTTCACGCCCGACGGCACGTACAGCGCCTTCGGGGACTCCTACGGCCTCGACGAGTTCCCGGCGCTGGTGGCCGCCGCCCCCAAGGGGCTGTTCCTCACGGGCACGCCGGCCGTCGAGCTGTCCGGCGACACGGCAACCGGCACCCAGCCGCTGTGCTTCGTCGACCACGCCACGCACGACCTGCGGATCGGCTACTACAACGACACCTACGTCCGCACGGACGGGGGTTGGCGGCTGCGCACACGCGCGATGACGTTCATCCGCCGCAGCGGGACCCACGACTCCGGCCGCCCGCACGCCTATCAGCGCCCGGGTACATGAACATCACCTCCGCACCCGGGTACGTGAACGTCGCCGACTTCCGCTCGGACCTGCGCGCCTGGCTGGACGAGCACGACCTGTCCCCCGGCCCCGACCACTCCCTGAACGCCCAGGTCGCCCAACTCGCCCGGGTCCGCCGGGCGTTGTACGACGCGGACTGGATGCGGTACGGCTGGCCCGCCGAGGTGAGTGGACTCGGCGGGCCAGCGGTGCTGAGGGCGGTGCTCGGCGAGGAGGTCGCCACCCGCGAGCTGGCCGAACCCGGCATCTACTCGATGATCGAGGTCCTCGCCCCGACGATGATCTCCTACGCCCCTCCCGCGCTCGCCGCCGAAATGGTCCCGCGACTGCTCAGCGGCCGGGAGCAGTGGTGCCAGGGCTTCTCCGAGCCCGGCTCCGGCAGCGACCTCGCCTCCCTCACCACGCGGGCCGTTCCGCGTGGCGACCACTGGGTGATCAGCGGCCAGAAGGTGTGGACGAGCCTGGCCCAATTCGCCGCCCGCTGCGTCCTGTTGACCCGCACCGCGCCGGGCCACAACGGGATCACCGCGTTCTTCGTCGACATGGACACCCCCGGCATCACCGTCCGGCCGCTGCGCACGATGCACGGCGTGGACGAGTTCGCCGAGGTGTTCTTCGACGACGTGATCGTGCCCGCCGACCGGATGCTCGGCCGCCCGGGCGACGGCTGGCGGCTGGCGATGGACCTGCTCCCGCACGAGCGCTCCACCTGCTTCTGGCACCGGATCGCCCATCTGTACACGCGACTTGACCGTCTGCTGGCCGAGACGAGCGTCCCGGACGACGCCGAACTCGGCGCCGCCTACCTGGCGTTGCACACCGTGCGCTGTCGCTCCCACGCGACCCAGCGCCGGCTGGCCGCGGGCGAGCGGCTGGGCGCGGAGACCTCGGTCGACAAGGTGCTGCTGGCCACCGCCGAGCAACGACTCTTCGAGACCGTGCGCGATCTGCTGCCCGGCGTACTGGAGTTGACGGACTCGCCGTGGCGCTCGGAGTACCTGTACGCGAAGGCGGCGACCATCTACGGCGGTACGGCCGAGATCCAGCGAAACATCATCGCGCGCCGACTGCTCGACCTGGGGAAGGACTAGCCGTGGACGCCGCCGAACGGGACCTGCTCGCCGAAACGCTGCGCAAGACGATGACGGCGGCCTCGGGGCAGGCGCTCGACGCCGCCCTCACGGACCTCGGCTGGGCCGAACTGCTCGCGGAACAGCCGGACATCGCCGTCCCGCTCGCCTTCCGACTGCTCGGCGAAACGGGCGCCCACGCGCCGCTCCTCAACGACGTCCTGCTGAGCGCGGCGGGCCGTCCGGTCGGCGGCACGCTGCCGCTGCCGTTCACGGGCGGTACGTGGATCGTCTGGGAGCGCGACGACGCTGCGGCCGGGACGACCCTGGACACCGAACTACCGCTGCGTTCCGTGGCCGACGGAGCTCCGGTGCCGCTCACCGCCGGCCGTGTCGCGCTCGGCTGGTGGCTGCTCGGAACCGGCCGCGCCATGCTCACGCTGGCTCGCCGACACGCCGTGGACCGCGTGCAGTTCGGCCGTCCGCTGGGCTCCTTCCAAGCCGTACGGCATCGGCTCGCCGAGACGCTCGTGGCGCTGGACGGTGCCGAGGCGACCCTGGTGGCCGCGTCGGACGAGCTGGGCGCGTTGCTGGCCAAAGCGGCTGCCGGACAGGCGGCGTTGACGGCGTCCCGGCACTGCCAGCAGGTCCTCGGCGGGATCGGCTTCACCGCCGAGCACGATCTGCACCGGCATGTGCGGCGGGCCGTGGTGCTGGACGGACTGCTGGGCAGCGCACGGGAGTTGACTCGCGAGGCGGGGGCACTGCTGCGGGCCGGCGGATCCGCGCCACGGCTCGTCCACCTGTGATCGACAGCTCGTTCACCTGTGATCGACCGAGGAGTGACATCAGTGACCGATCTGTGGAGCGACCTGCTCTCCTGCCTGGATCTCGACACCCGGCCCGGTGACGTGTACGAGGGCCGCAACCAACAACTCGGCTACCACCGCATCTTCGGCGGGCAGTTGCTCGCCCAGAGTCTCCGCGCGGCCCAACTGGCCTGCCCGGACAAGGCGGTCAAGAGCCTGCATGTGCAGTTCGCCCGGGCGGGGCGGCCTCAGGAGCCGGTGCGGTACGAGGTGACGCGTCATCATGAGGGCGGCTCCTTCGCCACGTTGACGGTCGTCGCGCGGCAGACGCAGGGGGTCGCGGCCGTGGCGGCGGTGTCCCTGCACGCCCACGAGGAGGGCCCCGATCACCAGATCGCGTTCCCGATGCCCGCGGTGCCGGGAGCGGAGCACGACGTGGAGTTGTCGCTGCTTCCCTGGGACACCCGGGCCACCGTCGACGTGGACTCGGCGAAGTCGGAGGCGCCGGAGTACGACCTGTGGATACGGACACCGGCCGTCGCCCCTGAACTGGCCCCGGCGTTGACGGCGTACGCGAGCGATCTGAGTCTGATCGGTACGGCGCTTCGGCCGCTGGAGGGAGTCACCCAGCATGATTCGGGAACGGCGTTCTCCTCCGCCGTCACCGCGCACACGGTGTGGTTCCATCGGCCTTTCACCACGGACGACTGGCTTCTCCTGCGCCAGCAGAGCCCGCTTCTCGCGCACGGCCGCTGCTACGGCCGGGGCGATGTGCTCACCGCGCAGGGGTCTTTGGTCGCCTCGTTCGCCCAGGAGGCGTTGCTGCGGTTCCGTGCGGTCGCGTAGCTGCGGCCTGTAGGTCCCGCGTGGTCGCGACCAGTACCCGCGAGGCGGTCAGCGCATGACGGTGCCGCCGTCGACGTTGATGACCTGGCCGTTGATCCAGGCGCCCTCGTCGGAGACGAGGTGGGCCACCATGCCGGCGACGTCGTCGGCGCGACCGTGCCGGGTGCTGCGGGTACGGGCGAGCAGAGCCTCCAACAGGGCCGGTGCGGCGCCCTCCTGGATGGCCTGGGTCAGGATCAGGCCCGGCGCGACCGCGTTGGCACGGATGCCCTCGCGGCCCCAGCGGGAGGCGACATGGCGGGCGAGGGCGTTGATGCCCGCCTTGGTCGCGGAGTACGCGGGGCGTGCGGCCTCGCCGGTGAAGGCCGCGATGGACGAGGTGTAGACGATCGCGCCGCCGCCCCGGGCGAGGAGTTCGGGAACGGCGTACCGGGTGACGAGCATGTGGCCCCGCAGATTGACCGCGAAGGTCCGGTCCCACACCGCGAGGTCCATGTCGACGACGTCGGTGTCCCGGGACACCGCGCCCATGTCGCCCGCGTTGATGTGCACGGCGTCCAGTCGGCCGTACGTCCGCACGGTGGTCCGCACGAGTTCGGCGACCGAGTCCTCGTCGGCGATGTGGAAGCCCACCGCGACCGCCTGGCCACCGGCGTCGGTGATGGCCTCGGCGGTCCGGCGGGCTCCGTCGAGGTCGAGGTCGCCGACGACGACTCTGGCGCCCTCGTCCGCCAGCCGGCGGGCCGACGCGGCCCCCAGCCCGGTGGCCGCACCGGCGACGAGAACGGCCTTCTCCTTCAAGCGCTCCACGCTGTTCCCTTCTCTTCGTCGACGCGCTCTCCACCACCGGGACCGGCAACTCGCCCACTACGGTGCCGGTACCTCGATGACCGTGGCGGAGCCCATGCCGCCGCCCGCGCACATCGCGGCGACGCCGATGCCGCCGCCGCGGCGGCGCAGTTCGTGCACGAGGGTGACCAGCATCCGGGCGCCGGTCGCGGCGACCGGGTGTCCGAGGGAGCAGCCGCTGCCGTTGACGTTCACGCGGTCGGGGTCGAGCCCGAGCAGTTTCACGGCGGCGACGGGCACGGCGGCGAAGGCCTCGTTGATCTCGAAGAGGTCGACGTCTGCCGTCGAGAGTCCCGCGCGGGCAAGGGCTTTGGGGATCACCTTCACCGGGGTGAGGCCCGTCTCGGCGGGGTCGGAACCGACGGACGCCCAGGCGCGGACGACGGCGAGTGCGGGCAGGCCCAGCCGGTCGCTGGCCACCACCAGCGCGGCGGCACCGTCGTTGGCTCCGCCCGCGTTGCCGGCCGTGATGGAGAAGCCCTCTATCTCCGGGTGGAGCGGCTTGAGGGAGGCCAGCTTCTCCAGGCTCGTGGTGCGGCGGGGGTGTTCGTCGACGGAGAACAGGCCGTGCGGTGTGTCGATGGGCACCAGCTCGTCGTCGAAGCGGCCTTCGTCGATGGCGCGAATGGCGTTCTGGTGGGAGCGCAGGGCCCAGGCGTCCATGTCGGCGCGGCTGAGTCCGGCCCGTACGGCGGTGTTCCAGCCGACCGTGATCGACATGTCCAGGTTGGGTGCGTCGGGGCGGTCGGGGTGCGTGGGCGGGCTCCAGGGTTCGACCCACTCGCCGTCTACGCGGAAACGCTGTTTCGGCGATGTGGAAGCCGAGTTGACGCCGCCGGCGATGACGAGTTCGTCCATGCCCGCGCGGATGCTCGCCGCCGCGCTCTGCACGGCGGCGAGTCCGGCGGCACAGTGGCGGTTGTGGGCCAGGCCCGGTACGGAGGTGAGGCCGACGGTCAGTGCCGCGTGCCGGGCCACGACCCCGCCGCCGTAGAGGCCCTCGCCGAGGATCACGTCGTCGACCGCGTCCGGGTCGAGGCCGTCCGTCGCGGCCGCGGCGGCGACGATGTGATGGGCCAGGTCGAACGCGGTGGTGTCGCGCAGGGTGCCCTTGACGGCGGTGCCGACGGGGGTGCGCAGGGCGGACACGAGGACTGCTTCAGGCATGGGTGGTCTCCAACTCGGCCAGCAGGGTGCGGCGCAGCAGCTTTCCGGTCTCCGTCTTGGGGAGTTCGGCGCGGAACACGATGGTGTCGGGGGTCTTGGAGGAGCGCAGCCGGTCCTTGACCCACTGGCGGACCTCCGCCGGGTCGCCCGCGCCGACCACGACGGCCACGATCCGCTGCCCCCACTCCGGGTCGGGCACGCCGATCACCGCCGCCTCCACAATCCCGGGGTGGGCGACGAGAACGTCCTCTATCTCGGCGGGAGCGATGTTCTCGCCGCCGCGAATGATGGTGTCGTCGGCGCGTCCCTCGATGAACAGATAGCCGTCGGCGTCCAGTCGGCCCCGGTCCCGGGTGGGGAACCAGCCGTCCTCGTCGAGGGTGCTACGGCCGCCGTACTCGCCGGAGATCTGGTCACCGCGCACGAACACGAGCCCGGTCTCCCCGGCGGCGGCCGGCCTTCCGTCGTCGTCGCGGATCTCGATCTCGACGCCGGGCAACGGCCGCCCCACGGAGCCGAGTCGGTCCCTCACGGCGGGGTCGGAGGCCGCGAGCGCCTCGCGGTGGTCGTCGGGCCCGAGGACCGCGACCGAGGAGGCCGTCTCCGTCAGGCCGTACGCGTTGACGAACCCCGTGCCGGGGAAGATCCGCAGCGCCTGTTCCACCACGGGTCGCGGGGTCCTGGCGCCGCCGTAGGCGAGGCTGCGGAGCGTGGGAGTGCCGGCGTCGCCGGCCGGGGCCTCCGCGACGATGCGGGCCAGCATGGTGGGCACGACGAGTGCGTGGGTGACCCGCTCGCGGCGCGCGGTCGCGAGCCACTCCCCGGCGTCGAAGGCTGGCAGGTACACGAGGCGGCGGCCGGAGTAGAGGTTCGTGAGCAGGTTCATCAACCCGGCCACGTGGTACGGCGGGACGGCCACGAGTGACGCGTCGCCCTCCTCTGCGGAGGCGAACTCCTGGGTGTTCAGGACGTAGGCCAGCAGGTGCCGGTGGCGCAGCAGTGCCGCCTTGGGCTCGGCGGTGGTGCCGCTGGTGTAGAGGACCACGGCGACGGAGTCCTGATCCTGGGGCTGGGCCAACTCCGGTGCGTCGGTGCCCTCTTCGGCGCTCAGCAGGGCGTCGAGGTCGGCGGAGCGCAGGACGAGCGCACCGGGGTGGCGTGCCAGGAGGCGGGCCAACTGGTGTTCACCGAGGCGGTAGTTGAGAGGGATGAACGGGATGCCCGCCAGGGCGGCGCCGAACAGGGCCACCGGGTAGGCGAGGTGACTGGGGCTCAGATACAGCACGGCCGGGTGGCCCTGGAAGCGGTGCGCGGCGGCACGGGCGCGGGCGAGCAGGTCCGAGGCGGTCAGGGAGCGGCCGTTCGCCGTGACCACCGGTCGGTCGCCGCCCGAGGCCACCATCTCGAGAATCATGGTTATATTCATGAGAATGCTATTCTCGTCTCACTAGAGCGCTGTTCGCAAGAGAGGAAATCCTTGATGCAGATCAGTGGGAGCTCCGCGGTGGTCGTCGGCGGGGCGGGCGGCCTGGGCGAGGCCACCGTCCGTCGACTGCACGCGGCGGGAGCGAAGGTCGTCGTCGCCGATCTGGCCGACGAGAAGGGCAAGGCCCTGGAGCAGGAGCTCGGTGTTCGCTATGTGCGCACCGACGCCACCGACGAGGACGACGTCCAGGCGGCGCTGGCCGAGGCGGAGTCGGCGGGACCGCTCAGGATCTCGGTGGACGCGCACGGCGGACCGGCGAGCGGTGGCCGGCTCGTCGGCAAGGACGGCTCGCCCCTCGACCTCGCGGGTTTCCGCAAGACGATCGACGTGTATCTGACCGGTGTGTTCAACGTGCTGCGCCTGGCCGCCGCCGCGATCGCCCGTCAGGAGCCGCTGGACGGCGGCCGGGGCGTCATCGTCAATACGGCCTCGATCGCCGCGTACGAGGGCCAGATCGGCCAACTCCCTTACGCGGCGGCCAAGGGCGGGGTCGTCAGCATGACCCTGGTCGCCGCCCGCGACCTCTCCCCGCTCGGCATCCGGGTCGTCACGATCGCGCCTGGCACCTTCAACACACCGGCCTACGGCAAGGCGGGCGACCAGTTGGAGGCCTACTGGGGGCCGCAGATCCCGTACCCCAAGCGCATGGGGCTGCCGGCCGAGTACGCGGGTCTCGTGCAGCACGTCGTGGAGAACGACTATCTCAACGGCGAGGTCGTCCGTCTCGACGGCGCCCTCAGGTTCCCGCCGAAGTGACCGACCTCGGTGAAGTGCCGGGCGTGGGCGGGCACTTGAAGGGCAAGGTCGCGTTCGTCGCGGGCGCCAGCCGCGGCATCGGCCGCACGGTCGCGGTGGCGCTCGCGGAGGCGGGCGCCTCGGTCGCCGTGGCCGCGCGTTCCGAGCGGGAAGGCCGGCTGCCCGGGACGGTCCACTCGGTCGCGGACCGGATCGTCGCGGCGGGCGGGCGCGCCCTGCCCGTGCCCTGTGACGTGAGCGACGAGGCGTCGGTCGAGGCGGCCGTGGCCGCCACGGTCGCGGAGTTCGGCGGAATCGACATCCTCATAGCCAATGCCGGGGTGCTGTGGCTGGGCCCGGTCGAGACGACGCCGCTCAAGCGCTGGCAGTTGTGTCTGGACGTCAATCTGACCGGGGTGTTCCTGGTGACCCGGGCGGTGATTCCGCACGTACGGGCGCGTGGCGGTGGCTCGTTGGTGGCCGTGACGACCGGCGGGGTGGGCATGACGGACCGGGGGGCCAACGCGTACTGGGTGTCCAAGGCGGCGGTCGAGCGCCTCTACCTGGGCCTCGCCGCCGACCTGAGGAAGGACAACATCGCGGTCAACTGCCTTGCCCCGTCACGGGTGGTGCTCACCGAGGGCTGGCAGGCCGGTGGCGGCGGCCGGGAGATCCCGCCGGAGATGGTGGAGCCACCGGAGGCGATGGCGCGGGCCGCCGTCCTGCTCGCGGGCCAGGACGCCACCGGCCTCACGGGGACCGTCCAGCGCTCGGAATCCCTTTCCTGAAAGGCAGTTGGGCCCGCAGGCGACGCGGGACGCGCATGACTGTTCGGCATCATCGGGGGCACTCGGGAGACAACGGCGCAGTCACCGGGATCACCGGTGGCGCGCCGTCTATCCGTAGGGGTTAACAGATGCTTGCATTCGTGGCGGCCGCGCTCTTCTTCATCGCCTTCATCATCCGTATCACCGAGACGTCGACGCAGATCGTCTTCAGCTCGACGAGCCTGATGCTGCTCGGGCTCGCCTTCCTCGCCGCGCACTCGGCCGGCGTGGGATCCGGCTGGACCGCCCGGCGCAGCGGTCGTCGGCGCTGACGGGCCGACGCACGACGGGTCAGCGCCCGGCGCGTTCCCGTACCGCCGCGCAGACCCCGCCGTCGACGAGAACGTCGATTCCGGAAACGAAAGCGGCCTCGTCCGACAGCAGAAAGGCCACCGCGGCAGCGACGTCCTCGGCCCGGCCCACCCTCCCGAGCGGCGTCTGTTCCACCAGGGCTGCCATGGCGGGCTGGGCCGAGGCCTCCTGTTGCCCCTGAGGGGTGTCGATGACGCCCGGCGAGACGGAACACACCCGCGCGCCGTACGGTCCGAGCCGCACCGCCTCTCGCCGTACGAACCGGTGCACTCCGTGCTTGGCCCACGCGTACGCGAGACCGGTGTTCTCGACGGCCGGCCCGAGGGCGTCGCGCAGCCGCTCGAGAAAGTCGTCCCGGAGCGGTTCGTCGAGGATCGCCGCTACGGCGGGATCGGCCTCCAGGTTGCCGAGGAGCGGGGCCATGGAGGCGAAGCACACCATCGCGGTGCCCTCTGTGGCGAGCGGGCGCAGTGCCTCGGCGAGGCGTGCGGTGCCGACGAGGTCGACGTCGAAGATGCGGCGCCAGTCGGCCATGGTGGGTGAGATTCCGGCGGCGTGGGAGACAGCCCTGAGGGTGCCCAATTCTGCTGTGCGGGCGGCAAGTTGGGCCAGTCCGGCCGTGTCGGTGATGTCGAGGACGAAGGGTTCGACCCTCATCTCCCCGTCCGCGGCGGCGAGTTCCTTCGCCGCGGCGGTCACGGCCAGCTCGTCGCGGTCCACCAGCAGCAGCGTGTCCACCAGGTCGGTGAGCCGCCGCGCGCAGGCCAGTCCCATGCCGCGCCCGGCCCCGGTCGCGATGCCCACGGTCGTCATGCGTCCCCTCCTCCATGGCTCCAGAGTTTCTCCAGCCCCGGCCGTGCGAGCCGGTCCACGAGTTCCACGAGGAGACCGCTCGGGGCGCGCAGAAAGGCGAAGGGCGCGCCGCCGGAGCCGGTCCGGGTCGCCTCGGTCACGAAGCCCTGCCGGGTGAGTTCGGACGCGTCCGCGGCCACGTCGTCGGACCAGTAGCCGACGTGGTGCACACCGCCGGCCACCGGTTCCCACAGGGTTCCGGGGACACGGCGGACGATCTCCACTCGGGGCAGCGTCCGGGAGTAGGCGCAGCTGATGTCCAGAACGGTGTTTCCGGTCGGCAGGGTCAGCGGTACCGCCCCGCCGATCTCGGCGCACCACTCGTACCCGAACGCGGCCGTGAACTCGGCCAAGGTCGCCTCGAAGTCCTCGACGACAAGCCCGAGATGGAACTGGTCCTCCGCCCTCACGACTCCCCCACCACCCCGGAAACGTCATGCTCACCCAGTCGGGGCGGCGGCCCGTAGTCGGGCTCGTACCCCGCGACCCGCACGGAACTACGCACCAGCCGGAAGTCCCCGGCCCTCACCACGGCCTCGGGTGTCGCCGCCAACGCCTGCGGCAGCGTCCGTACGGCGGCCGCGGGCACCCCGAGTGGACGCAGCCGCGCCTCCCAGGCCACGGCGGTGTCACCGGCCAGGGCCTCCGTCACGGCGGCGAGTACGTCCTCGCGGCGTTCGGCGCGTTCGGCCATGGTGGGGAATCCCTGGATGCCGGCCTCGGCGGCGAAGGACTTCCAGAAGCCGTCGTGGGTGATGAAGAGCGCCAAGTGCCCCTCGGCGGTGGGAAAGAGCTGGGCCGGTACGTAGTAGGAGTGCGCGCCGAGCGGCAGCCGGCGTGGTTCGACGCCCTCGTTGAGATAGGCGGAGGCACGGTAGTTGAGCTGAGAGAGCATCACATCCCTTAGCGAAACCTCCACTTGGCCGCCGCGCCCGGAGACGATCTGCGCGAGGAGCCCCAACGCCGCCGTCAGACCTGAGGAGTTGTCGGCCGAGGAATAGCCGGGCAGGGTCGGTGGCGCGTCCGGGTCGCCGGTGAGGGCGGCGACTCCGGTGGCGGCCTGCACCACATAGTCGAAGGCGGGCTCGTCGCCCGCTTCCAGGCCGTAGCCGGTGAGCGCGACGCACACGATCCTGTCGTTCCACTTGCGCAGGGCGTCGTAGGTCAGGCCCAGTCGGTGGATCGCCGACGGTTTGAGGTTGACGAGCAACGCGTGGGCGTCGGCGACGAGTTCGCCGAGTCGGGCCTGTCCGTCGGCGGTGGTGAGGTCGAGGCGGATGCTGCGTTTGCCGCGGTTGAGGCTGGCGAAGTAGGCGTCGCTCACCTGGCGGGAGATGTCCCCGCCGGGCGGCTCGATCTTGGTGACCTCGGCGCCGAGGTCGGCGAGCATCATCGTGGCGTAGGGACCCGCCAGCATGTGGCCGACCTCCAGGACGCGGATGCCGTCGAGCGGTCCGGCGGTCATCGCAGGTCCGCGGCGAGGGCGGCGAGCATGTCGCGGGTGCGGTACTTGGAGGCGACCAGTTCGTCGCGGGTGTCGCCGATGGGCAGCAGCCGTACGGAGAGGTCGGTGACCCCGGCGTCGGCGAACCGCTTGAAGCGGGCGGCAATGGCGTTCTCGTCGCCCGCCGCGCACAGATCGCCGATGTCGCGGGCGTCGCCGTATTCGAGAACTCGTTGGTAGTTGGGTGAGATCTCGGCTTCGCCGAGGATGCGGTTGGCGCGCTCGCGGGCCTCGTCGACCCGGTCGGGGCTGCACAGACAGACCGGGATGCCCGCGACGATCCTCGGTGTCGGACGTCCGGCGCTCTCGGCGGCCTTGGTGATGCGGGGGACGACGTGTTCGGCGACGGCGCGTTCGTCGGCCATCCACAGCACGGTCCCGTCGGCCCGCTCTCCGGCGAGCCGCAGCATGACCGGGCCGAGGGCCGCGAGCAGGATCGGCAGCGGGGCGACGGGGGCCAGAGTGAGCGGGTTGTGGACGGTGAACGTCTCGTTCTCGACCTCGACCACGCCCGTTCCGTCGAACGCGGCGTCGAGGACGTCCAGGTAGTCGCGGGTGAGGGCGGCCGGCTTCTCGTAGGGCAGCCCGAGCATGTCCCGGATGATCCAGTGGTGGGACGGCCCGAGGCCCAGCGCGAGCCGTCCTCCCGCCGCGGCCTGGGCCGAAATCGCCTGCCGGGCAAGGGCGATGGGGTGCTGGGCCTGCAACGGCACGACGGCGGTGCCCAGTTCGATCCGCTCGGTCCGCGCGCCCATGAGCGCGATCGCGGTGAGCGCGTCGAAGTCGGTGGGGATCTGCGGCACCCACACAGTGTCGAAGCCCGCCTTCTCGGCCCATGTCACGTCGTCGATCATCCGTGTGACCTTGCGGACCGAGTCCCCGCGCTCGGGCCCGATCATCACTCCGATGCGCACGCTGCCTCCAGGTGTTCGGCTTGCCGCCGGGTCATGGCGAGGTGACGGATGTCAGGGCGCGCATCTCGGCGACGAGGGCGTCGAGGGGTGTGCCCGTGGGGAAGACCGCGGCGGCGCCCGCGGTGAGCAGTTTCGGTACGTCGGCCGGCGGGATGGTGCCGCCGACCACGACGGCGATGTCCTCGTTCCCCGTGGCGCGCAGGGCCTCGATCACGCGGGTGGTGAGAGCGAGATGTGCGCCGGAGAGAATGCTCAGGCCGACGACGGAAACGTCCTCCTGTACGGCGACGGCCACGATGTCGTCGACGCGTTGCCGGATCCCGGTGAAGATGACCTCGAATCCCGCGTCTCGCAGGGCTCGCGAGACGATCTTGGCGCCGCGGTCGTGTCCGTCGAGGCCCGGTTTGGCGACCAGTACGCGGGCGGTCATCAGAACACCACCGGCTGCTGGAACTCGCCCCAGACCGCCTTGAGCGAGGCCACCATCTCGCCGACCGTGCAGTAGGCGTTGGCGCAGTCGACGAGGATGGGCATGAGGTTCTCGGTACCTTCCGCGGCGCGGGCCAGTTCGGCGAGGCGTTGTCGTACGAGGGCGGCGTCGCGGGTGGCCTTGACGTCGGCGAGCCGTTTCAGCTGCCGGTCGCGGCCCTCCGCGTCCAGTTCGTACGTGGCGAGGTCGGGCGGCGGTTCGTCCGAGACGAAGCGGTTGACGCCGACCACCGGACGGGTGCCCGCCTCTACCTCGCGGTGCGACTGGTAGGCCTCGTCGGCGATGAGCGTCTGCAGATAGCCGTCCTCGATGGCCCGGACCATGCCGCCGTACCGCTCCAGGTCCTCCATGATCTCGACGATGCGGGCCTCGGTGGCGTCGGTGAGCGCCTCGACGAAGTACGAGCCGCCGAGCGGGTCCGCGACCCGGGCAACGCCCGTCTCATGAGCGAGAATCTGCTGTGTGCGCAGTGCGAGGGTCGCCGACTCCTCGCTGGGCAGCGCGAACGGTTCGTCCCAGGCGGCCGTGAACATCGACTGGACCCCGCCGAGCACCGAGGCGAGTGCCTCGTAGGCGACCCGGACGGTGTTGTTCTGCGCCTGAGGTGCGTACAGCGAGGCCCCTCCGGCGACACAGCCGAAGCGGAACATGGCCGCCTTGTCGCTGTCCGCGCCGTAGCGCTCGCGCACGATGGTCGCCCAACGCCTGCGTCCCGCCCGGTACTTGGCGATCTCCTCGAAGAAGTCGCCGTGCGTGTAGAAGAAGAAGGAGACCTGCGGGGCGAACTGATCGATCGTCATACGGCCCCGGGCGAGCACCGTGTCGCAGTAGGTGACCCCGTCCGCGAGTGTGAAGGCCATCTCCTGCACGGCGTTGGCGCCGGCGTCCCGGAAGTGCGAGCCGGCGACCGAGATCGCGTTGAAGCGTGGTACTTCGGCCGCGCAGAACTCGATGGTGTCGGCGATGAGTCGGAGGGACGGTTCGGCGGGCCAGATCCAAGTGCCCCTGGAGGCGTACTCCTTGAGGATGTCGTTCTGGATCGTCCCGGTGAGTTTCGCGCGGGGCACGCCCGCCCGTTCGGCTGCGGCGACGTAGAAGGCGAGCAGGATCGCGGCGGTGCCGTTGATGGTGAAGCTGGTGCTGATCCTGTCCAACGGGATGCCCTCGAAGAGGACTTCGGCGTCGGCGAGCGTGTCGACGGCGACTCCCACCCGGCCGACCTCCTCGCCGACTTCGGGGTCGTCGGAGTCGTAGCCGCACTGGGTGGGCAGGTCGAGCGCCACGGAGAGTCCGGTGCCGCCCTGTCGGAGGAGGTAGTGGTAGCGGCGGTTGGACGATTCGGCGGTGCCGAAGCCGGAGTACTGGCGCAGCGTCCACAGCCGCCCTCGGTACCCGGTGGCGTAATTGCCGCGCGTGAAGGGGAAGTTGCCCGGCGCGGGCGGTTCGGTGCCGACGTCGTCGGGGCCGTAGACCGGTTTGAGGGGCAGGCCGGACGCGGTCCGGACGAGGTCGTCGTCCTGGGGCGGTGTGGGAGGCGTCATCGCAGGAGGTCCTTCATCACTTTTCCGGTGGCGTTCAGCGGCAGTTCCGTCAGGAACTCCACAGTCCGGGGCACCTTGAACCCGGCCATCCGGAGCCGGCTCCACTCGATCAACTCGTCGGCGGTCAACGGTCCCCGGAGGACGACGAAGGCCTTGCCGACCTGTCCCATCCGTTCGTCGGGGACGCCGATCACGGCGGCCTGGGCGACCGCCGGGTGTTCCATCAGGAAGCCCTCGATCTCGGCCGGGTAGGCGTTGAAGCCGCCGACGATGAACATGTCCTTCTTGCGTCCGACGATCCTCAGGTAGCCGCGCTCGTCGAGCGTGCCGAGGTCCCCGGTGTGCAACCAGCCGTCCTGGTCGATGGCTTCGGCGGTCGCGTCGGGGTCGTTGAAGTAGCCGCGCATCACGCTGTAACCGCGGACCAACACCTCGCCGTCGTCGGCGATGTGGACCTCGACGCCGTCGCAGGGGGTGCCGACGGTGGTGGCGATGTCCTCGAAGGAGTCGCCGGGGCGGGTGGCGGTGGCGGTGCCCGCCTCGGTCAGGCCGTAGCCCGTCATGATCGAGGTGAAGGGCAGTTCGGTCATCACGCGGCGGATCAGTTCGACGGGAATGTCGGCGGCTCCGGTCACCGCAACTCGCAGTGAGGACAGGTCTCTTGAGCCGCGGTCGGTGAGCAGGGAGTGGTAGAGCGTGGGCGGGCCGGGCAGGACCGTCACCTTCTCGCGCTCGACCAGTTCCAGGACGTGGTCCACGTCGAAGACGGGTACGGGCAGGATGGTCATGCCGCGGATGAGGGAGGCGACCATGCCCGCCTTGAAGCCGAAGATGTGGAAGAACGGGTTGACGATCAGATAGCGGTCGCCCTCCCTGACCCCGGCGAGGTCGCACCACTCCGCGTAGAGACGGAGCGTCTGGGCGTGGGTCATCAGGACGCCCTTGGGCCGGCCGGTGGTGCCGGAGGTGAAGACGATGTCGCTGACCTGGTCGCCGGTCACCTTGCGCTCGAAGGGTGAACCGCTCGCCAGGAAGCCGGACTTGAGGTCGATGACCGGCACACCGGGTGGTGCTTTGAAGTCCAGGCCGAGGAAGCCCTCCTGGACGAGAACGGCCTTCGCACCGCTGCGCACGATGATGTCGTGCGCCTCGTCCGCCTTGAAGCGGGTGTTGACGGGCACCACCACACCGCCCGCGGTCATGAGGCCGAAGGCGGCGATGATCCACTCGGCGGAGTTGGGCGCCCAGATCGCGACCCGGTCGCCCTGCTCCACCCCGGCCGACGCGAACGCTCCCGCAGCCACACGCACCCGTTCGACCAGCTCGGTGAACGTGAGGCGGAGTGGGCCGTCCACCACGGCTTCGGCGTCACCGAAGCGGTCGGCCGCGCTCAGTACCATCTGCGGGATGCTCTCCCAGGTCATACGCCGATCAGGCGGGCGAGGTTGCCGCCCATGATCTTGGCCTGGTCGGCCTGCTTCATGCCCTGGATGGCGTCGATGTAGGAGACCGGGTCGGCGAGCCCCTCGGGGTGGGGGTAGTCGGACCCGAACAGGACGCGCTCGACCCCGACGACCTCGGAGAGCGCGGCCATGTCCTCCTCCCAGAACGGGCTGATGTGGATGCGGTTCCTGACCTCTTCGACCGGGTCGCCGAGGAAGCCCTTGGGCTGCTTCTTGTAGGTGCTGCCGAGTTGGTCGAGCAGCGGCAGCAGCCAGGAAGAGCCGTTCTCGATGACCGAGACCTTGAGTTCCGGGAAGCGGAACAGGGCTCCGTGGCAGACCCAGGACGCGACCGCGTCGGTGACCGGGCGCCACTCGGACATCATGCGGAAGACCTGCGCCTGGAACGGCGTCATCTCCTGGCTCTTGCCCTCCCAGTCGCTGGAGTAGCGGGAGTAGCCGCTGTCGGAGGAGTGCATGGCCACCAGCACGCCCGACTCCTCGACGCGCTTCCAGAAGGGGTCGAACTCCGGCAGCGCGAAGGAGCGCGACCCGCCGTAGCCGGGGACCGGGGCGGGCCGGATGAGGATCGCCCGCGCGCCGCGTTCCAGGCACCACTCCAGTTCGGCGATCGCCTTGTCCAGGATGGGCAGGCTGATCACCGGGGTGGTGAAAATGCGGTTCTTGTAGTTGAACTGCCAGGTCTCGTGCAGCCATTGGTTGAGGGCGTGGACGACGACATGGATCAACTCCGGGTCGTCCCGCATCCGTTCCTCGACCAGGCTGGCGAGGGTCGGGAACATCAGGGTCTGGTGGATGCCCAGGTCGTCCATGAGCGCCAGGCGCGGCCCGGGCTCGCGGAACGCGGGGATCGACCGCATCGGCTCGCCGAACAGCTCCCGGTGGGACTTGCCCTCCGGGTTCCCCTCACGGAAGTAGTCCTCCCACGCGCCGGGCCTGGCCACGACCTCGAAGGTGGGGTTGGGGATGTAGTCGCTGATCTGACCGCGGATGGCGATCTTCGTACGGCCCTTCACCTGCACGTACTGGATGGCGCTCGCGTACTGCTTGGGCAGGTACCGGGTGAGCGCATCCTCCGTCTCGTACAGGTGGTTGTCCGCGTCGAACAGTGGATACGGCGGCACGCGCGATGGCATGAGATCCTCCTTCACAGATTGCGAGAATCCTATTCTCACTCTTGATGGGCGGCAATATCCTTGCGGAGAACGAACTTCTGGACCTTGCCGCTGGCGGTACGCGGGAAGTCCTCGACGACATGCAGTTCCTCCGGCCACTTCTGCCGGGCCAGACCCGCCGCGGCGAAGTGGTCGCGGAGGTCGTCGAGGGTGGGTTCGGCGTGGCCGGACCGCAGTCGTACGACGGCTGCCGCGTGCTCTCCGAGGCGGGCGTCCGGGGCGGCCACGACCGCGGCCTCGGCGACGGCCGGCAGGGCGAGGAGAACCTCCTCCACCTCCAGCGCGCCGATGTTCTCGCCGCCGCGGATGATGATGTCCGCCTTGCGGTCGGTGATGGTGAGGTAGCCCTCCTCGTCGAGTTCGCCGATGTCGCCGGTGCGGTACCAGCCGTGCTCGTCGAAGGCCCGCTCGGTGAGGGCGGGGTCGGTGTAGCCGAGGCAGAGGTCCGGGCCCCGGCTGAGGATCTCGCCGTCCTCGGCAAGCCGGATCTCGACTCCGTCCAGCGCGTCCCCGTCGGTGTAGAGCCGCTTGCCCTCGGGCGCGGTGTGGCTGGAGGCCGTGATCGAGGGGTGCTCGGTGCTGCCGTAGGCCCGGAAGACCGTGATGCCGAGGTCCGCGAGGCGTCTGGTCACCGCGTTCGGTACGGCCGCGCCGCCGAGGCCCGCGTACTTCATGCCCGCCAGGTGGGCGGGTGTGAAGTCGGGGTGGTCGAGCAGGCTCGTCATGTAGTAGGCGGCGCCTCCTCCGACGGTGAGTCCGTCGCGGGCCATCAACTCCAGGGCGAGGCCCGGGTCCCAGGTGTCGGCGAGGTTGACCGGGGAACCGTCGAGGACGGGGATCAGGAAGGCGTTGACCATGCCGATGAAGTGGCCGACGGGCGCGGAGGTGAGCTGGTCACCGCGGTCGGGCGGGTAACGACCGGCCAGTTGACGGGTCTCGAAGCCCAGGGTGCGGTGGCTGTGCACAACTCCCTTGGGATCGCGGGTCGTTCCCGAGGTGAAGGCGATCAGCGCGGGCGCGGACGGGTCCGCCGGCACCACGCCCGGCAGCGGTTCTTCGGCGAGCAGCTCGTCGAAGTCCCGGCCCACTACGCCGACCACCGGGATCTTCGCGCTCAGGCCGGGGTCGTGGCGCAGATGCCCGAACCGTTCGGCGGTGACGAAGACCCTGGGTTCGACCGTGTCCAGGATGTAGCCGACTTCCTTGCGTCCGTAGAAGTGGACGATCGGCACCACGACCGCGCCGAGGAACGCCGACGCCCAGAAGACCGCCGCCGCCTCCATCCAGTTGGGCAGTTGGAAGGCCACGGCATCACCGGGGCCGACACCGCGTGCGCGCAGCCCGGCGGCCAATCGGCGGGCGGTCAGTTCGACTTCGGCGAAGGTGCCTTCCCAGGGCCGTACCGCCGAGTGCGCGCGGAACACGGTTCCCGGGGCCGCCGCGAGTCCCCGCGCCAGCAGGTCGCCGATCGTCTCACCGGTCCACCAGCCCTCCGCCTCGTAGCGGTCGACCAGTTCGGCGGGGATCGTTCGCACGACAGGAACTTCCTCTCGTCATTGAGAATTGCACTCTCTCAGAGCGAGAAGGTAAATTCCATACATGGGACGAGACCACGGGTTCCACCCGGTGCGGATCACACGGATCATCCAGGAGACGCCCGACACACGGACGTACGTACTCGACGCGCCCTTCCCGTACCGGGCGGGCCAGTTCGTGACGATCAAGGCCTGTGGCACGCTGCGCAGTTACTCGATGTCCAGTTCGCCGGAGACGGACGCCGAGTTGATGACGACGGTGAAGCGGGTTCCGGGCGGTCTGGTGTCCAACTGGATGCACGACCATCTCGCACCCGGCGACGTCGTCGAGACCACGCTGCCCGCAGGGGTGTTCTGTCTGCGGGAGGGCGAAGAGGCGGGCGCGGCAAGCGAGTTGACCGATCCGGTGGTGGCGTTCTGCGGGGGCAGCGGGATCACCCCGATCCTCTCGCTCGCCAAGTCTGCGCTGGCCGGCACCGGGCGCCCGGTGCGGGTGATGTCGGCCAACCGGGACGCGGGCGCCGTCATCTTCGCCTCCGCACTGGGCGAGTTGGCACAGCGGTACCCCGGACGGTTCGAGATCCGGCACCACCTCGACGACTGGGAGGGCTTCGTCACAGCGGACCAGGTACGGGAGTTCGCCGGCGGCGACACGGACGCGGATTTCTACCTCTGCGGGCCCGCGCCCTTCATGGAGCTGGTGGAGTACGCGCTTCTCGTCCACGGAGTCGCCCCGGAGCGGATCTTCGTCGAGCGGTTCGCGCAGACCGCCGATCGCCCGCCCCCGGAGAACGCCGAGCAGGAACCGGAGGAGTCGCCCGAACAGGACGGCACCGTCACGCTCGTGCTCTCCGGCAAACGGCACACGCTCGCGCAGCGCTCCGGCGAGACGTTTCTGGAGAGCGCGCGTCGGGCGGGTCTGGCCCCGCCGTTCTCCTGCGAGGCGGGCAACTGCGCCACCTGCATCGCCCAAGTCACCGCAGGCGAGGCCAAGATGCGCGTCAACAACGCGCTCGACGAGGACGAGGTCGCCGAGGGCTGGGTGCTGACCTGCCAGGGCGAGCCGACCACCTCGCACGTCACTGTCGTATACGAGGACTGAGGCCATGGACGTAGATCTCGAACTCGACGAGGGCCTGGCGGTCGTCACCATCGACCGCCCGCAGGCCCGCAACGCCATCGCCCCGACCACGATGGACGAACTCGACAAGGCGCTCGACGCGGCCGCGGGCGCCAAGGCCCTGGTCATCACGGGCGCCGGCGACCGGGCGTTCGTCTCCGGCGGGGACCTGAAGCAGCTGAGTGCGATCCGGACCGAGGAGGACGCGATGGCCATGGCCCTGCGGATGAGGGGGATCTGCGATCGCATCGCGCACTTCCCCGGACCGGTGATCGCCGCGTTGAACGGGCACGCGTTCGGCGGCGGCGCCGAGGTCGCGGTGGCCGCCGACATACGGGTCGCCGCCGACGACATCAGGATCGGCTTCAACCAGGTGGCCCTCGCCATCATGCCCGCGTGGGGCGGCGCCGAGCGCCTCGCCCAACTCGTCGGCAGGGGTAGGGCGTTGATGCTCGCGGGTGCCGGGACGGTCCTCGACGCGGCCGAGGCCCAGCGCGTCGGACTGCTCGAACTGGTGCTGCCGCGCGCCGACTTCGCGGAGGGCTGGCGCACCCTGGCGAGATCGCTGGCGACGAATCCGGCGCGGGAGATCAAACGCGTGATGAGCGGAGCCGTCCCGGAGGAGGAGGCGGCCCGCGCCTTCGCCCGCCTCTGGGTGTCCGAAGAGCACTGGCAGGCAGCGGAGAGGGTGATGTCCCGTGGGTGACACACGAGTTGGGGCGACCGGAGCGGGCGCCGACCTGACCGACGTACGGGCGGACACGGACCGTGCGGCGGCAGGCGACGGGCGGGTGCGGGTCGAGTCGAGTCCGGTCGGGCCGATCGTACGGCCGCCGGACGCGAGCGATCTCGTCGTCCTCTATCTGCACGGGGACCGACAGTTGTCGGGTTCGCCGGAGTCGGCGGTCGACCTCGCCGAGCGGATCGCCTTGCGTACAGGGGCTGTTGTGGTGTGCCCGCGTTACCGGTCGTCCTTCCCGGGGGCGCTGGACGACGTGCATGCCGTGTACAGCTCGTGCCAGGCCCGTGGTCCGGTCGCGTTGGCCGGTGAGCGGTTGGGGGCCGGGCTCGCGGCCTCGCTGCTGGTGCGGCTGCGGGACATGGGGGCGCGGCAGCCGGAGTGTGCCGTGTTGAGTTCGGCGCTGCTCGACCTGACGCTGGACGCGCCGAGTCTGCTGTTCAACGCTGCCGCCGATCCGGGCTTCGACATCGACGAACTCCGCTTGCACGCGGCCCGGTTCGCGGGCGGCGCCGACCGGACCAACCCGCTGCTGAGCCCGCTGCACGCCAACCTGCACGGGCTGCCGCCGATCCAACTCCTGGTCGCCGGTACCGAT
This sequence comes from Streptomyces sp. NPDC101776, assembly GCF_044766845.1. NCBI lineage: Bacteria > Bacillati > Actinomycetota > Actinomycetes > Kitasatosporales > Streptomycetaceae > Streptomyces > Streptomyces sp. NPDC101776. Next base: position 231,948 of record NZ_JBIWMV010000007.1, on the reverse strand, counting down.
CCGCTGCTGGACGACTCGCTGTCGTTCGCGGCCCGCGCGGCCCGCTCCGGTGTCACGGTGGATCTCCGGGTACGGCCGGACGCGGTGAGTCTGCATCCCGAGAGCGTCACGGCCATGGCCGATTTCATACAGGCGTGGGCCCGAGCAGGACGCCCATGACATCGCGGATGATCTCGGGGTAGTCGGTCTGCTCCTCGTCGAGCATCCACTGCTGCTGGACCCCGTCGAGCATCGCCACCACGGCGGTGGCGGCGGCTCGGGGGGTCAGACCGCTGGGCACACGGTCGCCGTAGAGCGCGGTGAGATGCTTGACGGTGTGGTCCTGGATCGACCGGTAGTAGTCGTGGCAGAACCGCATCGCCTCGTCGCTGCCGGTGACGCCCTCGGCCACGAGAACGCTGTGTATCTGGGCGAGACCGGGGTTCTTGTGGTCGTGGATGATGACCTCGGCGAGCAGCCCGGGCAGGTCCTCGCCGGGGTCCGCATGGAGTGCGGCCAGGTGTTCGCGGGCGAGGTCCTCGCGGAGCTGGACGAGGGCGAGGAGAAGCCGCTTCTTGCTCGGGAAGTAGTGCAGTACGCCCTGTCTGGTCAGGCCGGCGCGCTCGGCCACGGCGTCGATGGATGCCTTCTTGTAGCCCCGCTCGGCGAAAACCGCCAGCGCGGCATCAAGGATCTCCTCGTGTCGGGCCGTCGTCATCGAGCACCCCTTCCACCCCGGCAACACCCATGTGACATTACGGTTGCCGTCGCGATCGGGCGACCCTTCCGGCCATGACGGAACCATTGACCGTCCTACGGCGGCCCGTCGGGCCGTTCGCCCTCACGTACTCCGGGACGGCGGCTCGAAGCCGGAGACGATCACGGCGTTCGTGTCGGCCGCGGCCTCCCGCAGGGGCTTCGCGCGTTGGTAGGCCTCCGACTCGTACCAGGCTCGCGCGGCTTCCACGGAGTCAAATTCGAGAACGACGGTCCGGTCACCGTGCCACTCGCCTTCCAGGAGCCGCGGCCGGCCGTCGACCGCAAGGACGGAGGCGCCGCCCTGGGCCATCGACGCACCGGCGGCACGGCTGTAGGCGTCCATCCCGGCCGGGTCCTTGATGGACTCGGTCAGGATGACGTATCCCTTGGGCATCCCGTTCTCCTCAGCTCAGTGTGATCGCGCGCTCGGGGCAACTGCCCTGTGCCGAGCGGACCTGGACCTCGTACTCGGCGGGAATGTCGGGGGTCAGCACCTCGGCGTAGCCGTCGTCGGTCAGGTCGAACACCTCGGGGCAGATCGACCAGCAGATCCCGTGGCCCCGGCAACGGTCCGCGTCGACGACCGCCTTCATCGGGCGGACACCTCGGCGAGCGTGAACTCCAGGTTCAGATGGGTGAGTCCGCGCAGGATGTACGTCGGCAGGTAACGGTATGTCCGGGCGTCGGCCGGGCCGTGCACGCTTTCCGAGATCCTGATGTCCGTCGTGCGGTCGAGGATGCGCTCGATGCCCACGCGGGCCTCGGCGCGGGCGAGCGGGGCGCCGGGGCAGGTGTGGGGGCCGCGGCCGAAGGCGAGGTGGTGCCGGGCGTTGGCGCGGGCCGGGTCGAAGGTCTCGGGGTCCTCGAAGTGGCGCGGGTCGCGGTTCGCGGCGCCGTTGAGAACCATGAGGGTGGTGCCGGCGGGGATGTCGACGCCGCCCACGGTGGACGGGACGCGGGACAGCCGGAAGTCGCCCTTGATCGGGCTCTCGGTGCGCAGCGTCTCCTCGATGAAGTTCGGGATGCGGTCGCGCTCGGTGCGCAACAGCCGTTGCAGATCCGGGTCTTCGGCGATCAGCTTGAGGGCGTTGCTCAGCAGCCGGACCGTGGTCTCCTGGCCGGCCGCGAACAGATTGGTGGCGACGCGGGCCACGTCCGCGACGTCGGGGGTCGAGCCGTCGCTGAACTTCGCGAGGGCCAGGCCCGTGATCACGTCCTCGCGGGGTTTGAGGCGGCGCTCCTCCACGTAGGCCGAGAACTGCCCGTACAGGTACTCGAGCGGCGAGTACGACACCTCGCCGTCCGTGCTGCCGATGCCGCCCTGGGGGTGGTGTTCGAGGCCCTCGACGAACGCGTTGCGGTCCTCGTCGGGCACGCCCAGCAGGTCGGCGATGACCCTCAGGGTGAAGGGACCGGCGAACCCGCTGATGAAGTCGCCCTCGCCGCCCGCGAGATAGGCGTCCAACTGCGCGTCGGCGAGGTGCCACATCGACGCCTCGTTCTCCTTCAGGCGGCGCGGGGTGATCATCCGCATCAGCAGTCCGCGGTGATCGGTGTGCAGGGGCGGGTCGAGCGTCGGCAGTTGGTCGCTCATCGGGAGCTGGTCGCGGTACTGCTCGATCAGCGCGCTGACGTCGACGTCACCGTCCAGCGGGACGGGGAACCCGGGGAAGGGTCCGGTCACCGAGAGGCACGACGAGTACGTGTCGGCGTCGTTGAGGACCTGGATCGCCTCGTCGTACCCGGTCACCATCGTCACGTCGTGGTGGCTCTCACGTTGCACCGGGCACTTCCCGCGCAAGGCCGCCAGGTAGGGGTAAGGGTCCGCGACGACTTCGTCGTCCTGGAAGAAGTCGATCGCCTCGAAGTCCTTCACGGTGTACACGATTCCCTTCGGTCACCAGTCTGACGACGAGCGACGATATCAATGTTCTCCGTTGGCAAGAGGGTCGTTTTCACTTTCGTGGAACGGGAGTTGAGGTTGTCGTCAGGCGTCCCTGCCCCATGTGGTCTAGGGCCGCGTCGGCCGCCGCGAGCACGCTGCCCGTCGGGGCGCCCGCCGTCTCGGCGAGGTCGGCCAACAGCCTCACGTCCTTACGGAGCAGCGGTCCGGCGCGTTCGGCGAGCCGGTCGAGGGTGCCGCCCGCGGCCCGTACCCGGTCGAGCGCGAAGCTCGATCCGCTGCCGTGGAGGACGACCTCGGCGAGGGCGGCGCGCTCGATGCCGAACCCCGGTGCGAGGGCCAGGGTGTCGGCCGCGGTCGCCAAGTTGGCGGTGAACAGCAGGTTGTTGAGAAGCTTGGCGATCTGTCCCGCGCCTAGCGGGCCCATGTGGACGACCGGATCGCCGAACGCCTCGAACACCTTGCGGCAGTAGGCGACCGTGCCGGACTCACCGCCCGCCATCACCAACAGCCGACCCTCGGCCGCCGCGTTTCCGCCGCCGCTGACGGGTGCGTCGACCACGGAGACGCCGTGCACCCGGGCGCGCTCGGCGAGCCGTCGGCAGGTGTCGGGGTGGACGGTGCTGTGGACGGCGATCACCCCGCCCCGGCGCAGCCCGGTCAGCACACCCTGTTCGCCCGTGACGACCTGCTCGACATCGGCGTCGTCGACGACACAGACGCACACCAGGTCGCTGGCGGCGGCCAGTTCGACGGGGGACGCGGCCCGCTGTGCCGCGGTGTCCGCGAACGCGGCGAGCGTGGCCGGGCGGCGCGCCCAGAGTGTCGTGGCGAAGCCCGCCTCGACGATCCGACGGGCCATGGGAGCGCCCTGATTGCCCAGCCCGATGAATCCGACGCGCATCAGCGGGCCTCCTGGTCGACCGACTCGGGGGTGTTCTCTGGCGCGGGGGTGTTCTCGGACTCCGGCTCGGCACCCACCTGGGACTCGGCGTCGGGCTTGGGCTCGGTGTCGGCGGCCTTGGTCTCCGGTCGCCAGAACGTGCCCAGCAGCCCCCCGGTCGCCACCACGGCCACGCCCAGCGCGATGGCGCCGCCGGTCCAGCCGGTGACGTCGATGCCGGCCGCGTGGTCGACGGACCAGCGGCCGGGGCCCAGTACCGCGAGGGCCAGGGCGACGACGGCGAGGGTGAGGACGTACTCGTAGCCGTCCTTGAAGACGAAGAGCCCGTTGGGCCGGTGGGCGAGGAGCCCCGCGACCAGCATCACGGAGATCACGGCCGCGCAGGCCAGCGGGGTGAGCAGGCCGAGGACGAGCAGGACGCCCGCGCCGACCTCGGTGAACACGCTCGCCCAGGCCTGCAACACGCCCTGTCTCAGTCCGAGTCCGGTGAACCAGCGGGCGGTGCCCTCGATGCGGCCGCCGCCGCGCCAGTGATTGAGCCCGTGCATGATCATGATCAGTCCTACGACCACGCGTACGAGCAGCAGTACCGCGAACTCGGCGTCACTCATCCGGCCCTCCTCGGCAGACGGTCGATCCCGCCGTTCTCGTGTCCGAGAACGCACTCCTCGACGAAGGAGAGGATCTTCAGGTGGTATCCGGTCGCGGTGCGCCCGATGCTCAAGTTGTGGCCGCTGTCGGCCTGTTCGTCGGTGACGACCCGCGGGGAGCCGGTGAAGAGGCTCGCGATGTCGGCCATCGCCTCGGGCCCGGAGCTCCACACCCGTTCGTGGTCGCCGAGTGTGTAGTGGACGGGAATCCGTACGCGGGCCGCGACGTCGGCGAACTCCAGCGGCCAGCGGCGGGCCACGGTGGCCTCGTACGGCGGACCCGCCGACTGGATACGGGCGGCGCCGACGACCTCGTCCGGATACAGACGCGACGGCTCCCACAGCAGGTCGCGCAGTCCGGGTCCGGACCGTCTCGGCACGCCCGGGTCACGCCGTCTGAAGTCGAGGATGTCGACGGCGTCGGGCGCGTGATGGCGTCCAGTACCCGCGATCTCCAATCCGAGAAGGTCGTTCCGCCGCTCGTCGCCCGCCATGTGCACACCCAGGGCGCAGCCGATCGAGTGCGCCCAGAGGAACAGTCCCGCTCCGCGCGGACGCGAACCCAGCAACCGCTCCACCGCTCCGTAGGCGAGGTCCACACGTCGGGCGGGGGAAGCCATGCTCTCGCCGTACGGAGCCGAACTCCCGTATCCGGGACGGTCGATGGCGACGACCGTGAAGCCCAGTGCCGCGGCGGTGCGCAGGAGGGACAGTCGGGGTTGGTCCGGGTAGTCGAAGTATCTCGACGTCACCGCTCCCCCATGCAGCGCGACGAGCACCGCGCGCGGTTCGCGGGCCTCGCACAGCAGCGCCGACATGGGGATGCCGTCGACGTCGACGACCCGCGAAACGACCTCCGTGGTACGAGAGTTCATCCGTCCGCCCGGAAGAGGATCACGCCGCTCGGGGTGAGTCCGCCGCTGCTCGCCACCGCGACCCGCGCGCCGGACACCTGGCGTGGCCCGGCCGCGCCGCGCAGTTGGGTGATCGCCTCGTGGATCAGTCCCATGCCGTGGGTGCGGCCGTGGGAGAGCTGTCCGCCGTGGGTGTTCAGTGGCAGTACGCCGTCCCGTGCGATGTTCTTGCCTCCGTCCAGGAAGTCCTTGGACTCGCCGATGCCGCAGAACCCCAACCCCTCCAGCCAGGAGAGGCAGTTGAAGGTGAAGCCGTCGTACAGCTCGGCCACGTCGACGTCCTCGGGGCGCAGCGCGGTGCGGGACCACAAGTGGGCCGACTGGCCCAGGACTTGGGGTTCGTGGGTGAGTGTGCTCTGGTCCCATTCCAGGCGTTCCAGGATCTGGGTGCCGACCGCCTCGACCAGGACGGGCGGTTGGGCGAGGTCCCGGGCCACGTCCACGGCCGACACGATCACGGCGACCGCTCCGTCGCAGGGGACGTCGCAGTCGTAGAGGCCGAACGGGGTGGTGATCGGGCGGGCGTTCAGGTAGTCGTCCATGGTGAGCGGGTCGCGGTAGACCGCTGTGGGGTTGAGTGCCGCGTTGGCCCGCTGGTTGAGCGCGATCCAGCCGAGGGTCTCGCGGGTGGTGCCGTAACGGTGGAAGTGGCGTTGGGCGTTCTGGGCGAGGGTGTGGGCGGCCGAGATCCCGCCGAACGGCTTCATCCAGCCGTCCAGTTTGCGCGGTGGGTCCTGTGGGATCTTGCCGCGCCGCACGAGATCGCCGTAGGACGCCTCCCAGACCGTGCGGAAGCACAGCACGTGGCGGGCGAGTCCCCCGGCGACGGCGAGCATGGCGGAGATGAGCGAGCCGCAGGGGCCGAAGGTCTCGCTGCCGCCGTTGTACCAGGTGGGTTCGAGGCCGAGGGCCGATTCCAGGGCGGTGATCCCGCCTTCGCCGAAACCTCCGTACGCGGCTCCGGCGCCCGGGTAGGTGGCCAGGCCGTCGATGTCGTCGACGGTCAATCCGGCGTCGGCGATGGCCTGTTGGCAGGCCTGGACGGTGAGGGAGACCGGTGGGACGAGGAGGCGGCGGCCGATCTCCGACATGCCGATGCCGGTGATGGCGACCTTGTCCTCGAACTTCTCCGTGGTCACCATCGGCCGTACGCGGCGGGCGAGTTGGTGGGTGTCGACCTCGGCGAGCGGCAGCGGGTCGGGGGCCGGGTGGTCGCCGGCCGGGCGGAACAGGGGCAGCCAGGCATCCTCGACGGGTTCGAAGACGACCTCCATCCGCATGCCCAACTCCAGCTCGTCCGGGGTGCATTGGACGGCGTTGGTGGTGAGCCGGATTCTGGGGTCCTCCTCCAGGGCGACCTGGGCCACGACGTAGGGCGCGGGCAGGCCGGGCAGGGCGAAACGGTGGTTGACGGTGAAGCCGATCAGCGTCGCACGGCCGGAGACCGCCCGGACGCCCATGTCATGGCCGTGGCAGTACCGGCAGACCGGCTGCGGTGGGTGGATGAGGGCCGCGCAGGACCCGCACTCCGCCACCCGCAGCCGGCCGTCGGCGCCGGAGGTCCAGAAGAACGCGTTCTCCTCCGTGACCACCGGCCCCGGACGCTGATGGTCCGTCATGAGTCGATCCGGGCCTTGGACTTGCGGACGGTGACCGGTTCGGCGAGGCGCTGTTCGTCACAGACCTTCTGGAGTTCGGCGAGGGTCTCGTCGAGTCCGGCGCCGAGCCGTTCGCCCGGGGTGAAGGTCGCGGGGAGGTGGCGCATGCCCTGGATGACACCGATGGTCTCGTAGTGGACGGCGCCTTCGGGGTCGCACGCGTAGTCGGGCATCCGGTCGAGGACGGCCGTGACCATCCGCTTGAACACCGTGCGGGCCACGTTGGAGCCGATGCAGCGGTGGATGCCGAGGCCGAAGCTGCTGTGCCGGTTGCCCTTGCGTTCCATGTCGATGCGGTCCGGGTCGGGGAAGACCGAGGGGTCGCGGTTGGCCATCGCCCAGGAGAGCCAGAGGCGTTCACCCTCCTTGAACTCGGTGCCGGCGATCTCGCAGTCGGCGGTGATGGTGCGGCCGTCGCCGGGAGCGGGGGTGTAGAAGCGCAGGAACTCCTCGGTCGCGGAGTCCAGCAGGGTCTTGCGGTCGCGGCTCAACCGGGCGCGTTCGTCCGGATGTTGGGAGAGCCATTCGAGGGAGTGGGCGGTGAGCGCGGTGGTGGTGTCGAAGCCGCCGCCGATCAACAGGGCGCACACGCCGAGGAGTTCGCCGTCGTCGGGGTTGCGGCCGTTGATGTCGGCGCGGACCAGCGCGTCGACCAAGCCCGGGCGGGGGTTCTGGCGGACCTCCGCGAGCTGGGCCATGAGGTCCATGCCCATCTTGCGGCTCAGGTCCAACACCCGTGGCATATCAGGCGAGTTGGGGGGTGTGTAGACGGAGGCGTGGGCCGGTTCGTTGTAGATCGTCCAGTGCTCCAGCGGGATGCCCATCATCGCCAGGGTGAGCACGGCGGGGACGATGTTGGCCAGGTCGTCCACGAAGTCGATGCGCCCGGACTCGATCTTCTCGTCGATGCTGGCGCGGACGACCTCGTCGACGAACGGGACCCAGCGCTGGATCGCCGCCGGCGACAGGTACGGGTTGAGGGTCTGCCGGTAGTACCGCTGGTCCGGCGGGTCCATCTCCAGGAACCCGCCCCGGCCCTTCCGCTCGGGGGGCGGCGCGGGGATGGAGATCCCGTTGTACCCGCGCCGCTCCCCCTTCACGTCGTGGTCGTTGGAGAGGAACTCCGCGGACCGCGCGAGTTCGAAGACCTCACGGTTGCCGCTCGCTACCCAGTGGCCGCCGTGGGTCTCCGTCCAGGCGATCGGGCACTGCCCGTGCAACTCGTGGGTGATGTCCTCGAACCGGTCCCGGTAGTCGGGTGTGTGCCGGTCGAAGTGCACCTGGGGGTGCTTACGGCCACCGTCGTCGACGGCCGCGTCTTCCGTGGTCATGCGGAGTCCTCTCCTGCTCGGTGGATGAGGTGGGGGGTCAGGAGATGAGGGAGATCGCCCGCTCCGGGCAGGACAGGACCGCCTCGCGGACGTCCGCCTCCTGATCGGCGGGGACTTCCTCCTCGACGACCGAGGAGTGCCCGTCGATCTCGCTGAGTTCGAAGGTGTCCGGTGCGCGCATCGCGCAGAGCGTGTGGCCCTGACAGCGCTCCGGGTCGACTCGTACCTTCACGGTCCTTCCTTCCTGCCGTGGGTGAACGGGGGGCGTGGTGTGGCTACTTGAGGTCGGACAGCGACTTTCCGACGTCCGCCAGGGTCGGCGGCTTGCCGTAGTTGCCCTTGAACTTGTAGGAGGGCGCGTCGCAGCGGTAGGCGCCATCGGTGGGCTTGAAGTCGGCCGGCACCCAGCCGATGGTGGTGGCCTTCTCGACGTTGAAGCACTTCAGGGGCTCGTCGGGCGAGGACAGGTTGACCGATGCCTGGAGCCCTCCCCCGGTCCAGTCGGTCTGCTTCTTGGCGTTCTCCAGGACACAACTGCGGGTCAGTTCCGCGCAGTCGCGGGCGGAGGTGGCGAACAGCAGCCAGCTGGAGAAGGCCTGCATGGCGGGCAGGGTGATCTGCGCGTCGGGCGCGTACTGCTTGAACAGGGCGACCATCTCCTTCGTCGCCGGGTTGGCGTCGGCCTTCTCCAACGGGTAGGCGCCGTTGATGGAGGCGAAGTTGGTCTGTGCAGCGAGCGCGGGGCCGGCCAGTTTGAGGAAGGCGGGGCCGTAGGCGTTGCTGTTCGCGTCGATCCAGTCGAGCTTGTAGTCGATGTTGGTGAGGGCCTGCTCCAGCTTCGCCAACTGGGTGAAGTCCCCCAGGAACACGAGTCCCTTGACCTTCTTGGTCTTGATGGACTGGGCGTACGGCGTCCAGTCGGAGACACCCTGTGCCGGGTAGAGGTCGGAGTAGGTGACCTTGCCGCCCATCGCGGTGAGGACTTCCTTGTCCTGCCCGGCGAGGGCCTTGGTGATGGGCACGTCACCGGTGATGATGCCGACGCCGCTCGCCGACGAGGGGTAGGCCTCCTTCAACAGCCAGGAGTAGTAGCCGGCGTAGGGCGAATAGCCGGTCGAGGCGCCCGTGGTCATCACCTGGAGGTCCGCGCCGATCTCGGTGGTGACCTGTGCCGGGAACTCGGGGAGCAGGCACTTCAGGCGGGTCTTGACACCCAGGCCGTCGAGGGCGGCGCCGCCGCCCACCTCGAAGAAGTCGGTGCGGCAGGCCTCGATCATCTGCTGGTTGACCTGCATGAGCGCGGAGTCGTGCGTCACCGGGGTGATCTTGCGGCCGTTGATGCCGCCGGCGGCGTTGCACCATGAGGTGAAGACCTTCGCCGCGTTCCCGAACTCCGGGTTCTTGGTGAAGCCGACGTCGCTGAAGACGCCGACCTTGATCTCGGAGCTGGTGACTCCCTGGCTGGTGACGGTCTTGGCCGTCCCCTTGCCGCACACGGACTTCAGCGTGCCGAAGTCCGCGGTGGCCGTGTCGGCGGCTCCGGTGGTCGAAGGGCTGCTGGTATCCGCGGACTTGGTGCGGCCGGAACATCCGGCCGCGGCCGCGAGGGCCAGGACGAGCGCGGGGATAAGCAAGCGTCTCATCGGTTCTCCTCGTTGAGAATGTGAGTCCCGCTGTCGGGTGGTCAGGTGACGGCGCCCGCCGCCTTGAGCGCGATGATGCGGTCCCAGTCCAGGCCCAGTTCGAGGAGGATCTCCTCGGTCTGGGCGGCGAACTCGGGTGCGGGGCCGAGGCTGGGGGCTTGCACGTCGAACTGCACGGGGCTGCTGACCAGTTCGAGCTCTCCTGCCGGCAGCAGGTACTCGTTGGCTCTGATCTGCGGGTCCTCGCCCACTTGCAGGGAGTCCTGCACCGGGGCCCACGGCCCGGCCAGGGTGGCGAAGCGCCGGCTCCACTCCGCGAGGGTGCGGGTGGTGAGGATCTCGCGCAGGATCTTGACGGCCTCAGCCGTGTTGGCGATGAGGTTCTCGGCCGTGTCGAAGCGCGGGTCGTCGGCGAGTTCGGGCCGGTCGATGTGCCGGCACACATCGGCCCAGAACTTGCCGGGCTGCATCATGACGAACGCCAGGTGGTGGCCGTCGGAGGTCTCGTACAGCCCGGACAGGGGGTTGGCGACGGAGCCGTGGGTGCCGACGGGCGGCGGGATCCAGGGCTTACCGAGGTGCAGGGAGAGCGCGGTGGCGTGACCCATCGCCCACAGTCCGCTGCCGAGCAGGGAGACGTCCACGACGGACGGTTCGCCGGTGCGTTCGCGTTTCAGGAGCGCCGCCGCGATGCCGCCGGCGAGGTTGGTGCCGGAGATGGTGTCGCCGTAGGCCGGTGACGGCGGGTTGATGATGCCGTCCGTGCCGGCCGGGGTGATGCTCGCGGCGGTGCCGGCGCGGGCCCAGAACGCCGTCATGTCGTAGCCACCCTTCCCCGCTTCCGGTCCGCGCGGCCCGAAGGCACTGCCCCGGGCGTAGACGATGCGGGGGTTGACGGTACGGATGTCGTCGACGTCGATGCCGAACCTGTCCCGGTGGCCGGGAAGGAAGCTGGTCAGGAACACGTCGGCGTGCCGCGCCAGTTCGTACAGCACCTCCTTTCCCTCGGGCCGGGAGATGTCGAGGCCGAGGCTGCGCTTGCCGCGGTTGGCGTGTTCGACGTTGGGGTTGGGGTCGCCCTCGACGCGCATGGTGCCGGTCTGGCGGAGACCGCGTTGCGGGTCGCCGGTGACGGCGTGCTCGACCTTGATGACGTCCGCTCCCCAGTCGGAGAGGACGGCTCCGGCCGAGGGCACGAAGCCGTACATGGCGACTTCGAGGACGCGGATGCCTTCGAGCGGCATCATGACCGGACCACGACCGCGAAGGACTTGTACTCCAGGAACTCCTCCAGGCCGGGCACGCCGCTCTCCCGGCCGATGCCCGACTGCTTGTAGCCGCCGAACGGCACGTCGGCGGCGAAGTAGTTGCCGCCGTTGATGCTGAAGGTGCCGGTGCGGATCCGGCGGGCGAGGGCGATGGCCCGCTCGTCGTCGGCGCTCTGGATGCCGCCGGAGAGGCCGAAGATCGAGTTGTTGGCGATGCGGACGGCGTCGTCATCGTCGTCGTACGGAATCACCACGAGCACCGGGCCGAAGACCTCGTCCTGGGCGATCTCACTGTCCGGATCGACGTTACTGAGGAGGGTCGGCCTGTAGAAGAAGCCGGGATCGATCTTCTCGCCACCGGTGACGAGGTTCGCACCGGCGGACACCGCCCTCTCGACCATCCCGTCCACCTTGTCGCGCTGTCGCTCGCTGATGAGCGGGCCCGCGAAGGTCTTGGGGTCGGCGGGGTCGCCGAGCGGGATGCGGCCGAGGCCTGCCGCGACCTTCTCGACGATCTCGTCGTGGTGCTCCCTGGGCACGAGCAGCCGGGAGGTGAGCGCGCAACCCTGCCCGGAGTGGGAGCAGATGGTGCCGGCCGCGAACATGGCGGCGGTGGCGAAGTCGGCGTCGTCGAGGACGATCATGGCGGACTTGCCGCCGAGTTCCAGGAAGACCTTCTTCACCGTGCGGCTCGCGGCCTCCATGATGCGGCGGCCGGTCGCGGTGGAACCGGTGAAGGTGATCATGTCGACGTCGGGGTGGGTGGTGAGCGTCTCGCCGACGTCGGCACCGGAGGATGTGAGGACGTTGACCACGCCGGGCGGTATGTCCGTGTGCTCGGCGATGAGTTGACCGAGGAACAGGGTGGTGAGCGGGGTGTCGGGGGCGCCCTTGAGGACGACCGTGCAGCCGGCCGCGAGCGCGGGTGCGAGCTTGGCCAGGGCCAGTTGGTTCGGGTAGTTGTAGGCGATGATCGCGGCGACGACCCCGGCCGCCTCCTTCTCCACCCAGCGGCGGTGGCGCTGGCCGCGGATCTCGACCTCGCCCAGATCCTCTGTCAGCGGGTACTTGCGCAGCAGGTCCGCGTAGAAGCGCACCAGCTTGACGGGGTCGTCGAGCTGGGGGCCGTAGGTGAGCATGCGGGGCGCGCCGACCTCGGCGATGGTCAGCTCGCGCAGCTCCTCGACGTGGTCGAGGAGCGCCTGGTGGAGCTGGTCGAGGCAGCGGATGCGCAGGTGTACGTCGGTGGCCCAGGTGGTGGTGTCGAAGGCGGCGCGGGCCGCGGCCACGGCCGCTTCGGCCTGGGCGGTGGTGGCTTCGGGGGCGTGGCCGTAGACCTCGCCGGTGGCGGGGTTGAGGGAGGGGAACGTCCGCTCCCCGTCTACCAGTTGGCCGTCGATGAGCAGGCGGGTCACAGCCGCACCACCTGTCCGCCGTCCACGCTGATGGTCTGTCCGGTCAGCCAGCCGGCGTCGTCGGAGAGCAGGAACAGCACGGTGGGGGTGAGGTCGCCGGGGGTGCCCATCCGTTTGATGGCCAGGGCCTGGGTCATCCGCTGCTGGAACTCGACCGGTACGACGGTGGCCGTGGCCTCGGTGTCGGTGGGGCCGGGGGCGATGCCGTTGACGCGGATGCCCCGGCCGCCGAGTTCGGCGGCGAGGGACGCGGTGAGGTGGTTGATGCCGATCTTGGCCAGGCCGTAGTAGCCGCTGGCCATATAGGCGGCGGCGGAGGACTGGTTGACGATCGCGGCGCCCTCGGTCAGGTGCGGGACGACGGCCCGGGTGACGTAGAGGGCGCCCATCAGGTTCACCTGGATGAAGCGGTTGAGGTAGTCGAGGTCGATGGTGGTGAGGCCCTCGCGCCGCATGCTGTGGTAGATCGCGGCGTTGTTGATCAGGTAGTCGATGCGGCCGAACTCGGCGACGGTGGCGGCGGCCAGCGCGTCGGCCGAGGCGGGGTCTCCGACGTCGACCTTGACGAAGAGCGCGGAGTCCAGTTCCTTGGCGACGCGCTGCCCCTGCTCCTCGTTGATGTCCGCGACCACGACCCGCGCACCCTCGGCGGCCAGCGCCCGGGCGTAGTCCTCGCCGATTCCCTGTCCCGCTCCGGTGACGATCGCCACCTTGTCCTGGAACCGCATCCTGTTCTCCTCGCATGGATGGGCGGCTTGCTCCAATGAAGCGGAAACTACATTCTCCTTAAACGCGAATCAACCATCCGGAAGCGAGAATGTCATCCTGACCGATGCCTGACAGGTGCACGGAAGTCGGCGAACAGCCCCCGCCTGCGCGGGACTTCCGGAAGCACCAAGGACGAGAATACGCTTCTCAGATCTGGAAGGGAGATTTTCATGATCGAGACTCAGGGGGTTCCGGCATGAGGACTGCCCTCGTCACAGGCGGCGGCTCCGGCATCGGACTGGCCATCGCGCAACGCCTGGAGGCCGACGGCCTCCAGGTCGCCACCCTCGACCTCAACCCGTCCGACAGCGGCTTCTCCCGGAAGGCCGACGTCTCCGACCGGGCCCAGGTGGACGAGGCGCTGACCGAGATCCGGGAGCAGCTCGGCCCGGTCACGGTTCTGGTCAACGCGGCCGGCATGGAGGGCTACAAGCGCTTCGCCAATCTCACCTTCGAGGCCTGGCAGCGGGTCATCGACGTCAATCTCCACGGCGTCTTCCACTGCGTCCAGGCCGTTCTGCCGGACATGGTGGAGGCCGGCTGGGGCCGGATCGTCAACATCTCCTCCTCCAGCGCGCAGTCCGGCCAGCCGTTCATGACGCACTACGTGGCCGCCAAGTCGGCGGTCAACGGGCTGACGAAGGCGCTGGCCCTGGAGCTGGGTCCGCAGGGCATCACCGTGAACGCGGTTCCGCCCGGCTTCATCGACACACCCATGCTGCGCCGTTCCGAGGAGCGCCAACTGCTCGGCGGGACGGTCGAGGACCACATCCAACGCACTCCGGTACGGCGGGTCGGGCACCCGGAGGACATCGCCGCGGCGTGCGCCTTCCTCGCGTCCGAGGAGGCCGGCTACATCACGGGCCAGATCCTGGGCGTGAACGGCGGGCGGAACACGTGAACCAGAACGGCGATCACGAGCAGGGCGAGAACGCCGCCGCGCGCCGCGAGAACGGGAACACCGCCGCCGGGAACGGCGTCCGTATCCCTCCAGTGCCGTACGACGACTGGGACCACGACCTGTTCTCGGTCATCAACCCCCATCGCAAGCTGCCGGAGGCCAACGTCCTGGGGATCTTCCAGCGGCATCCGGCCCTGGCCCGGGCGTTCCTGACGTTCAACATGCACCTCAACACCACGACCCTGCCGGTGCGCGTCCGCGAGCTGGCCGTCATGCGCGTGGCCTGGCGCCGGGGCAGCAGATACGAGTGGGCGAGTCACGTCCTGATCGGCCGGAAGTACGGGGTGACCGAGGCCGAGATCGAAGAGGTCCGCACCGGCGCCGACACCTTGCTCAACCGGGCGGTGGACGAACTGGACACCGACTCGGGCCTGTCGGACACGACGTACGCGGCACTCGCCGCCGACCTGGACGAACACCAGGTCATGGACCTGGTGTTCACGATCGGCGCCTACACGATGCTCACGATGGCCCTCAACACCTTCGGCGTGGAACTCGATCCTGTGATCTCGGAAGAGAACTTCAGTTTCCCAAAAAGAGAATGGTATTCTCACAAGCGAGAGGGGTGATCCCATGCCACACTTCGCCAAGCCGGCGGCCGGAAGCTGGACCGAGAACTACCCCGAGCTGGGCACGAGCCCTGTGAACTACGAGGACTCCATCGACCCCGCGTACTACGAGGCGGAGAAGGAGGCGATCTTCAAGAAGACCTGGCTGAACGTCGGCCGGGTCGAGCAAGTCCCCAAGGTCGGCAGCTACTTCACGAAGGAGCTGGCGGTCGCCGACACCTCACTGGTGATCGTGCGGGGCAAGGACAAGGAGATCCGGGCCTTCCACAACGTCTGCCGCCACCGCGGCAACAAGCTCGTGTGGAACGACTACCCGGGCGAGGAGGTCAAGGGCACCTGCCGCCAGTTCACCTGCAAGTACCACGCCTGGCGTTACAGCCTCGACGGCGATCTCACCTTCGTCCAGCAGGAGAAGGAGTTCTTCGACCTGGACAAGGCGGACTACGGCCTCAAGCTGGTCCGCTGCGAGGTCTGGGAGGGGTTCGTCTTCGTCAACCTCGACCCCAACGCCCAGCCGCTCAAGGAGTATCTGGGCGAGTTCGCCAAGGGACTTGAGGGCTACCCCTTCCACGAGATGACCGAGGTCTTCACGTACAAGGCGGAGATCGGCAGCAACTGGAAGCTGTTCATCGACGCGTTCGCGGAGTTCTACCACGCGCCCGTCCTGCACATGAAGCAGGCCGTCAAGGACGAGGCCGACAAGCTCTTCAACGTCGGGTACGAGGCGCTGCACTACGAGATCCACCCCCCGCACTCGATGATCTCCTCCTGGGGAGGCATGTCCCCGCCCAAGGACCTGACCATCGTCAAGCCCATCGAACGCGTCCTGCGCAGCGGCCTGTTCGGACCGTGGGAGGCACCCGACATCGAGGGCCTCGACCCGCTTCCCCCCGGTCTCAATCCGGGTGGGCACCGCGCGTGGGGCAACGACTCCTTCGAGTTCTTCCCGAACATGACCCTGCTGATCTGGAAGCCGGGCTGGTACCTGACGTACCACTACTGGCCGACGGCGGTGGACAAGCACATCTTCGAGGCCAACCTGTACTTCGTGCCCGCCAAGACGGCGCGCGAGCGGCTCAAGCAGGAGCTGGCGGCGGTGACGTTCAAGGAGTACGCGCTCCAGGACGGCAACACCCTGGAGGCCACCCAGACGATGCTCAAGAGCCGGGTCGTCACCGAATTCCCGCTCTGCGACCAGGAGTTGCTGCTCCGCCATCTGCACAAGACGGTCGCCGACTACGTCAAGGAGCACACCGATGCTGCCCAGTGAGTTCGCGGCACTCGAACCGTTCAGCGAGTGGGTCCTGGAGTCCGAGCGCGACCGGTACAGCAAGCGCCTCGCCAGCTCCATGGAGGAGATGCAGGCGTTCTACGACGCCGCGTTCCCGCTGCTGGAACAGGCCTCCGACCACCTCGACAAGTTCCCGCTCTCCGAACTCCCTGAGCAGGAGCGCAACTTGCTGCTCCTGCTGTTCTCCCTGGTGAACATCTCGTTCCCGGTCGAGGTCTGGAAGCAGGCCCGGGTGCCGGACAGCGGAGCCGCCTACATGGACCTCGTCGTCGAGCCGAAGGTCTGAACCGTCGTGCTCACACTCAGAGCGGCGCGTGTACTGCACGTGGAGACGGGCGAGTTCGAGCAGCCGGGCATCGTCACGGTCGACGGCGAGCGCATCACGCACGGCGGCGGCGCGGGCGGGGGTGCCGGAGAGAACGAGGTTCTCGACCTCGGTGATGTGACTCTGCTGCCCGGTCTCATGGACATGGAGGTCAACCTCCTGATGGGCGGCCGGGGAGAGACGCTCGCGCTCTCCCCCGTCCAGGACGATCCCCCGCTGCGGATGCTCCGCGCGGTGGGCAACGCCCGGCGGACCCTGCGCGCGGGGTTCACCACGGTCCGGAATCTCGGCCTGTTCGTGAAGACGGGCGGCTATCTGCTGGACGTCGCGCTGGCGAAGGCCATCGACGCCGGCTGGATAGACGGCCCGCGCATCGTGCCCGCCGGACACGCCATCACACCCACCGGCGGGCATCTCGACCCCACGATGTTCGCCGCGTACGCCCCCGGAATCATGCCTCTCTCCCTGGAGGAGGGCATTGCCAACGGTGTCGACGAGGTGCGCAAGGCCGTCCGTTACCAGATCAAGCACGGGGCACGGCTCATCAAGGTCTGTGCGTCCGGGGGCGTGATGTCCCACACGGGCACCCCCGGCGCGCAGCACTACTCCGACGAGGAGCTGCGTGCCATCGTCGACGAGGCCCACCGGCGCGGACTGAAGGTGGCGGCCCACACGCATGGGGCCGACGCCGTCCGGGCCGCGGTGGAGGCGGGCATCGACTGCATCGAGCACGGCTTCCTGCTCGACGACGACACCATCGCGCTGATGGCGGAGAGGGGCACTTTCCTGGTGCCGACCACCGCTCTCATCGAGGGGATGGACATGTCCCGTGCGGCGCCCGAACTGGTGGCGAAGGCCGCCGAGATCTTCCCCCGGGCGAAGACCGTGGTGGCCAGGGCCGGCAAGGCGGGTGTCCGGATGGCGCTGGGCACGGACGCGCCGGCGATTCCGCACGGCCGCGGCGCGCAGGAGCTGATCGCCCTCGTCGACCGAGGCATGACTCCCCTGGAGGCGCTCCGGGCGGCGACCGTCAACGCGGCGGAGTTGATCGACGCCGACGACCGGGGCCGTATCGCGGAGGGCCTGCTCGCCGATCTGATCGCGGTGCCGGGCAATCCGCTGGAGGACGTCTCCGTGATGGCGGACGTGCGGTTCGTGATGAAGGGCGGGAAGGTGTTCCGCGACGAGCGCCGCTGAGGACAACGCCTCTGAGGTCAACACCCCATCCGGTCGGGCGAGTTGATCAGACCGGCCCGTCGAGGGGTCGTAGCATCCGCAGGATCATGTCGACCGTGCGCTCGACGGGACGGTTGCGGGCCGTGACCGTGGACAGGAGGGTGCGGGTCAGCACGGCACCGAGAAGCATGTCGAAGACGTCGTCCGGGTCCACGGCGGGGTCGACGGTTCCGGTCGGCGCGGCGCGCAGGATGTCCTGGAACTGCGGTCGCGCCGACACGCGCAGCAGCATCTCGGGCGGCCGGGGCCGGCTCGACGTCTGGGAGTGCGCGAAGAGACCGGCCGCCGCGGCGCGGGCCGCGGGGGCGCCGAAGGCCGCCAAGTAGGCGCGGACGAACCGGCGTAGGTCACGTCGCAGGTCCCCCGTCGGACGGACGCTCAACGGGCTGAGCCCGGGGAACGTGGCCTCCTCGATCAGCTCGATCCGGGACGGCCAGCGGCGGTAGATGGCGGAGGCGTGCACGCCGGAGTGCTCGGCCACCGCCTGGATCGTCGTGGCGTCGAAGCCGCGCTGGACGAGCAGTTCGCGCGTCGCCGCGAGGGCCCGTTCGTTGATGCTCGTGTCACGGGGACGGCCCGGGGCGCGGCGCGGTTCTGCCATGCCGTGATTGTAGTGACCGGGCGGTGTTCCGGTGTTCTTCAATTATAGGAGACCGTCTTCTGTAATTCCCGCTGTGTGGCTACAGTCCGAAGGAGCCGGACTTCGGAGTGCCGAGGAGGGTCTGATGCGTGCTGCTGTGCTGCGGGGCGGGACGGTCGAGGCACGGATCATCGACGATCCGGTGCCCGGACCGGGCCAACTCCTCGTCCGCTCGCTGGCGTGCGGGATCTGCGCGTCGGATCTGCACTTCATGGACCATCCGGAGGCGGGCGCCGACGACGACAGCGGAATGTCGACGTACGACAGGGACGTCCACATCGTGATGGGTCACGAGTACTGCGCCGAGGTCGTGGACTACGGCCCCGGCACCGAGCGGCGGATCCCGGTCGGGACGCGGGTGAGTTCGCTGCCCGTGCTGGCCACCCCGGCCGGTCGCAGGATCATCGGCCAGAGCCCCGAAGCACCGGGCGGGTTCGATGAGTTGTTCTTGCTGACCGAGGCCGTCACCCGGGTCGTGGTGTCGGACCTGCCGAGCGAGGTCGTGTGTGTCGCCGACGCGGTCTCGGTGGGCTGGTCGACCGCGTCGCGCGCCCAACTGACCGCGAACGAGGCGCCATTGGTCATCGGCTGCGGCGCCATCGCCCTCTCGGCGATCGGCCGGCTCAGAAGTCTCGGCGTCGGTCCGATCGTCGCGGCCGATCTCGTCGCGTCGCGCGACCGCGCCGGCCATGGGCGCCGATGTGGTCGTCGATCCGGCCGAGGTCTCACCGTACGAGGCTCGGCGCAACGCGGCCGGTCCGCGGGCGAGTTGTGTCGTGTTCGAGTGCGTCGGCGTCCCGGGTGTTCTCGACTCGATCATCAAAGGGTGCGAACGCGGCACCCGGATCCTCTCCGTCGGCGGTCCGCCCCAGGGCGATCATCTGCACACCCTGACCGCCAAACGGAAGGGCATCAACATCCAGTTCGGGGGCGGCCCGTCGATGGACCACTGGGACGAGGCGTTCCGGGCGGTCTGCTCCGGCAGCCTCGATGTCGGGCCGATGCTCGGGCACACCGTCGGCCTCGACGGGGTACCGGCCGCGCTCGACGCGGCGCGGGACGCCGACGGGCCGGCCCGGATCATCGTCGTACCAGGGAGCTGACCACACTCATGAGCGAGACCGGCGAACTTGCCCAACTACGCGCCACCGTCGAGTCGTTGGCGGCGAAAGTGCGCGCCTTGGAGGACCAGGTCGAGATCACTCAGCTCGTCGCCCAGTACGGCCCGGCGGTCGACAGTGGCTCGGGCGAGGCCGCGGCGGCGCTCTGGACCGAGGACGGTGTCTTCGACGCGGTCCCCCATCTGCGGATGGAGGGCCGGGACGGCATCGTCGGCATGGTCCACGGCCCGGGCCACCAGAGCGTGATCCACAACGGCTGCGGTCATGTGCTGACCGCGCCGCACGTCGTCGTCGACGGCGACCGGGCCACCGGCCGCAGCCACGCGCTGCATCTGCGATGGGACGCCGACGCCGGACGGTTCTGGGTGTTCCAGGTCTCCGCCAACACCTGGCGCTGGGTGCGCACTTCGGAGGGGTGGCGGATCGCCGAGCGGATCAACGCCAACCTCGACGGCACCGACGGACCCCGCGCGATGCTGGCGCCGTCCGGCACATCAGCTTCGCTGGAGGAGAGTTGAGGATCGGGTTCATCGGGGCGGGCCGGATGGGGCGGCCGATCGTCGACCGTCTGGTGTCCGCCGGGCAAGACGTCACGGTCCATGTGCGCCGACCGGAGACCCGGGCGGCGTCCCAGGAGGCCGGATTCGCGCGGGCCGAGACGATCGGGGCGACGGTCCGCGACGCCGACGTGGTGTTCGTCGCCGTGCTGAAGGACGAGCAGGTGCGAGCGGCCTGCCTCGGTGCGGAAGGCGCCCTCTCGAGCATGAGGCCGGGGGCGACGCTCGTCCAGCACACCACCTCCCATCCCGGTACCGCGGAACTGCTCGCCGAGGTGGGCGGGGAGCGTGGTGTCGGGGTGCTGGACGCCGCGCTGTCGGGCGGCCCGTACGACATCGCCGCGGGCCGGCTCACCCTGTGGGTCGGCGGGGACGAGGCCCAACTGGACGTGATGCGCCCGCTGTTGGAGACGTACGCCTCGCCGGTCCTGTTCGTGGGGCCGGTCGGCAACGGTCAGCGGGTCAAGCTCGTCAACAACGCCCTGTTCGTGGCGCAGGTCGGGCTCGCGGTCGACGCGGTGCGGGTGGCGGGGTCGTTGGGGATCGACGAGAAGGCGATTCTCGCGGCTCTGCAGCACGGCAGCGGTGCCAGCCGCGCGCTCGGTGTCGTCGCCGGTGGGGGTTCGGTCGAGACGGTCGCGGGGCGGCTGGCGGACCTGATGAGCAAGGACGTCGACGTGGTGCGTGAGGTGGCGCGTGGTGCCGGGGCCGACCTCGGGATCATCGGGACGGTGCTGTCGTCGGACGCGGTCGAGAAGAAGGTTCTCCGTTCGCCCTGAATGATCCGTTCTCCCCGAGAGATCCGTTCTCCCCGAACGATCCGCACGATCTGAATGAGGAGCAGGAAGTGACTGAATCGCTCACCGCCAAGTACGGGCCGTGGGGTGTCGTCGCCGGCGGGTCGGACGGGGTGGGTGCCGCGTTCGCCCACCGGATGGCCGCCCAGGGGATGAACATCGTGCTGGTGGCCCGGCGCCTTCCCGTGCTGGAGGCCTCCGCCGATGAGATCCGGGACCGCTACGGCGTCGAGGTCCGTGCCGTCGCGCTCGACCTCAGCTCCCCGAGCGCCTTGTCGGAACTGGAGGAGGCGACCGCCGGTCTGGAGGTGGGCCTGTTCGTCTACAACGCGGGCAGCGACGACCGCAGCGTCCCGTTCCTCGACAAGGAACTCGGCACACACCTCGGGCTGGTGCAGCGCAACTGCGCCGCCGTGCTCGAAGCGGCCTACCGCTTCGGCGGCCCGATGGTGGCGCGCAAGCGGGGAGCCGTGGTCCTGGTGACCTCGGGCGCCGCGTGGGCCGGTGGCGCCACGCTCGCCGCCTACGGCGCGTCGAAGGCGTTCGACCTCATCCTCGCGGAGAGCCTGTGGGCGGAGTGGCAGGGCAGCGGGGTGGACGTCCTGGGGCTCGTGCTCGGCAGGACCGACACCCCGTCCCTGCGCCGGACCGAAGGTGTCCAAGGCGGCTCCTACGGCGGTGACTTGGCCGACCCCGCCGATGTGGCCGCCGAGGCGCTCGACCATCTCTCCGACGGCCCCACCTGGATCTACGGCAGCCCCGCCCCGACCGGCGGTTCACCGTTCGGGGCGCTGAGCCGCCGGGACGCGGTCCTGGCGATGAGCCGGGGCGCGAACACTCACCGCGAGTGATGACGACACGTGCGGTCGCGGCCTACTGCTCCTTGAGGCGTTCCTTCATGGCGTCGAGCTTCGTGAGAATGGGATATCCGCTCACGCTCAACGCGTTCCCGTGTCCCGTCTCGTGGATGTCGAACACGGACTGGATGGCGGCGTAGAAGCCCTGGACGTCGAGGCTCTGGTTGACCGCGCGCTTGGCCTGGCGGAGGCCGAAGGACGGCATGCGGGCGATCTGGTGGGCCAACGCCAGTGCCTCGGTGTCCAGTTGGTCGAGGGGGACGACCCTGTTCACCATGCCGACCTGCTCCGCCTCCTCGGCGGTGACGGCCCGTCCGGTGAAGAGGATCTCCTTCGCCTTGCGCGGGCCCAACTCCCAGGTGTGGCCGTGGTATTCGACTCCGCCGATGCCCATGTGCACGACGGGGTCGGAGAATTCGGCGTTCTCGGCGGCCACGATCAGGTCGCAGGGCCAGCACAGCATGAGTCCGCCCGCGATGCACTTGCCCTGGACCGCGGCGATCGACGGCTTGGGGACGTTGCGCCAGCGGAGCGTGTACTCCAAGTACCGGCGGGATTCCGCGCTGTAGATCCACTCCAGGGTGATCTCCTTCGGGGCCGGCCAGCGGTCCTTGAGGTCGTGGCCGGAGGAGAAGTGTTTTCCGTTGCCCCGCAGGAGGATCACCTTGACCTCCTCGTCGGCGGCGGCCCGGCGCCAGGCGGCGTCCAACGCGTCGAGGAGAACCGCGTTCTGGGCATTGGCGACCTGGGGCCGGTTCAGGGTGATGACCGCGACCTTGTCGTCGACCTCGTAGAGGACCTCGTCCGTGTCCGCTGTGTCTGCCATGGGTCCTGTCTTCCGTCGGCTCTATCGGGGCAGGCCGAGGATGCGCTCGGCGATGATGTTGCGCTGGATCTCGGAGGTGCCGCCGGCGATGGTCCCGCCGAAGCTGCGCGCGTACCGCTCGAACCAACTGGCCGTGAACGCACCCAGGTTCATATGGGTGTACGGCCCCGTCTGCACCGGATGCAGCAGCGCCTCGGCCCCGTGGTGTTCGAGGGCGTGCAGTTCGGCGCTCTGCGCGGCCTCGGAGCCGAGCAGCTTGAGCACCGAGATCTCCACCGGGTTGCGGTCGGGTCCGAGCAGCCGGTAGCCGAGCAACCGCAGTGCCTGAACGTCCGTTTGGAGGGTCGCGTACCACTCCTCGTCACAGGCGGAGTCCTGGATCAGGCCGTCCATCCGCTCGGCGTAGTGCACCCACAGCAGGGTCCGTTCATGGCCGAGCGATCCGTTGGCCACGCGCCAGCCCTCGTTCAGGGGGCCGACGAGGTTCTCCTTCGGGACCCGGACATCGGTGAAGAACACCTCGTTGAAGTCGAGGTCGTCGGGCGCGGCGATCGATCCGAACGGCCGCCTGACCAGGCCTTCGGAGTCGGTCGGGATCAGCAGGACGCTGATGCCCTTGTGCTTGGGCGCGTCGGGGTCGGTGCGGACGAAGGTGAGCAGGACGTCGGCGTCGTGCGCGCC
Organism: Streptomyces sp. NPDC101776; assembly: GCF_044766845.1. Lineage (NCBI taxonomy): Bacteria > Bacillati > Actinomycetota > Actinomycetes > Kitasatosporales > Streptomycetaceae > Streptomyces > Streptomyces sp. NPDC101776. Next base: position 208,895 of record NZ_JBIWMV010000007.1, on the reverse strand, counting down.
CGAGGTCCACACCTTCTGCCCGTTGACGACGAAGTGGTCGCCGTCGAGAACCGCGCGGGTTCGCAGCCCGGCCAGGTCCGAGCCCGCTCCGGGTTCGCTCATGCCTAGCGACGCGGTGATCTCGGCGCGCAGCAGCGGTATGGCCCAGTCGCGTTTCTGTTCCTCGGTGCCGAAGGTGAGCAGTGAGGCCGCGATGATGTTGAGGCCCTGCGGGTTGAAGCTGTGGTAGATCCGCCGCCGGGACAACTCCTCCAGGTGGGCGACGACTTGGGGCAGGGTGGCGTTGCGGCCGCCGTACTCGGGCGGCTGCGCGGGCAGCAGCCAGCCGGCGTCGAAGAGCTTGCGCTGCCAGCGGCGGGCCCAATCCGGTATGTGCGCACTGGACTTGGAACGAACCGTGGCTTCTTCGGGGGTGGGCAGGTGTGCGTCGAGGAAGTCGCTGAAATCGGCGCGGAACTTCTCGACCTCGGGGTCGGGGGCCAGCCTCATACCAGCAGCGCCTTCCTGTGCTCGGACGCCGTGCCGAGGAGCAGGTCCCCGGCCTTGGCCCGCTTGAGATGGATCTGCAGTTCGTTCTCCCACGTGTAGCCCATGGCTCCGAAGAGCTGGAACCCGTTGCGGAAGCAGACCTGTTGGCAGTCTCCGGCGGCGGCTTTGGCCATCGCGGCGGCACGGCCGCGACGCGGGTCGTCCTCGGCGATGGTCAGTGCGGAGAAGTAGGCGAGCACCTTGGCGCGTTCGATGGCGACGTACATGTCGGCGGCCTTGTGCTTGACGGCCTGGAACGAGCCGATGGGCACGCCGAATTGGTGTCGTTCCTTCACATGGGCGACGACCAGGTCGAGGATGCGCCGGCAACTGCCGACCGTGCTGACCGCGAGGCCCATCAGGGCCAGGTCCGGTACGCCGGCGACCAGGTCCGGCACGTCCACCCGGGCGACATGCAGGGTCGGGTCGAACACGGACAGCCGCTCGGCCGCCAGGTCCTTTCCGTCCCGTACGACCACGCCCTCGGAGGTGAGAACGGCGATCTCGTCCGCGCGGTCGGCGTCCAGGACGAACCGTCCCTCCCCGTCGAAGACGCCGGTGCCCGAGCCGCGCGGCAGCCGTCCGGCCAGCGGCGCGAACCAGGTCGCGGTGGCGAGGAAGGGTGTCGGGTCGGCGACGTACCCCAACTCCTCCAGGACGATGGCGAGTTCCACCGGAGGGGCTTCGAGCCAGCCCAACTCCAGGTAGGTGTCCCAGAGTTGCTTCTCGGGCAGCGACCGTGACTTGGTGATCGTCTCGCGGACCACTCGCTGGAGCAGCCGCTGCTCGTCGTCGAACTCAAACTCCATGCGCGACCTCCAGAAGGACCTTGCCGATGGCGCGGCGCCCCAGGCTGAGGGCGGCGGCGACTTCGGCGAGCGGATACACGGCGTGGACGCGGGGCCGGATCTTCCCGGCGGCGAACAGTCCGTGGAGTTCGGTGCGGGCGGCGACCAGGTCGTCGCGCCGGTGCCGCGCCCAGCCGCCGAGGTCGAAGCCGTGCAGGCTGACACCTTTGAGCATCGGAAGGTTGAGCGGGATGCGCGGGATCTCGCCGCTGGCGAACCCCACGCTCACGAACCGCCCGCCCCAGCGCATGGCCCGCAACGCCTCCTCCGCGTACGGCCCGCCGACCGGGTCGATCACGACATCCGCGCCACCCACGTCCCGCAGGCTCCGCTTCAGATCGTCGTACGACAGGGTCAGCCGCGCGCTCTGCTCGGCGCACACCGCCCGCTTCTCCTCCGTCGAGGCGATGGCGACGACCTCCGCGCCGAGCAGCGCGGCGAGTTCGACGGTCGCGAGGCCGACCCCTCCGGCCGCGCCGAGGACGGCCACCCGTTCTCCCGGCTGAACGTCGGCGACCAGGCGGAGGGCGTCGAAGGCGGTGGCATGGCTGACCCCGAAGGCCGCCGCGCGCTCGGTGGGGATTCCCTCGGGGATACGGCTCAGGCCTGCGGGGCGGGCGGTGACGCGTTCGGCGAAGGCACCTACGAACATCGAGCCGAAGACCCGCTCGCCCTTCTCGAATCCGTGCGCGGACGCGGCGACCACGCCGGCGAACTCGCTGCCGGGGGTGAAGGGCGGCTCCGCCTTCACCTGGTAGGCGCCGTCGATCACGAGGACGTCGGCGAAGTTGACGGCGGCGTAGTGCACGTCGACCGGGATGCCGCCCTCCGCTGCGGTCAACTCCCCTACAGGGATCACTGGTTCGGGAATGTCCTCGACGACCACCGGGCCGCCGACGGCGTTGCAGCGGGCGGCTCTCATAGCCGGGTGGTCGCGGCGAGTTCGGCCGCCTGGGCGGCCATCTGCAGGACGACGTCGCCGTAGTGGGCCATTTTCGGGTTGCCGCCCTCGCCCTTCACGTGGCGGGCGTAGCCGCCTTCGAGGACCACGGCCATCTTGAAGCGGGCGAGGATCACGTAGTAGTCGATCTCGCTGACGTCACGCCCGCTGACCTTGGCGTAGTGCTCCAACAGGTCGGCGCGGTCGGGCATGCCGGTGTAGTCGACGTACCCCTTCTGGGTGCGGTCCTCGTCGGCGTCCGGCCAGCCCATGATCACCCAGCCGAGGTCGAGCAACGGGTCGCCGACGGTGGCCATTTCGAAGTCGACCAGGGCCGCGAGCCGGGCGGGCGCGCCGTGGTGGAACATGACGTTGGCGAACTGGTAGTCGCCGTGGATGATGCCGGGTTCCCAGTGGGCGGGCCGGTGTTCCCGCAGCCAGGCAGCGGCGTTCTCCAGGCCGGGTATCTCACGGAACTCGAACTTGGCGAGGTGGGCGAGCCAGCGGTCGACCTGCCGGTCGTGGAAACCGTCCGGACGGCCGAAGCCCTCCAGTCCCTGGGCCCGCCAGTCGACGTTGCCCAACTTCGCTATGCCCTCGACGAGTTGGTAAGCGAGCTCGGGGCGCAGGGACAGGTCACCGAGGAACGGCTCGGGCCAGCCCCCGGAGTTCATCGGCGACCAGCCGTCGACGTTGGCCATGAGGTAGAAGCAGGAGCCGAGCACGCTCGTGTCGTCGCAGACCGCGATCGCCTCGGGGTGCGGGACGTCCGTGCCGTTGAGGGCGTTGAGAACGCGGTATTCGCGGAGCATGGTCTCGTTGCGCCCCGGCGGAACGATCTCCGGCGGTTTGCGCAGCACCATGCTCACGTCGCCGCGCCGGATGCCGTAGATGTCGTTGGAGGTGCCTCCGGAGATGTACGAGGTCTCGACGGGTTCACCGGGGGCGATGCCCTGGCCGTCCAGCCAGTGGGCGAGCGATTCCGTGTCGGCGAGCGTCACAGCAGGTCCTCCAACTGCTTCCGGGCCCATTCGCGGCGGGTGGGCAGGTGCTGGGTGGGCCAGAGGCCGGGGGCCGCTTCGTAGCCGCGCAGGACGTCACGGGCGACGGTGATCTTGTGGACCTCGGTGGGGCCGTCGACGACCGCCATGACGGCGGCGCCGTTCCACATGTCGGAGAACGGCATTTCGTTCGAGACACCGAGGGCGCCGTGCAGATGCATCGAGCGGTACACGATGTCGTGCAGCACCTTCGGGGTGAGGAACTTGATGGCGGCGATGTCCTTGCGGACGCGCTTGTAGTCCTGGTAGCGGTCGATCTGCCAGGCGGTGTAGAGCACGAACAGCCGGAACTGGGCGAGTTGGGCGTAGGAGTCCGCGAGGTCGGCGCGGACGAGTTGCTTGTCCGCGAGCCGCTCGCCCTGGGTCTCGCGGGACAGGGCCCGCTCGGCCATCATGTCGAGCGCCTTCTGGCTCTGGCCCACGACCCGCATCGCGTGGTGGACACGGCCGCCGCCGAGCCGGGTCTGGGCGATCGCGAAGGCCTGGCCCTCGCCGCCGAGCAGCGCGTCGGCGGGGACGCGGACGCCGTCGTAGGCGATGAGCGCGTGCATGCCCTCGTCGGTGGCCTCGCCCATGATGCCGAGGTGGCGCTCGATACGGACGCCGGGGGTGTCGCTGGGCACGAGGAACATCGACATGCCCTTGTACGGGCTGACGTCGGGGTTCGTCACAGCCATCACGATGACGAACTTCGACGTACGGGCGTTGGAGGAGAAGAACTTGCGGCCGGTGATGACCCAGTCGTCGCCGTCCCGTTCGGCGCGGGTGGTGAACATCGTGGGGTCGGCGCCGGCCTGCGGTTCGGTCATCGAGAAGCAGGAGAAGCACTCGCCCTCCAGCAGCGGCCGGAGGTAGCGCTCCTTCTGCTCGTCGGTGCCGTAGCGGGCGATGATCTCGGCGTTCCCGGTGTCGGGGGCTGCCGTGCCGAAGATGACGGGGGCCCAACTCGACTGGCCCAGGATCTCGTTGATGAGCGCCAGCTTGACCTGGCCGAAGCCTCGGCCGCCGAGCTCGGGGCCGAGGTGCGGTGCCCACAAGCCCTCGTCGCGGACCTGTTGCTTCAACGCCCTTACGACGGGGCCGAGTTCGTCGTCGAGGGGATGGTACGCCCGGTCCGGGTACAGCAGGTCCAGCGGCTCCACACGCTCGGCGCGGAACTGCCTGATCCACTCCAGCTTCTCCTCGAACTCGGGCTCGGTGGAAAAGTCCCATGCCATGTCAGACGAACCTCCTGCCAACCCGGACGAATGAAGATGAGAATATCATTCTCATCTCACGCAAGTAAGGGTCTCGGAAGTTGCGGTGTGGGCTTCGGTAGGGGAAGCCGGAGTGTTACCGCTGAAGTGGAGTATCGTTCTTCATGTGACAGCTGTCCCCGAAGAACAACCAGCCTGGCGCCAGCGCGCCGTTGAGCGTTCCACCCGTGCCGCAAAGCTCCGCGCCGAACAACGTGTGCAGCGCTTCCTGGACGCGGCGCAGGAACTCATAGCGGAGAAGCGGACGACGGACTTCACCGTCCAGGAGGTCGTGGACCGCTCCAAACAGTCACTGCGCAGCTTCTACCAGCACTTCGACGGCAAACACGAGCTGCTGCTCGCCCTGTTCGAGGACGCGCTGTCCAAGTCGGCGGCGGAGATCCGCGAAACGGCCGGCTCCCAGTCCGATCCGCTCCAGGCGCTGCGGCTCGGGGTGGAGATGCTGTTCGACCAGTCGCTGTCCAACCCGGGTGTAGAGCGGCCGCTGTTCAGCGACTTCGCACTGCAACTCCTCGTCAAACACCCCACGCAGGTGGCGACCGCTCATCTCCCCCTGCTCACGGTGTTCGCGGAGTTGGTCGAGCAGGCCCAGGACGCCGGTGTCATCCCTGCCGGGAAGCCTCGCCGTCAGGCCTCGATCCTGATGCAGACGGTCATGTTCGTCGCGCAGGGCAACGGCGTTCCGTCCGACAGCCACGCGGCGGCGGTCACCGCCGAGGAGGTCTGGCAGTTCTGTCTCGGCGGCCTCTCGGGCGTCCCCGTACGCAACTGACGGCTCCCTGTACACAATTGACGGCCCTTCGTCCGTGATTGACGCTCTCCACAGTGGAGAGTACGGTTCTCGCCCACCGCAACGGGAGGTGGGCGATGACCGAGCCGCTACGGCATGGAGTGCAGCGCTACCGGGTCGTGCAGTGGGCCACCGGGAACATCGGTGCCCGCACGATGCGTGCCGTACTGGAGCATCCAAAGCTGACCCTGGCCGGCGTGTATGTCCATACGTCGGCCAAGTCGGGCTTGGACGCAGGTGAGTTGAGCGGGGGCGAGTTCGGGACGACCGGGGTCGTCGCCACGCACGACATCGACGAGATCCTGGCGCTCGGCGCCGACTGCGTTCTTTACACACCGCGGAGCTGCGATTTCGACGAGGTGTGCGCGCTGCTCTCGTCAGGTGTGAACGTCGTGTCGACGCGTGGGGAGTTCCACCACGCGCCCAGCCTGGACCCGGTCACGCGGAAGCGGATCGAGGACGCGTGCGAGCAGGGCGGCACCTCGGTCCACAGCACGGGCAGCAGCCCCGGATTCATCACCGAGGCACTGCCGTTGACGCTCACCTCGATCCAGCGGCGGCTCGACGCGCTGACGATCGACGAGTTCGCGGATCTGTCCCAACGGGACTCCCCCGGGCTGCTGTTCGAGGTGATGGGCTTCGGTCGACCCCCTGCCGAATTCGGCGAACAGCGCCTGGCCGGACTGCGCGACAGCTTCGGCCCGTCATTGCGGCTGCTCGCCGAGGCGCTGTCGACACCGCTCGACTCGGTCGAGGCGGTCGGCGAGGTCGCGACCGCCCGCCGCACCACACGGATCGCCGCGGGAACACTGCCCGCGGGCACGGTGGCCGCGCAACGGATCACCGTGTCCGGACTGCGCAAGGGCCGAGCCCTGCTGCGGTTCCGCGCCAACTGGTACTGCACCACCGACCTCGACCCCGCCTGGGATCTCCGTGCGACCGGCTGGCATGTCTCGGTCGAGGGGGACGCACCGCTCGACATCGACCTGCGGTTCCCCGTACCCCTCGACCTGATGGCCTCGATGTCCCCGTCCTACACCGCGAACCGTGCGGTGAACGCCGTGCCGTTCGTCTGCGCGGCAGCCCCCGGGATCCGCACCACGGCCGACCTCCCGCAGATCGTCGCCGACCTCGGGTGACATCGGCGCGACCCGCACCCGGCACGCGGCACGCGGCACGCGACGAGTCCGTACTCGGAACTCAGACCGTGCCGGCCGACGCCTCCGGCTCGCCGTCGTCCTCGACCGCGTGCTTCAGGAAGTCGTCGACCATGCGGTGGAACAACGTCGCCAGTTGCTGCAGTTCGTCCGACGACCACCCCGAGAGGGCCATTTGCATGCCGCGCGCACCGGCGTCCCGCACACTGCTGACGGCCTTCCGGCCCGCCTCGGTCAGCTCGATCCGCTGGGCTCGGCGGTCGTCGGGGTCGGGCACGCGGGTGACGTAACCGGACTTCTGCAGTTGCTGCACCGTCCGCGTCACATGCGAGGCCTCGACCCCGAGGCGCTGTGCCAGCTCTCCCGGGCGCAGCGGGTCGGAGTCGGCGACCTGCCGGAGCAACGCCACCGCCGCACGGTCCAGGGGCACACCGGCGAGGGCCATGAGCCGGTCGTGCTGGCGGGCGCGCGTGCTCAGGTAGGTGATCCGAGTGAGGGCTCGCTCGATCTCGGTCACCTCCGGGGAGGCGGGGGCTTCGGGGACCGATGGTGTGGACATGAGGTCCACTTTACCATATTGTTGCGTAAGTTAAGTAAGTTACTGCGTGCGTTTACCCCGACTACGGCGAAGACAGTACTTCACCGGCCTGACACCGCCGAAGCCGATGTCACCAACGCTTCTGACTCGCGAAGAACCGCTCGAAGAGTGCCACCTTGGCCGCGTTCGCCAGGGCGAGCGGGCCGAACCGGTCGCCGAGTTCCGTGGTGGTCGCGAAGCGGTGGTTCGCCTCGGGCCAGCGGGTGAGGCCGTGGCCGTTCGGGTCGCCGTGGGTCACGAAGTTCACCACGTGGTCGGACAGGGTGTCGGCGATCGTGCGGTCGGCGTCGGTCCAGGGCAGGTCGGTGGCGTAGAGGTTGTCGAAGATCGTCACCCGGTTCGGGTCGCCGCCGAACGCGGCGATGTTGCGCCGTACCCAGCGCAGGGCCGCGATCTGGTCGAGCAGACCGTAGTTGCCGGACGCCTGGTGCCCGGACTCCGCGCCGAGTTCGGGGGTGGAGAGGAAACCGAAGGCGCCCGTACGGTAGTTGAGGGTCGCCACGACCAGGCCCTTGGCGGCGAGGCCCGCGCCGTCGAATCCGGGGTCGGAGGCGTAGCCGCCGGTGAACCGGTCGCCGTAGATCCAGACCAGGACCGGGCGCTTCTCGTGTGAACTCGCGGCTCCGGTCCAGATGTTGAGGTTGAGGCAGTCCTCGCTCATCGTGACCGACGCCGAACCCATCGTCTGCTACGGGCAGATGTCCCCGAAGGTGTCCGCGACGCGCGCGCCCGTCCAGGAACTCGCCTGCTGCGGTGGGCGCCAGCGGTTGGCGCCCGCTGTGGTCGCCGCGTAGGGCAGACCCTTGAAGACGGTGACGCCGGAGACCAGGGAGGCCACGCCGGAGACCCGGCCGGTGTCGATCCGGAGGGGGCCTGTCAGTGGGGTTCCGGTCGTTTCGCGGTCCGCCGCGTCGGCGCCTCTCCCGGTTCCGAGGATCGCGGCCGTCACGGCGGCGGTCAGCGATCCGTTGAGGAAGGTCCGACGGTTCACGGCGTTCGAAAGCATGGGGGGGCTCCCTGGTCCAGGTACTTGCGAACGTAAATTCCGCCGACCGGGAGCGCCAACAATGGTGTCAACTTCAGAGCGGATCCACAGCATGCTCGCGCAGCGGCCCCACGGACAGGCCCCGCATCGCGCAGGTGTCGAGGATGCGGGGCACGGCACCGAGAGTGGCCCGCCAGGAGCCGGGTGCCGAGGTGCAGTCGGAGTCGTGCAGCAGGACGGTGCCGCCGCCGCGCAGATCCTCGGTGACCGTCCGGTGGACGGACTCCGCTGTGGCGCGCGCCCTCCAGTCCTCGCCCCAGGCCGTCCACAGCACCGGCGTGAGGTCCAGGCGACGGGCCGCGAGGTGGGCGGCGGTCGACATCACGCCGTAGGGCGGGCGGAAGAGCCGTGGTGTGCGTCCGGTGAGGTCGCCGACCGTGTCGCGGGCCCGGGCCAGGTCGTCGTGGGTGGCGCGCGGCCCGCGCAGCAGCAGCGGGCGGTGGAGCCAGCCGTGAACGGCGATCTCATGTCCGGCAGCGGCGATCTCACGGACCAGGCCGGGGGAACGTACCGCCTGGCCGCCGAGGAGAAAGAACGTGGCGTGGACCCGGCGCTCGTCGAGCAGGCGCAGGAACAGCGGTGTGGACAGTGGGTCCGGTCCGTCGTCGAAGGTGAGCGCCACGTGGTCCGTCCGGCCGCGGCCGGCAAGGCGGGGCATGACCCGGTTGCGCAGCGGGCCGTAGGTGGAGAGGACGGGAGCGGCGTACGCGGCGGCGAGAACCGGGAGTGCGGGGAGCGCGATGCGAGTTGTCGTACGGAGGAAGCGGGCGGCGGTCATGAGAGACGGCCCTTCTCACGACCGGCGTCGGGCGTGGCGTGCGCGAGGACGTGCACACGCGGCGCGACGCAGGCGGTCGTAGAGAAACAGCGAAGGCGTACGGCGGTCACGAGCGGCCACCCTTCGCGCAGCCCACGGCGGACATGGTGCGTGCGAGGGAGAAGACGCACGGACCGGCACTCGCGGCTGCAAGGAGAAGGCCTACGGCACTCATGCGTGTCGCCCCTTCACGTAACCCCCGTGCGGCACATGACCCGCGTGGTGCGCATGGCCCAGGTCGTCGAGGTCGAAGCCCTGTCCTATCGCGTGCATCAGGCCCGGGCCGCTCTCGGTCGTGGCGACCGCCGTGCCGACGGCGCCCGCCCAGACCGCGCAGGCCAGGGCAGTGGTGGTGGCGAGTCGCCGGGCGGTGGGAAGAGTGGCCCGTCTGGCAGCGGGCACAGCAGCGGTAAAAGGGCCGATGCCGGTCCGGCTGGTCCTGGCCGTCTCGGTGGCCGGGCCGTGGTCCGGGCCGTGAGGGTGGCCCGCGAACAGGGCGAGGCCCGCCTCCCGTTGCAGCAGTCCCCGTGGGCCGTCGATCAACTCGCCCAGGACGTGCTTGAGTTGGGCCGGGTCCCGGATCCACGCGGCGACGCCCGCCTCGTCCAGGGCGGCGGCGTTGGTCAGTCCGTGGCCGGGTATGCAGCCGTAGCTGGCGACGGGCAGGCCCGCGGCGAAGGCCTCCAGGGAGGTCAGGCCGCCCGCGTTCTGGACCAGGACGTCGGCGGCGTGCATCAGGCCGGGCATGTCGTCGACCCAGCCGTGGACGTGTTCGATGCCGTCCGCGCGGAGCTGGTCGGCCAGTGTCCCGTTGCGGCCGCAGACCACGAGGGGTACGGCCGCGCCGCAGTCGCGCAGGTCCCGGGCGACCTGCCGGACCGGGCCCACGCCCCAGGAACCGGCGACCAGCAGAGCGAGAGGGGCATTCTCCGGCAGGCCGAAGCGGGTGCGGGCCGCCGCGCGTTCCCCCGCGTCCACGGGGTGGAAGCGCGGGTCGGCGACCGGGCCGCACACGCGGACGTCGCGCGCGCCGGCGGCCCGGGCCTGCGCGGCGGGCACCGCGTGCAGCGCGAGGTGGACGTCGACGCCGTCGGCCACCCACAGCGGGTGCACCGAGAAGTCGGTGAGGTAGGTGAGGACGGGGACGGTCAGTCGGCCGTCGAGCCGGAGGCTGCCCAGGACCCGGCTCGCGCCCGGGTAGGTCGACACGACGGCGCCGATGTCCGCGGGCAGGGCGCGCAACAGCCGTTCCTCGGCGGAGCGCAACAGGGCTCGCGCGACGGGGCCGCCGCCTCCGGCACGCTCGGTGCTGCTGTAGATCCGCTGGTAGGCCCACGGCGCGCGGACGAGCATCCGGTGATAGCCGTCCCGCACGAGCCGGCCGAGCCGCGCGGGCAGCACGTCCAGCAGGTCGAACCGGTCGACCGTGAGACCGGCCGCCAGCAGCCGCCGCTCCAGTTCTGCGGCGGCACCGTCGTGACCGGCTCCGACGCTCGCCGAGACGATCACGACCCGCTCGGCCGACGGCGGACGGCGGGGCGGGGTCGTCTGCCGGGGGCGCAGGGTGGCGGCCGCGAGGGCACGCAGATGCACCGTACTTCCGAGGTGGGGCATGGGCTTTTTCCTCCGCAGATGGAGTGGAGCGGCGAAACTCTACAACATGTAGTAGTTAAGCTCGTACAACATGTAGGAGATCGGGTTCGCAAGGCCCTTGGCGCACTTCCTACAGGCCGTAGTAGGTCGACGGGTAGGCTGGGCCGTCGAGCGGCGGAAGGCGGTGGGGTGAACAGTGCAGGACCGGAAGAGCGACGAGCCCGGTGCGACGTCCGGCAGGCGGGCGCGCGGTGAGCTGGAGAGCGGGGTTCTCGCCGCCCTCTACGGGGCCGACGGGCCGCAGACCGCGCGCCAGGTCAGGGAGCGGCTGCCGGGAGACCTCGCGTACACCACCGTGCTGACGATCCTGTCGCGCCTGTACGACAAGGGGATGCTCGTCCGGCACCGCGCGGGCCGCGGATACGCGTACGCGCCGGCCCGGGACGAGGCGACCCACACCGCGGACCGGATGCGCTCCCTGCTGGAGCACGGCACCGACCGCGAGGCGGTGCTCACCCGATTCGTCTCCGAACTCTCCGCGCAGGACGAGCAGTTGCTGCACCGACTGCTCGCCGGGCACGACGAGGCGCCGCACACCGACCGCACCGACCCCGCCGTCGAAGGACCGTGAGCCGGTGCTGATCAGCGTGTACGTCCCCCTCCTGATCACCATGGTCCTCGCGGTGTTCGCACCCCGCGCCGCCCGTCGGCTGGCACCGCGCCCGGCCGCCTGGTCGCTGGCCTCCGCCGCGCTGGTGGCCTCGCTGGGCTGGCTGGGGTCGCTGGCGTTGCTGGCGTTCGCCGGACTGGTGCAGATCCCCGAGGTCGCCGAGGAGGGCAGTTGGTCGGTCGCGGCCGTGCGCGCCTCCGACCCGGTCTATCTGACGGTCGCCGGGGTCGCCGCCCTCACCCTCCTCGCGTCCCTCACAGGTCTCACCGTCGCCGCCGTACGTCAGCTACGGCACCTCCGCTGGGCCCGCCGCGAGTGCCGACTGCTGCCCGGCGACACGGAGTTGGCCGTCCTGGACATGGAGGTCCCGGAGGCGTTCGCGCTACCGGGAGCGCCCGGCCGGATCGTGGTGTCGCGCGGGATGCTGCGCTGCCTGAACGACCGTGAACGCGAGGCTCTCCTCGCCCACGAGCGAGCACATCTGCGCGGTCGGCACCATCTCTTCCAGACCCTCTGGCGGCTCTGTGCCGCCGCGAATCCCTTTCTACGACCGCTGTCCAACGCGGGCGGCTTCGTCCTGGAGCGCTGGGCCGACGAGGAGGCGGCCGTGCGCGTCGGCGATCGTACGGTCGTCGCGCATGCCGTGGGCCGGGCCGCGCTCGCCACCTCGGCGAACCGTCCCCGCCCGGCACTGGCCGCGACCGGCGGGGCGGTACCGCAGCGGGTGCGGGCGCTGCTCGCACCCCCTCCCCCGCGCCGGGCGCTGCCGTTCGTCGCGGGCGCCGCGCTGCTCGTCGTGTGCTGCGCGAGCCTGGCGGACGCCGCGACCGACAGCGAGGAGATGCTCGAGACGGCACAGCGCGCGGCGTGCGTGACAGCGCAGGCGGCGGCCACGCCGGCTCCGTCGGTCGCGCCGCACGGGTCGTGCTGTGAACACGGTCAACAGGACGGGCTCGTCCGGCACCACTGACGGGCCGGCCGCCCTTGCCCTTCTGCGCGGACGCCCCGCCGGTCCTTATGTGCGGACGCCCCGCCCTCCCCGCGCCCCGCCGTGCAGGCCGGACCGGGCTGGACTGAGCTGGGTTGGGCTGGGCAGGCACCACGAGGAACGCCCCCTCAACAGCGCCGATCACACCATCCGCCCGAAATACCCCCGTGTTATCGTCGCCGTACCCATCGCCAGGAATCCTGTCGATCGAAACCTTGGCGACCGGGCTCTCCTCGTCGCGCGCACTCCACGAATCACGAATGGAGCGGCATGTCCGTCCTGGCCCGGCCCGCGGTGGCCGCCTTCGCCGCCAAGTCCCTGCAGCGTCTCTCCGTGCTGGCGGACCGACGCCCGAGCGGGCGCGGCTCCGCCGCCTCCTCACATCAGCGGCTTCCTGAATTCCCGCGCAGGACACGGGAGTTGACGATCCCGACCAGCGTCGCCCCAGCGCGCGCCACGGTGTATCTGCCGACCGGAGAGGGTCCTCCTCCGCCGGTGCACGTGAACTTCCACGGCGGTGGTTACGTCGTTCCGCTGACCGAGCTCGACGACCCCCTGTGTCGTTTCCTCGCGGCGGAGGCGGGCGTCGTAGTGGTCAACGTCGACTACGTCGTCGCGCCGCAGCACCCCTTCCCCGCGCCGCCCCGGCAGGCCTTCGAGGTGGTCCGGTGGATCGCGGAGCACGGCGCCGAACAGGGCTGGGACGGCGACCGGCTCACCGTGGGCGGGCAGAGCGCCGGGGGCGGACTCGCGGTGGCGGTGGCCCGGCAGGCGCTGGAGGAGGGCGGGCCCTCGATCGCGCTCCAAGTGCTGCACTATCCGCCCCTGGACCTCGCGACCAGTGCGAAGGACAAGCACTCCGCGATCGCCAAGCCCGTGTTGCGGCCGTGGATGGCGGAGGTCTTCGACACGTCGTACGTCCCGGATCCGAAGGCGCGTGCCGACCGACTGGTGTCGCCCGCCCACCCCTCGGACACCGCGGACCTGAAGGGCATCGCCCCGGCCCTGGTCATCACGGCCGAGTACGACCTCCTCAAGGCCGAGGGTGTCGCCTACGCCGACCGGCTGCGGTCGGCGGGCGCCCTGGTCGAGCACGTCGATGTCGCCGGAGCCGACCACGGCTACGACGGCACGGACGACGGACGAGCCCTGAACTCGTATGCCTTGATCGCCCGTCAGGTAAGGGAAGCCGTCGGCTCGGCCTGAACTCCCCTCCCGGACAACGCACTTCGCCGACCGTCCCCCTCGGACGGTCGGCGAAGTGCCGCCGGGTCAAGCCGAGGGCACCGGCTCCGGGGGCGTGATGCCGAACTTCCCTGCCGCCTCGGTCAGTTCGCGCCAGACCTTGGGCGCGACCGGGATGCCCTTCGCGCCCCGCCCCTCGGCGACCGCCGCGCTGCGCTCACCGGGGTAGAAGACGCCCTCCGCGCCGTCCGCGGGCGGCAGTTGCTTGAGGGTGGCCAGCGTTCCGTCGACCGCCTCGGTGAAGGCGGCCGGGTCACCGAAGGCCGCCGGGTCGAGGGCGATGAGCAGCGCGTTCTGGCGGTGCTTGCGGCCCTGGGGGTCGTCCGAGTGGAACGCGGCGAAGATCGGCGCACCGACCAGCACGCTGGTGAGCAGCTCGAAGGCGAGGGACATCCCGGAGCCCTTGGCGCCGCCCAACGGCAGCGGCATGACGGCGAGTTCGGGGTCGGTGGTCGGGGTCCCGTCGGCGGTGGCCGCCGCACCATCGGGCAGCGGGGTACCGCTCGCCTTCGCCTGGCGGATCTTGCCCAGGGCGATGGTCGCGGTGGCCATGTCGAGGAGCAGCGGTGCGTGGGCGTCGGCCGGTACGGCGATGGCGAGCGGGCTGGTCGCCACGGCCGCGCCCTTGACGCCGGTGTAGCCCATGTTGGGCATCCCGGAGACATAGCCGATGCCGACGAGACCCTGCTCGGCGATCTTCGACACGTAGTAGCCGATGGCACCGGTGTGGACGGTACGGCGGACTCCTACGGCGGCAACTCCACTGATCCTGGCCCGAGTCACGGCCTCGGCGGCGGCGGCGCTGAGGGCCACCGGGCCCGGGGCGCGGTCCGCGTCCAGGACGGCGGCGGCCGGGGCGGTGGACTCGATCGTGATCTCGGCGTCGGCGTTGGCCACGCCCTTGGCGAGCAGTTCCAGGTAGGCGGGGACGCGGGCGATGCCGTGCGAGTCGACGCCGCGCAGCGCGGCCCACACGAACACGTCGGCGGTGGTGCGCGCCTGCTCGGCGTTCAGGCCGCCCTTCTCCAGGAGGGCGGCGGAGAAGGTGCGCAGGTCGTCGGCGGCGACAAGTACCTTGCCCGGCTTGGGCGTTGCGGTGTCGGACATGGTGGCGGATGCCTTCCTGGTTCAGCGGGTGACGAGAACGTCGACGACGGCGGTGGTGCCCTCCGCCACGGCCTTGAGCGCACGCTCCAGCGCGGGCGCGAGAGCCTCGGGTGCGTCGACCGTCTCGGTGTGCATCCCGAACGGCTCGGCGAACGCGGCGAGTCGGGGGAGCCGGCGCAGATCGGTGCCGAGCCACTCGCCGGTGTCGGCGGCGGCGCCCTCGGGGTAGAACCTGCGGTGGTTGAGGTTCATCGACTTGTAGACGCGGTTGTTGAACACCACGATCAGCAGCGGAAGTTCGTAGGCGTTCGAGGCGTCGTACGACTGGATGACCGGGTTGTAGGTGAAGGCGCCGTCGCCGATGGTGAGGACCACCGGGCGTTCCCTCGCGGCGAGTTTGACGCCGAGGGCGACCGCGATGCCCTGGCCGAGACCGCCCTGGACGTAGAAGTACGAGTCGGGGGCGGCCGTCTGGACATGCCGCTTCACGACGCGGCTGTGGGTGATGGTCTCGTCGACGACGATCCCGTCCCTGCCCTCCAGCAGCTTGCGCAGCGTGGCGGCGACGAGTACCGGGTCGATGCCCTCGGTACCCTCGGCCTTCGTCTCGGCCTGGGTGATCGCCGCCTGCTCGGCCGCGAAGCGCACCTTCTGAGCGGCCCTGCGCTCCGCGACAGCCGTCTCGTCGAGATCCCTCGCGCGCTTGGTCAGCTGGCGCAGGGTGTTGGCGACGTTCCCTTCCAAGTACCTGTCGGCGAACAGGACTTGATAGGCGACGTGCGGGCGCTGCGGCACCTCGTCGATGACGACGACGGTCGCCTTGGAGGGGCGGCGCGACGGCGGGTAGAAGGGGGCACGGCAGTTGACCAGAAGGATCAGGTCCGCCGTGTCCATCCACGGGCCGATGTCGCTGCCGGCGTGCAGCGGGTGGGTGCGCGGGAAGTTGCCGCAGACCGCCGAGTCGGGCTCGACGACGGGGATGTTCCACGCCTCGGCGAAGGCGACGAGGGCCTCGAAGCCGCCCGCCTCGCGGCCGGCCGTCTCCGTGACGATGACCGGGTTGGAGGCCTCGCGGATCAACTGGGCGACCGGGTCGACCTCTTCGGGCGAGCTGTGTGTGGAGCCCGGGGCCACGATCGGCTTGGCCTCACGCCCGTCCCACTCCTCCAGCAGGATCTCCAGCGGAACGTTGAGGTACGCCGGTCCGGCCGGGGCTCGCCAGGCCAGCTCCGCCGCCCGGGTCACCATCGTAGGAAGGGTGTGGACGCTCGCGGCCTCGTTGGACCACTTGGTGAAGGGCTGCGCGATCTGGTGCGGGCCGCCGACGACGGACAGGTTGCGGTACCACTGGCCGCCTGGGTCCTGGCCGGGGCCGTCGCCGTACGTGGTCGACTCGGAGGAGCTGACCACCATCGGGACGCCCGCGAGCAGCGCCCCGTGCACGGTCATCGAACCCTGGAGCAGACCGGGGGCGGCGTGCAGCAGCACGCCCTGCGGCCGGCGCTTGACGAGTCCGTAGCCGGTGGCCATGCCGACGGCGACGGTCTCGTGGGTCAGGTCCAGGTACTGTGGGCAGGGCAGTCCGTCGCGGTGGCGGCGGGCCAGGGACTCCCAGACGGGAGCCCATTCGGAGCCCGACGAGCAGAAGATGTAGTCGGCGCCGACGGCGTTGAAGGCGGTAACGAGAGCATCGCCGCCGTCGGCGCCCGGGGAGTTGGTGGTGTCGGTCATCTCTCGTGTTTCCTCAGCCCTCGATCGGCCAGTTCAGGACCTCGGAGATACCGCGGCCCATGATCCATTCAAGCTCCTCGGGTGTGAAGTCCCAGTGCTTGGTGAACTGCTCGATCGTGTCGGTGTACGTGATGCCGTGCCCGAGCAGCCGCGTGATGTCGGTGCCGTAGAAGCAGCGCTGCGGGCCCATCTTGTCGACCATCTCGCGCACGTACTTCTGGATGTTGTTGTTCGGGAACGGCTGGGTGGAGTAGCCGGGGAGCGCCGAGAGCTTCACGTAGATGTTCGGGTGCGCGGCGAGGTCGGCGGTCTCCGCGACCCAGTAGCCGATCGCGTCGTCGACGCAGCGGGCCATGATGCCCATGTGGTCGATGATGATCTTCAGCTCGGGGTGCTTGGCGGCGATCTCGCCCAACTCCCGCTTCCAGATGGGCGCGTGGACCATCGTCGGGACGCGCAGTTCCTCGGCGATCGGCCAGTACCAGTCGTTGGTGCCGTCGATCATCCAGTTGCGGTCCTGCGGCCGGTGGAAGGTCAGGCGCGTGCCCTTCACATGCGGGTTCTGCGCGAAGTCCCGCAGCATCGCCTTGCCCTCTTCGGGCTTGTTCTGCGGGATGCGCGCCATGATCCCGAAGCGGTCGGGGTGCGCCTCGCAGGCCTCCAGGGCGTAGTCGATACGGTCGCCCTCCCAGGACGGCGGCAGGATCAGGGCCCGGTTCACGCCGGCCTCGTCCATCAGCTCCAGCGCCTCCTCGTACGAGAAGGGGTCCTCGCGGTGTCCGTTGAGGCGGATGCGCTCCCGCGCGCCCGGGACCCAGGGGCGGTCCGGGGTCTCTTCCTTCCAGATGTGGATCTGCGTGTCGACAACGAACATGTCCGGAACTCTTTCTCTCGAATGGTCTTTACGGAAGGAACGCTAGGCGGGCCGCGAGGCCTTGCAGAGTCCCGGGAGCGCAAGCAGTAGTTGCGCGGAACACCGCTGTACGCAGGGCATTCTCAGTGTGCGGACGGGGCGTCGAACACGGCGCCGACGATGTGCTCGGCGATCGCCATGGACGCCGTGGCGGCCGGTGAGGGCGCGTTGCGCACGGCGGTGATCCGGCCGACCTGATGGATGCGGAAGTCGTCCACGAGCGTGCCGTCGGGGTCCAGTGCCTGCGCCCGGACGCCCGCTCCGCCGCGTACGACGTCGGAGACGCCGACACCGGGGACGTACGACTTCGCGTCCTTCATGAAGGCCTTCGCGGACAGTGAGCCGCGGTACTCCTTGATGCCGGTGCGCCAGTGCTGGGCGGCCATCCTCCAGGTGCCGGGGTACGCGGCGAGCCCGGCGAGGTCCTTCACCGAGAAGCGGCCGAGCTTGTAGCCCTCCCTGGCCAGGGCGAGGACGGCGTTCGGGCCGACCTCCACGCTGCCGTCGACCCGCGGGGTGAAGTGCACGCCGAGGAAGGGGTAACGGGGGTCCGGCACCGGGTAGACGAGCCCGCGCACCAGGTGGGTGCGCTCCGGTTTGAGGAGCATGTACTCGCCCCGGAACGGGATGATCTTCGGTTCCTTCTTGTCCTGCGCGAGCTTCGCCACGGCGTCCGAGTGGAGCCCCGCGCACAGGATCAACCGGCTTACCCGGACGCGCTGTTGGCCCGAGGCGACCTCGATGCCGCCCGGCACATTGGTGATGGAGTCGACCGGGAAACCGAGTCGCACCTCACCCCCGGAGGCCTCGATGTCCTTGGCGAACTCCCGCGCGATCGCCGGGTAGTCGGTGATCGCGGTGCGCGGGGAGTGCAGGGCCGCGATGCCGCCGGCGTGGGGCTCCAGCTCCTTGATCTCCGCCTGGGAGATCCTGCGGAGTTCGGGCACGTGGTTGTTACTGGCCCGCTCGTAGAGGTTCTCCATCCGGCCCAACTCGTCCTGGCGTACGGCCACTACGAGCTTGCCGATCTCGTCGTACGGCAGCCCGCGGTCCTGGCAGTACTCGCGCAGGATGGCCACGCCGCGTACGCACAGGTCGGCCTTGAGGCTGCCCGGCGCGTAGTAGATGCCGGCGTGCACGACACCGGAGTTGTGGCCGGTCTGGTGAACGGCGACCTCAACTTCCTTCTCCAGGACCACGACCCGGGTGCCGGGGCGGCGCAGGGCGATCTCACGGGCGGTGGCGAGGCCCACGATGCCGGCGCCGACGATGCCGATCGTCTCGTCAGCCATCGGCATCCTCCTCTCTCTGTCTCACCGGCTTGCTCAAGGGCCGTAGTGGATGGCGACGGTCTTGACGCGGGTGGAGAAGCGCAGGACCTCGTCGCCCTGCTCCTTGTAGCCCGTGCCGGAGTCGTGGAAGCCGCCGAAGGGCAGGTGCACGTCCCAGCCGGGGGTGGTGGCGTTGACGGCGATCTGCCCGCACTCGGCCTCGTCCGCGAAGCGGTACGCGGAGGCGAGGTCCCGGGTGAACACGGCGGCGGCCAGGCCGAATGGGGAGTCGTTCACGGCTTCCACCGCCTGCCCGAAGTCGTCCACGGCGCGTACCGCGAGGACCGGTCCGAAGACCTCATCGCGCCAGATCGCCGTCTCGGCGGTGACGTCGGCGAGCACGGTCGGCTGGACGAAGCAGCCGTGCGCGTGATCCCCCTCGGTGTCCGCCGCGCCGCCGGTGAGGACGGTGGCGCCCTGCTCGACGGCGCCCGCGAGATGGGCGACGACGCTGTCGCGCTGCTTGGGGCTGGAAAGCGGGCACAGGGTGGTCGCCGGGTCGCTGCCCGGGCCGACCTTCAACGCCTCGACCTCGGCGACCAGGAGCCGGGTGAACTCGTCGTAGACCGACCGTTCCACGACGACCCGGCTGGTGGCGGTGCAGCGCTGTCCGGCCTGTCCGAAGGAGGCCGCTACGACGGTCTTCGCGGCGAACGGCAGGTCGGCGTCCTTGAGCACCACCGAGGCGTTCTTGCCGCCGAGTTCGCCCTGGAAGCGGACGTTGCGGTCGGCGAGACGGCGGCGGATACGGCCTCCGACCTCGTTCGAGCCGGTGAAGGTGATGCCGACGATGCGCGGGTCGTCGAGGAGCGCCTCCTCGATCTCGGCGGTGCGGCCCGTGACCACGTTCAGGACCCCGGCCGGCAGTCCGGCGTCGTGCAGGGCGCGGGCGAAGTGCAGGCCCGACAACGGTGTCTCGGTGGCCGGCTTGAACACGGCCGCGTTGCCGGTGGCGAGCAGCGGGGCGAGCTTGCGGGCCGGGGTGATCAGCGGGTCGTTCCAGGGGCTGATCACGAGGATCACGCCGATCGGTTCGCGCTGGGTGTGCACGCGGGTGTTCGGGCGGGCGTCGTGCAGGAGGGTGCCGTAGCCCTGGCGGGCCAGGCCCGCGTAGTAGTCGAGGAAGTCGGCGGCCTTGAGGGTCTCGCCGCGGGCCTCGGCGCCGGTCTTGCCGTTCTCGGCGGTGACATCGGCGGCGATCTCCTCGACCCGCTCGCGGATCAGCTTCGCGGCCTCGGTGAAGATACGGGCCCGCTCGAAAGGACTGGTGCGCTTCCATACGGCGAAGCCGCGCTCGGCGTGGTCGTAGGCGCGGGTGACGTCCTTGGCGGCGAGGGCGGGGATGCGCGCGAGGGGGGTGCGGACGTCGGCGGGGTCGTACACCTCGATCCACTCGCCGGTCGCCACCCACTCTCCACCGGAGAGGGTTTCCAGGCTTCGCATGAAGATCACTTCCTTCGTCCGCCGCGGTGCGGGTCCGCGGTCTGCACAGTCAGCGGCCACAGTGGGCCGAATGCGACAACACACCATGTGAGGGCGGTGCCACCAGCCCCGCGATGGCAGGCATTGCTTGCGCCGCGCGCAGGTCGGCGGAGGGTTGATCCGTGCTGGAATCGGCAGGCCGGACGGCAGGTGCCACGCCGCCGGGAGCCGAGGATCCACTGAGGATTCGATAGAGGATTCGTTGAGGAGAGACACGACATGGCCTACGCAGTCATCGCCCGTTACTTCTGCGAGCCCGCCGACGAGGCCACGGTGCGCGCCGCGTTGCTGAAGGCGCGCGAGCAGACCCGTGCCGAGCCGGCGAACCTGGCGTACGAGGTGCACGCAGAGGCGGATGTGCCGGGGAGTTTCGTGCTGTACGAGCAGTACGCCGACCGGGCCGGTTTCGACGCGCACAAGGCGGCGGACCATTTCAACGAGCTGATCGTGCAGACGATTTGGCCGCTGCTGACCGAGCGCAAGGTGACGTTCGCCGAGGTCCTCTGACGGACCTTGCTGGGAAGCGCGGTGCCGCGCTTCCCAGCTCGCGCGTCAGAACTCGTTGCCCCAGACGTACCGAGCCACCGTCTCCACCAGCTCGACCTTCCGCCGCTGCTGCTCGGCGCTCAGCAGCGGCCGGCTCGCCACGTCGGCGAAACCCCGGGACGGCGCTACGGCCCCGTCCTCCAGGTCCTTGAACTCCCCCACCGTGTCGATCCTGGCCATCACCGTGTCGATGTCCTCCAGCGCGGGCACCGTCGCGTCGACGACGCCCAGGCAGAAGTCACGGTCCTCCGGCAGGGCCTTGACCAGGGCGAGTTCGGCCGGGGTGCCCTGGTCGAAGGGCAGGATCCAGCGGTCGGCGCCGATCTCGCCGTAGAGCTTCTCGGCGCGGGACAAATCGAGGGTGGCGGGGGCGACCGGGCCGGGGGCCACCGCGATCCGTACGCCCTCGGGGCGCTCGTCCAGGCGTACCGCGAGGGCGTCGACCGCGAGGGCGTCCTCGAAGGAGAGCGTGCCGGGGTCGGCCGGGTCGGTGGCCAACTGGCCGAGCAGGAGCGGGTTGTTGAGCTGGATCAGGCGTACGCCCTTGGAGACCAGCAGCTCTATCTCGGCGAGGACGATCTCGGCGAGCGCCTCCCCCAACTCCCGTGCGGAGGACGGGCCGTGGCCGGGCCGGAAGGTGGTCGCCGCGAGGTAGGCGGGCGACGGCAGCGCGGCCTTGGGGGCGATCACGGTCAGTTCGGTGAGACGGGCGACCCAGTCCGCGAGCAACGGGCCGTTCGCCTTCGGAAGGGACTCCGCGACCCAGCGCACCAGGCCGTCGGCGTCGGTCTCGTCCGTGCGCCGAAATCCTGACACTCCGTCAAAAACCGCGCTGCGGAAGTCCTCCCGGGGGAAGTCGCCGTCGGTGACGACGGTGGAGCGCAGCTTGCGCTGGAGGACGACCGCGTCCTTGACCGCCTGGAGTTCCGCCTCCTTCAGCGCTTCGGGGTCGCCGGCGGCACGGGCGGCGGTCAGCTCGGCCGGGCGGACCAGGCTGCCGTGGTGGTCGATGCGGTAGTTGAACGTGTCCGCCATGGCTCAGGCGTCCTTTCCGGACGAGGACGAGGTCGAGGAGTCCGGCGCCGAGGTCGAGGCCGGCTGGCCCGCGACTCCCCAGGCGGCGAACTCCAGTTCGTAGCCGAGGGAGGCGAGCACCTCCTCCGCGATCTGCTGGTCCTCGTCGGCGGTGCCGCCGGCGATGCCGAGGCCGCCGATGATCTCGCCGTCCTTCTTGATGGTGAGGCTGCCCTCGGTGGCCATGATCGGCATGGCGGCGCCCGGGAGTTGGGACAGTTGGGAGAAGAAGACCGGCTGGCTCTCCTGCCACTTCTTCAGCATCTTGCCGGGCCGCTGCATGATGGCCGCCGTGTACGCCTTGGCGCGGGCGATGTCCGGGGTGAGCGGGCGGGCGCCGTCCGGGCGGCGGATGGCGATCGGGAAACCGCCCGCGTCCACCACGGCGACGCTGACCGCCTTCCCGATCGACTGGGCGCGCTTGTGGGCGGCGTCGATGATCTCCTCGGCGGCGTCCAGGGTGAGGCTGCTCATGCTGCTTCCTTCGGTGCGGTGAGGGTGCGGCGCAGGTGGGCGACGGCCGCGTTGTACTCGGCGGGCGTCTCCCAGTACATGGAGTGCGGGGCGTCCGGGACGATCTCCAGGTGCGAGCCGGGCAGCAGTTCGTGGGCGCGGGTCACCGTCTTCACGCTGAGCACCGCGTCCTTCTCGCCCGCGAGGAAGGCGACCGTGACGCCGGAGGACCGGATGTCGTCCAGGGAGGGGCCGTCGGTGTCGAGGTTGCGCAGATCCTGCATCCTGGCGACGTTGAACGTGCCCATCTGCTGGAAGAGGAAGGTGAGGTCGGCCCGTTCCTGCTGGAACCGCTTCGTCAACAAGCGGTCGATGACCGGCAGTTTGACGGCCTCGGCGCGGTCGGCGGCGGCGAGTTCCTTCAACTCCGGGTGGCTGATGCCGCCCAGGGAATGGCCGAGCACGACGGAACCGACCCGCCCGGGCCGCAGCAGCCCGGCGCGCAGGGCGGCGACGGAGCCGATGGACTGGCCGACCAGCATGGCGTCGGTCAGGTCCTCTTGGTCGAGGACGGCGACGACGTCACCGGGGAAATCCTGCCCGTCGAACTCGGGCCTGGACGAGTTCGGAGGGGTGGGTGCGTCGGACTTGCCGAAGCCGCGCAGGTCCACGGTGACGACCGTGAACTCCTCGCGCAGCGCGGCCACTTGCTGCCACCAGGCGGCGTGGTGGCCGCCACTGCCGTGCACGAACAGGATCGCCGGACCGCTGCCGTGGCGCTCGTAGTAGATGGAGGTGCCGTCGGAGTCGGCGATGGGCATGGGGGTTAACTCCTGTACGCGCGGGGCTAGTTGGGGCGGCGGCCGTGGAAGACGAGCTCGATCATGGTGTGGTCTGGGTCGTGGATGTAGCAGAACTTCGACTGGTTCTCGGGGCGTTCGATGGGCCGGGTGTGCCGGATGCCCAGATCCTGGAGGTGGGCGAGGAAGTCGTCCCAGTCGTCGACCTCGACGGCGAAGTGATAGGGCGCCATGCGCTCCATCTCCTCGACCGGGGTGAAGTGCAGGTCGAAGTTGCCCCGGGTCATCAGCACCACGCGGGTGTTGGACTTGGGCATGATCCGCTTCATCCCGAAGACCTTCGTGTACCACTCGGCGGTCCGGTCGGGGTCGGTGGTGGGGAAGTTGACGTGGTGGATGTAGCGGGGTGCGCTGCTCATGACGGATTCCCTTCGCTGTGTACGGGGTTGGACAGAACGCCGATGCCGCTGATCTCGATGTCCACGGTGTCCCCGGGTTCGAGTTGGCAGGTGGACTCGGCGCCCATCCACAGCACGTCCCCCGGGTGCATGGTGATGTGCTTGGTGAGTTCGACGATGTGGTCGAAGGGGTCGAAGACCATGTCGCCGGTGGCGAACGAGGCGCGGACCTCCCCGTTCACACGGAGAGTTGTGGTCTGCGCCAGGGCATCGACGTCGGTCTCCATCCAGGGCCCCATCGGCTTGAACGTGTCGCTGTTCTTGCTGCGCCAGAAGGAGCGGTCCTGGTGCTGCCAGGTGCGGGCGCTGACGTCGTTGCCGATCGTCCAGCCGAAGACCGACTTGCGGGCCTCGTCGTAGGACGCGTGCCGCAGGGTGCGGCCGATGACCGCGACGAGTTCGGGCTCGGCCTCGAAGCGGCCCTCGACCTCGGCCGGCTTGACGATGGGTGAACGGTGGCCGGTGAGGGCGTTGTTGGCGCGGTAGCCGACCTCGGGGCGGGCCGGGGTCTCGGCGCGGGCGTGCTCGATGTGCCGCGGGTAGTTCATGCCGACCGCGTAGAACACGGGCGGGACGACGACGGGCAGCCACCGCGCTTCGGCGACCGGCACCGTGCCGATGACAGACGGATCGCCTGCCAGAGGGGACTCGGACAGCAGTTCGATGTCCTCCTCCCCCACGCGGCCCCAGACCGCCCGGCCGCCGACCGCAACGCGCGTGTACCTCATGGCGGTTCAGCCCGCCAGCAGGTGGGAGACGCGCTTGGTGATCAGATAGGCGTCGAGGGCCTCGGGGCCGCCCTCCCTGCCGTAGCCGCTCTCCTTGACGCCCCCGGAAGGGGCCTCCGCGACGGAGCCGCCGCAGTGGTTGAGGGAGAGGATGCCGGCCTCCAGCGCGTCCGAGAGCTTCTCGGCGGTGGCGGCGGACTCGGTGAAGCCGTAGGCGGCGAGGCCGTAGGGAAGGGAGTTGGCGAGCGCCAGGGTCTCGTCCAGGTCGGTGAACGGGACGATCGGCGCGAGTGGGCCGAAGGGTTCCTCGTGCAGCAGTTTCGCGTCCGGCGGTACGTCGGTCAGCACGGTCGGGGCGTAGAAGTAGCCGTCGCGCGCGAGGCGTTGACCGCCGGTGAGCACCTTGGCACCACGTTCCACGGCGTCGGAAACCAGGTTCTCCACGGCGAGCAGTCGGCGCTCGTTGGCGAGCGGGCCCATGGTGGTGTCGGCGTCGAGGCCGTCTCCTACGGTGACCTCCTGTGCCGCCTTCACGAACTCGGCGGTGAAGGTGTCGACGATGCTCTCGTGGACGTAGAAGCGGCTCGGGGAGGTGCACACCTGGCCGGCGTTGAAGAACTTCGCCTGTGCCGCCTTGCGGGCGGACCTCACCGGGTCGGCGTCGGCGCAGACGATGACCGGGGCGTGGCCGCCGAGTTCCATCAGGGTGGGCTTCATGACTTCGCCGGCTTGTGCCGCGAGGAGCTTGCCGACCGGGACGGAGCCGGTGAAGGCGACCAGGCGGATCCGCGGCGAGGGGATCAAGTGGGCGGAGACCTCGGCCGGTTCGCCGAAGACGAGGTTGAGGACGCCTGCCGGGAGTCCGGCGTCGGCGTAGCAGGCCACGAGGGCGGCGGCCGTGGCGGGAGTCTCTTCGGAAGCCTTGATGACGATCGAGCAACCTGCGGAGAGGGCCGAGGAGAGCTTGCGGTTCGGGCCGCCCACGGGGAAGTTCCACGGCACGAACGCGGCGACGGGGCCCACGGGTTCGCGGCGGACGGTGAGGAGGGTGCCGGGTGCGGACGGGATGATCCGGCCGTAGGCGCGGCGGGCGTCCTCGATGTGCCAGCGCAGGGTGTCGGCGGTGCGCAGGGCCTCGGTGGTGCCCTCGCGGAGCGGCTTGCCCTGCTCCTGGGCCATGATCCGGCCGATCTCGGGGGCGCGCTCGGTGATGAGGTCGGCGGCGGCGTGCAGGATCGCGGAGCGCTTGGCGATCGGGGTGGTGCGCCAGGTGCGGAAGCCTTCTGTGGCCGCGTCGAGGGCGCGGTCGAGATCGGCGGTGGTGGCGAGGGGGACTTCGCCGATCACCTTCTCGGTGGCCGGGTTCACGATCGGGGCGGTCCGTCCGGTGCCGCCCTGGCACCACTCGCCCGCGATGTACATGCGGACGGCGGGGTAGCCGTGGTCGGAGGTCATGAGTGGGTGCCCTCTCAGGCTGGGAGGAGAGTCAGGTGGCGGGGGCGTCCTGGTCGCGGTTGGAGCGCAGTGCCCAGATGTGGTGCGGCGGGGTGGTCTCGTGGACCCGGGTCTCGTAGGTGTCGTCGACGCGGTCCATGTCCGCCGCGTACTCGACGCGGCCGCCGCACGGGGCGTGCAGGAAGCGGAAGACGTTCGAGCCGACGGTGTGGCGGCCGAGCTTGCGGGCCTCCCGCCAGCCGCGCTCGATCATGAAGTTGCCGCCCTCGATGACGTCGTCGAAGCCGGGGACCTCGTAGGCGATGTGGTTGACGCCGGCGCGGTCGGGGCGGTGGCACAGCAGCATGGTGTGCTGGTCGTCGTCGCCCGGCGCCTGCATGAAGACGCCCATCGGTTCGACGATGTCGGTGGGCCGGAAGCCGAGCCGCTCGGTGTAGAACGCGACGGCGTCCTCGCGCCCTTCCTTGACGATGTTCAGCGCGACGTGGCACATGCGCAGCGGGAAGGCGCGAGTGAGTGGTTCCAGTGCGGTGTTCCAGCGGTCGACGCTGCCCAGCGCGTTGGCGGGGCGGGGGGTGACGTCCGCGTTCTTCGGGCGGGCCAGGGTGAGTCCGACGCCGAAACCGCTCTCGTCCACGGTGCGGTGGACGCCGTCGGCGCTCTCGTGGACCTTCCGGTCGCGGCCCGCGGCGGCGACCAGCCGGGCCAGTTCCTCCGGGGTGTCGACGCCCCAGACCACCTCGCGGATCGTCGGTCCGGACTCCACCGGCGGCGGCAGCAGGGGGCCGGGCGCGGTGTCCAGGTGGAGAGTCTGCCCGGTGAGTGTCTCGAAGACCGCGTGCTCCTCGGTGCGCTCCAGCAGGAACAGGCCGAAGTCGCCGAAGAAACGGACACATTCGTCTACGTCGTCGATGCCGTAGGTGACCGATTCGATTCTCTGGATTCCCATGGATGCCTCGTTTCGCGGGTCGCCCGGCGAGCCTAGATTTCGGGGCGTGAAGGCCTCAATGGTTGGGGCTCGCCTGAATTCGCAATCGTTTCTTGCGGCTACGAACGGATGGCCGGAATGGGATTCTGTGAGAACCATTCGGCGAGGAAGTCCAGGAACACGCTGACCTTGCGCGGGGTGGCCTGGCCGGGGCCGTAGATGGCGAACAGGGGGCGGTCGGGGACCGCGAGTTCGGGGAGCAGGACCTGGAGGGCGCCGCTCATCAGGTCGTCGTAGGCCGGGCGTTGGGGCAGCAGGGCTATGCCTCGGCCGTGGACGGCGGCCTTCTGTAGGGCGATGTAGGAGTTGGACGAGAAGGCGATGTTGCGGATCTTGTGCAGGGTGCTGGCGTGGCCGTGGCCGATGCGCCAGACCGGGTCGTTGACGTGGACCAGACAGTCGTGGTGGGCCAGGCCGTTGGGTTCGGTGAGCGGGCCGCCGCGCTCCAGGTACTTCTCGGAGGCGCACAGGACGAAGGGCAGCGAGGCGATCTTCTTGAGGCGCACGCTGGAGTCGCGCAGGTCGCGGGTGTGGAAGGCGACGTCGAAGCCGCTGTCCAGGAAGTCGTACGTACGGTCCGACATGCCGCCGAGCTCGAAGCGGACGTGGATCTTGGGGTGGGCGGCGGAGAAGGCGGCGATCGCGTCTCCGAGGTCCAGGCTGCCGATCCACTTGGGGCAGATGATGCTGAGGGTGCCCTCGGCGCGGTCGTGGAGGTGGGAGATGACGGCGTCCTCGGCCTCGATCTCGTCGAGGATGCGGGCCGCGAACTCGGCGTACTTGAGCCCCGGTTCGGTGAGGCTCACCGAGCGGGCGGTGCGGTTGACCAGGCGGACGCCCACCTGTCGCTCCAGCTCGGCGACGTGGCGCGACACCAGCGAGCCCGACGAGCCCAGCTTCTTCGCCGCGCCGCTGAAACTGCCGGCCTGTGCGACGGTGACGAAGCTGTGCATGAGGAGCAGTCGATCCATGATTCCTCCGGAGGCCCACGAATGCCAGGGGTGGGCCCCGGCGGCGGTGCCGGTCGTACGGATGGGTCCGTCCCCGGCCGACATGTCCAGGTCGCGGCTCGACTTGGACATTTGGGCGAGATGACGGACAGCGGCTCGGACAACAATGAGACAGGTGTCGCTCCCGGCACCGGGCTCCGCTACTTCGGGCAGTACTGGGGAGCCTTGCTCAGGTTGTCCTTGGTCACCAACAAAAGAGGAATGTTGGCAATTTTGTCAACCTTCTTCTTGGCCAACAGGCCGACCGCGTTCTTCACCGCGGTCTGTCCTATCGCCATGGCCGAGTTGGCCACGGTGGCGGAGAGCCGTCCGTCCTCGACGGCGGCCAAGCCCTCGTCCGTGCCGTTGGCGGTCACGATCTTCACGTCCTTCTTGCCGGCCGCGTCGAACGCCTTGCGGGCGGCCAGCGCCATGTCCTCGGAGGCGACGAACGCGTACTGCAGGTCCGGGTGGGCCTGGATCATGTTCTCGGCCACGTCCTGCGCCTTCACGGGGTTGAACATGCCCGGCTGGTTCGCGACCACCTTCGCGGTGCTGGGCAGTGCCTTCGTGAAGCCGCCCACCATCAGGTCGGAGGCCGCGCCGGGCGCACCCGCGATCACGCCGACCTCGACGCTCTTGCCGCCCGCGTCCTGCCCGATCCAGCCCGCGTCCAGGGCACCGAGCTTGCCGAGGTCGACGACGGCCGCGCCGAGAATGTCGTTCACGTCGCTGGTGGCCACGGAGGTCAGATAGATCGGGATGTTCGCGGCCTTCGCCTTGGCGATGTCGCCCTTCAGCGCGTCCACGTTGACCGTCTGCACGATCAGCGCGCTGACGTTGCGCGAGGTCATGTCCTCGATGTTGGAGAGTTCGGTGGTGGAATTCTGGTGGGAGTTGGCGGTGAAGACCTTGGCGTTCTGCGTCTTCGCCGTCTGCTCGACCGCCTTCTGGAGACAGCTGTGGAACTCGGTGTCGCCGCCGTTGACGAATCCGAGGGTGACATCGCCCGAACTCCCGCTGTCGTCACTGCTGCCGCAGCCGCTCAGGACGAGAGTGCTGCCGGCGAACGCGGCGAGCACGGCTCTGCGGGAACGGAACGAAATTCTCATGGTGAACCGCCATTCATGGATGCGGGGTGAGTAAGGCCGGTCGACCGCCGATCGAGGGGCGGTCGTCCGACCGGTCAGTGCCGTGCGGAACGTGCCTTGTGCATCTCGTTGGCGATGGCCGCGACGAGCAGCACTCCGCCGACGGAGACCGACTGGTAGTTGCTGGAGACCTGGAGCAGGTTCAGCGCGTTGGCGACCACCCCGAGGAGGACCACTCCGAGGGCGGTGCCGACGACCGTGCCGTAGCCGCCGGCCAGGGCGGTGCCGCCGATGACGACCGCGGCGACGGCCTGGAGCTGGAGGGAGAGTCCGCCGGTGCCGGGGCTGCTGCCGCTGAGCCGGGACAGCAGCATCAGGCCGGCCAGTCCGGACAGGGCGCCGGTGAGGGCGTAGAGCGAGAGCTTGCGGGCGGTGACGTTGATGCCGCTGAGCCGGGCGACGTGCTCGTTGCCGCCGATGGCGAAGGCGTCGCGGCCGAACACGGTGAACCGCATGACCAGGGCGGTCGCCACCAGCACGAGGATCGCCACGACCAAGAGATACGGGACCCCGAGAATCTTGTTGTTGCCGAGGGCGAACATCCTGGTGCCGATGGAGACGCTGACGCTGTCGAGCACGAGAAGGGCGACACCGTCCAGGAGAGTCGCCATCGCCAGGGTCGCGACGAACGGTGCGACATTCGTGAACGTCACGACCACCCCGTTGACCAGACCGATCAGCGTGGCCAGCACGAGCGAGACGACGACGGTGAACGCCGTGGAGTGGCCGTGGGCCAGCAACTGCGCCCCGACCGCGGTCGTCACGGCGACGTTGCTGCCCATGGAGAAGTCCATGCCGCCCGCGGTCATCAGCAGCGTGAGCCCGGCCGCGATCACGGCGACGACGCTGACCTGGCGCAGGATGTTGATGACGTTCGTGTCGGTGGCGAACGAGTCGGTGCGCAGCGAGGTGCCGACGATCACGACGATCAGGACGGCGATCAGGCCGGTGTGCGGGGCACCGCGCAGCGCGGCCAACGAGAGGCGGGGGCGCGGCTTGTCGGGCAGGTCGGAGACGCCGGGGGCGTCGGCAAGTGTCTTGACGCTCACTGCGGTTGACCTCCGAGAGCGGTGGCGACGAGTTCGTCGTGGGTGATGGCGTCGATGTCGTGCTCGGCGACCGTCCGGCCGGCGCTGACGACGACGACCCGGTCGGCGAGGCGCATGACCTCCTCGGCGGAGGAGGAGGCGAGCAGGACGGCGACACCGCGCGAGGCGAGTTCGTCGACGAGGGTGTGGATGTCGGCCATGGCCGCGATGTCGACCCCGTTGGTGGGGTCCTCCAGGAAGCAGGCGACCGGCTCGGTCCCCAGCCATTTGGCGAGCAGCACCTTCTGCTGGTTGCCGCCGGACAGCGCGCCCACGGGCGGGTTGCCGGCGAGGGCGACCACGCCGTAGCTCCTGCGCAACGGGGCGGCGCGGCGAGCGAGTTGGGCACGTCGGTGCAAGCGGCGGCGGGCGAAGCGGTCGTCGGCGAGCATCAGGTTCTCGTCCAGGGACAGCTCCGGGACCAGGCCGAGGGCCCGGCGGTCGCCGGTGACGCAGCGCAGCCCGCTGGCGAGCGAGGCGTGGACCCGTCCGAACGGCACCGGGGTTCCGTCCACGGCGAGGTGGCCGGTGTCGGGGCGGCGGCGGCCGGAGAGCAGGTCGAAGAGGCGCGACTGCGCGTCCCCGGCCGGTCCGAGCACGGCGACGATCTCGCCCCTGCGCACGTCGACGGTGAAGTCCCGCACGGCCCGGCCGTCGGTGAGGCCGTGCACGGTGAGGCCGATCTCGTCCTTGGGGGCGGGTCGTTGGGTCCGCCGGGACACGACGTCCCTGCCGACCATGCTCCGGACGAGTGCGGCGGCGTCGAACTCGGCGGCCGGTGCGCTGCGCACGACGGCTCCGTCCCGCAGGACGGTGACGCGGTCGGCGACGGCCAGCACCTCGTCGATGTAGTGCGAGATGTAGACGACGGCGACGCCCTCGTCGCGCAGGGTGCGGACCAACTCCCTTATCTGCTGGGCCGCTTCGGCGCTCAGACAGGCGGTCGGCTCGTCGAGGATCAGGATGCGGCCGCCGCGCCGGACCTCGCGGGCCACCTCGACCATGGTCTGCTCGGCGACGGTGAGCGAACCGGCGGTCCGGGTCACGTCGATGTCGATGCTGAGGGCCTCAAGCGCCTTGCCCGCCTCGGAGTCGACCGCCTTCCAGTGCACGACGCCGGCCCTGGTCGGCAGGTCGCCCAGCAGTACGTTCTCGGCGACGGTGAGCCCCATCGCCAGTTCCCGGCGCTGGGGCACCGAGGCGATGCCGAGCCGACGGGCCCTGCGCACCGTAAGTCCGTGCTGGGCCTGGCCGTTGACCTCGACGGTGCCCTCGTCGCTCTGGTGGATGCCCGAAAGGACCTGTACCAGCGTGGACTTGCCGGCTCCGTTCATGCCCATCAGCGCGTGGACCTCGCCGGGGTACAGGTCGAGGTCGACGCCCTTGAGCGCGGCGGCGCCACCGAAGTTCTTGGTGACGCCCCGGACGCGAAGTACCGCGTCTCCCCCCGGGGTTGTCACGGCCGTGGCTCGGAGCCGTCGGAGCCGTCGGACCGGCCGGAGGCGACCCGGCCGTAGCCGCGGATGTCCGGGAACGGCGGCTCCTTGTCGGCCTGGAGGTCCACCTGGAAGGTGTTGAGGCACATGCCGAGCATGGTGAAGTTGCCGAGGGCGCCGATGGTGTCGACCAGGCCCTTGGAACCGAAGTGCGCCAGCGCGGCGGCGAAGGTCTCGTCGGTGACGAAGTGGTCGTCGAGGATCTCGCGGCAGAACCGGTAGAAGGCCTGGTCCGCCTCGTTGTCGAAGACGGCTTCGCGCTTCTCGGCGATCGCCTTGACGGCGGCCTCCGGGATGCCGGCCTCGATCGCCTGGTGGACATGGGCGTTCCAGGAGTACTGCGCGTCCCAGTTGCGGGCGGCCATCAGCAGGGTGAGTTCGCTGAGGTGCTTGGGGAGGCTGCTGTCGAAGCGGGCGAACGCGCCGAGGGATTCGGCCCGTTCGCACATCTCCGGGCTGTGCAGCCAGACCCGGAAGGGGCCGCGGACGGCGCCGCGCCGGCCGGCGATGCGGGCGGCCAGTTCCTGCTGGCGCGGGTCCATTTCCTCTTCGGTGAGAACGGGGAGCCTCATGGGCCGATACCTGCCTTTTCTTTCCGGCGCGTTACGTGCACGGTGCGTGAATCCGTGCGATGCGTGCCGACCGTACAGCCGGGTCCGGAAAGCTCACCCCTCTGGAAATGCAAGGTAAAGCTGCACGCCAGAGGGCACCCATTCGCGCGCGAGGGGCCTAACGTCAGGCACCGCAGAAGAGTGTGAGCGGAAAGGAACTCCGGATGACCACGATCATCAAGGTCGCGTCCGTGCCCCTGCTCGACCGGGGCGGTGCCGTCGTGACGACACCCCTCGTCACGACGCCGTCGGCGGGCGGGGAGAACCTGATCACGAGTGGGATGAGCGTGTATCCGGTCGGCTCCGGGGCGCCGTTGCACTCGCACAACTGCGACGAGCACGTGACGATCCTGGAGGGCGAGGCGGAGGTGGTGGTCGACGGCGAGGTGACGAAGCTGGAGCAGTACGACACCACGTACGTCCCCTCGCCGATCCCGCACCTGTTCCGGAACATCGGCGACACCCCGCTGCGCATTTTGTGGGTGTACTCGTCGGGGTACGTCACCCGGACGTTCACGGAGACGGGCAGGACGGTGGAACACCTGTCGGCACAGGACCAGATGGGCTCGGACGACTAGCTCGGGTCACAGATACGCCAGCTCCACCCTGCCGGTGAATCGGCCGCCCACCTGATCGGCGAGCCAATGGGCGCGGGCGGTCTGGAGGCCGTTCCGGTTGCGGACGTGTACGTGGACGGTGTGGTCCTGCGACGGCTCGTCCTGGTAAAGGTCCCGGGAATTCACGGTCAACGTGAGGTACGCGTACTTCTGCGAGATCGACTCCAGTCCCGCTTCGGGAACCTCGGGCCACTCGTCCAGATCCCAGCGGACAGCCGCGGGATCCGGCCCCAGAGCGGCGATGAAGGGCTCGGCACGGTCCAACGGACGGCTCCAGTCGAACACTTGGACAGGCAGGCAGTCCGCAGGGTTGTCGCCGGCCTCCGACGAACCGTGCTCCTTGCCGGCCTTCGCCGACCATGCGAGGCCGGGCAGTACGTGACCTATCCGCGCCAGGACATCCGGCGACCTGATCACGGCTTCGAAGTCGACCACTCCCTGGCTGACGTCCGCCAGTTCCAGCAAGGTACGCACGGCGCGGATCGCTTCGGACAGGTCGGCGGTCGTGAGGACAGCGGCCGCGAGGGAGTTGCTCATCCCGGAACCGTAGACGGGGTTCACCGACCGGAGCGAGCGGATTCTGACCTGCCGCGCATCAGTGGCGTACCGCGCGGGTGGCCGTCCGCCTCGTGGACCCCTGCGCAGTCGGGCGGCCCGAGTGTCGGTCGTGGCCGGGTTCCGAGTCCCGGCGGCGTCACCGCCCTCAACTCCAGCCCGGCCGCGGCGGATTCAGCCATCGCCTCCCCGTAGAACGCGGCCGTGCACAGGCCACCGGGGATCATCAGCCCCGGTACGTCGCACAGACCGACGCCGGCCCCCGCATCCCCTGCGGTGGCCGGCGTCCGGTCCTGTCGATGTGTGCCCCAACTGTCAGTGTGTGCCGACCAGTTCCTGCGGGGCGTTGGTCCGCGCGGCCTGCTTCGAGCTGCGGAGGGCCGCGATGCCGATGAAGACCATCGACGACAGACCGGCGATGGCGAAGGACGTGAAGCCCCAGTCGCCGTTGCCGGAGGCGAGCAGCTGGCCGCCGAGCCACGGGCCGAAGACGGCGCCGAAGCGGCCCATGCCGGAGGTCCAACCGACCGCCGTGGCGCGGTTGTCGGGGGTGGAGCGGATGGAGACCGTCGCGTAGATCATCGTCTGGGCGCTGTTGAGGAAGACGCCGGTGAGGAAGACGACCAGCATCGTCACCGCCTGGTTCATGTGGACACCGAGCAGGAAGACGCCGACCGCGGTGAGCGCGAACCAGATCGCCGAGATGCGCGGAGCACCGAAGCGGTCGGCGGCGCGGCCTGCCGCGAGCATGCCCACGATGCCGCCGAGGTTGAAGACGACGACGAAGGTGAGGGCGTCGGCGAGCGCGTAGCCCTCGGCGCGCATCAGGGTGGGCAGCCAGGTGGCGACGCCGTAGACGAGGAGCAGGCCGCCGAAGGAGGCGAACCAGTACAGCAGGGTCTGGGTCCACTGGCCGCCGCTGAAGAGGTTGCGCAGGGCGTCCCAGCGGTCGGCCGCCGTCTTCTTGCCGGTGGTGGCGGGGAGTTCGACCTCGAAGCGCTCGGCGAGGGCGTGTGCCTCGTCGGCGCGGCCCTTGGCGACCAGGAAGCTCAGCGACTCGGGCAGGAACTTCAGCAGCACCGGGACGAAGAGCAGCGGGAGGACGCAGACCCAGAAGGCTGCGCGCCAACCCACCGGATCCACCAGCCACTTGGCCACGTAGGCGGAGAGGATGCCGCCCGCGTGGTGGGCGGTCATCAGCATGCCGATGGTGAGAGCGGTACGGCCGCGCGGGGCGTAGTCGGAGACCATGCTGATCGCGGTGGGCAGCAGACCGCCGAGGCCGACGCCCGCGAGGGTGCGGCCGAGGCCGAAGACCTCGACGCTGCCGGAGACCGCGCAGATGCCGGAGGCGAGCGAGAAGAGCGTCACGCAGCCGATCATCAGCTGCTTGCGGCCGATCCGGTCCGCGACCGTGCCCGCGGTGAGGGCGCCCACCAGCATGCCGAAGGTGGCGTAACTGCCGAGGTCGCCGGCCTGGTCCGGGGTGAGACCGAAGGTCTTCGTCTCCAGCAGGTGCGGGAGCACCGAGCCGTAGATGAACATGTCGAGGCCGTCGAAGAGGACGGCCAGCCAGCACAGGCCGATGACCAGCAGGGCCAGTCGGCTGCCGCGGGCGGACAGAGCGGGGGACGGGGAGGGGGAGGAAGACATCGTTGGTTACCTCTCGTGCTTGGTGCGCCAGACGCTAAGGAGTCACCCCCCGGATAGTCAACGTTTTTGTCAACAATCTCATCGACAATCGCGTGAGGGTGACTCCGATGACTCTCGCGCGCCGCTCAGGCGACCGGCGGAGTCCCGTGCGTATGGAAGGACTCGATGGTCTTCAGGCCCCAGGCCTGCCCCTTCTTCCGCTCCTCCTCGGTCCAGGTGATCAGCGGCCAGTCGGGCGCCAGGACGAGTCGGGTGAGCGGGTTGCACAGCTCGATGCGGTTGCCGCCGGGTTCGTAGACGTAGAGGAAGAACGTCTGCTGGATGGCGTGCTTGTGCGGGCCCGTCTCGATGAACACGCCTGTGTCGATGGCGAGATCGGCCGCGCGCAGGATGTCCTCGCGGGTGTCGGTCGCGAAGGCGATGTGGTGCAGCCGCCCGGTCGAGCCGGTCCAGTCCTCGGTGTAGACGACGTCGTACGACTTGTTCGTGTACGTCAGCCAACGTGCCGCGATCCGGCCGCTGTTGAGCCGGATCTGCTCCGTCGGCCTTGCTCCCAGCACCTGTTGCTGGAACTCGGCACTGGAAAGGACATCCGCGGCGAGGAAGTTGATGTGGTCCAGGCGCCGTACGCCGACGCCCTGGTTGGGCTTGGCCTGCGGCTGGTTCTTCAGCGCCGGTTTCAGCCCGTCGGGGGCCTCGTAGTACTCGCTCTCCCAGTAGAGGGCGTGCTCGTGGCCGTCCGGGTCGGTGGTGACGTAGAGCTTGCCGAGGCCGGGTTCGTCCTCGACCCACCTGCCGGTGCCACCCGCCTCCTCGATCGCCTTGATACGGCGCTGGAGGGCCTCCTCGCTGGAGGTGCGCAGGGCGAGCCGGCCGAGGCCGGGCTGTTCGCGGGCGGTGAGTACCAGGCTGTGGTGCTCGTAGTCGTCGTAGGTCCGGAGGTAGACGGTGTCGCCGTCCCGGCCGTTGACGGTGAGGCCCAGGTAGTCGGTGAAGAAGGCGACACTGGCGTCCAGGTCCGGGGTGAAGAGCTGGGCGTGGCCGATATGGGCGATGTCACCGAGCGGCGGAGCCATCGTTGCCTCCAAGGGAGCGTGCGGGTGCGGGGGGCGAGACGGCGGGCCGGGGGAAGACCGTGCCGTCGAAGATCTTTCGTGCGGTGCGGACGACCGCGGTGCCGCGGACCACGGGAGCGGACCCTGCGGATCCGACCTCGACGCTAGTTTCGATGTCCAGGAATCCGCTGGGATGCTCGATGCGAATTCGGTCACTTTGCGCGGATACGGTGGCAATGCCCTCCCCCACTCCGCCGGGGACGAGGAGCCCCGCCGCCACGCTCGCGGCGCCGAGGACACCGATGGACGTGTGGCAGCGCACGGGAATGAACGTGCGGGTCGTCACCGCGCCGCCGTCCGTGGGCGGCGCCAGCAGGCTGAGCTTGGGGATCGTGGTGTGTTCGACGTCACCCAGACCCATCAGCTTCCCGGCCGCCAGCCGGATCTCCCGGAGGCGCTCGGTGAGAACGGGGTTCTCCTCCAGGTCACCGGGCGTCTCGTATCCCGTGACGTCCAGTGCGGCGGCGGGGATCAGGACGACCGGCATGCCGTTGTCGACGCACGTCACCTCGGTGCCGGCGATCACGTCACGGACCCGGCCGGTCGGCAGCAACGGGCTCGCGCCCTGCGGGAATTCGATCACCACCGGCGCGGCGGTACCGGGCACGCCCGAGATCTCGGCCGTACCGGAGTAGTCGACCCGTCCGCCCGGGGTGGGGAAGCGCGCGATCGCGAGTTCCCCGGTGTTGAGCATGCGGATGCGGACGGAGGTCTCGCCGTCACCGGGGGCCACGAGCCCCCGCTCCACGGCGAACGGGCCTATTCCGGCGAGGATGTTCCCGCAGTTCTGACGATCCGTCACCTCGGGGCGGTCCACGGCGACTTGCAGGAACAGGTAGTCGACGTCGGCCTCGGGGTCGGCCGAGACGGAGACCACGCCGACCTTGCTGGTGAGCGGGTGGGCGCCGCCCAGGCCGTCGATCTGGCGCGGGTCGGGGCTGCCCATGACGCGCAGCAGCAGGTCGTCGCGGTCGGCCGGATCGGCGGGGAGGTCCTCGGCCAGGAAGTAGGCGCCCTTGGAGGTGCCGCCGCGCATCAGCATGCAGCGCACCTCC
Organism: Streptomyces sp. NPDC101776; assembly: GCF_044766845.1. Classification (NCBI taxonomy): domain Bacteria; kingdom Bacillati; phylum Actinomycetota; class Actinomycetes; order Kitasatosporales; family Streptomycetaceae; genus Streptomyces; species Streptomyces sp. NPDC101776. Next base: position 171,963 of record NZ_JBIWMV010000007.1, on the reverse strand, counting down.
GCGGGCCCGGTCACGACCCGGCTCCGGTGTACTCCTCGTACGAGCGGTACTCGACGCCGAGTTGCTTGAGGGTGTCGCGCAACCCGTAGCGGTCCAGGCCGAGTTGGCCCTCCAGGAAGGCGGCGCGGGTGGCGGCCTCCTTGGCCTCGCGGGCCTCGGACCTCTCGGCGGTCTCGCGGGCCTTCTCGCGCGGGACGACCACCACGCCGTCGTCGTCGGCGACGATCACGTCACCGGGGCGGACGACCTGGCCGTCGATCGCGATCGGCACGTTGACCGAGCCGCCGGTGGCCTTGACTGTGCCCTGGGAGGAGACGGCGCGGGACCAGGCGGCGAAGCCCATGTCGCGCAGTTCCTGGGTGTCGCGGATCCCGGTGTTGAGGACGACTCCGCGCACCCCGCGCTGCTGGAGTGCCGTGGCGAAGAGTTCGCCGAACAGGCCGTCCGTGCACGGGGAGGTGGTGGTGACGACGAGGATGTCGCCCGCGCCGCACTGCTCGACGGCCGCGTGGATCATGAGGTTGTCGCCGGGCCAGCTCAGCACGGTGACGGCGGTGCCGGCGACCCGGACTCCCTGCTGGACAGGGCGGATTGACGGACCGAGCAGGCCGGTGCGGCCCATGGCCTCGCCGACGGTGGCCACGCCGAAGGCACTCAGCGCCTCGACGTCCTGGGCGTCCGCCTTCGGGGGGTTGGTGACGATGACTCCGCCCATGGTTATGCCAGCTCCTTCGCGATCTGCGGGTACGGGCGCATGTACGCCTCGGCCATCGTTTTGTGGGCCAGGCCCAGGTTCGGGCCGGCGTTGCGCTTGAGCTGGACGCCTCGGCGTACGGCCAGGTCGGTGTAGTAGTCCCACAGGTGCTGCTGGGCGCCGAGGCACTCCATCGCCGCGCGCTTGGTGTCCCAGACCTCGCTGATGTCGAGGAGGACCTCGGGCTTGAAGCCGCTCATCTCGGGCTGGTGCGGCTCGAAGTAGAAGACCGGCGGGGCGCCGATGATCTCGCCCTCGCCGGGATAGCCGATGGCCTGCGCCAGGACGCGGGCCTCCAGCGCCATCCGGTTGGCGGCCGGGTGGTCGCCGTTGTACGGGTCCTCGGTGGGGTGGGTGAGCACGACGTCGGGCTGGGTGGCGCGGTAGACCTCGACGAGTCTGTCGGTCAACTCGGCGGTGGCGACCAGGGGATAGTCACCGGCGTCGAAGAAACGGACCTCGGCGCCGAGGGTGGCCGCGGCGCGCTCGGCCTCGTCCTGGCGTATCGCCTTGATCTCGTCCAGCTTCTTGCCCTCGCGCCAGGCCTTGGCGGACTCGCCGCGCTCACCGAAGGTCAGACAGGCGATGGTGACCTTCTCGCCGCGGGCGGCGGCCAGCGCGATGGCTCCGCCCGCCCGCCAGACGAAGTCCCCGGCGTGCGCCGTGACGACGAGCGTCGATCGTGGGGGGGCGGGCGCGTTGCCGTGCGTCATGACTCGAATCTCCTTGGTGGACAGGTGTGCGCCCGCCCCAAATGCGCCGATCCGCCGCGCGTCAGTCGCGCAACGCCTCGATCACACTGGTGAGATGGGCGCGGACGGCCGCCTCGGCCGCCTGTGGGTCCCTGGCCGTGATCGCCTCGATCATCGCCAGGTGCTCGCTCAGGGACTGCTGCGGACGCCCCGGCCGCAGCGCCAACTGGAAGCGGTGCCGCACCAGTTGGGCATTGAGCCGCTCCAGCAGGGCCACGGCCGTCTGCTGGCCGGAGAACTCCCTCACCCTGTCGTGCAGTTCGTGGTTCAGCTCGGAGTACGTCACCGGCTCACCGTCGGCCACGGCCTTGGTCATGGCCCGGCCCAGGTCCGCCAGTTCGGTCAACTGGTCGTCGTCGGCCGCTACGGCCGCCTTGGCCGCGCAGAGTCCCTCCAGGACCATGCGGCACTCCGTGATGGCGACCGCTTCCTCCACGGTCACCACCCGCACCCGGGAACCCCGGTTGCGGATCCGCTCGACCAGTCCTTCGGCCGCCAGATCGATCAGCGCCGCCCGGATGCTGGCCCGCGTCACATCGAACTGCTCGGCCAGCTCGTTCTCCACCAACCGCTGTGCCGGTGCCATGTCGCCTTGCAGGATCGCCTGCCGCAACTGCGCGAGCGCATGTTGCTTGGCCTGCTCCCCGGTGCTCGGACGGGCTTCTTTCGGCATCGTTGCCCTCCCTGAGTGAGTGCCTGTCGAACCTAAATCTAGCCAAACAAGATTGTCAACAATTTTGTCCGCCGTATTGCAGCCCTGCTTGGGCCCCTGTCTACCCCAGACACGCCACTGCCCGCCCATGGACCGGCCATGGGCGGGCAGTGAAGCGTGCTCTTCTCCGGCTGGAGAACCGCCTTCTTCTACGGCGCGTGACGGCTGCAGCTCATCGACCTGCCGTCCTTCGTCCCGCACCACTCCTGGTAGCCGGAGACGAAGGAGCCGGCCCACTTGTAGTGGTCGTCGGGCAGCTTGTCGGGCGTGTGGGCGCGGTAGTTGGCCGCGTCGTCCTTGTCGCCCGAGCCGTCGTAGGCGACCAGTTGGGGGTACGGGTAGACGGGCCGCGTGTACGCGACGGTGGGCGCGCTGCTGCTCGCGGCGGCGGAAGCCTTCGCCGTGCCACCGCCGAGCTGACCGCCCGCCGGTCCCCCGGGCTGGCTGCCGCCGCTGGTCTTGGACGCGATGACCGCGCCTGGCACCTTCCCGGTCTCCCGCCAGTCGATCAGCTTGCTCAGCAGGTCGAAGCTGTCGGGCCCGTCACCGCCGCCGCAGTGATTGACGCCCGGGAACAGATACAGACGGTAGAAGTCGTCGACCTCGTCCTGCCCCATCGTGTCGATCATGGCCTGACGGTAGGCCCGGGTGCCGGTGGGCGGGATGTTGGGGTCGGTCAGCCCGTGCCACTGGATGAGCCTGCCACCGGCCTCGTGGAACTTGCTGAGGTCCGGGTCGGTGGCGTCGTAGATCCCGGAGACCTCGCGCTGGTAGGCCTTGAAGGTGTCGACGGTGAACAGCGACCCGTCGAGCTTCAGCGTCGGGTCGGCCTCCCACTTGCCGACCCGGCGCAGGAACCCGAGCCCGATCCCGTACAGCTGCACCGAACTCTGCCCCTGGCCGGCCTTGGGGATGAACAGCCCCTCCCAGGCGGTCTCCGAGCCGTAGGGCTGGCCTCCGGTGTAGAGATGGGTGCCGTCCGGGGCGGTCACACCCGCGTACGCCTTCCGTACGACGTCGATCTGATCGGCGGTGAGACAGCTCGAACTGTCCTTGCCGTCGGCGCACTTGAGGCTCGTCGGGTCGAATGCGCAGGTCGCCGGGTCCTGGATGAGGTCGTTGTTCAGCTTGGGGTCGGCGCACTTCGCGAGGACGGCCTTGTGCAGCATGGGGAGCTTCGAGGCGGGCAGGATCGTCGAGCCGTCCGCGCGGAAGTCGATGGTCGCGAGGTAGGCCTCCTGCATCGCGTTGAGCGCGGTCTGGTTGAAGGCCGGGGCGCCGACCAGGGCGGCACTGAAGTCGCCGGGGTAGCGCTGCACCTCCATCAAGGTCTCGCGCCCGCCGTCCGAGCAGCCGTCGTAGTAGGAGTACGTCGGCTCGGCGCCGTAGAAGGCCTTGGTGATCGCCTTGGCGGCGGTGGCGAAGGCGTGCTCGGAGCGGTAGCCGAAGTCCACCTTGAGCTGCGGGTTCGTCGCCCAGACCTCGGCGGAGCCGCCGCCCATGCCGGAGGTGGAGACATGGCCCTGGTTGTCCTGGCCGAGGGCGAAGGAGCCGTCGGTGACGGGGACGCAGCCGGTGGAGGCGGCGGGCTGAGCGCTGACGCCGACCATGCCGCAGTAGCCGCCGCAGCCTTCCTGGAGATAGCGCTGCCGGTATGTCTGCGTCGGCAGCCGCAGCTCGAACTGGATCTGCGGGGCGACGGTGCCCTTCACGTCGCAGTACTCGTACGCGCTCGCGTCACCCTTGGCCACGACGGTCGCGGAGGCGACGGAGGTCGCCGCGTCGTCGAGGGTGCCGAAGTCCTTCTGGAGCAGGTCGGCGCAGGCGATCGTCGGCTTGGTGACCGGCAGGTTCCCGCCCACGTCACCGACGGCGGTGACCTTCGTGACTCTCGCGTCGGCGTCCGCCGAGAACGTGTCGGGCAGCAGCGCGAGGCCCGTGACGAGGGCCGCGACGACGACGGCCACCAGGAGGACGATCCTCGTCCGCTTCGACGAGCGGGCATGACCAGGGCTCATGGCCTCAGCGTCGAGCGGGCCCCTGATGGAGGCCACCGGCGTGGGCCGTCAGGGTGACCCGGTTCAGGCCTCGCGGTAGAGCGCGGTGAGCAGTTCCAGCACGGCCTGGGTGGCGGGGTGCGGGTCGTCCTTCCACCAGGCGAGCCGTACGGCGATGGGCTCGCCGTCGCGCACCGGACGGTAGACGACTCCGGGCCGCGGGTACTGGTTGGCGGTCGACTCGGCCGTCATGCCCATGCTGCGGCCGGTGGCGATCACGGTGAGCCAGTCGTCCACGTCGTGGGTGTCCTCGGTGGCGGGGCGGGAGTCGGGCGGCCACAGGTCGGCGGTCGTGGTGCCGGTGCGGCGGTCGACGAGCAGGGTGCGCCCGGCGAGATCGGCCAGCCGCACCGAACGGCGCCGGGCCAGCGGGTCGTCCGAGGCCATGGCGCACAGCCGGCGCTCCAGCCCGACGATGGCCGACTCGAACCGCCGGTCGTCCAGCGGTCTGCGGACCACGGCCAGGTCGCAGGCGCCTTCCTCCAGCCCCGCGGTGGCCGAGTTGACGCGGACCAGATGCAGATCGGTCTCCGGGTGCGCCTTGCCCCAGCGGCGCTGGAAGGGGAGCGTGTGGCGGCCGAGCGCCGACCAGGCGTAGCCGATCCGCAGATGGGCGTGGCCCGAGGTGGCGTCCCGGACCAGCTCGTCGACATCGGCGAGGACACGGCGGGCGTGGGCGACGACCCGCAGCCCGGTGCTCGTCGGGGTCACCGATCGGGAGGTGCGCCTCAACAGCCGCACACCCAGGGCTCGTTCGAGCGAGGCGAGGGTACGGGAGACGGCGGCCTGGGAGACGCCGAGCGCGAGGGCGGCGTCCGTGAAGGTGCCCTCGTCGACGATCGAGACGAGACACCGCAACTGCCGTAGTTCCAGATCCATGACTCCAGCGTATAGATCGTCCCGCTGTTGCATTTTGCGCAAGTGCCGGCGGGGCGCACGATCGGGGTATGCCTGGAGCCTCCGCTACGACAACTCCCGTCCCTGTCACGCCACAAGCCGCCCCGCTGCCGTCGAGGGTGGGCCTCGCCGGGGTCGCCACCATGGCGGGCAGCGGGCTGTCCAACCAGGTCGGCGCGGCGATCGGTTCCCTCGCCTTCCCGGTCATCGGGCCGGTGGGGGTCGTCGCGGTGCGCCAGTACGTCGCCGCCGTCGTGCTGTTCGCGGTGGGCAGGCCCCGGTTGCGGGAGTTCGTATGGCGGCAGTGGTGGCCGGTGCTGCTGCTGGCCGTGGTGTTCGGGACGATGAATCTGTCGCTGTACACCGCCATCGACCGGGTCGGGCTCGGTCTGGCGGTGACGCTGGAGTTCCTGGGGCCGCTGTCCATCGCGCTGGCCGCGACCCGGCGCCGCGTGGACGCCTGTTGGGCGCTGATCGCGGTGGCGGGCGTGGTGACGCTGATGCGTCCGCGCCCCTCGGCGGACTACCTGGGCATGGGCCTCGGACTGCTGGCCGCCGCGTGCTGGGCGTCGTACATCCTGCTCAACCGGACCGTCGGCCGACGGATCCCCGGGGCGCAGGGTCCTGCGACGGCGGCCGGGGTGTCCGCGCTGATGTTCCTGCCGATCGGGATCGTCGTCGCGGTCCGGCAGCCGCCGACGATCACGGCGGCCGGGTGTGCGGTGGCGGCCGGGGTGCTCTCGTCGGCGGTGCCGTACCTGGTCGATCTGTTCACTCTGCGCCGGGTGCCGGCTCCGGCCTTCGGGCTGTTCATGAGTGTCAACCCGGTGCTCGCCGCCGTGGTCGGGTGGATCGGCCTCGGGCAGCGGCTCGGCTGGGCGGAGTGGGCGGGCATCGGAGCCGTCGTCGCCGCGAACGCGCTGAGCATTCTCACCGCGCGGGACTGACCGGAGGAGGTTGCGGGCGGCGGCCATGCCCTGTTCGGCCGCGTTGGTGCGGTGCTCGATCCGCATCGAGGTACCGAACAGCGGGTTGTACCAGCGGGCGACGTCACCGGCCGCGTAGACGTTGCGGGCGGCCTCGCAGTACTCGTCGCACACCACGCCGTCGCCCACCGGCAGTCCGCTGTCGGCGAGCCACTCGGTGTTCGGCGACGAGCCGATCGCGACGAGCACCTCGTCGGCCTCGATCTCCTCGCCGTCCCCGAGCCGTACGCCCTCGTCGGTCACCTCGGTGACGGAGACGCCGGTGCGCAGGTTCACGCCGTGGTCCACGTGCGCCTGCGCCAGCACCTGCCCGACCTGCGCGCCGACGGCATGCGCCAGGGCACCAGAGCCGGTTCCAGCAAGGTCACTCGGGCCCCCAGGCGCCGGGCCACGGCCGCGGCCTCCGCGCCGAGGAAACCGGCGCCGACCACCACCAACCGCCGCCCGGGACCGAGCCGTTCGCGCAGCGTGAGCGCGTCGTCGAGCGTGCGCAGGACATGCGCGCCCTCGCCGGGCAGCCGCCGGGGGCGCACCCCGGTGGCGATGATCAGCCCGTCGTACGACACCTGCGCGCCGTCCGACAGCCACACCTCCTGCGCGGCCAGGTCGAGCGCGGTCGCGGCGACACCGAGACGGAGGTCGAGGTCGTGCCCGGCCAGGTCGGCCGGGGTGCGCAGGGCTGCCTTGTCCGGTTCCCACTCGGCGGCGAGGACCTGCTTGGACAGCGGCGGCCGGTCGTAGGGCGGGGGCGGTTCGTCGCCCACGAGGGTGAGCGTGCCGGTGTAGCCCTCGCGGCGGAGTGTCTCGGCCGCCGCGAGTCCGGCGGCCGAGGCTCCGACGACGACGATCCGCCTCACCGCTCCACCAGTCGGATCGCCGCGGCCGGGCAGACCGCCACGGCTTCCCGTACGTCGTCGACGAGTTCGGCGCCGGGGTGCTCCTCCAGGAGGACCGCCACGCCGTCGTCGTCCCGCTGGTCGAAGACGTCGGGGGCGGCGACCACGCACTGCCCTGAGGCCACGCATTTCGGTTCGTCGAGTTCGACCTTCATGGCTGTTTCCTCTGCTCTCTTGTTCGTTGACGAGGGGTGGTCACCAGGCGACGGGCAGACAGGCCACGCCGTGTGTCGTGCCGGTGCGGTCGAAGGCCGACTGCTCGATGGGGGCGGCCAGTCGGAGGGTCGGGACGCGGCGGTGGAGGGTGCCGTAGACGACCTGGAGTTCGAGGCGGGCGAGGTTCTGGCCGAGGCACTGGTGGGGGCCGTAGCCGAAGGCCTGGTGCCGGCGGGCGGAGCGGGTGATGTCGAGGCGGTCGGCCTCGGGGAAGCCCTCTGACGAGGAAGGGCGCGTTGACCGTCCGGAGCAGCCGGGTGTGCTCGCGCACGTCGGTGTTGGTGATCAGCCGCGGGGGGTGCGGGGCGATCTCGGCGCGGTGCGCGTTGACGTAGGGGAAGCCGCTCTCCAGGTCGTCGTCGCTGACGCGGGGGTCGGTGAGCAGGGCGCGCTGGTCGGCGTGGCGGGTGATGAGCCAGGGCGTGGCGCCGTTCCCGATGCGGACCCTGCTGATCGGTTTCCCGTCGCGCAGCCCGTGCACGACCGGCGGCGGGGCGAGGGGGCAGCGCGTGTCCCGCCGCATCGGGCAGGCGGGGACCGTCGCGGCCGTGTCGGGCGCGGGGTCGGTCAGGGTGCCGGCCATGTCTCTCCTCGGTGGTGGGGGGCTCCACGTGGGGCGGGGCGCCGGGGTACTGGGAACGAGGCCTCGATGAACACACGCAAACAGAGCGGGCTGACACCTTCCGGTCAGTTCCCTGACCATCACCTGACGTGCCCCGGATCACACATCGACACTGTTGCCGCGAACAGGACAGAGATGTCAGAGAGGGTCAACCCAGATGCATTACCTGCGAGTTGACGGGCCCAGGCGTTACGGTGCCCACTCGCGGACGCAACGAGAAAAGGGCGGCGTAACGTCACCGCGACACCGCCCGGCACCCCACTTCACGAGGTGTCCATATTTGCTCCGCGAATGCTGTGCAACTCCCCCGGCAGGGCGTTCATCTCTCGCCGGTCGCCCGCCCGAGCCAGTAGCCGAAGCCCCGGCGCGTATGGATGAGCGCCGCGCCTTCCTGGTCCACCTTGCGCCGGAGGCGGGAGACGAGTTGCTCCATCGCGTTGTCGCCGCGGAAGTCGTCCCAGACGTAGCGGCTGATCTGCTCCTTGGAGAGCACCTTGTGCGCGTTGACGAGAAGGTGGCGCAGCAGCCGGTACTCGGCGGGCGTGAGATCGAGGACGCGCCGGCCGCGCCGCGCCTGACAGGTGGTGTCGTCCAGGACCAGGTCGGCGTAGTGCAGCGCGCCGTCCCGGCCGCCGCCCCTGCCACGCAGTAACACCTGGATCCGGGCGAGCACTTCGGCGATCCGGAAGGGCTTGGTGACGTAGTCGCGCTCCCCCGCGCCCAGTTCGGGCAGCAGCTTGTCGAGGGCGTCCCAGCCGGTGAGCAGGAGGACGGGCGGGCGGTGCGTGACGAGCGGGCGACCTTCCGCGAGGGCGTCCATTTCGGGCAACTCGGCGTCGATGACGACCAGTTCGAACCGCTGCTCCGCGAGCCGTGACACCACCTCGTTGCCGTTGCCGGCCGTTCGGATGCGGTAGCCCGCCAACTCCAGCGTCGTGGAAAGGAGTTCGGCGTTGTACGGCTCGTCCACGGCGACGAGCAGGTGTTGCCCGCCGCCGCGGGCGAGAGAGGGTGTCTCACTGATGCTGCCGTACGTGGACATGGGATCAGCCTACCGTCCTGCTTGCCTGACTCAAGCAATATTCATTCCCTTGCTTGACTCAAGTAAGTCACATATGCTTGCCTAACTCAAGCAAGCCCGCCGAAAGGGCGGACTGGCAACAGCAGGAGCACAACTGAGCCCTCGCTCACCAGAGCCGGGGCCGCCTTGAGCGGAAGGCGGCCCCCGCGCCGAACCCGTGGGGACGGGGGTCGGCGCTGTCCCGGACCCGGTCGCCGGCCACTCCCCCAGATCGGCGCCGGGTCCGAGGACACCCCCTCCTCCCCGTGCCCGACGTACAGCGGACCAAGGAGTACGGCATGCGCGGCAGTGGTCATGAGAGACGAGGAGAACGCCATGCGCGGCAGTGGTCTTGAAGGGCGCAGCGTCGTCGTCACCGGGGCGGGGTCCGGGATCGGGCGGGCCGCCGCGCTGCAGTTCGCGCTGGCGGGTGCCGAGGTCGTGGTGGCGGACCTCGATCCGGCGGGCGCCGAGGGGACGGTCAAGGAGATCGAGCACGACGGCGGCACCGCCGTCCGCGTCATCGGCGACCTGAGCGAACAGGCGGTGGTGGACGAGGTGGTCGCCACCGCCGTCGGCGCGTTCGGCGGACTGGACGTCCTGGTGAACAACGCCGGGATCATGGACCGGATGTCGGCCCTCGCGGACACCGACGACGCCGAGTGGGAGCGGGTCCTCCGGATCAATCTGACGGCGCCCTTCCTGCTGACCCGGGCCGCGCTGCCGCACATGCTCGCCGCCGGGCGCGGCGCGATCGTCTTCACCGCAGCCGAGGCCGGACTGCGCGGCAGCGCGGCGGGCGCCGCCTGCACCGCCGCCAAGCACGGGATCGTGGGCCTGGTGAAGTCCCTCGCCGTGATGTACCGGAGCCGGGGAATCCGCGCCAACGCCATCGCCCCGGGGGCCACCGCGACCGGCATCACCTACGACGTCGACGCGCGGTCACACGGCCCCGGGGTGATCGGCCCCGGCCTCGGACTCTCCGACCGGATCGCCTTCCCGGAGGAGCAGGCGGCAGCGCTCGTCTTCCTGGCCTCCGACGCGGCCCGGCACATCAACGGGGTCGTGCTGCCCGTGGACGACGGCTGGTGCGCCGTATGACGGGCGGCACTCGGGGCTGCCGCCCCGGCCGGGTCATATCGTTGGACCATCTGGAGTTCCCGTCGGGCCCATGCCCTTCAGGGGCCCTCGACATCGTCCGTGGCGGGCAACAGGGCGGGCTGGCCGGGGAGTTCGAGGGGGCGGCCCTCTGGACGGCGGGCGACCGGGAGTTCCTGCCGGGCCATGCCTTTCAGGGCCGTCCGGCGGAGCCCGTGTCGCACAACAGGGCGGGTTGGCCGGGGAGTTCGAGGGGGCGGCCTTCCGGACGGCGGGCGACCGGGGCGGGCTTCGGCGGTGTTCCTCGCCGAGCTCCCGCTGGGACTCTGGGCCGACTCCCGTGTACCGCCGACCACTTCGGTCCGCGCTGTCGTGCTGTCCGCCCTGACCCGGGTTCCTGTGTGGTTCCCTCCGGATCGAGCAGAGTTGGATCTCGGCTGACGTGCTGTCTCAACAATTCCGTCCTTCGCCCGACGACACGAGGGAGCGATCTCCAGAACCCGCGGTGGAGCGCGCCGCACCCGTGTCGGGCCGTCCGCTCCCCCGGGTCCGTACCCGTACGCCTAACCTGATCTCCATGCGATCTACCCTGCGGCAGGCGGCCCGGGCGACACTGCACCTGGTCCTCACCGTCGCGATGACCTTCGGGTGCTTCATCTTCGTCACCGTGCTCCTGATCACCGCGATCCTCACGGCCACGGTGGTCGGCGCGTTCATGCTGCCCGAGACCGTGCTGCTGATACGGCGGATCGCCGGGGCCAAGCGGCAGCAGGCGGGCGCCTGGACGGGCGTGAAGATCCCCGAGGCGTACCAGCCGCTCACCGGAACGATGCGGGAGCGGGTGCGCACGGCGGTGCGTGATCCGGGCACGCTGACCGACTTCCGCTGGTTGGTCGCCTACTACGCCTACGGCGCCGTACTGCCCGTACTGATGCTGCCGTTGTGGCCGCTGGGTCTGGTCGTCGACGGGGTGTGGTGCGGGCTGCTGCGCCGCGAGGCCGTCGTCCTGCCGTTGATCAGCCGGCTCGCGGACCTGGACGCCGACTGGTCGACCGCCCTGCTGAAGCCTTCGCCGAAGGCCCGACTGGCCGTAAGAGTCGAGGAGTTGGTGCAGACCCGGGCGGGCGCGATCGCCGCGCACGAGGCCGAACTGCGCCGGATCGAACGCGACCTGCACGACGGCACCCAGGCCAGGCTGGTCTCGCTGTCTATGCGTGTCGGGCTCGCCAAGCGGGCCTACGACCAGGACCCGGAGGCGGCGCGCAAGATGCTCGACGACGCGCAGACGCTGGCCGAGGAGGCGCTGACGGATCTGCGGCACGTGGTGCGCGCGATCCATCCGCCGATCCTCACCGACCGCGGCCTGGTCGGCGCGGTGCGCGCGCTGGCCGCCAGCAGCGCGCTCTCCGTCACCGTGACCGTGGACAGGCTGACCGACGGGCACGACGGGCCGCGCGCCCCGGCGGCGGTGGAGGCGGCCGCGTACTTCGTGATCGCCGAGTCGCTGACCAACGCGGCCAAGTACAGCGGCGCCGACCGCGCCGACGTCCATCTCGCCCGTGTCCGCACCGGACTGCGTGTCCGGGTGCGCGACGAGGGCCGGGGCGGAGCCGACGAGGCGGGCGGATCGGGGCTGCTCGGTATGCGGCGCCGGGTGGCCGCGCTCGACGGCGGTGTGACTGTGACCAGCCCCGTGGGGGGACCTACCGTGATCGAAGTGGAGCTGCCGTGCGTCTGGTGAGCGTAATGGAGGCGGGACTGTCGTGAGGGTCGTGATCGCTGAGGACAACGCCCTTCTCAGGGAGGGCCTGGTCCTGCTGTTGACGTCCGCCGGGCACGAGGTGGTGGCCGTCGCCGGCAGCGGGCCCGAGGTGCTGCCCGCACTGCTCGAACACCGGCCGGACGTGGCCGTGCTCGATGTGCGGATGCCGCCCGGTTTCCGCGACGAGGGGCTGCGGGCCGCGCTGGAGGCACGGGAGAAGATCCCGGGGCTGCCGGTGCTGGTGCTGTCGCAGTACGTCGAGGAGTCGTACGCCGCCGAGCTGTTGGGCGTCGGCGCGAGCGGGGTCGGCTATCTCCTCAAGGACCGGATCGGCCGCGTGGACGAGTTCCTCGACGCGCTGGACCGGGTGGCGGCCGGCGGTACGGCGCTCGACCCCGAGGTGGTGACCGAGCTGCTGACCCGGCGCCGCAATTCACCGCTGGACTCGCTGACCCCGCGTGAGGGCGAGGTGCTGAAGCTGATGGCGGAGGGCCATGACAACACGACGATCGCCAAGACCCTGGTCGTCACGGAACGCGCGGTCAGCAAGCACATCGGCAACGTGTTCCTGAAGCTGAGCCTGCCGCCGAGCGACAGCGGGCACCGGCGGGTGCTGGCCGTGCTGGCGTATCTGCAGAACGTGTGACACGTGCCGCCGGTCGTGTCGTCCCCGGGGATGACACGACCGGTGGCACGTACGGCGTTCTCAGTAGCGGTGATCCGCGTTCTCAGTATCCGCGATTGTCGGCAGCCGTACGACGACGGGACGGTGGCCCGTGCGGGAGTCTGGGTCTGTCCCCCAAGCAGCAGTAGAAGCAGAGGATGTGGCGTGCTCCGTCCCGTGGCCGCCTTCCGCCGACCGCGGTCGGCCTCGGTCCCAGGAGCCCCGGCGGAGACACCCATGAACGACAGCTGGCAGCGTTACGCGGACGAGCGCCTCCGCACCGTCGACATCATGTCGGCCGTCCTGCTGTTCGCCCTGTTCCTCTTCGGCAGCGAACTGGGCGTACCGAGCGGTCCCCGGCCGACCGAGGTCGGCCCCACGATCGCGCTCGCCGCGGTCTCGTGCGCGGCCCTGTTCTGGCAGCGGAGCCGTCCCCGTACGGTCGTCGCGGTCACGGCGACGTCCGCCGCCGGCGCTGCCGCGCTGGGCCATCTGCTCACGCCGTTGCTGCTGGGGCCGTTGATGCTGGCGCTGTACCGGCTGGCCGTTCTCACCCATCGCAGGACGGCACGCCGTTATTTCCTCGCGTCGGTCGTGCTGGTGGTGACCGCGGCGACGGTGGTGGACGCGGTGCATCACCCTTGGCCGTTCAAGACCGTCGGCCCTGCTGCCTGGCTGCTGTTGCCGGTCGTCGCCGGGAACGCGGTCCGGTTGCGGGACGCCTATCTGGAGGCGGTGCGGGCGCGGGCCGAGTACGCCGAGCGCGGGCGGGAGGAGGCGGCGCGGCACCGGGTGGCCGAGCAACGGATGTACATCGCCCGGGAGTTGCACGATGTCGTCGCCCACCATCTGGCACTGGCCCACGCCCAGGCCGGTACGGCGGCCCACCTCGCGCGCACGCACCCCGACCATGTGCAGCGGATCCTGACGGAACTCGCCGGTACGACGTCCTCCGCGCTGCGCGAGATGAAGGGCACGGTCGGTCTGCTGCGCCGGCCCGACGACCCCGGCGCACCTCTGGCCCCGAGCCCCGGTCTGGCCCAACTCGCCGAACTGACCGGCACGTTCGCGTCCGCCGGGCTCACGGTCACCGTGGCGACGGAGGGTGAGCCGCGCCCGCTGTCCCCCGGGGTGGACCTGACGGCGTACCGCATCGTGCAGGAGGCCCTCACCAATGTCGGCAAGCACGCCACGACCCGGTCCGCGCATGTGCGGCTGCGCTACTCCTACGACCGGCTGACCGTCACGGTGTCCGACGAAGGGGCGAGGCCGGTGACGGCCGCCGCGCCCGCCCCTGGCCAGGGTTCCGGTCCGTTCGGGATGCGCGGGCGCGCCCGCTCCGTCGGCGGCATCTTCCGGGCCGGGCGCGCTGCCGACGGCGACAACCGGGTGGACGCGATACCGGCCACCGCACCGGCCTCAAGCCACGGCCCCGGACTCATCGGCCTTCGCGAGCGCGCCCGCTCCGTCGGCGGCACCCTCCGGGCCCGGCACCCTGCCGACGGGGACGACGGGGTGGACGCGGTACCGGCCACCGCACCAGGCCCAGGTCAAAGTCACGGCTTCGGACTGATCGGCATGCGCGAGCGCGCCCGCTCCGTCGGCGGTGCCCTGCACGCCGGGCACCGTGCCGACGGCGGCTTCGAAGTCACCACCGAACTGCCGCTGTATCCCAGCGCCTTGGAACCGGAAGAAAGAACCCCATGACGATCCGCGTACTGCTCGCCGACGACCAGGCCCTTCTGCGCGCCACCTTCCGGATCCTGATCGACACCTGCGAGGGCATGGAGGTGGTCGCCGAGGCGGCCGACGGCGCCGAGGCGATCCTGCTGGCCGGTGAACACCGCCCCGATCTCGTCCTGATGGACATCCGGATGCCCGGCACGGACGGCCTGGCCGCCACGGCCGCCATCTGCGCGGACCCGGCGCTGTCCGACACCCGTGTCCTCATCCTCACCACCTTCGAGGTCGACGAGTACGTGGCACAGGCCCTGCGGGCGGGCGCGAGCGGCTTCCTCGGCAAGGACGTCACCGCCGAGGCCCTGCTGTCCGGCATCCGCACGGTCGCGTCCGGTGAGTCGCTCCTCTCCCCGCTCGCCACCCGCACCCTGATCACCCGCTTCCTGGCCACTCCCGCGCGGGGCGCCCCGCTGGCGGCGCCCGACCGGCTCGGCGCCCTCACCGCCCGCGAGCGCGAGATCATGGCGATGGCCGCCGAGGGCCGTTCCAACGACGAGATCGCCGAGAAGCTGTACGTCAGCCCGCTGACCGTACGCACGCATGTGCACCGCGCCATGACGAAGCTCGACGCCCGCGACCGCGCCCAACTCGTCGTGATGGCGTATCAGACGGGCCTGGTGCAGGCACCGCCACTGCCGGGCCCCGAGTTCTGATCCGCCGAACGCGCGCTACAACTGGCGGCGTTCTCGCGGCAGTCGGGGACAGCCACCCATGAACCGGCAGCCACCCGTACCCCCACTCCGGGTCCCCGTTCGGGCGAACCCTCCCCCGCGGACGCGTGTCACCCCGGCCGCCCGTCGACACCTCTGCCGTGACCCTGCCCCGCATCTCCCCCATGCTCGCCACCCCGGGCACCCTCCCGCCCGCCGAACAGGACACCCGCTGGGCCTACGAGACCAAGCAGGACGGCCAGCGCGTCCTGGTGTATCTCCCCGGCGACGGAAGCGTCCTCCTGCGGGCCCGCTCCGGTACGGACATCACGGGTGCGTATCCCGAACTGCACGCCCTGGGCGGCGAGTCGCGCGCCTCGCCGACGATCCTGGACGGTGAGGTGCTGGCCCTGGACGAACAGGGCCGCGCCGACTTCCAGTTGCTGCAGAACCGGATGGGCCTGGCCGCGTCGCCCGCACTGGTGGCGCACCGGGCGGCGAACACACCAGTGCATCTGGTGCTGTTCGACCTTCCTCACCTCGACCGGCCGCTTCTCGCGCTTCCTTACGCCGATCGCCGCGCGGAGTTGGAGCGGCTCGGTCTCGACGGCCCGTACTGGTCAACTCCCGCCGCGCTCACCGGACATGGCGCCGAAGCGCTGCGAGCCACTCGCACCCACGGGCTGGAGGGCCTGGTCTGCAAGCGGCTGGACTCGGTGTACGAACCCGGGGTCCGCTCCCGTGCCTGGATCAAGATCCGCAATCTGCGCGGCGAGGACGTGGTGGTCGGCGGCTGGGTGCCCGGCAAGGGGCGTCTGACGGGCCTGCCCGGCGCGGTACTGGTGGGGCAGCGCGCGGGCGGCCGGCTGCGGTACGTCGGCAACGTGGGCACGGGCTGGAGCGAGGCCGAACGGGCCGAACTCGCCGTGCTGTTGGGGGCGGCCGGGACCGACACGTGCCCCTTCGATCCGGTACCGCCGGTGGCCGGCGCGCGCTGGGTGGTGCCCCGGCTGGTCGGCGAGGTCCGCTACAGCACCCGTACCAGAGCCGGGATGCTGCGCCAGCCGTCCTGGCTGCGACTGCGGCCGGATCTCGCGCCGGAGGACTCGGCGGCGGACGTACCGAAGGACCCACAGGAGGACGTACCGGACCACTGAGGAACTTGCGAAGATCAAGTATTGGGCACCGTGTCACCATCGTGACACCTCACCCCCTTGGCGCGTACATGAAAAGTAGGGACTCTGAAAGCCCTTTCCACCCCCAGCCCCCGCCATTCACAGCTGTCGGGCTGCGCCCAAGAGGAGGACGCAGTGTCGTCCCAGAAGTCCCGAACCCGCCGCAGAAGGTGGCTCGCCGGTCTCGGCGGTGCCGCCGTGCTCGTCATCGCCTTCCCTTCCGCCGCGTTCGCCGCCCCGCCCACCGCACTGCCCGCGAACGCCGAGGCGGCCGAGCAGACGTATCTGCCCGCCTTCGACTACGACACGGACGGCTGCTACCCGACGCCCGCGATCGGCCCCGACGGGACCATCAACGGCGGTCTCAAGCCGACGGGTTCGCTCAGCGGCGACTGCCACGACGCCTCGGACCTCGACAACACCAACAGCTACTCGCGCTACAAGTGCAACAACGGCTGGTGCGCCTACATGTACGGCCTCTACTTCGAGAAGGACCAGGCCCTCGCCAACTCCAGCATCGGCGGGCACCGCAACGACTGGGAACACGTCGTGGTGTGGGTGCAGAACGGCACGCTCCAGTACGTGTCGACGTCCAACCACGGCTCGTTCACCGTGCACGCGGCGTCCGATGTCCGTTTCGACGGCACCCACGCCAAGATCGTCTACCACAAGGACGGCATCGGCACGCACGACTTCCGGCTCGCGAACACGAACGACGAGCCGCCGGAGAACGACAAGCACACCTGGCAGTACCCGCCTCTCGTCGGCTGGAACGGCTACCCGGCGGGCCTGCGCGACAAGTTGAGCGCCTACGACTTCGGCAGCGCGAACTTCGGACTCAAGGACGCCAACTTCGTGGCCCACCTCACCTCGGCGAAGCCTTCCGGAATCTCGTTCGACCCCGCCGCCTGACGGTACCGTCCACAGGGCAGCATCGTTCTCAGGGCTCCCGGGATCATCTCGACCCCGGGAGCCCGAGAGGACGGAACGTGGCAGCTGAACGCAGGGTCTCGCGGCGAGCTCTCCTGATCGCCCTGGGCATCGCCGGGGCGACGGCCGTCCCCGCGGGTGCGCAGGGCCCGGCTCCCGGGAACGGTTACACCATGCCCACCCTCGCCTTCGACGACCAGGCCGTCCATCACCGGCTCGGTGACCTGTACTCGTCCGCGCTCCGGTCCGTGTCCGGCGCCAACACCATCGGGGCCGACCGCTCGGTGTACGACAAGGCGGGTCTGCTCGCCTACCCGCCCGGCACGGTCGTCCGGGCGGGCGGCGGCTATCCCGCGCCGCAGCGCTGGACCCGGGACGCGGCCGTCAACGCGTGGAGCGGGGTCAGCCTGCTGGCGCCGGAGGTCGCCCGCAACACCCTGTGGTCCGTGGTCGACCGCGTACGGGACGGGTTCGTCGTCCAGCAGGACAACCAGTGGTGGGACCAGATCGTGTGGGTCCTGGCCGCGCACCACCACTACCTGGTCACCGGCGACCGCGACTTCCTCTCCCGGGCCCACGACACGTCCGCACGCACCCTCGCGGCCCGCCGCGCCCAGCACTTCAACCCGTCGTTCGGCCTCTTCGAGGGCCCGGGCTTCATGAACGACGGCATCTCCGGCTACCCGAGCCCGCCCGCCTCGACGTCCGTCCACTCGTCCTTCGTCCTGGACCACCCGCACGCCGACAAGCTGATGTGCCTGTCGACCAACTCCCTCTACTACGGCGCCCAGTTGGCCCTCGCCGCGATGTCCGAGGCCCTCGGCCACCCCGTACAGGCCGCCTCGTACCGCTCGGACGCGGAGCGCCTGCGCACGGCGATCGACCAGCACCTGTGGCGCGCGGACGCCGGCACCTACGGCTATCTCGTGCACGGCGAAGGCCCCCGCGCCGGACAGCTCGACACCTCCCAGGAGGGCGCGGGACTGGCCCTCGCCGTCCTCCTCGGTGTCGCCGACGCCCGCCGCGCCGGGCGGCTCCTCGACTCCACGCACTGGCAGCCGTACGGCATCGTCAACGTCTGGCCGCACTTCCCGCGCTTCGACGACCGGCGTCCGGGACGGCACAACGTGATGGTCTGGCCGATGGTCCACGGGCTGTACGGCCAGGCCGCCGCCGGTGCGGGCCGCACCGAGCCGTTCGCCCTGGCCGTGGACACCCTCGCCGGCCTGGTGACCGCGAGCGGCGGGTTCCACGAGCTGTACAACTCCGTGACCGGCGCGGTCGACGGCGGCTGGCAGGGCGGCGCGAGCGGGCACGCGAACCACTTCGTGTCGCAGCCCGACCAGACGTGGTCGGCGACGGCGTATCTGCGCCTGATCCACGACGGCCTGTTCGGCCTGACGTTCACGGACGACTCGCTACGGCTGCGCCCGTGCCTGCCGTCGGCCTGGGGGCCGGTGAGTCTGCGCGGGCTGCCGTACCGGGGCATGACGCTCGACGTGACGCTGAGCGGCGGCGGGAGCCGGGTGCGGTCGTGCACGGTCGACGGGCGGCCGGGGGAACCGGTCGTAGCCGCAGGCGGGAGCGGTCGTCACACCCTGCACCTGGAGCTCACCGACTCGGCGTGAACCCGTACGTCACCGTCGGCCGGTGTCGGGGTCCGGTCCACGGCGGGGTGCCGGACGGTCTATCGTGTCCGCATGTCCGTGCCCGAACTGATCCGAATCGTCTCCCGTGACTCACCCATGGCGCTGGCCCAAGTGGAGCGTGTTCGCGCCGAGTTGGCCGTCCTTCATCCGCAGGTGCGCACCGAGGTCGTGCCGGT
Source organism: Streptomyces sp. NPDC101776 (assembly GCF_044766845.1). NCBI lineage: Bacteria > Bacillati > Actinomycetota > Actinomycetes > Kitasatosporales > Streptomycetaceae > Streptomyces > Streptomyces sp. NPDC101776. Next base: position 153,167 of record NZ_JBIWMV010000007.1, on the reverse strand, counting down.
CAAGACGACCGGTGACAAGTGGATGGGCGATCTGGCCCTGGTCGAGGGCAAGGGGGCGTTCACCAAGGAGGTGGACGCCGCGCTGCTCGCCGGCGTGGCGGATCTCGCGGTGCACTGCGTGAAGGACGTGCCCGCCGACCGGCCGCTGCCCGCCGGTACGACGTTCGCCGCGTTCCTGAAGCGGGACGACATCCGTGACGCCCTGGTCCACCCCGGTGGGCTGACCCTGGACGAGCTGCCGGCCGGTACCCGGATCGGTACCTCGTCGATCCGGCGAGTGGCCCAACTCGCCGCCACGCACCCGGAGTTGCAGTGTGTGCCGTTCCGCGGCAACGTCAACCGGCGGCTGGAGAAGCTCGCGGCGGGTGAGGCCGACGCGCTGCTGGTCGCGATGTCCGGGCTGGAGCGCATCGACCGCCGCGACGTGATCAGCGAGGTGCTGTCCCCTGAGGTGATGATGCCGCCGATCGGCGCGGGCATCCTCGCCCTGCAGTGCCGCGAGGGCGACACCGACGTCATCGACACGGTCAGCGGGCTCGGTCACCCGGAGACGCATCGTGAGGCGACCGCGGAGCGCATGTTCCTGCACGTCCTCCAGGGGCACTGCAACAGCCCGATCTCCGGGTACGCGCAGGTGGACCGGAGCGGTGAACTGTCGCTGCGCGCCTGTGTGTTCACCCCGGACGGCAAGACCCGGCTCAACGCCCACGAGTGGGCGGGGCGGCTGGACCCGGCGACGCTCGGCACATCGGTGGCGGTGGCGCTGCTGCGGCAGGGTGCCCGGGAGATCATCGACGGCATCCCGCACTGACCGGAGGGTCGCGGACCCGCGGGTCTCAGGGGGTGCCGGGTTCCGCCTGGTCCCGGAGGAAGTTGCTGACCTGGTGCGCCAGGCCGTCCCGTCCGGCACCGGCCGCGACGGCCTCCTCGCACAGACCGATGCCGCCCGCCCACAGGCGCCGCTGCGTCCACTCCTCCTCCACCCGCAGCTGGACCTGTACGTCCACCTGCTTCAGGGCGGCCTCCGCGCCGGCCGCGTACACGACAGCGGTGGCGCGGCGCAGCGGATGGACGTCGAAGCCCTCGATGAACTGTGAGCTGCGCCAGTCGATGAAGGCGCTCTCGCCGTCCGGGCCGAGCCTGACGTCGATCTGGCCGTCCTCCAGGTGGATGCCGTAGTGCCGCGCGCCGCGGTTCTCGACGGTGACACGGAGAGTGAAGTAGGTCAGCCCTTCGGCGGCGTCGTCGCGCCCGCGTGGCGGCTCGGCGGCGGCCAGGCTGTGGACGCGGACACGCAGACCGGCGTGTTCGTCGTACTCATGCCAGTCCCCGACCACGTTCGGCTCGTACACAATGCACCCTCTCGACCTCAGAGAGCTGCTTCCTATCTGTGTGCTCAGCGCACTGTCAAATGAGCAGAATGCGCTGTGGCCAGCGTTTTCGCCCGCTTGATCACTGATCAAGCCGTGCGCAGCGAGAATCCGCTTTCCGGCCGTCGAATCCCGGCCGGGGGCGTGCCGCACATCACGTCCCCGGCAAGATCAGCGGGCGAGGCGTCCGAGCAGGGAGGAAGCGGCCGCGATGCCCAGTGCGGCGGCCAGCAGCAGGACGGCGAAGTCGGTGCCCACATGCGACGGGGTGCCGAGCAGCAGCCCGCGCAGGGCGTCCACTTCGTAGCTCAGCGGGTTCGCCTTGCTCACCGCCTGCAGCCAGCCGGGCATGATCGCCACGGGGTAGAGGGCGTTGGAGCCGAAGAACAGCGGCATGGTGATCGCCTGTCCGAAACCCATCAGGCGGTCCCTGCTGAGCACGATGCCGGCGATGGTCATCGACAGACAGGAGAAGAAGGCCGAGCCGAGGATCACGATCGCCCCGACGCCGATCAGCTTCAGCGGGTTCCAGGTCAGCGCGACTCCGAGGATCGCGGCGATGACGATCACCACGACGGCCTGGATCAGCGACTTCACCCCGGCCGCGAAGGCCTTGCCGGTGATCAGTGCCGAGCGCGGGGTGGGGGTGACGAGGAGTTTGTTGAGGATGCCGGCGTCGCGTTCCCAGATGATCTGGATGCCGTAGAAGATGGCGATGAACATCGCGGACTGGGCGATGATGCCCGGGGCGAGGTAGTCGATGTAGGGGATGCCGCCGGTGGGGATCGCCTTGATGCGGGTGAAGGTCTGGCCGAAGATCAGGAGCCAGAGGGCCGGTTGGACGGCTCGGGTGTACAACTCGGTGCGGTCGTGGCGGAGTTTCTGGAGTTCGACCGCGCACATCGCGATGACGCGGGCGGGCAACAGGCGCCAGCCGGCCCGGGGTTCGGGCGGGGTGAGCAGCAGGTGCAGGTCGTACTCGGGGACGGGGTCAGCCGACGCGGTTCGCGGTGCGGCGGGTGCTTCGGACATCGCGGAAACCTCCTGACTTGTCGTCGAGACCGCTGCCGGCCACGTCCCGGAAGACGTCCTCAAGGGTGGGCAGCGGATCGGTGGCGGGCGCTCCGTCGGCGCGGCGGCGTTCGCCGAGGCCCTCGCGGAGCTGGTCCGGGGTGCCCAGGGCGCGGATGCGGCCGCGGTGCATCAGGCCGACGCGGTCGCAGTACTGGTCGGCCTCGTCCATGTAGTGGGTGGTGACCAGCACGGTCATGCCGGTGGCCTCGCGCACGGCGTTGATGTGCTCCCACACGCTGGTGCGGGCGATCGGGTCGAGGCCGATGGTGGGTTCGTCGAGGATGAGCAGGCGGGGCGCGCTGACCAGGGCCTGCGCGAGTTCGAGGCGGCGGACCATGCCGCCGGAGTAGGTGTTGGCCAGCCGGTCGGCGGCGTCGGTGAGGTCGACGGCCCGCAGCGCCTGGGCGACGCGTGCGGCTCGTTCTCTGCGCGGTACGTCGAAGACGCGGGCGAAGAGAGCGACGTTCTCACGGCCGGTGAGCCCGCTGTCCGCGGACAGTTGCTGCGGGACGTAGCCGAGCATGCGGCGCACCGACATCTGTTCCTTGGCCGTGTCGTGGCCGAAGACGTGGACCATGCCCGCCGGGACCGGCAGGAGGGTGGTGATACAGCGGATGGCCGTGGTCTTCCCGGCTCCGTTGGGGCCGAGCAGTCCGAAGACCTCGCCCTCCCCCACGGACAGGTCGAGCCCGTCCACCGCGGTGGTCTCGCCGAAGGAGTAGGCGAGCCGGGTGCAGCTGACGGCTGCGGACCGCTCGGTGACGGTGGCAGTGTCAGTCTCGGTGGCGGTGTCCTGCGTCATGAGTCCTCGGCCTCCTCGTGCAGATTGACGGCCAGTCGGTGCAGGGCCGGGATCGCCGCGCGCAGCGCGTCCCGGTCCGCCTGGTCGAGACGGTCCACCTGTCCTCGTACGAGGGCCGCGCGCCGTGCGTGCCAGTCGCGGAGGCGGGTCTTGGCCGCCTCGGTGAGCTGCAGGCGGGCGGCGCGCCGGTCGGCGGGGTCCGTCTCGCGGATCAGGAAGCCGTCCCGGGCGAGCTGGTTGACGAGCGTCGACACCGAGTTGCTCGCGAGGAACAGCTCCTTGGCCGCGTCCGAGATGCCGATGCCCGGCCGGACCTCGACCAGGCGCAGCAGTTCCACCTCGGCGCCGCGCAGTCGCGGCAGGGTCATCTCGCTGCGCAGTCGCCTGCGGATCAGCCGCTGGACCCCGACGAGCGCGTCGGCCAGCTCTTCCGGGAACTTCTCCGTCTCCACCCCTGGAGATTACCTCTTTAGCAGAGGTAACTAACCCAAAAGGATGGTCAAGACACCCGCTCGGCAGGCCGTCGGACCGGTTCCGGTTGGACACTGGTGGGGACCGGTGGCCGCCGGTCCAGGAGATCGGAAACGCGACTGCCATGAACCACGACAGGAAACCGCCCTTCGGAGAACCGGACTCCGTCTCCACCCGTACGGTGTTCGGCGCCCCCTGCTGGGTGAGTCTCACGAGCCGTGATGTGGAGACCACCGAGGCGTTCTACGAGGCCGTGTTCGGCTGGAAGTGGCGTTCCGCCAGCCTGGGCGACCGCTTCCGGATCGCCACGGCGAACGACAATCCGGTGGCCGGCCTGGCCGCGGTGGCGTCCATGTGGCAGGTCGCGGTGGCCTGGACGCCGTACTTCGCGGTGCCCGACGCGGATGTGACGGCGGCCCGGGTCCGTGAGCGCGGTGCCACGGTCGCCGTGGGACCGCTCTCCTTCCCGCCCGGCCGCGCGGCTCTGCTCGCCGACCGGGACGGCGCGACCTTCGGCATCTGGGAGGGCGATCTCATGGGCGGCTGGGAGACCTGGCGCCGCTCGGCCCCGGCCTTCGTCCGCCTGCACACCCGCGACGCCTTCGACGCGGCGATCTTCTACGGCGAGGTCCTCGACTGGGCCTCGGCGGACCCGGCGAGCTGCGAGGTCCGGTACGAGGGCGGCGAGGTGGTCCTGCGCAGTGGCGGCAACGTCGTGGCGCGGATCGAGTCGGGCGCGCTGGAGGCGGCCCCGGACCCGACCGTCCGGCCGCACTGGCAGGTCCACTTCGCGGTCTCGGACATCAGGTCGTGCGCCCGGGTCACGGAGGCGTACGGCGGGAGCATCCTGCGGGAGAACGCCCACGAGGCCGTGCTGCGCGACCCGGACGGCGCCCGGTTCACGGTGACCTCGCGTGGCGCTCCCTGACCCTCAGCGCCGGGCGGGGCGCGACAGCAGCACCAGGCTGCGGGCCTCGACCACCAGCTCCGTGCCGGGCTTGTGTTCCGTCTCGTCCGGGGTGCCCTGGGGTTCGGCCGTGTCGATCAGGGTCGTCCAGCGCTCGCCGTAGGTGGCGTCGGGGAGGCGGAAGTCGACGGGCTCCCAGTAGCTGTTCAGCAGGAGCAGGAAGGAGTCGTCGACGACGGGCCCGCCGTGCGGGTCGCGCTCGGCGATGGCGTCGCCGTTGAGGAACACACCCACACAGTGCGCGTCGGAGCGCTGCCAGTCCCGATCGGCCATCTCGCGGGCGTCGGGCAGCAGCCACACCAGGTCGGGCAACGGCTGTCCCGCGTGCACGGCGGTCTCGCCGCGGAAGAACCGGCGGCGGCGCAGTACGGGATGTGCGGCGCGCAGCCCGATGACGTACCGCGTGAAGGCGGCGAGTTCGCGCTGCTCCTCGGTCAACTCCCAGTCGATCCAGGCGAGTTCGTTGTCCTGGCAGTAGGCGTTGTTGTTGCCGCGCTGGGTGCGGCCCAGTTCGTCGCCGTGGCCGAGCATCGGGATGCCCTGCGAAAGGAGCAGCGTGGCAAGGAAGTTGCGCTGCTGACGGGCGCGCAGCTCCAGCACGGCGGGGTTGTCGGTCTCGCCCTCGGCTCCGCAGTTCCAGGACCGGTTGGTGCTCTCGCCGTCCCGGTTCCCTTCCCCGTTGGGCTCGTTGTGCTTGTCGTTGTACGAGACCAGGTCGCGCAGGGTGAACCCGTCGTGCGCGGTGACGAAGTTGACGCTGGCGCGCGGCCGTCGCCGGCTGTGCTGGTACAGGTCGGAGGAGCCGGTGAGCCGGGACGCGAACTCGCCGAGCGTGTGCTCGCCGCCCCGCCAGAAGTCCCGTACGGCGTCCCGGTACTTGCCGTTCCACTCCGACCACAGCGGCGGGAAGTTGCCCACCTGGTAGCCGCCCTCGCCCAGGTCCCACGGCTCGGCGATGAGCTTGACGCGGCTGATCACCGGGTCCTGCTGGATCAGGTCGAAGAACGCCGACAGCCGGTCCACCTCGTGGAACTGCCGGGCCAGGGTGGCCGCGAGGTCGAAACGGAAGCCGTCGACGTGCATCTCGGTGACCCAGTAGCGCAGCGAGTCCATGATGAGCTGAAGGACGTAGGGGTGCCGCATCAGCAGGCTGTTCCCGGTGCCCGTCGTGTCGTAGTAGTGGCCCCAGTCACCGTCCACCAGACGGTAGTAGGAGGCGTTGTCGATGCCCCGGAAGGACAGGGTGGGGCCCTTCTCGTTGCCTTCGGCGGTGTGGTTGTAGACGACGTCGAGGATCACTTCGAGCCCGGCGGCGTGCAGCGCCTTGACCATGGACTTGAACTCGGTGACCTGGCCCCCGCGTTCACGGTGCGCGGCATAGGTGTTGTGGGGCGCGAAGAAGCCGATGGTGTTGTAGCCCCAGTAGTTGGACAGTCCGCGGTCCTGGAGCACCCCGTCCTGCACGAACTGGTGCACCGGCATCAACTCGACCGCCGTCACGCCGAGTTGGGCGAGATGGTCGACGACCGCCGGATGCGCGAGTCCCGCGTACGTCCCGCGGAGTTCCTCGGGCACGTCCGGGTGGGTGCGGGTCAGGCCCTTCACATGGGCCTCGTAGATCACCGTGTCGGCGTACGAGCGCCGGGGCGGGCGGTCGTCGCCCCAGTCGAAGGCCGGGTCGACGACCACGCCGAGCATGCCGTGTCCGGCGCTGTCGCCGGGGGCGGGTCCGGCCGAACGCTCGTACAGCGAGGGGTCGTTGTCGATCTGTCCGTCCACCGCCCCGGCGTACGGGTCGAGGAGCAGCTTCGCCGGGTTGCAGCGGTGGCCGAGGGCCGGAGCCCACGGCCCGTGCACCCGGTAGCCGTAGCGCTGACCCGGTCCGATTCCCGGCAGATAGCAGTGCCACACGAAGCCGTCGGCTTCGGTCAGCCGAACGCTCCGGTGGCTGCCGTCGTCCTCGACGAGGACGAGGTCGACGCGTTCGGCGACCTCACTGAACAGGGCGAAGTTGGTGCCCTTCCCGTCGTAGGAGGCACCCAATGGATGGGGGTGCCCGCTCCACACGGACACCCCTCTCCTGCGCGGGCTCGCGGTCACCGGGCGTCCTCCAGGAGGCCGGGCGTCGGACGGGCCGGCGGGGCGGCGGGCACCTCGCGGGGAAGCTGGAGCATCTCCCGCAGGCGCGGCGCGGGCGTCCTCGGGACACGCGGGACGCGTTCGCCGCTGCGGGCGCGCCGGGAGAACCAGATGATCCTGCTTCCGGCGCCGGTGGCGCAGCAGCCCCAGCCGTCGCTCGTCGCGGCGATCCGGGCGAGGCAGGCACGCAGATCCTGGTCCGGGCGCAGATCGCGGTCGTTGTCGCCGATGGCGGTGATCAGGTGCTGGCCGTTCCACCACAGCTCTATCGACGTGTGCTTGTCCGTGGCGTGCTCGTCGATGGCCCGCAGCAGCAGCTCGGCGCCGCGGCGGACGGGCTCCACGAGGATCTCCAGGTCCCAGAGCCGGAGGTGGGCGGCCAGGATGCGCCCGACCTGCCCGACCCGTTCCGGGGTGACGTCCACATCGAGGTGGTAGTAGCAGGGCACTGCGGTCTTCATCGTCGTTGGCTCCCTACCGGCGAAGCTCACGCTTCCCCTCGACCTGCGGGGCGGGACCCCGAACACGAAGCGTGAGCAATGATCGCTTCTGAGTCAGCTCCAGAGTGCGAGTGCTAGGCCATTCGTGCAACACGAGCGACGAGTGGGGTAGTTGAAGATCCAACAAGACGCTTGGTCATCACCTGTGCACCATGAGTGAAAGCCTCGACTGCCGTGACGGAGCCATGCCGCTCCGTGCACGGCCGCCACCCGACGGTCGGGAAACGCGGTCCGCCGAGGCGGAAGGTGAACAGCGCCATGCTGCTACCCGCCAAAGCCGAAGTCGCCCGCCAACTGCGGCGCTATCGGGCGTGGGAACGCGTGATGCTCGCGTCGCCGGGCGACCGGACGGTACGGGCCACCTTCGAGGACTCGGGCTACACCTTGTGCGTACTGATGGGGAAACGCTGCGCGCGCGAGGCCTCGGAAGCCGCCGAGCACTACCTGCGCAGCAGCGCGGGCTCCTACCTCCAGGAACAGAACGGACGCCCCCGTACTTCGGCCGTCGTGCACCGCGGGCCGCCCGTCACCGTCGCCGTCGACCGGCGTTCCCCGGCGGGAAGGTAGTCCCCCTTCCGGCGCAGCTCGGACCCCGGCCGGGTGAACAGCCCGGCCTCGAACACGGCGGAGGTGAGACCCATGAACGCGACCCCGGCAGCCATCGGCCGCATTCCGGTACGCGACGTACGCCCGGCCGTGGACAGCGGCGCACGCCCGACGAAGGCGGTGGTCGGCGAGACCTTCGAGGTCACCGCCACCGTGTTCCGCGAGGGCCACGGCACGATCGGCGCGAACGTCGTTCTCCTCGATGAGAACGGCCGCCCGGGCCCGTGGACCCCGATGCGCGAACTGTCCCCGGGCAGCGACCGCTGGGGCGCCGAGGTCACCCCGGACGCGCCGGGCCCTTGGTCCTACGTCGTGGAGGCCTGGGGCGATCCCATCGCCACCTGGCGCCGGGCCGCCCGCGTCAAGATCCCGGCCGGCATCGACGTCGGCCTGATGCTGGAGGAGGGCGCGGAGCTCCACGCGCGAGCCGCCGGCGGGGTGCCGGAGGAACCGGCCCGCGCCATGGTGCTGGCCGCGGCGGAGAACCTGCGCGACGACACACTGCCGGTGGGGACGCGGTTCGTGGCCGCGTTGACACCGGATGTGGAGCGGGTGCTGGAGGCTTGTCCGCTACGGGAGTTGGTGACTGTTTCCGAGCCGCGCGGGCTGCTGGTGGAGCGGGAGCGGGCGCTCTACGGCGCCTGGTACGAGTTCTTCCCCCGCTCCGAGGGCACGGCGGCCGAGCCCCACGGCACGTTCCGTACGGCCGCGCGGCGACTCGACGCGATCGCGGTGATGGGCTTCGACGTGGTGTATCTGCCGCCCATCCATCCCATCGGTACGGCCTACCGCAAGGGCCCGAACAACTCGCTGTCCGCCGGGCCCGAGGATGTGGGCGTCCCGTGGGCGATCGGCTCGCCCGAGGGCGGGCACGACGCGATCCACCCCCGGCTCGGGACGCTGGAGGATTTCGACGCGTTCGTCGCGCGGGCCGCCGAGCTGGGCATGGAGATCGCGCTGGACTTCGCGCTCCAGTGCTCCCCCGACCACCCCTGGGTGGACAAACACCCGGAGTGGTTCCACCACCGCCCCGACGGCACGATCGCCTACGCGGAGAACCCGCCGAAGAAGTACCAGGACATCTACCCGATCGCCTTCGACCGGGACCTCGACGGGCTCGTCGTCGAAACGGTCCGCGTGCTGCGGCACTGGATGGACCACGGGGTGCGGATCTTCCGTGTGGACAACCCGCACACCAAGCCGGTCGTGTTCTGGGAGCGGGTGATCGCGGACATCAACGCCACGGACCCGGACGTGATCTTCCTGGCCGAGGCCTTCACCCGCCCGGCGATGATGGCCACCCTCGCGCAGGTCGGCTTCCAGCAGTCGTACACCTACTTCACCTGGCGCAACACGAAGGCCGAACTCACCGACTACCTCAGCGAGTTGGCAGGCGAGTCGGCGGCCTACATGCGGCCGAACTTCTTCGTGAACACCCCCGACATCCTCCACGAGTTCCTCCAGGAGGGCGGCCGGCCGGCCTTCGAACTCCGGGCGGTACTCGCCGCCACCTTGTCCCCGACATGGGGTGTCTACAGTGGCTACGAACTGTGCGAGAACGCTCCTCTCCGGCCGGGCAGCGAGGAGTACCTCGACTCCGAGAAGTACCAACTCCGCCCGCGCGACTGGGAGTCCGCGGAGCGGGAAGGACGTAGCATCGCGCCATTGCTGGGCACGCTCAACGACATCCGACGCCGTCACCCGTCGCTGCACCGGCTCAGGAATCTCCGCTTCCACCGGACGGACAACGACGCGCTGATCGCGTACAGCAAGACCACGGGTGCGGACACGGTTCTGGTGGTCGTCAACCTGGATCCGCACCACACCCAGGAGGCCACGGTCTCGTTGGACATGCCGCAACTCGGCCTGGAATCAAACGAATCCATGTCGGTGTACGACGAACTGACGGGTGAGTCCCATCAGTGGGGCAGGACCAACTATGTGCGTCTCGAACCCGGCCGGGCTCCCGCGCACGTGTTCCACGTCCGGCGGTCCACACAGAGCGGAGGGTCAAGAGCTTCATGACTGTCAACGAACCGGTCCACGACACCTTCGAGGACACTCCCGCCAAGGACCGGGACCCCGAGTGGTTCAAACGCGCCGTCTTCTATGAGGTCCTGGTCCGCTCCTTCCAGGACAGCAACGGCGACGGCATCGGTGACCTCAAGGGCATCACCGCCAAACTCGACTACCTCCAGTGGCTCGGCGTCGACTGCCTCTGGCTCCCGCCGTTCTTCAAGTCCCCACTCCGGGACGGGGGTTACGACGTCTCCGACTACACCGCCGTACTCCCCGAGTTCGGCGACCTCGCGGACTTCGTCGAGTTCGTGGACTCGGCCCACCAGCGAGGCATGCGGGTCATCATCGACTTCGTCATGAACCACACCAGCGACCAGCACCCGTGGTTCCAGGAGTCCCGCAGAGACCCCGACGGCCCCTACGGCGACTACTACATGTGGGCCGACGACGACAAGCAGTACCCCGACGCCCGCATCATCTTCGTCGACACCGAAGCCTCCAACTGGACCTTCGACCCGGTCCGCCAGCAGTACTTCTGGCACCGCTTCTTCTCCCACCAGCCGGACCTCAACTACGAGAACCCGGCCGTGCAGGAAGAGATCCTGGCCGCCCTCCGCTTCTGGCTCGACCTCGGCATCGACGGCTTCCGTCTCGACGCCGTCCCCTATCTCTATGCGGCCGAGGGCACCAACTGCGAGAACCTGCCCGCCAGTCACGAGTTCCTGAAGCGCGTCCGGCGGGAGATCGACGCGATGTATCCGGACACGGTGCTGCTGGCGGAGGCGAACCAGTGGCCCGAGGACGTCGTCGACTACTTCGGCGACTTCCAGAGCGGCGGCGACGAATGCCACATGGCGTTCCACTTCCCCGTCATGCCCCGCATCTTCATGGCCGTACGACGGGAGTCCCGCTACCCCGTCTCGGAAATCCTCGCCAAGACCCCGGCCATTCCGTCGAGTTGTCAGTGGGGCATCTTCCTGCGCAACCACGACGAGCTGACCCTGGAGATGGTCACCGACGAGGAACGCGACTACATGTGGGCCGAGTACGCCAAGGACCCCCGCATGCGCGCCAACATCGGCATCAGGCGGCGCCTGGCCCCGCTGCTGGACAACGACCGCAACCAGATCGAACTCTTCACGGCCCTGCTCCTGTCGCTGCCCGGCTCGCCGATCCTCTACTACGGCGACGAGATCGGCATGGGCGACAACATCTGGCTCGGCGACCGCGACGCCGTCCGCACCCCCATGCAGTGGACACCCGACAGGAACGCGGGCTTCTCCTCCTGCGACCCCGGCCGGCTGACGCTGCCGACCATCATGGACCCCGTCTACGGCTATCAAGTCACCAACGTCGAGGCGTCGATGTCGTCGCCCTCCTCACTGCTCCACTGGACCCGCCGCATGATCGAGATCCGTAAGCAGAACCCGGCGTTCGGCCTCGGCTCGTACACGGAGCTTCAGTCGTCGAACCCGGCGGTGATCGCGTTCCTGCGCGAGTACGAGGACGACCTCGTCCTGTGTGTGCACAACTTCTCGCGGTTCGCGCAGCCCACGATGCTCGATCTGCGGGAGTTCGACGGCCGGCATCCCGTGGAGCTGATCGGCGGGGTGCGTTTCCCGGCCATCGGTGAGCTGCCGTATCTGCTGACGCTGGCGGGGCACGGCTTCTACTGGTTCCGGCTCTCGCGAGCCGCTCCCCGCGTCGGCCGACGACTTTGAGGATGTGCCCGCGTTCGAGGATGTGCCCGCGAAAGGACGCGTCACCATGCCGAAGACCGCACCCCTCCGACTGAGCAGCCCCGGCGTCGACCGGCCTCCGGCCACGCTCGCCGGGCTGCTGCGCGAATGGCTGCCCGGGCAGCGCTGGTTCGCCGGCAAGGACCGGCCGGTGGCCGACCTCGATGTGCTGTCCACCACCGAGCTCTTCCCGGGCTGTCTTCATGTGCTGGTCCATGCCTCCCACACCGGGGTTCCGATGCCGGGTGGTACTCCCCCGCCCGGTGACTGCTACCAACTCCTGCTCGGCGTGCGGGAACACGTGTCGCCGCGCCTCGCCCGGGCCTATATCGGCCGTGTGCAGGAAGGTCAGTTGGCCGGGCTCGCGGTGTATGACGCGTTGCAGGATCCTCGGTCGGCGGAGTTGTTGCTGGAGCGGCTGCGGCATCCCGGTACGACGGGTCCCCTGCACTTCGAGGCGGACCCGTCCGTGTCCGTGCCCGCGGGGCTCACGCCTCGGCTGCTGGGCGCCGAGCAGTCCAACTCCTCGCTGGTGTACGGCGATCGGTTCATCCTGAAGGTGTTCCGGCGCATCCAGCCCGGCGTCAATCCGGATCTGGAGCTGCCGGGGGCGCTGGCCGCGCAGGGCTGTACGCGGGTCCCGGCGCCGGTGGCGTGGTTCCGGACGGCCGAGCCGCGGGCCGCGACGCTCGGTGTGCTCCAGCCGTTCCTGCCGGACGCCTCCGACGGCTGGGCGCTCGCGCTGCGCGCACTCGCCGCGGGGGACGAATTCACCACCGAGGCCTATGAGTTGGGGCAGGCCACCGCCGAGGTCCATCTCGCGCTGGCGGCGGCTTTCCCGTCGGGCGGCGGGCAAGTCGCCGAGAACGCCTGTACGGAGACAGAGGCGGAAACTGCCACTGCCACTGCGATGAGCGAGCGGCTGGAGGCGGCCGCGCACTCCGTGCCCGCGCTGCGGCCGTTCGTGCCGGGGCTGCGGACCGCGTTCGGCGCGCTCGTCGGCCGGGATGCCGGGCCGTCCGCCCAGCGCATCCACGGCGATCTGCATCTCGGTCAGGTGCTGCGGGCCGACCGCGACTGGTTCGTCATCGACTTCGAGGGCGAACCGTCCAGGCCGCTGGCCGAGCGGCGCAGCGCGCAGTCCCCGGTGCGGGACATCGCCGGCTTGCTGCGCTCCTTCGACTACGCGGCCCGGCAGCGCCGCCCCTGGCGCCCGGAGTGGGCGCGCCGCTGCCGGGAAGCCTACTGCGCGGGCTACGCGGCCCGGGCCGGCTGGGACCCCCGCACCGAGCACGCCCTGCTGCGCGCGTACGAGACGGACCGCGCCGTGTATGAAGTGCTGTACGAGGCCAGACACCGTCCGGACTGGCTTCCCGTACCCATGGCGGCGATCGAACGTCTCGCCGTCCGAGGAGGCTGAACTCCGTGGCCCTGCGCGACACTTCACCTCAGGAGACGGGCGGCCCGTCAACGACCGCCGGCCCGGAAACAGGCGAACCCACCGAACCCACCACATCGGAGACCAGCGGCCCGATCGCGACCGGCACACCCGAAGCCTGCGACCCGACCTCGCCCGGCACACCGGACGCGCACCGCCCCACCGCGACCCGCGCACCGAACACCAGCCACCCGAACCTGCCTGCCGCACCGGAACCCGCCGACCGGACCATCACCGGCGCACCAAAGACGAGCCGTTCGTCCAGCGCCACCCCCCGAGGCCCCGAGGACCTCACCGCCACCACCTCCCCGCCCGCAACCGTTCCGGTCCCCCTGGGCGGCACCACCGCCCCCCTGGACCCGGCCGACCGCCACCGCCTGCTAACCGGCGCCCACCACGACCCCCACGCCCTGCTCGGCGCTCATCCTGCGCCGGGCGGGATCGTCTTCCGGGCGTTGCGGCCGTATGCCCGTGCTGTGAGTGTCGTGATCGGTGGGACGCGCAACCCGCTCGCCTCGGACGGGGACGGGCTCTTCTCCGGGGTGCTGCCGCTCGACGCGTTGCCCGCGTACACGCTGCTGGTGTCGTACGCGGAAGGTGACGAGCGCGAGGTCCACGACCCGTACGGGTTTCTGCCCGCCCTCGGTGAACTGGACCTGCACCTCATCAAGGAGGGGCGGCACGAGGAGTTGTGGAAGGCGCTCGGCGCTGAGCCGATGACGCACGGTGGGGTGACCGGGACCCGTTTCAGCGTGTGGGCGCCGAATGCCCAAGGGGTGCGTGTCGCCGGGGACTTCAGCTCCTGGGACGGGACCGCCTTCCCCATGCGGTCGCTCGGTTCCACCGGTGTCTGGGAGCTGTTCCTGCCGGGAGTGGGCGAGGACGCCCGGTACAAGTTCGAGATCACCTCCCGGAACGGCGAGCGCTTCCTCAAGGCCGACCCGATGGCTCGCCGTACGGAGGTGCCGCCCGCCACCGCGTCCGTCGTGACGGCCTCGCACTACGAGTGGAGCGACGAGGACTGGCTTGCGCGGCGGACCGAAACCCCGGTCCACGAAGCGCCGTTCTCCGTGTACGAAGTGCATCTCACCTCCTGGCGACCTGGCTTGACGTACCGTCAGCTCGCCGTCGAACTCCCCGCCTACGTCAACGAACTCGGCTTCACCCACGTCGAGTTCATGCCGGTCACCGAGCACCCCTTCGGCGGTTCCTGGGGCTACCAGGTCACCGGCTTCTACGCCCCGACCTCCCGCCTCGGCACCCCCGACGACTTCAAGTTCCTCGTCGACGCCCTGCACCGGGCCGGCATCGGCGTGATCATGGACTGGGTTCCGGCGCATTTCCCCAAGGACGACTGGGCGCTGGCCCGGTTCGACGGGGAGCCGTTGTACGAACCCGGGGACGCGCGGCGGGCCGAGCACCCGGACTGGGGGACGTACGAGTTCGACCTGGGACGGACCGAAGTACGCAACTTCCTTGTGGCGAACGCCGTCTACTGGTGCCAGGAGTTCCACATCGACGGCCTGCGCGTGGACGCGGTCGCCTCGATGCTCTACCTCGACTACTCACGCGACTCGGGCCAGTGGACCCCGAACGTCCACGGCGGGCGCGAGGACCTGGACGCAGTCGCCTTCCTCCAGGAGATGAACGCGACGGTGTACCGCAGGGTGCCCGGTGTCGTGACCATCGCCGAGGAGTCCACCGCCTGGGACGGGGTGACGCGGCCGACCGACACCGGCGGGCTGGGGTTCGGGCTGAAGTGGAACATGGGCTGGATGCACGACTCGCTGGGTTACATAGCACACGAGTCCGTGCACCGGAAGTTCCACCACCACGAGATGACGTTCTCCATGGTCTACACGTACAGCGAGAACTACGTCCTCCCCATCTCCCACGACGAAGTCGTCCACGGGAAGCGCTCGTTGGTGTCGAAGATGCCCGGCGACTGGTGGCAGCAACGCGCCGACCACCGGGCGTATCTCGCCTTCATGTGGGCCCATCCCGGCAAGCAACTCCTCTTCATGGGGCAGGAGTTCGCCCAGGGTGCGGAGTGGTCGGAGTCCCACGGTCCCGACTGGTGGCTCCTCGACCCGGCCTACGACGCCGCACCCGACCACCGGGGCGTCCAGCACCTCGTCCGCGACCTGAACACCGTCTATCGCCACACCCCCGCCCTGTGGCAGCGCGACACCGATCCCGGTGGGTTCCGCTGGGTGTTGGGCGACGCGGCCGAGGACAACGTCTTCGCCTTCCTCCGCTACGACATCGACGGCTCCCCTCTTCTCGCCGTCAGCAACTTCTCCCCCGTCGTCCGCCACGACTACCGCCTCGGCATCCCGGACGACATCCCCGCCTGGCGGGAGACCCTCAACACGGACCGGGCCGTCTACGGCGGCGGCGACATCACCAACCCCGATCCGGTCAAGCCGGAGGACGGCCACATCAGGCTCACACTTCCGCCGCTCGCGACGGTGTGGTTGACACCTGGGTGACACCTTCGGGGCCCAAACACCCGAAATCACAAACTCCGCATGGGCACTTCCTGGTTCCCCTCACCAAACGCTCACACCTGGGCTACATTCGAGCACCGTCGATAACAGTAATGATCGGCAGAGTCACGCCCCGTACAACCCAGGAGCAGCGCATGCGCGACTTCGCCGTCGCTCCACCCCCCACCTCCACCCTGAACGGCGGCCTCGCCGACAGCATCTTCGAGACCGCGGTCCTCAATCCCACCCTTCCGCTGATCGCCCGCCGGTCCGACCCGTCCTCCGAGGTGTGGGAGGAGGTGACCGCCGTAGAGGTGCGGGACGAAGTCGTCGATCTGGCAAAGGGGTTGATCGCCTCCGGAATCTCACCGGGCAGCCGGGTCGCGATCATGGCCCGCACCCGGTACGAGTGGACGGTGCTCAGCCACGCCCTTTGGGCGGTCGGCGCCGAGGTCGTGCCGGTGCATCCGACGTCCTCGCGGGAGCAGGTCGAGTGGATCCTGCGGGACGCCAACTGTGTGGCCGTGGTCGTGGAGGACGAGCAGGGCATCATGACCGTCGGCACGGTGTGTGCCGCGCTGCCGCTGCTGCGGCACGTCTGGCAGTTGGACTCCGGGGCCCTGGCCCAGATCGTCGAGCGGGGCACGTACATACCCCAGACCACGGTGGACTCGCTGCGCCGGATCGTGATGCCGGACTCGACGGCGGTCGTCGCCTACACCTCGGGCACCTCGGGCCGCCCCATGGGCTGCGCACTGAGCCACCGCAGCCTCGCCAGCCCCTGCGACACCCTGCTCGCGGGCTGGTCGCACACGGCGGCGCCGCCGGGCGAACAGCCGGCCGTCCTCGCCTTCCTGCCCTTCTCGCACGTGTACGGCCTGATGATCCAGGGGCTGTGCATGCGCGGCGGCTGGCTGATGGCCCACGAGCCGGAGATGACGGAGGCGGCGCTGGTGTCGGCGCTGCGCACCTTCCGGCCCACCTACCTGTACGCCGTACCGTCGATCTTCGAGAAGATCTACAAGAACTTTCTCCGTACGGCCCAACAGCTCGGCCGGGGCGCCCTGTTCGAGCGTGCCGCCTCGACCGCGCGGGAGTTCGCCACGGCCGAGGAGCGCCAGAGACTCGGCCGGGGTTCGGGCCCCAGTTTCGATCTGCGGCTCCAACACGCCCTGTTCGAGCGGACGGTCTACCGCAAACTGCGCGCCGGGCTGGGCGGCCGGGTGGTCCGCGCCACGTCGGGCGGCTCGCCCCTGAACCGTGAACTGTCCTTGTTCTACTCGGGTATCGGCATCCTCGTGCACGACGGCTACGGCCTCACGGAGACCGCCGGCGGGGTCACGATGCAGCCGCTCGGCCGGGAGAAGATCGGCACGGTCGGGCAGGCGCTGCCGGGCACGGAGATCCGGGTCGCCGAGGACGGGGAGATCCTGGTGCACGGCCCTTCGGTGTTCCAGGGCTACATCAACGACGAGCGGGCGACCCGGTCGGCGCTCAACGCGGGCTGGCTGGCCACCGGGGACATCGGACGGCTGGACACCGAGGGGTACTTGACGATCACCGGCCGCAAGAAGGACATCATCATCACCAGCAGCGGCAAGAGCGTCGCGCCCGCCGCGCTGGAGAACCGGCTGCGCATGCATCCGCTGATCCATCAGGCCGTGGTCGTCGGCGACGACCGTCCCTGTGTGGGGGCGCTGCTCACGCTGGACCCCGAGTTCGTGGCGCACTGGCGGGCCGGGCTGGCGTTGCAGAGCGACGCGCGGGGCCGGGAGGCGCGGGAGGAGAACGCGCTGCGGGAGGAGATCACGCGGGCCGTGGCGGCCGCCAACAGCCCTGTGGGGCGCGCCGAGTCGATCCGGGTGTTCCGGGTGCTCCCGCAGCCGTTCGACGTCGCGGGCGGGCTGCTGACGCCGTCGATGAAGCTGCGCAGGGACGCGATCGTGCGGCACTACGCGTTCGAGATCGACGCGATGTACCAGGCACGCGCGCGTGCCCCGCAGCCGTCGGCGGAGGAGCAGCTCTCCGGGTGGGACGACGCGGACAACGTGTTCCGGTGAGGTCACCGGAACACACGGTTCACTCCGGGCGGTGGGCGACGACCGCGAACATCGTCACGGACATGTGCAGGGCGCCCCGTTCGGCGGCCTCGGTCAGGTCGGCGTAGGCGCGGTCGCGCTGGGCCTCGGTCAGTGCGCCGCGGCGCACCGCGGACTCGCCGAGCATGCGGATCAGCGGCCAGGCCACCGAGCGGTGGTCCTGGAGCAGCGCCTGCGAACCGCGGTCGTCGACGACGAGTCCGGCGGCGCTCACCTGGCCGACGAGCCGGCGTCCCGAGTAGGGGTTGGCCGCCCCGGTGAGGGCGCCGGACGTGAAAGCGGCCGTGACCTCGGGGTCCCCCGGGTGCAGGATCGTGGTCGCCCAGTCGGTGTCGAGCAGGGCCACGCGTCCGCCGGGGCGCAGCACGCGGGCGATCTCGGCGACGGCCTTGTCGGGTTCCGCGAGGTGCTGGAGCACCCGTTCGCACCAGACGACGTCCACGGAGGCGTCGGGCACGGGCAGGGACAGCGCGTCGCCGTCCGTGAAGCGGGCCGGGCTGCCGGCCTCCAGGGCCCGTTCCTCGGCGATCGCGCGCAGCCCGGGGTTGGGTTCGACGCCGAGCGCCGACCCGTTCGCGCCGACCGCGGCGGCCAGTTCACGGGTCGTGGAGCCGGTCCCGGCCCCGATGTCGAGGGCGCGCTCCCCGCTGCCCGGGGCGAGTGCCTCGTGCGCCCATGCGCGCAGTCGTCGTACGCCCGCATTGGCTTCCTGGATGTCTAGCGCGGCCACCAGGCGCGTCACGTTGCCGGCGTCGATGTTCTGGGTGCGGAAGCCCGACCCCGGATCGGGTTGAGTGTGCGACATGGCGTGCACTCTACGGTCCGGATCGATCGTCGACGGATCGGTCAAAGGTCATTCAGGTACGCCATTTGTTCATGTGTCCGCGGAGTACGGAGGGTGTCGGCGGGGCATGCTGGTGCTCCGCGTGTGCGTCTGCCTGCCGCGCTCGGCTGGCGGAACGGCTTCCGGCACGGTGGGATCGATGGTGGTGCGAGGCAGCGATCCAGGGCAGGCGTACGGCGTCGAGGCAGACCGCCTGGAGCCGCAGAAGGGATGAACACCGTGACACGAACGAGGATCCTGGTGGTTGGCGCAGGCTTCGCAGGAGTGGAGTGCGTTCGCCGTCTGGAGAGGAAACTGACCCGTGAGGAGGCCGACGTCACGCTGGTGACGCCGTTCTCCTACCAGCTCTATCTGCCCCTGCTGCCCCAGGTCGCCTCCGGCGTCCTGACCCCGCAGTCGATCGCCGTCTCGCTGCGCCGCAGCAGCAAGTACCGCACGCGGATCATCCCGGGCGGCGCGATCGGTGTGGACATCAAGGCCAAGGTCTGTGTGATCCGCACGATCAACGACGAGATCGTCAACGAGCCCTACGACTACATCGTGCTCTCCCCCGGCAGCATCACCCGGACCTTCGACATCCCGGGGCTGACCGATCACGCCTTCGGCATGAAGACCCTGGCCGAGGCCGCCTACATCCGCGACCACGTCATCACCCAGCTCGACCTCGCGGACGCGAGCGACGACCCGGCGGAGAAGGCGTCGCGGCTGCAGTTCGTGGTGGTGGGTGGCGGGTACGCCGGTACCGAGACGGCCGCCTGTCTGCAGAAGCTGACGCACGCGGCGGTCAAGCGCTACCCGCGCATCGACCCGGGTCTGATCAAGTGGCACCTCATCGACATCGCGCCGAAGCTGATGCCCGAGCTGGGCGACAAGCTCGGCAAGAGCGCGCAGGAGATCCTGACCCGGCGCGGTATCGACATCTCCCTGGGTGTCTCGATCGCCAAGGCGGGACCGGAGGAGGTCACCTTCACCGACGGCCGGGTGGTGCCGACCCGCACGCTGATCTGGACGGCCGGTGTGGTCGCCAGTCCGCTGATCGCCACGCTGGGTGCGGAGACGGTACGGGGGCGGCTCGCGGTCGGTGCCGACATGAACCTGCCCGGTCACGACGGGGTCTTCGCGCTCGGTGACGCGGGCGCGGTGCCGGACGAGGCCAAGGGCGGGGACGGCGCGATCTGCCCGCCGACCGCGCAGCACGCCATGCGGCAGGGCAAGGTCGTCGCCGACAACGTGATCGCGACCCTGCGCAACCAGCCCCTGAAGCCGTACGTCCACAAGGACCTCGGGCTCGTCGTGGACCTCGGCGGCAAGGACGCGGTGTCCAAGCCGCTCGGCATCGAACTGCGCGGTCTGCCCGCCCAGGTCGTGGCCCGTGGTTACCACTGGTCGGCGCTGCGCACCAACGTCGCCAAGGTCCGGGTCGCGACGAACTGGACGCTGAACGCGCTGGCCGGTGACGACTTCGTGCGCACCGGCTTCCAGGCCCGCAAACCGGCCACGCTGAAGGACTTCGAGTACACCGACTCGTACCTCTCCGCGGAGCAGGTACGAGAACGCGTCGAGGGGGCAGACACGCAGGAGCCGTAGCATCGGTGGTACGGATCTTGAGATGAACCCTGGGAGAGTACGGCGGCGTGAGGGCAGCGGGACGGGCGGCGTGGGCACGGGTGTGGGATCGCGTCGCGGCGTCCGATCCCGGACTGCTGCGGCTGACGGCCGGGCTGCGGACGGTGGCCTCGATCGCGCTCACGCTGGCCGTGCTCTCCCTGTTGGACGCCTCGGTGCCGCATCTGGTGGCCGGGGCGATGTCGGCGATGGTCTCCACGTTCGCGATCCGCGAGAAGCAGCGCGCGCAGCAGGCGTTGACCCTCGCGCTGGGTCTGCCGGTGGCGCTGACCTCGGTGTCGCTGAGCGCGCTGCTGAACTCGCGGGTGGTCGCCGGTGACGTCTTCTTCGTCCTGCTGATCTTCGGCGCGGTCTACAGCCGCCGGTTCGGCGACCGCGGCACGGCGCTCGGCCTGATCGGCTTCCAGATCTACTTCCTGTCCCTGTTCATCGGCGCGACCGTCTCCGCGCTGCCCCGGCTCTACGGCGTGATCGGCGTGGCCTTCGTGTGCAGCGCGCTGGTGCGGTTCGCGCTGGTGCCGGAGACGCCCACGGGGACGCTGGACCGGCTGCGGCGGGCGTTCCGGGCGCGGTTCGCCCAGCTCGTGACCGCGCAGCTCGCGTTGCTCGACGCCGGTCCCGACGACATGGAGAAGGCCCTCACCGACGTACGGGAGGGCACCGCGCGGCTGCACGAGACGGCGCTGCTGATCCAGGGCCGGCTGGAGGACGGGACCTCCGACGAGACGGTGGCGCGGCTCGTGCAGCGGCGTATCGCGGACGCCGAGGTCGCCGCCGAGCGGCTGGGGCTGCTCCTGCTGACCGCGCGCAGCGCCGAGCGGGGTCACACGCTGACCCTGCATCTGCCGGGCGCGCCCGTGCCCGCCGGTGACCTTCTGACCGGGCGGGACGAGACCACCGACACGCTGCGGCGCGACCTGGAGGCACTACGGCTGCTCGTCCTACGGCCGTCGGGGTCCGACGCGGGCACCGCGCTGGCCCATGTGCGCAACCGGCTGCTGGGCTATCGCGAGGAGGAGAACCTGCCGCCCGCCTCGGACGCCGTGCAGGACGTCTTCCGGGGCATCGGCGAGGCCGGGCGCGCGGTGCTGGGGCTGCGGATCGCCGTGGACGGGCCGCAGGACGAGTCGGAGGACACGCCCGCGACGACCCGCTCGCGCGAGGAGCTGGACGCGGAGGACGTCGCCATCGCGGGCAGCGAGGAGGCCGAGGACGCGGAGCGCACCGGGCTGCGGCGGCCGACGACACGGGCGGCCGTGCAGGTGGCGGTGGGGTCGTCGCTGGCCATCGTCGGCGGCGAGTTCCTGTCCAGCCAGCGCTGGTACTGGGCGGTGCTGACCTGCTGGATCGTGTTCCTCAACACCTCGTCCACCGGCGAGATCCTCGTCAAGGGCTACCGGCGGCTGCTCGGCACGGTCCTGGGTGTGGTCGCCGGTATCGGTCTCGCGGGCCTGGTCGGGCATCACACGTGGACGGCGTTCGCGCTGGTGCTGCTGTTCATCTTCGCGATGTTCTACACGGCACCGCTGTCGTACACCCTGATGTCCTTCTTCGTCACCGCGATGCTGGGCCTGCTCTACACGCTGCTGCACACCTACAGCGCGTCGGTGCTGGTGCTGCGGGTCGAGGAGACGGCGCTGGGCGCGGCCTGCGGGGTGGTCGCGGCGGCGCTGGTACTGCCGGTGCACACGGACCGCCGTACGAACGAACTGCTCGGCACGGTGCTGGCCCGGCTCACGGACGTCACCGAGGCCGCCGTCGATCAGCTCAGCGGTGGGGCCGCGGCCGAACTGCTCGACAAGGCAAGGGACTTGGACCAGGCGCTGGCCGATCTCAGCGCCTCGACGCAGCCGTTGACGCATCCGATCACGCCGTTGCGGGCGCGCAGGGACACCGCCCGGTACGTGGTCGCGCTCCTGGAGACCTGCGCCTATCACGCGCGGTATCTGGCGGCGACCGCCGAGCTGCTGCCGACGCATCCGTCGATAGCGGCCGATCCCCGGCTGCGCGAGGCGGGTCGCCGGATCGTGCACAACATCGGGGTGATCGGCGCGCACGTCGCCGACGGGGACGAGGACGGTGCCGGCGGGATCGAGACCGGTCCGAGCATCGCGTCCCTGCTGCGTCCCGGGACACCGGGGACCCCACGCTACGGACGGGTCACCGACCGCGTGCTACGGCATCTGCAGCGGCTGGACGAGGCCGTGGTCGGCCTGGCCCGGCCGCTCGACGTGCCGGTCGCGGTCCCGGCGAAGTGAAATCCGCGCGCCGGGGTAGGTGATGGGCATGAGTGATGTCGTGGACTCCGTTGAACTGTTGCGGCGCATCCAGCGGGCCCGGGCCTTCGCCGCCCGGGAGGCACACACGTGGTCGGAGCAGGGCGACCCCGTGCGGGAGGTGGCCTTTGAGGTCGTTCTGCGGGTGCTGGACGAGATCGTGGACCCCGGCGGGCATGCCGCGAAGTGAAACCGGTCACGCGACCGGTTGAGCTGGGTACGAAATGCCTGTGGATGGTTTACGGTTCATTCATACGTGGTCACGGAGTCGACTCCACCGTCCTCCGCGCCACCGCTCAACGGCCCTGGCTGGTCTCCCCCGTCCAGCCAGGGCTTTTTCATGCCCTGATTCCGTCCCCCGAGGTGCCCGGGACGTCGGCAGAGGCTCAAATGGGCGTAGGGAGAATTCCGGATCCGCTGCCGGCGAGGAGCCCTGTGCCATGACCCAAGCGATAAAACTGCTGACCGCCCTGCCCCAGACCCAGCGCGAACGGCTGATGGAACTCGCGCACGAGGTCTCGTTCGCCGAGGACTCCAGGATCTTCGACGCGGGCGGCACGGCCGACCGCTTCTGGGTCGTCCGCTCCGGCGCCGTCTCGCTCGACCAGCAGGTCACCCCGCAGCAGCGGGTCACCGTGGCCAGTCTCGGCGCGGGCGACCTGCTCGGCTGGTCGTGGCTGTTCCCGCCGTACACCTGGGATTTCGGCGCGGAGGCGTTCAGCGCCGTGCGGGCCTACGAGTTCGACGCGGCGGCCGTGCTCGCGCTGTGCGTGGAGGATCCGCTGCTCGGGCTCTCGCTGGTCCGGATCGTCGCGGAGATCCTCGCGCACCGGCTCGAGCTGACCCGGAGCAAGCTGATGGAGCACTACGCCATCCATCGGCCCGTCTGAGCCCGCTCAGATGCGGTAGCGGCGGAGCGCCGGGACGGTGAAGGCGAGGGTCAGCATGATGACCACGACCAGGATGCCGCCGCCGGCGACCGCCGTACGGGGGCCGAAGGCCGAGCCCGCCGTGCCGTGCAGGACGTCGGCGAGGCGGGGGCCGCCCGCGACGACGACGGTGAAGACACCCTGCATACGGCCGCGCATCTCGTCGGTGGCTGCGGACAGCAGGATCGCCCCGCGGAACACCATGGAGACCATGTCGGCTACCCCGGCTGCGGCCAGGAACACCACGCCGATCCACAGGTTGCTGCTCAGCCCGAACCCGGTGATGGCCGCGCCCCAGGCGACGACCGCGCCGATCACCATCCAGCCGTGCCGCCGCGCCCGCGAGAACGTGCCGGAGAACAGTCCGCCGACCACCGCCCCGATGGGGATCGCCGCGAACAGCATGCCGAGGGCGAGGCCCTCGCCGTAGGGCGCGTAGGTCTGGGCGGCGAGCTGCGGGAACAGGGCGCGGGGCATGCCGAAGACCATCGCGATGATGTCGGCGAGGAAGGACAGCAGCAGCACCTTGTGCAGCGAGATGTACCGGAACCCGGCGGCGACCTCGCGCCAGCCCGCGCGGCGCGGTGTGGCGGACGCCAGGGGCGGCAGCGAGGGCAGCCGGACGACCGCCCAGAGCGTGACGCACAGGGCCAGCGCGTCGATGAGATACAGCTCGGGCAGACCGATGACCGGGATGAGGGCGCCCGCGAGGAGCGGTCCGACGACCTGGCCGGTCTGCATCACGGTCGAGCCGAGGGCGTTGGCGGCGGGCAGCTGCTCCACGGACACCAGACGGGCGATGGAGGCGTTGCGGGCGGGCGCGTTGAGGCCCCAGAAGGCCTGCTGCATCGCGAGCAGCAGCATCAGCGCGGCCACGGACTCGAGGCCGGTGACGGCTTGGACCCAGAACAGCACCGAGGTGACGGCGATGCCGCTGTTGGTGATCAGGAGCAGTTTGCGGCGATCCATGCTGTCGGCGAGCGAGCCGCCCCACAGCGCGAACACGATGAGCGGCAGCAGTCCGGCCATGCTGGCGGCGCCGACCCAGGCGGAGGAGCCGGTGATGTCGTAGATCTGCTTGGGTACGGCGACGGCGGTGAGCTGGCTGCCGACGGCCGTGACGATGGTCGAGGACCACAGGCGGCGGTAGGCGGGGATGCGCAGCGGGCGGGTGTCCATCGCCCAGCGGCGCCAGCCGCGCCGGGGCCCGCTCGCGGGTACTGCGTCCTTCTTCGTCTCCGTCCCCGTCTCGGGTTCGGTGCCGCTGTCGGTGCTCTCGCTGGTGTCCACTGGCTTCCTGGCTGCTCGCTACATCTAATCGACCGGGGTTCACTATCGCAGCACCGGCTGTGGCAGCGGAATCCGGTATCTCACGCCCCGGCGACGAGAGTTGCGCCGAGGCCGATCATCGTCGCGGCGACCAGGCCGTCCAGGACCCGCCAGGCCGAGGGCCTGGCGAGGAAGCGGCTGAGCAGGCGGGCGCCGAAGCCGAGCGCGGTGAACCAGCACAGGCTGGCACACACGGCGCCGAGTCCGAAGGTCCAGCGCAGTGGGCCCCGGTCGGCGGCGATGGAGCCGAGCAGGAACACGGTGTCCAGGTAGACGTGCGGGTTGAGCCAGGTCATCGCCAGACAGGTGAGGACGGCCCGGCGGCGCGAGCCGGTCGACTCGCCCTCGGTGCTCAGCGCGGCGGGCCGGAAGATCCGGCGGGCAGCGAGGACGCCGTAGACGAGGAGGAACGCCCCGCCGATCAGGCCGACGGCCTTGAGCGCGCCCGGCCACGCGACGACGATCGCGCCGACCCCGCCGACGCCCAGCGCGATGAGCAGCGCGTCGGACAGGGCGCAGATGCCGACCACGGCGAGGACCGCCTCGCGGCGGATGCCCTGGCGCAGGACGAAGGCGTTCTGGGCGCCGATGGCGACGATGAGCGAGAGGCCGGTGCCGAAGCCGGCGGCCGCCGCGGAGAGGGCGTTGGTCACGCCTCGACGCTACGGATACCGGCATCAGGAGTACAGCTAAAGATTCTTACGTAACATTAGTACTCGTGATGGTTACGGAGCTGCCCCTCGACCAGGTGCGGACGCTGCTCGCGGTGGTGGACGAGGGCACGTTCGACGCGGCGGCCAGCGCCCTGCATGTGACGCCCTCGGCGATCAGCCAGCGGGTGAAGGCCCTGGAGCAGCGCACGGGCCGGGTCCTGCTGCTGCGCACCAAGCCGGTGCGGACGACCGAGTCCGGCGAGGTGGTCGTACGGTTCGCCCGCCAACTGGCCCGGCTGGAACGGGACGCCCGCGCCGAGTTGGGCATGAGCGAGGCGGGCGAGGCGACCCGGGTGTCGGTCGCGGTGAACGCGGACTCGCTCGCCACCTGGTTCCTGGGCGCCCTCACCCGCGTCCCGCGCGAACTCCGGGTCTGCTTCGAACTCCGCCGCGAGGACGAGGACCACACGGCGGCCCTGCTGCGCGAGGGCCTGGTCATGGCGGCGGTGACCTCGTCACCGGACGCGGTGCCGGGCTGCTCGGTGCGGGCACTGGGGCGGATGCGCTATCTGCCCGTGGCGAGCCCGGAGTTCAGGGAGACCTGCCTCGCGGGCCCCCTGCGGGACGCGCTGCCGGAAGCACCGGTGGTGACCTTCGACCGTCTCGACGACTTCCAGGACTCCTTCGTACGGCGGCTGCGGCGGGGGCAGGGCGGGGCGAGTCCGGTACGCCATCTCGTGCCGACCTCGGAGGGCTTCGTGGCCGCTGTCGCCGCCGGCCTGGGGTGGGGCATGGTCCCCGAGATGCAGGCCGCCGAACTGCTGGACGCGGGGCGGCTGGTGAACTTCGCGCCGGAGCGGTCGGTCGACGTGCCGCTGTACTGGCAGCAGTGGAAGCTGGATTCGCCGGCGTTGGCCGCGGTTGCTGACGCGGTCGCGGCTACGGCTGTGGAGGCGTTGCGTTAGGAGGGGAGCGTTGAGCGTCGGTCGGCTGCGGGTCCGCTGTGGCTGGTCGCGCCCACGCGGCGGAGCCGCATATCGACACAGCCCCGCTCCCCTTTGGGGCGCTACCCGAACGGCGACAATTGGGCGGCGACGCTGTCCAGCAGCATCTCCAGGGCCGTCGGGTAGGCACTTTGGACCATGCGCGTCGCCAGGAGTGGGGCCGCCTCCGCGATGCGGGGGTGGGTCGTGCGGGGCAGGCTCGCGTAGGTCGAGAGCCACATCTCCTCGTCCGCCCGAAGGGACGCGCTCGGCAGGGCCAGGGACGCCGCGTCGAGGGCGGCGAAGGCCAACGTCTGGTCGATGAACGCGTGGTAGATCCGCACGGTGTCGGGGAGCGGGAAGCCGGCCGTGCGCAGGACGTCCAGTACGGCCTCGTCGGCGGCCAGTTCGTTGGCCCGGCCGGTGACCCGGCTCGCCGTGAGCTGGGCGGCCTGCGGGTGGGCGACGTACGCCGCGTGGATGCGCAGGCCGATCGCGCGCAGGTCGGCCCGCCACTCCCCCGTCGGCTCCCAGCCCCGCAGCGCCTGTCCGACGAGGGCGTCGCCGATCGCCAGGGTCAGCTCGTCCATGCCGCGGAAGTAGCGGTAGAGGGTGCTGGGGTCGGCGTCCAGGGCGAGGCCCAGGCGGCGGGCGGTCAGGCCCGCGCTGCCGTGTTCGCGCAGCATGCGCAGCGCCGTGTCGACGATCAACCGCTCGGACAGGACCGTGCCGCTCTTGGTGGGGCGACGCCGGCGCCGTTTCTCCTCGGACACCACCGCTTTCGGCATCGCGGTCTCCTCACCTCGTCCTCGGGGCCCCTTATGCCAACGCCATTGACCTTATCCGTGGCACCGGCGTTGTATCTCGGGCAGGGCCCGCTGACGTCCGTAGTTCGGCAGTGAAGGAGTTCTTGTCATGCGTGTACTGCTCGTGGGAGCCGGTGGTGTGGGGACCGCGGTCACCCGGATCGCGGCCCGGCGTCCGTTCTTCGACGCGATGGTGGTCGCCGACTACGACCTGGCGAGGGCGGAGGCGGCGGTCGCCGCGCTCGGGGACGCCGGCGCCCGGTTCCGCGCCGAGCGGCTGGACGCGAACGACGAGGAGGCCGTCGCGGCGGCACTCCGTGCGCACGAGTGCGATGTGCTGCTGAACGCGACCGACCCGCGTTTCGTCCTGCCCCTGTTCCGTGCGGCGCGTGCCGCCGGGGCGAACTATCTCGACATGGCGATGTCGCTGTCCCGGCCGCACCCGGAGCGTCCGTACGAGGAATGCGGGGTCAAGCTCGGCGACGCGCAGTTCGAGGACGCGGCCGACTGGGAGAAGGCGGGCGCGCTGGCGCTCGTCGGGATGGGCGTGGAGCCCGGGCTCTCGGACGTGTTCGCGCGGTACGCCGCCGATGAACTCTTCGACGAGATCGAGGAGATCGGCATCCGCGACGGGGCGAACCTCACCGTCGACGGCTACGACTTCGCGCCCTCCTTCTCCATCTGGACCACGATCGAGGAGTGTCTGAACCCTCCGGTGGTCTACGAGACCGACCGCGGCTGGTTCACCACGGAACCGTTCAGTGAGCCCGAGGTGTTCGACTTCCCCGAGGGCATCGGTCCGGTCGAGTGCGTGAACGTGGAGCACGAGGAGGTGCTGCTCGTCCCGCGCTGGGTCGACGCGAAGCGGGTCACCTTCAAGTACGGGCTGGGCAACGAGTTCATCGAGACCCTGAAGACCCTGCACCTGTTGGGCCTCGACAGCACCGAGCCGGTCACCGTGCCGAGCGCCTCGGGGCCGATTGCCGTATCGCCGCGGGATGTTGTCGCCGCCTGTCTGCCCGACCCCGCGACGCTGGGCGACCGTATGCGCGGCAAGACCTGCGCGGGCACGTGGGTGCGGGGCACGAAGGACGGGGCGCCGCGCGAGGTGTACCTCTACCACGTGGTCGACAACCAGTGGTCGATGGCGGAGTACGGCTCCCAGGCGGTGGTCTGGCAGACCGCGATCAACCCGGTGATCGCCCTGGAGCTGCTGGCCACGGGGGCGTGGACCGGCTCGGGCGTGCTGGGCCCGGAGGCGTTCCCGGCGGGCCCGTTCCTGGACCTGCTGACGGCGTACGGGTCGCCGTGGGGACTGCGGGAGCAGTGACCGCGCTCAACCGCCGGACAACGGGGAGAGATTGACGGGGCGTCAATCATCTTCCGGTGGAGAGGAGTTGAACGACCGCCAATCCCCTTCCGGCGAACCGGAGTTGGACGGTCGTCAATCCCCCTCCGGCGGCGCGGAGTTGGGCAACCGCAGCGTGAAGACGGACCCGGCGCCGGGTTCGCTCGTCGCCTCCACCGTGCCGTCGTGCGCGGCGACCAGGTCGCGGACGATGGACAGGCCCAGGCCGCTGCCTCCGGTGCGGCGGCTGCGGGACTGGTCGGCGCGCCAGAAGCGTTCAAAGACGTGCGGGAGGCTCTCGGGCACGATGCCGGTGCCGGTGTCGGCGACGGTCAGGACGATGTCGTCGCCGTCGCGCCACACGGTCAGGGTGACGGTGCCGTCGGCCGGTGTGTGGCGCAGCGCGTTGGACACGAGGTTGCCGAGAACCTGGCGCATGCGTACCGGATCCGCCTCCAGCCAGAGGGAGTTGTCCGTCTTGCCGGTCAGGGCGACCCCGGCCGTGTCGGCGGAGACGCGGTACGCGGCGACGATCTGGTCGACGAGGTCCTCCACGCGCACGGGTTCGCGGTGCAGCCGCAGGGTGCCGGCGTCGGCGGCGGCGAGGTCCTGGAGGTCGTCGATGACCCGCTGGAGGACCATCGCCTCCTCGTGCAGGGAGCCGAGCAGCGCCGGGTCGGGTTCGACGAAGCCGTCCCGGGTGACCTCCAGCCAGCCGCGGATGTTGGTGAGCGGGCTGCGCAGCTCATGGGCGATGTCGCTGACCATGGCCTTGCGCTGGGCCTCCATACGTTCCCGGCGTTCGGTCAGGTCGTTGAACGCCTCGGCCAGGATGCCGGTCTCGTCCCTGGTCTTCACCGGCACCCGGACGTGCAACTCCGGTGGCTGCTGGGCCGCTTCGGTCAGCGCGCGCAGGGGGCGTACGAGTCTCGTGGCGACGACGGCTGTCACCAGGACCGTGAGCGCCAGTACGGCCGCCGCCGCGCCGACGACCTTCGCCTTGTTCGCCGGGGAGACGGCGAAGCGGGGTGCGGTCGTGTTCCCGCCGCCCAGGAACAGTTCGGCCACCGGCGCTACGTAGGGGTCGAGTTGGGCGCGGCGGGCGTTGTCGGTGCAGGCCTCCGCCTTGCGTATGGCGGCCGCGTCGCCCAGCTTGTTGTACGCGCCCGTGACGTAGCGGGAGCCGAGGCTCTTGTCGAAGACGTCGACGCCGAAGTAGGGGACCTTGAAGGTCACACCGCCCTGCAGCATGCAGGGCTGGGCGCTCACGATCAGCTTCTTCAGCGCCTTGTTCTCGGTGGCGGTCGGGGTGTTGAGCTTCCCGTCGGCGCACTGCTCGGGCACATAGCCGTTGGCGTCGTTGCCGTCCCCGTCGGTGAGGACGGGACGGCCGCTCGGCGTCATCGTGATGGTCGTGTCGATACCGGCCTGGGCGAAGCACGCGCGCCGCTCCTCGGCCAGCCCCATCAGCCGGGCCCGCTCCTTCGCCGTCACCCGGTACGGTCCGACGACCCGAGGATCGAGGCCACTGAGCTGTGCGCCCGGTTCCGTGTAGGTGTCGGTGTGCAGCGGGTCGACGTTGGCGGCGGCGCGGGGCGGCAGTGAGGTGCCGTGCGCGGCGGAGTCGGCGATGAGGGTGCGGTCGGAGGTCGTGAGGGCGATCCGGCGGCCCATCTTCTTCGACAGGGCGCGGACGGTGGGGGCGACGCCCTTCCACTCGGGATGGGTCGCGGCGTAACCGCTGAGCTGCGCGAGGATGCGCATGTCGTCGGCGAGATCCTGTCCCTGTTCCTCCCGGATGGCGCGGGTGGTGGTCTCCACCGCGAGCCAGGCCGTCGCCCCGACCGAGCAGAGCGCGATCAGCACGGTGGCGACGAGCAGCCGGACCAACAACCGCTTGCGCAGCGGTATCCGGGGCCTCACGCGCGATCACCGCGCAGTTTGTAGCCGACGCCGAACACGGTCAGCAGCCGGACCGGTCTGCGTGGGTCGGTCTCTATCTTCCGGCGCAGGTTCATGATGTGGACATCGACCGCCCGTTCGGTGGACGCCCGGTCCAGGCCCCGGGTGTACTGGAGCAACTGCCGCCGGGAGAAGACCCGTTCGGGCTCGGCGGTCATCGCCAGCAGGATCTCGAACTCGGCCGGTGTGCAGTCCACCGGCGCCCCGTCGCAGCGCACCTCGTGCCGTACCGCGTCGACGGACAGTCCCGCCGCCCGTACGACGGCGGTCTCCTGCCGGTCCTCGGTGCTCCGGCCGCTGCGCCGCAGGACCGTGCGGATGCGGGCCATCAGCTCGCGCGGGCTGTAGGGCTTGGTCATGTAGTCGTCGGCGCCGAGTTCCAGGCCGAGCAGGACGTCGTCCTCGGTGGAGCGGGCGGTGAGCATCAGGACGGGGATGTCCTCCTCGCCGCGCAGCGCCCGGCACACCCCGAAGCCGTCGATCACCGGGAGCATGAGGTCGAGCACCACGAGGTCGGGTCTCAGGCTCCGGGCGGCAGCGATGGCGGCAGCCCCGTCGTGGACCACGGTCGCGGTGTGGCCCTCCGTCAGCAGGGAGCGTCGTATCAGCTCGGCCTGCATCTCGTCGTCCTCGGCGACCAGCACATGTGCGCACACCTGGCGGATCCTAGGCCGTCAGTGACCGAGGGCGGCGGCGTCGCCCATGACGACGACGGGGTGCCGGGCGGGGTCGAGGGTGCGCAGGAGTTCCTTCATGTGGTCCTCCGCGATGCTGACGCAGCCGTGGGTGGGGCCGCCGTGGTCGACGTGGATCCAGATGCCGCCGCCGCGCGAGGAGCCGAGGGGGCGGGTCCAGTCGAGGGGTGAAGTGCCGGGCCGCCGGTTGTAGTTGATGGCGATCACGTAGTCGAAGGACCCGGCGAGGGGTTCGCCCTCGAAGCCGGTGCCGGGCGAGACGAAGCCCCATCCCTGGTCGTACGACAGCTTGGTGCCGGGGTCCTTGAGCAGCCCGCCCGCGTCTGTGAGCGAGTAGACACCGATCGGTGAGCGCAGGTCACCGGCCATGTGGTGGTCCGACCAGCCCCTGAGCGCGTTGTGCGCGGCCCAGCTCACGGTCTGCTGCCAGCCGTCGTCGGTGCGCTCGTACAGGGCGAGGGTGGCGAGGGGGGAGTTCGCGGCCCGGCCGGTCACCAGGACGACCTGCTCGGTGCCGGCCGGTATTCGGGCCAGCATCTTGGGCCCCACGCCCGGCAGTTGGCGGGGAGCCGCCTCGGCGGATATCGCGGACGAGGGCGACGGCGAGGACGAGACGGCAGGAGCGGGAGCGGGGTCGGACGTGTGGTCCGTGGCCGCCACCGCACCGCCGCCGCATCCCGTCAGAAACAGGGACGCGGCGACCAGTGCGACCGGGGACATACGAGTGATCATGAGTCGACGATGACCGACACATGTGAGGAACTCGTCAGCTCCTACGGCTGGGCCGGCTTGCCTTTCGTGTAGAGCCAGGTGTGGAACAGGACGTCCAGCTTCTTCCCCGACTTCCGCTCCGCAAGGGTGATGAACTGTGCGGTCGTCCCGTGCCCGTAGCGGTGCCCGCCCGCCCAGGCGCGCAGGATCGCGAAGAAGGTCTTGTCGCCGACGGCCAGGCGGAGTTCGTGCAGGGTCATGGCCCCGCGGGCGTACACCGGCGTGCCGAAGATGTTGGCGCCGCTGCCCGGGTCGCCGGGCGGGTACGCCCACAGGTCGTCGGTCGCCTTGCGGGCGTACAGCGCGTCGAAGGTCTGCTGGGCGGTCTTGCCGCCGTGCTGCTCGGCGTAGAGCCACTCCGTGTAGGTCGCGAAGCCCTCGTTGAGCCAGATGTCCTTCCAGGCGGTCAGCGACACGGAGTCCCCGAACCACTGGTGGGCGTTCTCGTGCACGAGGGTGCTGAGGTCCGGCGCCGAGTCGTAGAGCGGCCGCCCCTGTGTCTCCAGGGCGTAGCCGACGTCCGGGGCGTGGTCGACGATCGACCCGGCCGAGCGGAACGGGTACGGCCCGAACAGCTTGCTCTCCCACTCCAGGACGGAGGGCAGCTTCTTCAGCACGGGCGCGGCGGCGGTGGCCTCACGCGGGTCGACGGCGTTGTACACCTTGACCCCGTCCTTGGTGGTGTACTGCTCGACCTTGAACTTCCCGACCGTCGCGGTGGCGAGGTAGGCGGCCATCGGCTCCGGCGCGTGCCAGCGGAACGTGGTCTTCCCGTGAACCGTCCTCTGCCCGAGGAGAACGCCGTTGGCGACCGCGGTGCGCCCCTGCGGGACCGTGATCGTGAAGTCGTACGACGACTTGTCCTTGGGGTGGCTGTTCGCCGGGAACCAGGTCATCGCGCCCTGCGGCTCGCCGGCCACGAAGGCGCCGTCGTCGGTGGCGATCCAGCCGTCCGCCGAGCCGTCCGGGTCGGTGACCTGCTTGGGGACGCCGTTGTAGGTGACGGTGACCTGGAACCGCTGGCCCTTGCGCACGGCGTGGCGCGGGGTGACGACGAGTTCCTGTCCGTCGCGGCGGAAGTCCGCCTCGGCGCGGTCGACGGTGAGACCGGTGACCTTGAGGCCCTTGAAGTCGAGGTCGAAGCGGGTGAGCTTCTCGGTGGCCCGGGCGGTGAGAACCGCCTTGCCGTCGAGGTGGCGGCTCGTCGGGTCGTAGCGGAGCGTCAGGTCGTAGTGGGCCACGTGGTAGCCGCCGTTCCCGGAGAGCGGAAAGTACGGGTCGCCCGCGCCGGCCGAGCCGATCGTCGCGGCGCCGGCGGGTGTGGCGGCCGCGAGCAGGGCCGCGAGGGCGACGGGGACGGTGGCGACGACGGCGCTGCGTCTTGTGGACTGCTGCCGGAGGTGCGTCACATGCGCTCCTACAGGGTGAGGGGGGTGATCATCCGTCTCAGAGACTAGGCCGCGCGGGCGCTCGGAATCCCTCTTGATAAAGCAAACTTGTCGGGCGGAGCGGCTGCCACCCGTTCGGTCCCCTGTTCGGTCCGGACCGTCGCGGTAGTTAACTTGTAGGCGTTCACGACCAACGATCCCGTCCCGAGACGAAGGGTGGAAACGCGGCTTGAGGTGTGATAGACGAGCGTTCCCGCAAGCCGCAAGCCGCAAGCCGCAAGCCGCAAGCCGGCTGATCGGCGTCGGGCAGCCGGCCGAGGGGCGATGCCATGACCGGTAGAGCACCACTGCGTGTGCCGGTGGGGCGCGACGCCCATCGGTGGAACACCTTTCACGGCGAACGAACCCTCGTGGTGGCCGCCCGTACGGTCACCTCGACCGTCCGTGTCCTCGAAGCGCTCCCGGCACTGCTGCGCGGCGACCACCGCGTCACCGTCGTCTTCGCGCACGACCCGACCTCGGCCTTCGACTCCGGTGTCCTGAGCCTGCTGCACGACGCCGGCTGCCGGGTGCTGCCCTGGGAGCAGGTGGACGAGGTCGCCCCGGATCTCATCCTCTCCGCCAGCGAGAACATCGATGTGCCGGACGGAGACTGCCCGGTCCTAGTGCTGCCGCACGGCGTCGGTTTCCAGAAGCGCGTGCCCGACTCGCGCGGTACGGGCGACCGGTTGTCCGGTGTCGTCCCGGACGCGCTCCTCTCATCGGGCCGCGCCTGGCTGGCCATCTCGCACCCCTCGCAGGAGGAACAGCTCCTCGCCACCCATCCGAAGATCGCCGGGCGCACCCTCCTGGTGGGCGATCCGTGCCTCGACGAACTGACGAACAGCGCGCCGCTGAGATCGGCCTACCGGGAGGCGCTGGGCATCGAGGAACACCAGCGACTGGTCATGGTCAGCTCCACCTGGGGCCCGACCTCGCTGCTGGGCACCCAGCCGGATCTGCCCGCCCGCCTCCTCGCCCAACTCCCCTACGACGGCTACCGAGTTGGCGCGATCATTCACCCCAATGTCTGGGCCGCGCACGGCTCCTGGACGCTCCGCACGCTTCAGGCGGCGGCCCTGGACTCGGGGTTGCTGCTGATGCCCGCGGTGCACGCCTGGCGGCCCGCCCTCGTCGCGGCCGACGTCCTCATCGGCGACCACGGGTCGGTCAGCCTGTACGGCGCGGCCCTGGGGACCCCGTTGCTGCTCGCCGCGTTCGGTGCCGACGCCGTTCCCGGTACGGCCGCCCACGCCATGGCGGACCTGGCGCCCGGGCTCGACCCGCGCGGCGACCTGCGTACCCAGGTCGAGGACGTCGTACGGGAGCACAAACCGGAGCGCTACGCCGACGTCACCGACCGGGCCTTCGCCGAACCGGGGCGCGCCCTGGCCCGGTTGCGCACCGCCCTGTACCGCCTGCTCGAACTGACGGAGCCCGCAGCCGAGCCGCCGTATCCGCTCGCCGTGCCGCTGCCCGAACCGGCCGGCACGCCCGTCACCGCATGGCGAGTGATCACCGAGGTCGACGACGAGGACGGACAGCCGACCGTCACCGTGGTGCGCTTCCCGGGGGCCGTCGCCGGAAGCGGTGGTTCGACCGTCGACGACACCACCTCCTTCTCCCATCTCATGTGCACGGACGGCGAACGGGACGGAAGGGTGTCGGCCAGTGCCTCGGTGATCGTCCGGAGCCGGACCGAACCGACGGCCCCGGGTGCGCTGCGGTGGGTGCGGGACACGCTCGACCGGCTGCCCGGCAGTCTCCTGGCCGTGTCGGGCGTACGGGGGCGGACCTGTCTGGCGGGGTTCCGGGACGGGCCGGTCGTGGAGGCGTCGGGCACCGGGGCGCTCGGCGATCCGCAACTCCTGGCCGCTGTCGTCTACGCCTGTTTCCGTGCCGAACTCCCGCTGGACGACTGCGCGGTGACGGTACGGGCGGGCGACCGGCGGACGGAGGATGTTGTCCTGCGGGTCCGGCCGGACGCCCGGTGAAGCGCCGTACGGCTCAGTCGTCGCCGTCCAACTCCGCGAGTCGCCGCCGCAGTTCCTCCGCCGCCGGATTGCCCTCGCCGTCGTAGATCTCGAGCGCCTCGGTGAGGAAACCGCGCACCACGTCCTCGCCGGCGCCGGTCCGCTGTGCGATGTCGGCACGCCGGACCAGGGGTTCGGCCGCGTAGTGCGTGGCGTCCCGTTCCCGCAGGATCGCGACCGCCTCCCGCAGTTCACGGTCCGCGGCCGTGGTGTCGCCGAGACGGTCGTGTACGGCTCCGATGGCGGCCAGCGCTCGGGCCGCCATCCGTACGTCAGGTTCCGCGTCGGCGAGCAGGGCGTCATGGGCCCGGCGCAGAGCGGCCAGGGCCTCGATGTGGTCGCCGCGGGCGTCCAGCGCGCAGCCCAGGAAGAACGCGACGATCGCAACGCCGCGGGTCTGTCCGGCCTGCTCGTTCAGGGCGAGCGAGCGCTCGTACACACCCACCGCGCGCTCGGGGTCGTAGCGGTCGAGATAGCGGCCCTGGAACTCCAGTACGGAGGCCGTGAGTTGGAGGTTGCCGGCGGTCTCGGCCGCGACGACGGCCGACTCCAGGGCCGTGCGTGCCTCCTCGCGCCGGCCCAGGTCGAGCAGGGGGCGGGAGAGGAGGCTGCGCAGGCGTGCCTCGGCGGCGGTGGCTTCGGCGATCTCGCCCGCCGTTCCGGCCGAACGGGCCGCGGCTACGGCCGCCGCCACACCCAGCTCCAGCGACTCCCGCCACGCGTCTAGGTAACGGTGGTTGAGGAACAGGGCGGTGAAGGCCTCGGCCAACTGCCAGACCACGGTGTGCAGTTCGCGGCGGGAGGCGGCACGCAGGATGCCCAGGATCGCGGCGCGTTCGGTGTCCAGCCAGGCGAGCGGGGACGGTCCACCGACGGCGGCGAAGGGATCGGTGACCTCGGCGAGCAGTGCGCTCAGGTCGGCGATCCTCAGCCGGTTCCTCTTGATCGCCCGGTCGGCGAGTGCGGCCAGGACGAGGTAGTGCGCGGCCACCCGGCCGACGAGGGCCGCTTCCTCGGTCGCGGGCCCCTCCGCCGTCGCGCATTCGCGGGCGTGCAGCCGGATCAGGTCGTGCATGGCGTAGCGCTTGTCCGCCTGGCGCTCGACGAGGCTCGCACCCGCGAGTACCCCGAGGAGTCGCCGGGCCTCCCGGACGTCGACTTCGGCGGCGGCCGCGGCCACCCCTGCGTCGAACAGTCCGGTCGGCAGCCGGCCGAGAAGGCGGTAGAGCCGGGCCGCGTCGGGTGGCAGCAGGCGGTAGGAAGGTCCCAGGGCGGCGGACACGGAGAGCTCCTCGGCGGGCAGGGACAGTCCGGCCAGCCGGTCCGTCTCGTCGGACAGTTCCTCCACCAACTCGGCCAAGGTCAGGCCGTCCTCGGTCAGGAGCCGGGCCGCCGCGATCCGCAGGGCGACGGGCAGACCGCCGGACAACTCCACCAGACGCTCGGCGCCCGCGCGATCGGCGTCCACGGTGCCCGGCGGACACAGGTCGTCGAGGAGGGCCGAACCTCCTTGCGCGTCAAGGGGTTTGAGGCCGATCAGCTGCGCGCCGTCCCTGACCGCCAGTTCGCCCAGTTTGGCGTGGGTGGTGACCAGCACTCCGCTGCCGGGCCCCTTCGGGATGAGCGCGCGCACATGGGCGGGCTCGGTCACGTCGTCGAGGACGAGCAGGATCCGCAGGTCGGTGGTGCGGGAGCGGAAGAGGTTACTGCGGGCCTCGACCGTCTGCGGCATGGCGTCCTTGCCGACGCCGAGCCCGATCAGACACGTGGCCAGCGCCTCGGAGACATCGGAGACGGCAGCGGGCGCTGACCCCGACTCGTCCCGCAGCGCGGCGAAGTCCACGTACAACTGACCGTCCGGGTAGAGCTCCCGGACCAAGTCCGCGAACCGGTGCGCCGTCGCGGACTTCCCGACACCGGAGACTCCCGCGACCACCCCGAGACTCACGGTCCTGGAGCCCGTCCGTCCGGCGGTGAACACGGCGCGCAGCCGGGCGAGATCGCTGTCTCTGTTGATGAACGTGTAGGTCAGGGCGGGCACTTGGTCCGGTCGGACCCGCGCACCGGTCGACGGTGGCGCCGGCACCTCGAACGTGATGTTGCCGTTGATGTGCGCGCCCTGGAGCGCGGGGCCGTGATACACACCTCCGCTGACCGAACTGACGTACGTGACCGCCGTGTCCGGGGAGAGTTCGGTGATCAGCCGGGCCAGTTCCCGCGCGGTCTCCGGGTCGTCCCGCAGATCGCGCAGCAGACGCTCGCGCAGCCGTTCCCCGACCCGCTCGGCGGCCCGCTCGTCCCCGTCCGCGCGGGCCCGCGCCAACTCGTCGCTCGCGGACTGGAGTTCGCCCTGCGGGTCCTCGTCCGTACCGCGACGCCGGAGCAACCGGGCGATTCTCCCCTTGGCCTGCTCCCACGACTCCGTCACCATCAGCCCGGTCAGGGCCGACACCGCCGTCGTCACGAACGCGGTCAACTCGGCGTCCACTGAACCCCCTTCGTGCCCAATGCCCCCGTGGGGCGATCGGTCCCACCGTAAGGAGATCTTGCCCGTTTGCACAGTCGAACTCGCCCATATGGAGGCGGCCTTGACGCCGCCGACCGCTACGAGTTCACCGGTGCGGAGGACACGGTCCAAGTCTCCCCGCCCGGGATCGCGGCGGCGAGCAGTTCTCTCGTGTAGTCCTCCTGCGGGCTGGTGAAGACCGCCCCGATGTCGCCGGACTCGATCACCCGCCCGTTCCGCATGACCAGCACCCGGTCGCTGACGTGGTGGACGACTCCGAGGTCGTGGGAGATGAACAGGAGGGTCACGCCCGTGTCGTGGCGCAGGTCGGCGAGGAGGTCGAGGATCTGGGCCTGGACGGAGACGTCGAGGGCGGAGACGGGTTCGTCGCAGACGATGAGGTCGGGGGCCGGCGCCAACGCGCGGGCGATGGCGACGCGTTGGCGCTGTCCGCCGGAGAGGTCGCGCGGCCGGCGGTCCAGTACCGACGCCGACAGCCCCACCTGGTCGAGCAGTTCGGCCACCCGGGCGCGGCGCGCCCGCCCGCGCTTGGGTCCGACGAGCGCGACGGCCTCGCCGATCACCCGCTCCACGTCGAAGCGGGGGTCGAAGGAACCGAGCGGATCCTGCTGCACGGCCTGGACGCGCTGCCGCAGCGGGCGCCGCGCGCGCTCGGGCACCCCGGTCCAGGGAACGCCGTCGAACCGCACCGTTCCCGCGTCCGGTTCGGTCAGTCCGAGGAGGATGCGGGCCACGGTGGTCTTGCCCGAGCCCGACTCGCCGACCACGCCCAGGGTCTCGCCCCGGTGCAGCGTCAGGGACACGTCGCGGACTGCGTCGTACGGTGTGCCGTCCGGTGCTCGGTAGCGTTTCGTGAGGCCCTCCGCCACCACCAGGGGCGATCCCGGCGAGGCGCTCTCGATCACCGTGGGCGTGGGAAGGGTCGTCCCACTCGTCGCCGTCGTCGCGGAGAGCGGGTGGTGGCACAGGGTTCCGTGGTAGTCCGGGTCGGGCAGCGTGGTCCGGCAGCCGTCGTCGGCCAGGAGGCAACGGGCCGCGTAACCGCAGCCGTCCGGGGCCGCGGGCAGGCCCGGTGACGACGAGGGTGACAACCGGGTGCCCTTGGCGTGGGCGGCGGGTACGGCGTCCAGCAGGGTCCGGGTGTAGGGGTGGCGCGGCGACCTCAACACCCGCTCGGTGTCGCCGTGTTCGACGATCCGGCCGCCGTACATGACCGCGACGCGGTCGGCGAGGCCAGCCACCACCGAGAGGTCGTGGCTGATCAGGAGGAGAGCGGTGCCCTCGCCGCGGAGTTTGGCCAGCAGGGTCAACACCTGGGCCTGCACGGTGACATCGAGGGCGGTGGTCGGTTCGTCGGCGATCAGCAGATCGGGGGCGGCCGCTACGGCCGAGGCGATCAGGGCGCGTTGGCGCAGGCCGCCGGAGAGCTGGTGCGGGTACTGGTCGGCGCGGCGGGCGGGCTCCGGTACGCCCACGTCGGACAGCAACTCCAGTACACGCGAACCGAGTTGGGCCCGGGACACGATCCGGTGCGTACGCAGCGGCTCGGCTATCTCGGCGCCGACGCGGCGCAGCGGGTCCAGGGAGACCAGGGCGTCCTGGAGGACGAGGCCGATACGGCGGCCCCGAATGCCGCGCCAGGCACGGTCGTTGAGGGTGCGCAGGTCTGTTCCGTCGAAGGCGAGACGGCCGGCGGTGACCGAGGCACCACGCCCGGCCAGTCCGGCCAGGGCCCGCGCGGTGACGCTCTTGCCGGAGCCGGACTCGCCGACCAGGGCGAGGCATTCACCGCGGTCGAGGTGCAGGGAGAGGTCGCGGACGGCGTGCAGGCTGCCGAAGGAGACGTCGAGTCCGTCGATGTCGAGGAGGCTCATCCGTCGGTCCTCCGTGTGAAGCGGGCCTGGGCCCGGCGGCCCACGACGTTCACCGAGAGCGCGGTGAACGTGATCGCCGCTCCGGGGAAGACTCCGATCCACCAGGCGGTGGCAAGGAAGTTGCGGCCTTCCGAGAGCATGGTTCCCCATTCGGGCGAGGGCGGTTGCGGGCCGAGCCCGAGGAAGCTGAGCCCGGAGGCGGCGATCAGGGAGGAGCCGAAGCCGACGGTGGCGAGGACCAGCAGCGGGCCGAGCGCGTTGGGCACGATGTGCCGCAGGACAAGCAGGGGCCGGCGCAGCCCGAGCACCGTGGCCGACTC
Organism: Streptomyces sp. NPDC101776; assembly: GCF_044766845.1. NCBI lineage: Bacteria > Bacillati > Actinomycetota > Actinomycetes > Kitasatosporales > Streptomycetaceae > Streptomyces > Streptomyces sp. NPDC101776. Next base: position 113,051 of record NZ_JBIWMV010000007.1, on the reverse strand, counting down.
GACGTAGCCCGAGGTGCGCACCACCAGGGTCTCGGCGCGTACGAGGCGGGCGTATCCCGGTGAGAAGGCGATCGCGATGGCGATCATGACGTTGAGGGTGCCGGGTCCGAGGATGGTGACGGCGAGCAGGCCGAGCAGGATCGGGGGCAGCGCGAGCAGGGCGTCCACCAGGCGCATCAGGGCCTGGTCGGTCCACCGGCCGCCGAGGCCTGCGGCGAGGCCCAGGAGGGAACCGCCGAGGACGGCCAGCACCGTGGAGCCGAGGCCGAGCCTTACCGAGGTGCGGGTGCCGTACAGGACGCGGGCGAAGATGTCGCGGCCGAGCTGGTCGGTGCCGAACCAGTGGGCGGCGCCCGGTGCGGTGAGCGCGTGGGCCGGGTCCGTGTCGATGGGCGACGCGGAGGTGAACAGGCCGGGGAACAGCGCCGCCAGCGCGATCAGGACCAGGACGGCCGCGGTCGCCGCGTGCGCCGGGCGTACGGCGGTCAGGAGCCGGGGCCACCGCCGTGGCGGGACGGCGACAGTGACGGTGGTCATGGGGCGGCGGCCTTTCTCGCCCGGGGGCGCCGGGAGGTCAGGTGGGTCATGTCAACGGGTCCGGAGGCGGGGGTCGATGACGAGGTAGAGCAGGTCGATCACGGTGGACAGGACGACGAACACGAGGGCGGACAGCAGCACCAGACCGATGACCAGCGGGATGTCCTTGTTGGTGGCGGCCTGGAGGGTGAGGGCGCCGATGCCGGGGCGGCCGAAGACCGTCTCGACCAGGACCGCGCCGCCGAGCAGAGAACCGGTGAGCCAGCCGGTGAGGGTGACCAGCGGGATCGCCGCGTGGCGCAGCGCGTGCCGGAGCCGTACGGCCGTGTCGCTGAGTCCGCGGGCGCGGGCGGTCACCACGAACGGCTGCGCGAGGGCGGCTTCCAGGCCCTCGCGCAGCACCTGGGCCAGGACTCCGGCCAGGGACAGCGCGAGGGTGACGGCGGGCAGGACGAGGGAGGCGAAGTCCTGGGCTCCGGCGACCGGGAAGATCCTCAACTGGAAGGAGAACGCGGTGAGTAGCAGAATTCCCGTCCAGTAGGCGGGAGTTGAGGCCGCGAGGAGTTCGGCGAGGGAGGCGGCGGCGCGCAGCACCGGGTGGCGTCCGGCTGTGGCCACCGCCAGCAGGACGGCCGCGGTGACCGCCAGCAGCAGGGCGAACAAGGCCAGTTGGACGGTGGGCCAGAGCTGGTCGCCGATCAGGTCGGTCACCGGGCGCTGGAGTTGGTACGACTCGCCGAGGTTCCCGCTGAGCAGGTTGCCGAGGTAGTGCAGGTACTGCTCGGCCGGCGAGCGGTCGAGGCCGTACTCGTGGGTGATCTCGGCGCGGATCTCGGGGCTCGCGGCGTTTCCCGGTCCGAGCATCACCGCGACCGGGTCGCCGGGGATCAGCTGGAGGGTCAGGAAGGCCAGGGTCGCCGCCCCGAAGAGCACGGCCAGCGCGGCGACCAGGCGTTTGACGACCGCTCTGAGCAGTGCGGTCGGGCTCACTTGCCGATCCAGGTGTCGTAGAAGTTCGTCCAGGTGTTCGGGTCGGTCTTCAGGCCGTGGACGTCGGAGGCGACGCCGACGACGGCGGTGCGGACATAGACCGGGACCTCCAACGCGAGGTCGATGGCGCGCTGTTGGGTCTTGGCGTAGAGGTCCTGGCGGATGTTCTTGTCCAGGGTCTTCTGCGCGTCGTCGGTCCACTTGTCGAGGTCGGCGTCCTTGTAGAAGGTCGCGTTCTGGCCGCCCTTGCGGGGGTCGCTGGAGCTGTTGAAGTACAGGCGCAGGACGTCGGGGTCGAAGCGGGCCCAGCTGTAGTCGGCGATGCCCTCCTGGCCGCCGTAGACCTTGGCGATGTAGGTGCCGATGTCGAGGCGGGGGCGCTTGATCTCGATGCCGAGTTTCTTCAGGTCGGCCTGGATGGCCTGGCCGAGGGTGTCGCGCTGTTCGCGGATGTACTCCTGGGGCATGAGCGGCCATTCGATGCTGAGGCGCTTGCCGTTCTTGGTGCGGTAGCCGTCGGAGTCACGGCCGGTCCAGCCGGCCTCGTCCAGGGACTTGGCCGCGAGAGTGGGGTCGTAACTCCAGGTGTTCTCAAGGGACTTGTCGTAGTACGGGGTGGTCGGGGAGATGGGGCCCCAGGCGCGCTTGTAGACGCCGAAGTACACGCTCTTGACGGCGGTGTCGATGTCGATGCCGCGCAGGATGGCCTTGCGGACGCGGATGTCGTCGAGGGGTTTCTGCGTGGTGTTGAGGACGAGCGCGTAGTTGGCGCCGGGGGCGTCCGTGGTGAGGACCTGCAACTGCGAGTTGGCCTTGACCGTCTTGACGTCGGCGGGCGGGATCGGGTCGGCGACCTGGACCTGGCCGCTGGTCAGGGCGCCGACGCGGGTGGCGTCCTGGGACAGGAAGCGGATCGTCAGCTTGTCCAGGTAGGCGGCGCCGGTGTGGGAGGCGGTCGAAGGGGCCCAGTTGTAGGCGGAGTTGCGGGTCAGGGTGACGCTCTGGCCCTTGGTGTAACTGGTGAACTTGAAGGGGCCGGTGCCCACATCCGCCGCGCCGCCCGCGCTGAGCTTGCTGCCGTACTTCTTGATGGCGGCCGGGGAGTAGAAGCCGAGGTAGGGGGTGCTGGCGGCCTGGAGGAAGGAGGCGACGGGGGCCGAGAAGTGGACCTCGACGGTGTGGGCGTCGACGACGGTCGTGCCGGTGTAGGGGCCCAACAGGCTCGACGCGTACTGGGACTTGGTGGCCTTGTCGACGATCCGGTCGAAGTTGACCTTGACGGCCTCGGCGTCGAAGGCCGTGCCGTCGGTGAACTTCACGTCGTCGCGCAGATGGAAGGTGTAGGTCTTCAGGTCCTTGGACGCCGACCACTTGGTGGCGAGCCAGGGGTGGAACTCGCCCTTGGCGTCCTGGTAGACGAGGGAGTCGAAGACGTTGCGCTGGATGGCGCCGGTGATGTCCTGCGGGCTGGCGTGGATGTCGAAGGACACCGGCTCGGTGTCCACGGCGTAGGTCAACGAGCCGCCGCTGACCGGCTTTCCGGTGGCGCCGGCCGCCGCGCCGTCGGTGTCGCCGGCTCCGTTGCAGGCCGCGAGGAACAGCGAGCCGACGGCGGCCAGGACAAGGGCTCTGGAGCGGTTGACGGGCATGTGGGAACTCCGGTGTGTCGCGGGTGGAGAGGGCGGCGCACGGCCGACCGGCTGATGACGTGGGGGAATGCCACGAAATTAACCGGCGTGCCCGGGCCGCACGCCCCTAGCGGACCCCTACTGGACCCGTACCGGGTACCGGGGTACCGAGCGCCGGTGCGCGATGCGCCAGCCCTTGGGGGTACGGACGAGGACGTCGAGGTAGTCGCCGTTGTGGATGCTGCCGTCGGGGAGCAGGGCGAGGTAGCGGCTGTGGGCGCGGACGGTGCCGTAGGGGTCCGTGGGGTCGACGGTGAACACGGTGTCCAGGGTGTGGTGGTCGGGGGACCGCTCCCCCAGGCTCCGGTTGAACTCCCTGATGGCGTCGAGGCCTTGGAACTCGCGCCCGGGTCCGGCCAGGACGATGACGCCGTCCTCGGTGAACACCTCCGCCAGCCCGTCGAGGTCGCCGTTGTCGAAGACGTGCGCGAAGAGGGCGAGCAGTTGCCGGAGTTCGGCGAGGTCGTCGGGGCTGAGCCCGGCGGGAAGGGACATGAAGTACTCCTGCGGAAACGGGCGTTGCCCGGCCGGCCGGTGAACGGGCGGCCGGGCAACGGATGGTGAAGGGGTCAGCGGGCGGTCTGGACCGTCACAGGTGGACGTCGGCGAGCTGCTGGATGATGCCGAGGCGGTCCGGCAGCACGTTGTAGCGGACGACCTGTCCCCCGCGGATGGTCAGCCAGCTGATGCTGTGCCCGGTGAAGGGCTTGCCGGTGGCGGGTACGCCGAAGATGTTGCCGGTGTGCACGCCCTCGATCTTCCAGAACACGATCACCCGGTCGCCCTCGGCGAGCAGGTCGGAGACGGAGACATGGACGTCCTTGACGTTCTCCCACAGCCACCGGGCGTGCTCGCGGAAGTCCTCGCGGGTGCCGGTGCCACCGACGCCGACCCGGGTCTCGTCGGCGGCGTCCGCGGCGACGATCTCCTCCAGGGTGTTCAGGTTGCGACCGTCGACGAACTCCTCGAAGTAGCGCCGGGCGACGGTCTTGTTGCGTTCGGTCTCGTTCTCGAAGTCGTGGTTGTTGTGGGTGCCGCTCACGTGGTGCCTGCTCTCTCTGGATGGACCGGCGGGTAGGTGGTCCGGCGGGTCGATGGACCGGTGGATCGATGGGTCAGTGGGCCGCGGGCCCGGGCGGCGGGGGCAGGATGCCCCCGTTGGCGCTGAGTCCGCCGTCGACCGGGACGGTCACGCCGGTGACGTACGAGGCGGCCGGCGAGGTCAGGAACCAGATGACCTCGGCCTGCTCGCGGGGGTCGGACCAGCGGTGCGCCGGGATGCGGCCGGTGATGGCCGCGGAGAAGTCCGGGTCGGCGATCTGGCCGGCGGTCAGCGCGGTGGCCGTGCCGCCGGGGGCGATGGCGTTGACCCGGATGTTCTGGGCCGCGTAGTCGATGGCGGTGGCCCGCACCAGGTTGATGACGGCGGCCTTGGTGGCGTTGTAGCCCCAGGTTCCGGGGTCGCCTCGGAGCCCGGAGACGGACGAGGTCGCGACGATGGCGCCGCCGCCGGAGGCGCGCAGCGCGGGGGCGGCGGCGCGGATTCCGAGGGCGACGGAGCGCACGTTGACGGCGAAGAGACGGTCGAACCGCTCGATCGCGCCGGGCGATTCCAGCGGTCCGGCGCCGCCGATGCCCGCGTTCAGCACGGCCGCGTCGAGGCGCCCGAAGCGCTCCAACGCGAGTTCCACGGCAGCGGTGTTGGTGGACTCCTCGGAGACGTCGCCGAGGAGGGTGGCCACGCCGTCGAGGGTGCCGAGTTTGGCCAGCCCCTCCTCCTGTACGTCCACGGCGACCACCCGGTGACCGCGTTCCGCGAAGAGACGCGCGGTGGCCTCCCCGATTCCGGACGCGGCTCCGGTGACCAGTGTGACCGGCGCCGCGGGTGCGGCTTGTGACGTCATGGACAACTCCTTTGTGGTGCTGGAGGGTTGGCGGTGACCGCGCGGTCGCTCAGGCGTGGTTGTCGAGCGTGCGCAGCCATTGGCGGGCGGCCTCGACCGTGGTCGGGGTGTGCTCCTCCAGGACGGTGAAGTGGTCGCCGGGGATGTCCTCGGTGCGGTGCGGCACGGGCCAGTGGGCGCGCCAGTCGGCACGGCCCGTGGGGTCCACGACGGTGTGGCGCAAGGGGGTGTCGGCGCGCAGCGCGAGGGTCGGCGCGGCGACGGGGGCCGGCTGCCACTGGGCGAAGAGGTTGTTGTATCCGCCCATCGCGGTCAGGCTGGCGTCGCTCCAGACCATGTCGTAGGCCTCGATGCGGTCCAGCATTCCGGTGAGCATGGCGGTCAGCCACCACTCGCTCATGCCCTCGCGGACGGCGCTGTCGACGGGGTAGGCGTCGATCAGGAGGAGTCCGGCCGGTGGGCGGCCCTCCTGCTCCAGGCGGGCGGTCACCGCGTTGGCGAGGCAGCCGCCCATGGAACGGCCGACGACCACGAACGGCCGCTCGTCGCCGACGAGTTGACGGACGGCCTCGGTGTGCAGGGTGAGGAACGTGTCCAGGCTGTCGGGCAGCGGGTCCTCGGCCCGCCAGCCGGGTGAGGGCACGACGAACAGATCGCGTTCGCCCTGGAAGCCGTGGCCGAAGCGGGCGTACTCGTGCGGTCCCGAGATGGCGCTGAGCGCGGGGAAGCACACGACCGCGGTCGGCTGGTCGCCCTGTGCCAGGTGCAGGGGCCGCTGCACCTGCTCGGCGCGTTCCTCGCTCGTGAACTGTCCGCGCAGCGCGGAGGCGACGCCGATGAGTGCGGAGGCGTCGGCGAACTTTCCCTCTGCGGCGAGGCGTCGGTAGAGGGTCGAGAGGGGTTCGTCGTCGGGGGTGGTGGTGCGGGGTACGGCGGTGGGACCGGCTTCCTGAACGACACCGAACAACTCGTCGATGTGCGCGGCGAGTTCGGCGGGTGTCGGGTGGTCGAAGGTGAGTGTGGCGGCGAGTCGTAGGCCGGTGGCGGTGGTGAGGCGGTTGCGCAGTTCGACGGCGGCGAGCGAGTCGAGTCCGAGGTCGTTGAAGGGGGCGTGCGCCGCTACGGCTTCGGGGCGGGCGGCCAGCACGGCGGCGGCCTCGCCTCGCACGAGGGTGAGCAGGATCTCCTGCCGTTCCTCGGCCGTGCGCCCGGCGAGCCGGGAGGACAGTGCGGGGCCTTCCGTACCGGCGCGGGCCGTCCGCCGGGGCGGTCGCACCAGGCCACGCAGGAGCGCAGGGACGGGCTGCCGATCGCGCAGCGCTGCGAGGTCCAGAGGCGCGGGTACGAGGTACGACAGGTCCAACGCGCCCGCCCTGTCGAAGAGTTGGGTGCCCCGGTCGGTGGGGAGGGTACGGAGCCCCGCCCTGCGGGCCCGTCCGAGGTCCGCTTCGGTGAGGTGACCGGTGATCCCGCTGGGCTGCTCCCACTGCCCCCAGGCCAGGGACTGACCGGGCAGCGCGAGGGCGTGCCGGTGAGCGGCGAGCGCGTCGAGGAAGGTGTTGGCGGCGGCGTAGGAGCCCTGACCGGGACCGCCGAGCACGGCCGCGACGGAGGAGTAGAGGACGAACGCGTCCAGCGGCAGGTGCGCGGTCAGTTCGTGCAGATACCAGGCGCCGTCGGCCTTCGGACGCAGCACGGCGTCGAGTCGGTCGGGGGTCAGTGTGTCGACGAGTCCGTCGTCGACCGTGCCCGCTGTGTGCACGACGGCCGTCAGGGGGTGCCCGGACGGCACCGAGGCGATGAGCGCGGCGAGTGCGTCACGGTCCGCGATGTCGGCGGCCACGGTGGTGACTTGAGCGCCTACGGCCATGAGGTCGGCGGCCAGTTCGTCGGCACCGGGCGCCTGGGCTCCGCTGCGGGAGACCAGGAGGAGGTGGCGTACGCCGTGCTGGGTGACGAGGTGCCGGGCCAGGGCGGAGCCGAGAGCGCCGGTGCCGCCGGTGATGAGGACGGTGCCGTCGGGGTTCCAACGGCTCTCCTCCACCTGGTCGTTGCGCGCCTCCGGTATCCGCGCCAGACGCGGGACGCGGGCGACGCCGGCGCGTAGGGCGACTTGGGGTTCCTCGGCCGTGCGGGCGGCGGCCACGACGGCGGGGAGCAGAGCCGTGCTCTCCGGGGTGCCGTCGGTGTCGACCAGGAGGAGTCGGTCGGGTTGTTCCGCCTGAGCGGAGCGCAGCAGTCCCCATACGGACGCCGAGGCCAGGTCCGGTTGGTCGCCCTCCGTTACGGCGAGGGCGTGGCGGACCACGACGACCAAGGTCTCCGCAGGGCCGCGGAGTGCGTCCAGGGCCTCTGCCAGGGCGGCTCGGATGCGTTGCGGGGTGTCACCCGCTCCGTCCGTCTCGCCGAGGTGGACGGTCTCCGGGACGGGAACCGGTCCCGCCTCGGTGGGCAACTCCCGCCATTCCAGGCGGAAGAGGGAGTCCGGGTCGGCGCTGCGGGCGGTGGCGAGTTGCGCGGCGGACACCAGACGGGCGTGGAGGGCGGTGATCGTCGCGACGGGTGCGCCCGAGCCGTCCGCGAGGTCGACGGCGAGGGTGTCGGGGCCGGTGTGGGTGAGGCGGACGCGCAGTGCGGTGGCGCCGTCCGCGTGCAGGCGAACTCCCGTGTAGGCGAAGGGGAGTCGGCTGAAGCCTGCCGGTGTGCCGGTCAGGTCGTCGTGTGCGGTGAGGTGGACGGCGGCGTCCAGCAGGGCGGGGTGCAGGCCGAAGCGGGCGGCGTCCGCGTGCTGGGGTTCGGGCAGGGCCACCTCGGCGAAGAAGGTGTCGCCGTCCCGCCAGGCGGCGCGCAGGCCGCGGAACGCCGGGCCGTACTCCAGTCCGGAGGCGGCGAGTTGGGCGTAGATGTTGTCGATGGGTACGGCCGTGGCGCCGGGGGGAGGCCAGGCGGTGAGGTCGGCCGCCTGGGCGATCCCTTCGGCGGGCCGGGGGCGGGCAGTGAGGTCGGGCGACCCGGCGGAGCCGTCGGCGGGCGGTGCGGTCAGGGTGCCGGTGGCGTTGCGGGACCAGCCGCCGCCGGGGGCGCGCGAACGGATGACGGCTTCGCGCGCTCCCCTCGCGTCGGGGGCGCCCACCTCGACCTGGATCTGCACGGCACCGCGCGACGGCAGGACCAGCGGGCCCTCGACCACCAACTCCTCGATGACGTCGGCGCCGAGCTCCTCACCGGCCCGCCGGGCGAGTTCGAGGAGGGCGGTGCCGGGGACGATCACCGTGCCCTGCACGGCATGGCCGGCCAGCCACGGATGGGTGCGCAGGGAGAGGCTGCCGGTGAACAGGACGCCGTCGGTGTCGGGCAGCGGTACGGCCGCCGCGAGCAGTGGATGGTCCGCGTCCTCAAGTCCGATGCCGGAGGGGCGAGTTGTGATGCCCGGCTCCAGCCAGTAGCGGCGGTGCTGGAAGGCGTACGTCGGAAGGTCGGTGCGGCGGGCTCCGGTTCCGGCGAAGAAGGCGGGCCAGTCGACGGGGCGGCCACGGCCGTGCAGCGCGCCGAGGGCGGCCACCGCGGTCTCCGCCTCCGGCCGGTCGCGGTGGAGCGCGGGCAGCGCGAACGCGTCGGCCAGGGTGGCCCGGACCAGTGCGGTGAGGGTGCCGTCCGGGCCGAGTTCGAGGTAGGTGCCGGTGCCGGCCTCGTCCAGGGTGCGGACGACGTCCGCGAACCGCACCGCTTCCCTGACGTGCCGTACCCAGTAGTCGGCGGTGGTGATCTCGCCGTCTGCCGCGATCCGGCCGGTCACGTCGGACACGACCGGAATCCGGGGCGGCCGGTAGGTGAGCCCCTTGGCGACGGCGGTGAACTCGGTGAGCATGCCGTCCATGTGGGACGAATGGAAGGCGTGGCTCACGGTGAGGCGTCGGGTGCGCCGGTTCTGCTGGGCGAAGCGGGCGCCGAGGGCGAGCACCGGTTCGATGTCGCCCGAGATCACCACGGACGACGGCCCGTTGACGGCTGCCACGTCCACCGTCCCGTCCAGCGGGGCGAGTTCGGCCCTGATTTCCTCCTCGGTGGCCTGGATGGCCAACATGGCTCCGCCACGCGGCAGTTGCTGCATCAGGCGGGCGCGGGCGGCGACCAGGGCGGCGGCGTCGGGGAGGTCGAGCACTCCGGCCACATGGGCGGCGGTCAGCTCACCGATGGAGTGTCCGGCGACATGGTCCGGGCGCACGCCCCAGGACTCGTAGAGGCGGAACAGGGCGACCTGCAGGGCGAACAGGGCGGGCTGGGTGTACTCCGTGTCGTCCAACCGCGCGCCGGAGGCGGTCACTTCGGCGATCGGGCGGTCCAGCAGCGGGTCGAGGTGGGCCGCGACCTCGTCGTAGGCGGCGGCGAAGGCGAGATGGGCGTCGTACAACTGCCGCCCCATGCCGACCCGTTGGCTGCCCTGACCGGTGAAGAGGACGGCCAGGGAACCGGTGTCGGAGGTCACGGTGTCCGGGGAGTCGTTCCGCGCGAGGTCGCGGAGGGCCGTGAGGAGGGTGTCGTGGTGGTCGGCGACGAGCGTGGTGCGCTCCTTGAGGGGAGCGCGGGTGGTGGCGAGCGAGTACGCGAGGTCGAGGGGACGCAGACGGGTGCGCTCCAAGTGCGCGGCGAGACGGGCCGCTTGGGCGCGCAGGGCGTCCGGGGTCTGTGCGGTGAGCACGAACGGGAGGGGCGTCGTGTCGCTGCCTGCGGGTGTCTCCCACCTGTCGCCGGGGTCCGTCGACGAGGCCTCTTCGATGATCACGTGTGCGTTGGTGCCGCTCGCGCCGAACGCGGAGACCCCGGCCCGCCGGGGACGGCCTTCCGGGGTGGCCGGCCAGGGCTGTTCCTCGGTCAGCAGCCGTACCGCGCCGGCGGACCAGTCGACGTACGGGGTGGGTTCGTCGGCGTGCAGGGTGCGCGGGAGCACTCCGTGGCGGATCGCCTGGATCATCTTGATGACGCCTGCGACTCCTGCGGCGGCCTGGGTGTGCCCGATGTTGGACTTCAACGAGCCGAGCAGCAGCGGCCGTTCGGGCGCGCGTCGCTGTCCGTAGGCGGTCAGGATGGCCTGGGCCTCGATGGGATCGCCGAGGGAGGTGCCGGTGCCGTGCGCCTCGACGGCGTCGACGTCGGCGGCACTCAGTCCGGCGGCGTCCAGGGCCTGCCGGATGACCCGCTGTTGCGAGGGGCCGTTGGGTGCGGTGAGGCCGTTGGAGGCACCGTCCTGGTTGACGGCGGAGGCGCGCAGGACGGCGAGCACCGGGTGGCCCAGGCGGCGGGCGTCGGAGAGGCGCTCGACGAGCAGCAGGCCGACCCCCTCCGCCCAGCCGGTGCCGTCGGCACCAGCGCCGAACGCCTTGCAGCGGCCGTCGGCGGACAGCCCGCGCTGCCGGGCGAACTCGACGAACGCCTGCGGCGTGGACATCACGCTGACCCCGCCCGCGAGCGCGAGGTCGGACTCCCCCGAGCGCAGGGACTGCGCGGCCAGGTGGAGGGCGACCAGCGACGAGGAGCACGCCGTGTCCACGGTCACCGCCGGGCCCTCGAAGCCGAAGGTGTACGAGATCCTGCCGGAGGCGACGCTGTCCAGGCCGCCGATGCCCAGGTAGCCCTCCAACTCGCCCGGCGCGGCGCCGAGTCGGGGTGTGTAGTCGCCGCCCGCGATACCGGCGAAGACGGCGGTACGGCTGCCCTTGAGGGAGCGCGGGTCGATGCCCGCGCGCTCGAAGGCTTCCCATGCGGACTCCAGCAGCAGCCGGTGCTGGGGGTCGGTGGCGAGGGCTTCGCGCGGGGAGATGCCGAAGAACTCGGCGTCGAAGTCGGCGACGGTGTCGAGGAATCCGCCGTGCCGGGTGTAGGAGGTGCCGATGCGCTCCGGGTCCGGGTCGTAGACGGCGTCCAGGTCCCAGCCCCGGTCGTCGGGGAACTCCGTGATGGCGTCCACGCCGTCGCGCACCAGCGCCCACAGGTCGTCCGGTGAGGCGACCCCGCCGGGCAGCCGGCAGGCCATGCCGATCACGGCGATCGGTTCGCGCCGGCTCTCCTCGACCTCCTGCAGCCGCCTGTTGGCCTGCCTGGCGTCGTTGAGCGCGCGCTTCAGATAGTCGCGGAGCTGCTGCTCGGTGGCCATCGGGGTACGTACCTCTTCCCGTCGGGTTGAACTCGATGGATCTCGATGGATCTCGATGAATCTGCAGGGATCTGGAGGGATGGGGGCTTCGTTTCAGTGCGACCCGGCGTTGCGGTCGCTTCAGTGCGAACCGGCGTTGCGCTCGACGAGTTGGAACAGTTCCTCGTCGGTGGCCGCGTCGAGGTCGAGTTCGAGATCGAGGTCGTGTTCAAGGTCGGACCTCGGCCGGTCGACAAGGTCGATCAGGGCGAGCAGCCGGGACAGGACCCCGTCGTCCACCGCTTCCGGCGCGGCGAGTGCCTCCTCCAGGGCAGCGAGCGACTCTCCGACCGTGAGCCCCTGCGACTCGCCCTGATCCAGCGGGAGTTGAGTGACCAGGTAGGCGGCGACGGCAGCCGGAGTGGGATGGTCGAAGACCAGCGTGGCCGGGATGTCCAGGCCGACCGCGACACCGATCCGGTTGCGCAGTTCGACCGCCGTGAGCGAACTGAACCCGAGTTCCTGGAAGGCCCGTTCGGCGTCGACTCCGGTCACACCGTCGGTGTGGCCGAGCACCACGGCGGACTCCGCGCGGATCAACTCCGTGAGTTTCGCCAGACGTTCGGCCGCGTCGAGTCCGGCGAGCCGTCGGGTCCACGCGGGCACCTGCGGGGCGTCGGACTCCGCGTGCGGGACCGACGTACTGATGACGGTGGTGTTGGTGACCTCGGCGTCGAGCCAGTAGCGCCGCCGCTGGAAGGCGTACGTCGGGAGTGCGACCCGGCGCGGCACGACGGGCGCGAACGCGGACGTCCAGTCGACGCGGACCCCGCGTACGGACAACTCGGCGGCGGAGGTGAGGAATCGGCGCAGGCCGCCCTCGTCGCGGCGCAGGGTGCCCGTGACCACCGAGGCACGGGCCGCGCCGGCCGCCTCCAGGGTCTCCTGGAGCGGCACGGTCAGCACCGGGTGGGGACTGACCTCGACGAAGGTGGTGTGCCCGGTGGCGGCGAGGGCGCGCGTCGCCTCCTCGAAGCGGACCGTCTGGCGCAGGTTGGCCACCCAGTAGGCGGCGTCGAGTCCTGCCGTGTCCTGCCAGTCGCCGGTCACGGTGGACAGCAGCGGCACGGTGCCGGTGCGCGGCCGGACCGGGGCGAGCGCGTCGAGGAGTTCCTCGCGCAAGCCGTCCACGTGGGCGGAGTGCGAGGCGTAGTCGACGCGGATCAGCCGCGCCCGTACATCCTCGGACTCGTACGCGGCGACGAGTTCGGCGAGGGCGTCCGCGTCGCCCGAAACGACCGCCGAGGTGGGCCCGTTGACCACGGCGACCGACAACCGCTCGGGCCACTGCCGCGCGATGCGCTCGGCGACGGCATCGGCGGGCAGGGCGACGGACGCCATACCGCCGCGCCCGGACAGGGCGAGGATGGCGCGGCTGCGCAGCGCCACGACCCGGGCGCCGTCGTCGAGGCTGAGCCCGCCGGCGACGGTGGCGGCCGCGATCTCACCCTGGCTGTGCCCGACCACGGCGTCCGGGCGGATGCCGTACGACGACCACAGTTCGGCCAGGGACACCATCACGGCCCACAGCACCGGCTGGACCACATCCACCCGGTCGAGGCCGGGGGCGTCGTCGGCGCCGCGCAGGACGTCGAGCAGGGACCAGTCGGTGTAGGGGGCGAGGGCCGCCGCGCACTCCTCGACCTTCGCGGCGAACACCGGTGCGCTGTCGAGGAGTTCGACGGCCATCGCGGCCCACTGGGAGCCCTGTCCCGGGAAGACGAAGACGGTCCTGCCGTCGATGTCGGCCCGGCCGCGCACCACTCCGGGGGCGGGTTCACCGGCGGCCAGCGCGGTGAGGGCACGTGCGGGATCGCCGAGGAGGACGGCGCGCTCCTCCAGGGCGCCCCGGGTGACGGCGAGGGAGTGCGCGATGTCCACCAACTCGTCCTCGGTGCCGTCGAGATGGGCGGCGAGCAGACCGGCCTGGGCGCGCAGCGCCTCGGGAGTGCGGGCGGACAACACCCAGGGGAGTTCGGTGGGTTCGGCGTCCGACGTGGGCAACGGGGCTTCGGTCGGCGGCTGTTCGAGGATGACGTGGGCGTTGGTGCCGCTCACGCCGAAGGAGGAGACGGCGGCCCGGCGCGGTCGGTTGCCGTCCGCCTCGGGCCAGGGGCGGGCCTCGGTGAGCAGTTCGACTGCTCCGGCGGACCAGTCGACGTGCGGGGACGGGCTGTCCACGTGGAGTGTCCGCGGCAGGACTCCGTGGCGGATCGCCTGGATCATCTTGATGACACCGGCCGCGCCCGCGGCGGCCTGGGTGTGCCCGATGTTGGACTTCAACGACCCGAGCCACAGCGGCTGTTCGGGGTCGCGATGCTGTCCGTAGGTGGCGAGGAGCGCCTCCGCCTCGATGGGATCGCCGAGGGTGGTGCCGGTGCCGTGCCCCTCGACCACGTCGACATCGGCGGGGCTGAGCCCGCTCGCGGCCAGGGCCTGTCGGATCACCCGCTGCTGTGACGGACCGCTGGGCGCGGTCAGACCGTTGGAGGCGCCGTCCTGGTTCACGGCCGATCCCCGTACGACGGCGAGGACTTGATGCCCCAGCCGCCGAGCGTCCGACAGCCGCTCCACGAGCAGCAGCCCGACGCCCTCCGCCCAGCCGGTACCGTCCGCACCGGCCGCGTACGCCTTGCAGCGACCGTCGGCGGACAGCGCCCGCTGCCTGCTGAACTCCACGAAGGTCGTCGGCGTCGACATCACGGCGACACCTCCGGCCAGCGCCAGATCGCACTCCCCCGTGCGCAGCGACTGGGCCGCGAGGTGCAGGGCGACCAGCGACGAGGAGCAGGCGGTGTCGACGGTGACCGCCGGGCCCTCGAAGCCGAAGGTGTAGGAGATCCGGCCCGAAGCGACGCTGCCCGCCGTGCCGTTGCTCAGCCAGCCCTCCAACTCGGCGGGCACGTCACGGACTCGGGGCGCGTAGTCGTGGTACATGACCCCGGCGAAGACACCGGTACGGCTGCCGCGCAACGTCTCGGGGTCCACGCCCGCGTTCTCCAGCGTCTCCCACGCGGTCTCCAGGAGCAGCCGCTGCTGCGGGTCGGTGGCGAGCGCCTCGCGCGGGGAGATGCCGAAGAACGCGGCGTCGAAGTCGGCGGCCCGGTCGAGGAATCCGCCATGTCGGGTGTAGGAGGTGCCGGGGCGTCCGGCGTCCTCGGAGTAGAGGGCGTCCAGGTCCCAGCCCCGGTCGTCCGGGAACTCGCTCACGGCGTCCACGCCGTCGCGCACCAGCGCCCACAGGTCGTCCGGGGAGGCGACCCCGCCCGGCAGCCGGCAGGCCATGCCGACGATGACGACCGGGTCGTCCTCCGTGGCGGCTGCCCGCGCGGGTGCCGGTTCGGGCTTCGGGGCTACGGCGCCGAGGAGTCGTTCGCGCAGATGGGCGGCGACTTCGGCGGGGGTGGGGTGGTCGAAGACCAGGGCGGCGGAGAGGGTGAGGCCGGTGACCGCGCCGAGGCGGTTGCGGAGTTCGACGGCGGTCAGCGAGTCCACGCCGAGTCCGGTGAACGCCTTCCGGACGCCGATCGCGGCGGGTGCGGTGGCGAGTACGGTCGCGGTCTCGCCTCGTACGAGGTCCAGCAGGGCGGCGTCCCGCGCGGCGGCGTCAGGCAGCGCGGCGAGGCGCTCCGCGAGGCCTGTCTTCGAAGTGATGGCGCTGGCCGCGCTGCGGCGCACCGTGCCGCGTGTCTGCCGGACCAGGCCGCGCAGCGGCGCGGAGACCGATGCGCCGGATGCCCGCACGGCTTCGGCGTCGAACGGCGACGGCACGAGCAGCGCCCCTCCGGCCGCCTCGGCCGCGTCGAACAGGGCCAGCCCCTCCGCGTCACCGAGGGCACGCACCCCCAGCCGCGCCAGCCGCGCGAGGTCGGCCGCGCCGAGGTGTCCGGTGATGCCGCTGGGCCCGGCCCACTGGCCCCACGCCAGCGACTGGGCGGGCAGCCCGAGCGCGTGGCGGTGGGCGGCGAGCGCGTCGAGGAAGGTGTTGGCGGCGGCGTACGAGCCCTGTCCGGGTGAGCCGAGCACGCCGGCAACCGACGAGTACAGGACGAACGCGTCCAGTGGCAGGTGCGCGGTCAGCTCGTGCAGATGCCAGGCGCCGTCGGCCTTCGGGCGCAGCACGGTGTCCAGGCGTTCGGGGGTGAGCGCCGTGGTGACGCCGTCGTCGACGACTCCGGCGGTGTGCACGACGGCGGTGAGCGGGTGGTCCCCGGGGATGGCGTCGAGGACGGCGGCGAGTGCGTCCCGGTCGGCGGTGTCGGCGGCGGCGATGGTGACGTCGGCGCCCGACTCGGCCAGTTCGGCACGGAGTTCGGTCGCGCCCGGTGCCGTGGCG
This sequence comes from Streptomyces sp. NPDC101776, assembly GCF_044766845.1. Lineage (NCBI taxonomy): Bacteria > Bacillati > Actinomycetota > Actinomycetes > Kitasatosporales > Streptomycetaceae > Streptomyces > Streptomyces sp. NPDC101776. Next base: position 97,406 of record NZ_JBIWMV010000007.1, on the reverse strand, counting down.
CCGCTGCGGGAGGTGAGGACGAGATGGCGTACGCCGCGTCGGGTGACGAGGTGCCGGGCGAGCAGGGCGCCGAGCGTTCCGGTGCCGCCGGTGATCAGGACCGTACCGTCCGGGTTCCACTCCCCCACCGGCGTCCGACCAGACCGCGCGGGAGCGAGGCGCGGGACGTGGACGCTCCCGGCGCGCAGCGCGAACTGCGGTTCACCGGTGGCGATAGCGCCTGCCAGTGCTGCGGCGGACTCGGGGCTGCCGTCGGTGTCGGCGAGGACGATCCGGTCCGGGTTCTCGGTCTGCGCGGAGCGCAGCAGTCCCCATACGGCGGCGACGACCGGGTCCGGGGTGTCGTCCGGGCCGGTGGAGACGCCCTGGCGGGTGACGGCGACCAGACGCGTGCCCGGTTCGCCGAGGTGCTCCTGGACGGTGGCAAGGGCATGGCCCAGGGCGGCCCGGAGTCGGGCAGGAGTGCCCGTGGTGTCGAACGGGTCCGCGCCCAGGGCGACTTGGGTCCACTCGAAGGGAACCGTCACGTCGTTCCCGGCCGACGGCGACTGCGGCCAGGTGAGGGCGTAGAGGCCGTCGGTCGTGGCGAGGGCGGTGGTCTTCAGGGGCCGGGTGGTGAGGGCGTCCACCGACACGACGGGGGCTCCGGTCGGGTCGGCGGCCTGGAGGGAGAAGGTGTCCGGGCCGGTGGCGGTGAGCCGGACGCGTAGTTCCGTGGCGCCGGTGGCGTGCAGGGCCACCTCTCGGTAGGCGAAGGGCAGGCGGGTGGGGCCGTCCAAGTCCTGGTGGAGTCGGGGGAGTTGGAGGGCGGCGTCGAGGAGGGCGGGGTGGATGCCGAAGCCGGTCGCCGCCTCCTTGTGCCGCTCTTCCGGGAGAACGACTTCGGCGTACGACGTGTCACCGTCCCGCCAGGCGGCGCGGATGCCGCGGAACGCCGGGCCGTACTCCAGGCCCGTCCCGGCCAGCGCCGTGTACACCTCGTCGGCCGCGACAGGCTGGGCGTCGGTGGGCGGCCACTGGTCGAACCGTTCCCCGGCCGGTGCCGGTGCGGTGCCGAGGATGCCGGTGGCGTTGCGTACCCAGTCGGCCCCGGAAATCAGTGACCGGATGGTGACGCCCCGGTCGCCCGCCGCGTCGGGCGCGTCCACGGCCACCTGCACCTGGGCGGCGCCCTGTCCGGGCAGCACGAACGGTGTCTCCACGGCGAGTTCGACGACCCTGCCCGCCCCGACCAAGTCGGCGGCGTACGTGGCCAGTTCGACGAGGGCGGCACCGGGGAGCACCGGAGTGCCCACCACGACGTGATCGGCGAGCCAGGGATGGGTGCGGAGGGAGAGGCTGCCGGTCAGGAGCAGCCCGTCGCTGTCCGGAAGCGGTACGGCCGCACCCAGCAGGGGGTGGTCGACCGCGCCGAGGCCGAGCGCCTCGGCGTCGCCCGCGGTGCCGGGCTCCAGCCAGAACCGGCGCCGCTGGAAGGCGTACGTCGGCAGTTCGGCGCGCCGGGCGCCGCTGCCGGCGAAGTACGCCGTCCAGTCCACCGCGTGGCCGCGCGCATGGACGTGGGCGAGGGCGGTGAGCGCGGTCCCGGTCTCGGACCGGTCCCGGCGCAACGCCGGTACGGCGACGGCCTGTTCGTCCTCGATCATCCTCCGGACGAGTCCGCTCAGGGTGCCGTCGGGGCCGAGTTCGAGGTAGGTCGTGACACCGGACGCGTCGAGTGTGCGGACCACGTCGGACCAGCGGACGGCGTCGCGCACATGCCGTACCCAGAACTCGGCCGAGGTCAGGTCGGCCCCCTCGGCGACCCGTCCGGTCAGCGCCGAGGCCACGGGGATCTGCGGGCGGGCGTAGGTCAGTCCGGCGACGACCGTGCGGAACTCGTCGAGGACCGCGTCCATGTGCGGGGAGTGGAAGGCATGGCTGACCGTGAGGTGCCGGACGCGACGGCCCCGGGCGGCGAAGGCCGCGGCGAGTGCCTGCACCGCTTCCGTGTCGCCGGAGACGACGACGGCTTCGGGGCCGTTCACGGCGGCCACGTCCACGGCGTCGGGCAGTTCGGCACGGATCTCGTCCTCGGTGGCCTGTACGGCGGCCATCGCGCCGCCCGCCGGCAGCGCGCCGATCAGCCGGGCGCGGGCGGCGACCAGAGCGGCGGCGTCCGCGAGCGAGAGCACGCCGGCCACATGCGCGGCCGTGATCTCACCGACGGAGTGTCCGGCCACGAAGTCGGGGTGCACACCCCAGGACGCGTAGAGGCGGAACAGGGCGACCTCGACGGCGAAGAGCGCCGGTTGGGTGAACGTGGTGTCGTCCAGGCCGTCCCCGGAGCTGATGACCTCGGCGAGCGGACGGTCGAGGAGTGGGTCGAGGGCGGCTGCGACCTCGTCGAAGGCGTCGGCGAACGCGGGGTGGGTGGCGTACAACTCCCTTCCCATGGCCGCACGTTGGCTGCCCTGCCCGGTGAAGAGGAAGGCGAGGCCGCCTGGTTGCGCGGCCGAGCCCGTCACCGTGGCGGCCGTGGTGGGTTCTCCCTCGGCCAGGGCGCGCAGCGCGTCGAGATCGCCGATGACGACGGCCCGTTCCTCCAGGGTGGCGCGGGTGGTGGCCAGGGAGAAGGCGAGGTCCAGCGGGCGGTCGGGGGTGAGGTCCAGGTGCCGGACGAGTCGGGTCGCCTGGGCGCGCAGCGCCTCGGGGGTGCGGGCGGAGAGCAGCCAAGGCAGGGGGTGGTCCAGGGGCGGCGCGGACTCCGCGTCGAACTGCGGCTGCGCCAGGGGCTGTTCGAGCGGCGTGGATTCGGACTGCGCGTCCTTCACCGCCGAGGCCCGGTCAGTGGGCGTCGTCTCCGTGCCCAACTCCTCCTCCAGCGGAGGCTGTTCGATGATGACGTGTGCGTTCGTGCCGCTCACGCCGAACGCCGACACTGCCGCGCGGCGCGGACGGTCGTCGCCCGTCACCGGCCACGGGCGGGTCTCGGTGAGCAGCTCCACCGTTCCCGCCGACCAGTCCACGTGCGGGGACGGCGCGTCCACGTGAAGTGTCTTGGGCAGGACACCGTGCCGGATCGCCTGGATCATCTTGATCACCCCGGCGACTCCGGCGGCGGCCTGGGTGTGACCGATGTTGGACTTCACCGAGCCGAGGAGCAACGGGCGTTCGGCGGGGCGGTCCTTGCCGTAGGTCTCGATGAGGGCGTGTGCCTCGATGGGGTCCCCGAGGGTGGTGCCGGTGCCGTGCGCCTCCACGGCGTCGACGTCGGCGGGGGCGAGTCCGCCCGCGGCCAACGCCCTTCGGATCACGCGCTGTTGGGAGGGACCGCTGGGCGCGGTGAGGCCGTTGGAGGCGCCGTCCTGGTTGACGGCCGAGGCGCGGACGACGGCGAGGACCTCGTGTCCCAACCGCCGTGCGTCGGAGAGCCGTTCCACCAGCAGCAGCCCCACACCCTCCGCCCAGCCGGTGCCGTCCGCCCCGGCCGCGAAGGCCTTGCAGCGTCCGTCGGGCGACATGGCGCGCTGTCTGCTGAACTCGATGAAGGTGGTCGGCGTCGACATCACCAGCACACCGCCCGCGACCGCGAGATCGGCCTCGCCCGCCCGCAGCGACTGCGCGGCCAGGTGCAGCGCGACCAACGACGAGGAGCACGCGGTGTCGACGGTGACCGCCGGGCCCTCGAAGCCGAAGGTGTAGGAGACGCGCCCGGAGGCCACGCTGGCCGCGTTGCCGATGCCGAGGTAGGCCTCAAGCTCGTCCGGGACGTGCTGACCCCGACCGGCGTAGTCACGGCCGGACAGTCCCGCGAAGACTCCGGTACGGCTGCCGCGCAGTGCGGTGGGGTCGATGCCGGCCCGCTCGAACAACTCCCAGGTGGTTTCCAGCAGGAGCCGCTGCTGGGGGTCGACGGCGGGCGCCTCGCGCGGGGAGATCCCGAAGAACTCCGGGTCGAACTCGGCGACGGAGTCCAGGAATCCGCCGTGCCGGGAGTAGGAGGTGCCGGGGCGGTCGGGGTCCGCGCTGTAGAGGCGGTCGAGGTCCCAGCCACGGTCGGTGGGGAACTCGGTGAGGGCGTCGGTGCCGTCGAGGACCAGCCGCCAGAGGTCGTCCGGTGACGTGACCCCGCCGGGGAAGCGGCAGGCCATGCCGACGATGACCACGGGGTCGTCGTCCACCGGGGTGGCCGCCATGGATGTCTCGGACTCGGTCATCTGGGCCGTGTCGTCGCCGAGTTCGGCGGTGAGCCAGTCGGCCAGGGCGGCCGGGGTGGGGTGGTCGTAGACGAGTGTCGTGGGCAGGGGGTGGCCGGTGGCGGCCGTGAGCCGGTTGCGGAGTTCCACGGACATCAGGGAGTCGAAGCCGTGGGCGCGGAAGGCGCGGGCCGGGTCGATCGCGTCGGGGGGGCCGTGGCCCTGGACGGCGGCGGCCTGCGCCCGTACGACGGTGAGGAGTTCGCGGCGCAGTTCGGCCGGGGCGAGCCCGGACCACCGGTCGGGTCGGACGGTCTCCGCGACAGCCTCTGACAACTGGCCCTGCGCGTGTGCGAGTTCTGCGGCGATCGGGTGCGGACGTCCCCGGAAGAACGCGGCCCAGTCGGCGTCGGCGACGACGAGATGCTGCTCGCCCCGGTCGAGGATCTGCCCGAGGACGGTGAGGGCGCCGTTCGGCGGGAGGGAGACGAGACCGTGCCGTAGCAGCGTCTGCTCGGCGCCGTCGGCGGCGATGCCGTCGCCCGCCCAGTGGCCCCAGGCCACGGAGGTGGCGGGCAGTCCGGCGGCCCGGCGCTGGTCGGCCAGCGCGTCCAAGTAGGCGTTGCCGGGCGCGTAGTTGGCCTGGCCGGGGATCCCGCAGACGCCGGCGACGGAGGAGAAGAGCACGAAGGCCGACAGGTCGGAACCGGCGGTCAGTTCGTGCAGATTGCCGGCGCCGACCACCTTGGCGCGCAGGGCGCGGTCGAGGTGGTCGGAGGTCAACTCGCCGATGAGCGCGTCGTGCAGGGCGGCGGCGGTGTGGACGACAGCGGTCAGTGGCCGGTCCTGCGGGACGAGGGCGAGGGCCGCGGCGAGTTGGTCGCGGTCGGCGACGTCGGCGGCGGCGAAGGTCACGGTGGTACCCAAGTCGGCCAGTTCGGCGGCGAGTTCACTCGCCCCGGGGGCGTCCTGTCCGCGTCGGCTGACCAGCAGCAGGTGCTGTGCGCCGCGTGCGGCGAGCCAACGGGCGAGGTGTCCGCCGAGGGCGCCGCTGCCTCCGGTGATCAGGGTCGTGCCGGTCGGCTGCCAGCCGTCGGTGTCGCCGGCGAGGGGCGGCAGTGGCCCGGTGGGGACAAGTCGTCGGGCGTGAACTCCCGCGGCGCGTACGGCGAGTTCGCGTTCCCGGTCCGGGCGGGCGTCGGCGAGCAGGGTGACGACCTGGGTCCAGGCATGGGTGTCGGGGTCGGCGGGCAGGTCGATCAGACCGCCGGACCGTGCGGGGTTCTCCACGGCGAGGATGGCACCGAAGCCCCACACCAGGGCCTGTTCGGGATCGGTGACCCGGTCGGCCGGGCCGGTGGAGACCGCGCCCCGGGTGAGGAACCACACCGGCGCCGATGCACCCGTGTCGTCCAGAGCCTGGGTGAGGGCGACTTGGGCGGCGTACGAGCGCGGGACGGCGGCCCGGTCGTCGAGCCGTCCCTCGGCGAGGGAGAGGAGCGAGACCACTCCGGAGGCGTCGGGCGGCAGCAGTCCGGCGAGCGTGGCGCGGTCGGCGTCCGGCGGGACGGCGACGGTGACGACCTGGGCACCGGCCGCTTCCAGCGCGCCGCGCAGGGCACGCGGGGCGGGGTGCTCGGTGTGTGTGTCGGGGACGGCCAGCAGCCACTCCCCCGTGAGTCGGTGACCCGGGCGGGCGGGGCGTACCGGGCGCCACAGCAGGCGGTGGAGCCAGCGGTCGGACGCCTCGGCGGCCAGCCGGCGTTCCCGCCAGGTAGCCAACGCGGGCAGTACGGGGGCGAGTTCGGGAGTGGTCACACCGAGGGCGGTGGCCAGCCGGTCCGGGTCGGGTTCGGCGACCAGGTTCCAGAAGGTGTCGTCCTGGGCGGTGGCCGCCACGGCGTTCTCGGGCGAGCGGGTGGCGGCCAGCCAGTAGCGGTCCCGCTGGAAGGCGTAGGTCGGCAGGGCGACCCGGCGCGGGGCCGCGGCGGCGGAGGCGGCCGTCCAGTCGACGGGGACGCCGTGGACGTGGAGTTCGGCGACCGAGCGCAGCCAGCGGTCGAGGCCGCCCTGCCCGCGCCGCAGGGACCCGGTGACGACCGGTTCGGCCTCGGCCAGAGTCTCCTGGAGGGCACCGGTCAGCACGGGGTGGGCGCTGGCCTCGACGAAGACCGTGTGCCCGGTCTCGGCGAGCCGGCGGGCGGCTTCCTCGAAGCGGACTGTGCTCCGCAGGTTCGACACCCAGTAGGCGGCGTCCAGTTGGGCGGTGTCCTGCCAGTCGGCGGTGACGGTGGAGAGCAGCGGGACGGTTCCGGTGCGCGGGGTGATGGGTGCGAGCGCGGCCAGCAGTCGTTCGCGCAGGGCGTCGGTCTGTGGGGAGTGCGAGGCGTAGGCGATCGGGATGACGCTGGTCCGGACGCCCTCCGCCGCGTACGCGTCCCGGAGTTCGTCCAGGGCGTCCAGATCACCCGAAACGGCCACGGCGGAGGGGCTGTTGACGACGCCGATGGACAGTCGTCCCGGCCAGCGCTCGGCGAGGCGGCGGGCCACCTCGGCCTCGGGCAGCGCCACGGCGACCATGCCGCCCCGGCCCGCGATGGACTCCAGGGCCTGGGCGCGCAGGGCGACGATCCGGGCCGCGTCCTCCAGGCTCAGCCCGCCCGCGACGTACGCGGCGGCCACCTCGCCCTGGCTGTGCCCGATCACGGCGTCGGGGGTGACGCCGTAGGACTTCCACAGTTCGGCGAGCGCGACCATGACCGCCCAGAGCGCGGACTGGACGACGTCCGTGCGGTCGTGGTCGGGGGTGCTGCCGGTGCCGCGCAGGACGTCGAGCAGGGACCAGTCGGTGTAGGGGGCGAGGGCCGCCGCGCACTCCTCGATCTTCGCGGCGAACACCGGTGCGCTGGCGAGGAGTTCGACGGCCATGCCGAGCCACTGGGAACCCTGGCCGGGGAAGACGAGGACGACCTTGCCGTCGGTGCCGGCCGGTCGGACGGTGCCCTGGACGGCGTTGGCGGGCTGCTCGCCGCGCGCGAGGGCGCGCAGTGCCCGCACCGGGTCGTCGCCGACCAGCACGGCGCGTTCGTCGAAGTCGGTGCGGGTGGCGGTCAGGGAGTACGCCACGTCGGCGGGCGCGTCGGCGGTGGTGTCGAGGTGGTCGGCGAGCCGGGCGGCCTGCGCGCGCAGGGCGTCCGGAGTGCGGCCGGAGAGGACCCACGGGAGGGCGGGCGGAGCGGGAGCGTCGGACTCCTCGGGGCCCTGGGCCGGGGCCTGTTCGAGGATGACGTGGGCATTGGTGCCGCTCACGCCGAAGGCGGAGACTGCGGCGCGGCGGGGCCGTTCGTTCTCCGTGGTGGGCCAGGGCTGGGCGGCGGTGAGGAGGCGGACGGTGCCGTCGGACCAGTCGACGTGCGGGGACGGTTCGTCCACGTGCAGGGACCTGGGGAGCCTGCCGTGCCGGATTGCCTGCACCATCTTGATGACGCCCGCGACGCCCGCCGCGGCCTGGGTGTGCCCGATGTTGGACTTCAACGAGCCGAGCAGCAACGGGTGTTCGGCGGTGCGGGCGCTGCCGTAGGTGGCGATGAGGGCCTGCGCCTCGATGGGGTCACCGAGCCGGGTGCCGGTGCCGTGTGCCTCTACGGCATCGACGTCGCCGGGGCCGAGTCCGGCCGCGGTGAGGGCCTCGCGGATGACGCGCTGCTGCGAGGGCCCGTTGGGGGCGGTGAGTTGGCTGCTGCGGCCGTCCTGGTTGACGGCCGAGCCACGGAGGACGGCGAGGATCGGGCGGCCCAGGCGCTGGGCCTCGGAGAGCCGGGCCAGGACGACGACGCCGGCGCCCTCGCCCCAGCCGGTGCCGTCGGCCGCCGCCGCGAACGGTTTGCAGCGGCCGTCCGGCGCGAGCCCGCGCTGCCGGCTGAACTCGATGAACATGCCGGGCGCGGCCATCACCGTGGCGCCGCCCGCGAGGGCGAGGTCGCACTCGCCGCGCCGCAGCGACTGGGCGGCGAGGTGCAGGGCGACGAGCGAGGAGGAGCAGGCCGTGTCGACGGTGACGGCGGGTCCCTCAAGGCCGAGGGTGAAGGCGATGCGGCCGGAGGCGACGCTGGTGGTGGAACCGGTCAGGACGTAGCCGTCGGTCTGTTCGGCGGGCAGGTGGTGCAGGCTCGGCCCGTACTCCTGCGCGATGACACCGGCGAACACCCCCGTGCGGGTGCCGCGCAGACTGGTCGGGTCGAGCGCCGCGTGCTCCAGTGCCTCCCAGGAGGTCTCCAGGAGCAGCCGCTGCTGGGGGTCGGCGGCGAGGGCCTCGCGCGGGGAGACGCCGAAGAACGAGGCGTCGAACTCCCCCGCGTCGTAAAGGAATCCGCCTTCGCGGGCGTAGCTGCGGCCCGCCGCGTCGGGGTCCGGGTCGTAGAGGTGGTCGAGGTCCCAGCCACGGTCGGCCGGGAACGCGCCGACTACGTCGCGTTCCTCGGTCACCAGCCGCCACAGGGCGTCCGGGGTGTCGGCGCCGCCGGGGAAGCGGCAGGCCATGCCGACGATGGCGATCGGTTCGTCGTCGCGTCCGGTGGCCTTGGACTCGGCCTCCTTGAGCCGTTCGCGGGTGTGGTGCAGCTCGGTGGCGACGCGGGTGAGGTAGTCGCGGAGCTTCGCCTCATGCGTGGTCATGTGGTGGTTGCCTCTCCTACGAAATGCCGAGCTGGCTGTCGATGAGGTCGAAGATCTCGTCGTCGTCGGCGGCTGCGAGCAGGGCCTCGACGTCGACAGGGGGTGCTTCGGGTTCGGGTTCCGGCGCGGGTGGTGCCGGGGGCGCGACGAGCGTGTCGAGGTGGTCGGCGAGGGCGGTCGGGGTGGGGTGGTCGAGGACGACGGTGCTCGGGAGGCGCAGTCCGGTGGCCGTGCCGAGGCGGTTGCGCAGTTCGATGACGCCGAGGGAGTCGAAGCCGCTCTCCATGAACCCGATCCCGGGGCGTACGGCGGTGGCGTCGGCGTGTCCCAGGACGGCGGCGGCGGTGCCGCGCACCAGGCTCAACAGCCTTCGCCTGCGGTCGACTTCGGAGGCGCTCTCCAGTTCGCGCCGCAGCGCGCCCGAGGGGTCGGCGGCTCGCCCGGCGGACGTGCCGCGCGATCGAACGGCGGGCCGAGCCCTCGTCGCGAGATCGCGCAGCACGCCGGACTGTCGGCCGCCGTCGGACCGGCCGGTGTCGATCTCGGCGGCCACCAGCACCGCGTACGGCGTGGTGAGCGCCGTGTCGAACAGGGCGAGGGCGGTGTCGTTCGTCATCGGTGCCAGGCCGGTGCGGGCCAGCCGGTCCGTCTCGGCGGAACCGAGGCCGGCCGCCATACCGCCCGCCTCGGCCCAGTGGCCCCACGCCAGCGAAACGGCGGGCAGTCCACGCACTCGGCGGTACTGCGCGAGGGCGTCCAACTGGGCGTTGGCTGCCGCGTAGTTGCCCTGTCCGGCGTTGCCGAGCACTCCGACGGCCGAGGAGAACAACACGAACGCGGACAGGTCCAGGTGGGCGGTGGCGCGGTGCAGATGCCACGCGCCGTCCGCCTTGGGGCGGGCCACGGCCGCAAGCCGCTCCGGGGTGAGCGAGGTCAGGACGGTGTCGTCCAGGACGCCCGCCGTGTGCACGACGGCGGTCAGTGGATGAGCGGTTGGGACCCCCGAGACCAGCGCGTCGACCGCGTCCGGGTCACCGACGTCGCAGGCGAGGATGGTGACCTCGGCGCCCAGCTCCGCCAGTTCCGCCCGGAGTTCAGGGGCTCCCGGTGCCGCTGCCCCCTGCCTCCCGGTCAGCAGCAGGTGCCGTACGCCGTGTCGGGTGACCAGTCGGCGGGCGACGAGTGAGCCGAGGGTGCCGGTGCCGCCGGTGATGAGGACGGTCCCGGCCGGGTCCAGGGGCGGCGGGGGCGTGGTGAGGACGAGTTTGCCGGTGTGCCGGGCCTGGCCGAGCCGCCGTAGCGCGCGTGGGGCGCTGCGGACGTCCTGGGCCCGGAACGGCAGCGGCTCCAACTCCCCTGCTGCGAACAGCCGGAACAGGTCGGCGAGGATCTCCCCGATCCGGTCGGGCGACACGTCGAAGAGGTCGAAGTCGAGGTAGGCCGCGCCGTCGTACTCGGCGGCCACGGCCGCGGCGTCCCGCCAGTCGGTCTTGCCCATCTCCACGAACCGGCCCTCGGGGGCGAGCAGTCGTAGCGAGGCGTCGGTGAACTCCCGTGCCAGGGAGTTCAGTACGACGTCCACGCCCCGCCCGTCCGGAGTGCCGCGCCGGAAGGTGTCCTCGAAGTCGAGCGTGCGGCTCGACGCGAGGTGGTCGTCGCGCAGCCCGAGGCCGCGCAGGGTGTCCCACTTGGCGGGGTGCGCGGTGGCGTACACCTCGGCGCCCCGGTGCCGGGCCAGTTGGACGGCCGCCTGGCCGACGCCACCGGCCGCGGAGTGGATCAACACGCGTTCACCGGGCCGGAGTTCGGCGAGGTCGAAGAGGCCGTAGTAGGCGGTGAGGAACACCACGGGCACACCGGCCGCCCGGGCGAAGCCCCACCCGTCGGGGATGCGTACGAGGAGCCGGTGATCGGTGACGGCGACCGGTCCCAGGGTGCCCTGCACCAGCCCGGTCACCCGGTCGCCGGGTACGAGGCCGGTGACGCCGGGCCCGGTCTCCAGGACCACGCCCGCGCCCTCGGCGCCGATGCGGGCCTCGCCGGGGTACACACCGAGCGCGATGAGCACGTCACGGAAGTTCAGGCCGGTGGCGCGCAGCGCGAGCCTGACCTGGCCGGGTCCGAGCGGGGCCACCGCCTCGGGTGCGGGCAGCAGCGCGAGCCCGTCGAGACTGCCCCGGGGCTCGGCGTCCAGCCGCCACGCCCCGACGGAGTCCGACGGTGGGTCGAGCAGGTCCGGGTCGGCGGCACGGGTCAGCCTGGGAACCAGCAACTCCGTTCCGCGTACGGCGATCTGCGCCTCGTCCGCGGTGATCAGCGCGGCGAGTTCGGCGAGTGGAAGGTGGCCGACCGACTCGTTGTCGAGGTCGACGAGGGCGAACCGGCCGGGGTGTTCGGCCTGTGCGGAGCGCACCAGTCCCCACACCGCTGCGGCGGCCGGGTCTGGAACGTCCTCCCCGGGATGAGTGGCGACCGCGTCCCGGGTCACCACCACGAGCGGGGTGTCCTCGGTGTCGGAGCAGGCGAGCCAGCGCTGGAGTACGTCGAGCACGGTCGGCGCGTCCGGACCGGCGGCCAGGGTCAGCGGGCCGAGGGGTCGGGGCAGCGCGGCGGGGTCGGTGAAGGCCTCGACAGGACGGCCGACGGCCTCGGACACGGCGGCCCGCAGGGGGTTCTCATGGGCGCCGAGGAAGGCCCAATCGGCAGGCAGTTCGAGGGGGTTGGGCTGACCAGCCGGGGTCAGCGGATCGGAGAGGTGGGCCGGGGCGGTCCGTGGGGAGCCGTCCGAAGCTTCGGGGTGTGTCCCTCCGGTGGACGCCGACCGCTCGTCCCCCGACTCGGCCGCACGCCCGTCCCCCACCTCCGCCGGGCGCCACTCCAGCCGATGTTCCGCGCCGGTGTCCGCCGCAGGCGCGGCCCGCAGGGTCAGCGCGGCCACCTCGGCCACCAACTCGCCGAAGGTGTCAGTGAGTTGCAGAGCAACCGTGTCAACGCCGGTGGGCCGGATCCGTACGCGCAGAGACGTCGCTCCCTGGCGGTGCAGGGTGACGCCCTCCCAGGCGAACGGCAGCCGTAGGCGCGCCGATCCGGGGACCAGGGCGATGACTGCGTGCAACGCGGCATCGAGCAGGGCGGGGTGCAGGGCATGCCCGGTGGACGTCTCGGGGGCGGGGCCGACCTCGGCGTACACGTCGTCGCCGAGTCGCCAGGACGCCGTCAGGAGGCGGAACGCCGGGCCGTAGTGGTACCCGTCGTCCGCGATTCGGTCGTAGAGGTCCGTGAGGTCGACCGGCTCGGCGCCCTCCGGTGGCCAGACGCCTTCCGTCGGGCCGACCGGGTCCGGGGGCCCGGCCGTGAAGCCGGTGGCGTGGCGCGTCCAGGGAGCGCCCGCACCCTCCGTCCGTGAGTGCAGGGCCAGGGCGCGGCGGCCGGTGTCGTCGGCCGCGCCCACGGAGAGCTGGAGCCGGACCGCGCCGTCGGCGGGCAGTTCGAGCGGGGCTTCCAGGGTCAGTTCCTCCACCCGACCGCCACCGGCGTGCAGGGCGAGGTCCGCGAAGGCCGCGCCGGGCAGGATGACCCGGCCGGCGATGGTGTGGTCGGCGAGCCAGGGGTGGCTGCGCAGCGTGACGCGTCCGGTGAACAACGTGCCCGCGTCGTCGGGGAGTTCGACGCTCGCGCCGAGCAGAGGGTGGTCGGCGGGGTCGAGACCGGCCGCGGTCGTGGCGGTGCCGGAGGGGACGTCCAGCCAGTGCCGCCTGCGTTGGAAGGGATAGGTGGGCAGATCCACGGCGCGTACGGCACGCGGGTCGAACGCGGTCCGCCAGTCGACGGCGGTGCCGTGGACGTGCAGCCGGGCCAGCGCCTCGGTGAAGGTCCGCGTCTCCGCCCGGCCGCCCCGCAACGCGGCCACCGCGGTGGTCGGTTGGTCGTCGGCGCCCGCTTCGACAAGGGAGGTGAGGACGGCGTCCGGGCCCAGTTCGAGGAAGGCTGTCACCCCGAAGCCGCGCAGGGCGCCGAGTCCGTCGTGGAACCGTACGGCCTCGCGGATGTGCCGCACCCAGTAGTCGGGGTCGGTCAACTCCCCTGCCTGCGCGGCCCGTCCGGTGAGGTTGGAGATCACGGGGACGACCGGTTCGGTGAGTTCGACGCTCGCGGCGATCGCCCGGAAGTCCTCCAGTGCCGCGTCCATGTGCGGCGAGTGGAAGGCGTGACTGACCGTCAGCAGCTTTGTCCTGTGGCCCTTTTCTCGCCACAGGGCGACGATTCGTCGTACGTCGTCCGCGTCGCCGGAGACCACCACGGACGTGGGGCCGTTGACCGCGGCGATACCGACCCGTCCCTCGGCGCTCGCGAGCAGCAGTGCGGCTTCGGCCTCCGTCGCTTGGAGGGCGGCCATCGCACCGCCCTCCGGGAGCGCCTGCATCAGGCGGCCCCGGGCGGCGACCAGGCGTACCGCGTCCGGGAGGGACAGGGCCCCGGCGAGGTGTGCGGCGGTCAGTTCGCCGATCGAGTGGCCGATGAACGCGTCGGCGCGGACGCCGAACGACTCGGTGAGCCGGTACAGGGCGACACCGAGGGCGAACAGGGCGGGCTGGGTGTAGGCGGTTGTGTCGAGCAACTCGGCCTGCGCGCTGCCCGGTTCGGCGAACAGCACGTCGAGCAGCGGGGTGTCGAGTTCCGCGTCGAAGAGCGCGGCCGTCTCGTCGAGGGCCGCGGTGAACACGGGGTGGGTCTCGTACAACGCCCGTCCCGCGCCCGGGCGTTGGCTGCCCTGGCCGGGGAACAGCACCGCCGTACGGACCTCGCGGCCGGCGGCCGGACCGTGCACGAGTCCGGGCGTCTCCGTCCCCTCGGCCAACGCCCGTAGCGCTGCGGTCCGTTCGGCACGGGTGTCGCCGAGGACCACGGCGCGGTGGTCGTGCAGCGAGCGGGTGGCGGCCAGCGACCAGCCGATGTCTGCGTCACGGCCGTCGAGGGATTCCAGACGGGTGAGAAGGCGGTCCGCCTGGGCACGAAGCGCCTCGTTGTCGCGGGCGGACAGGATCCAGGGACCGGGGACGGCGGCCGACGCCACGACAGCGCCGGTCTCTTCCACGGGTGGTGACTCCAGGATGAGGTGGGCGTTGGTGCCGCTGATCCCGAACGAGGAGACACCGGCCCGCCGGGGTCGGGCATCGGGTGTGGCCGGCCACGGCGTGGCGGAGGCCAGGAGGGAGACCGTGCCCGCCGACCAGTCGACGTGCGGGGTGGGCCGGTCCAGGTGCAGGGTGCCGGGCAACTCGCCCTGTTCCAGGGCCTGTACGAGTTTGATGACGCCGGTGACGCCGGCGGCGGCCTGGGTGTGTCCGATGTTGGACTTCAACGAGCCGAGCAGCAAGGGGTGTTCGGCGTCCCGGTCCTTTCCGTAGACGGCGATCAGGGCCTGTGCCTCGATGGGGTCGCCGAGTGCCGTGCCCGTGCCGTGCGCCTCGACGGCGTCCACGTCGTCGGGCCGTAGTCCGGCTGAGGCGAGGGCCTGGCGGATCACCCGTTCCTGGGAGGGTCCGTTGGGCGCGGTCAGTCCGTTGGAGGCGCCGTCCTGGTTGACGGCGGACGCGCGGACCAGGGCGAGCACGCGGTGGCCGTGGCGGCGGGCGTCGGAGAGGCGTTCCAGCAGGACCAGTCCGACGCCCTCGGCCCAGGCGGTGCCGTCGGCCGCCGCCGCGAACGGCTTGCAGCGTCCGTCGGGCGCGAGTCCCCGCTGGCGGCTGAACTCGGTGAACATGCCCGGCCCCGACATGACGGTGGCGCCACCGGCCAGCGCGAGGTCCGTCTCGCCGGACCGCAGTGACTGCGCGGCCAGGTGCAGGGCGACCAGGGACGAGGAGCAGGCGGTGTCCACGGTGATCGCGGGGCCCTCCAGTCCCAGCGTGTAGGCGAGGCGGCCCGAGGCGACGCTGGTGAGGGTTCCGGTGAGGGCGTGACCCTGATATCCCTCAGGGGTCTCGTGCAGACGGGGGCCGTAGTCCTGCGGCATGACGCCGACGAACACGCCGGTGCGGGTGCCGCGCAGGGTGGCGGGGACGATCCCGGCCCGCTCCAGCAGTTCCCAGGAGGACTCCAGGAGGAGCCGCTGCTGCGGGTCCATGGCGGCGGACTCACGCGGGCCCAGCCCGAAGAACGCCCCGTCGAACCGGTCCGCGTCGTGCAGGAACCCGCCCTGCCGGGTGTACGAGGTCCCGTGCCGGAGCCCCTCCGGATCGTAGAGGCCGTCCAGGTCCCAGCCCCGGTTGTCCGGGAAGTCCCCTACTGCGTCCCGCCCGTCCCGCAGCAGGTCCCACAACTCCTCGGGCGTGTCCGCACCACCGGGCCAGCGGCCGGCGAGGGAGACGATCGCGATCGGGTCGTCGTCACCACCGTCCGAAGCCGTCTCTCGTACGGCCTCCACCACGGCAGCGTCGCCCGGCCCGCCCAGCAGGTTCCGTACGTGGTCGGCGACCGCGCGGGCGGTGGGGCGGTCATAGGTGAGGGTGGAGGGCAGGTCCAGTCCCGTGGCGGCGGCGAGCCGGTCGCGGAACTCGACGGCGGAGACGGAGTCGAAGCCCAGTTCCCGGAAGGTGAGGTCGGGGTCGACGGCCTCGGGGGACGACTGCCCGAGGACGAGGGCCGCGCCGGAGCGGACGACCCGGAGGAGGTCCGTGTCGATCGGGGCGACCGGCTCCCGGTTCGCCGGTTCGACCGGGGCGGGCGCGGGCGTCGTCGTCCCGGTGTGCGTCCAGGTCGGGGCCTCGGGGCCCGGCAGTCCGTCGAGCCAGATCCGGCGGCGCTGGAAGGCGTACGTGGGCAACGGGATCCGGCGGGCCTCGGTGCCGTACACCTCGGGCCAGTTCAACTCGCCACCCCGCACATGCAGTTCGGCGAGGGAGGTGAGGAAGCGGCGCGGTCCGCCGTCGTCGCGGCGCAGGGTGCCGGTGACGGCGGTGCCCGGCAGGTCGGCGAGGCCGACGGTCAGCACGGGGTGCGGGCTGACCTCGACGAAGGCCCGGTGTCCCGCCGCGTGCGCGGCCTCCACGGTCTGCCGGAAGCGAACGGTGGAGCGGAGGTTGCGGTACCAGTAGGCGGCGTCGAGCGCGGTGCCGTCGAGGAGGCCGCCGGTGACGGTCGAGTAGAAGGCGATCCGCGTCGGCCGGGGCCTGATCCCGGCGAGCAGGGCTGGCAAAGTGTCGCGCAGGGGCTCGACTTGGGGCGAGTGCGAGGCGTAGTCGACCGGGACGACCTTGGCCCGGACCCCGTCCGCCGTGTACGCGGCGACGAGGGCTTCCACGGCCGTCCGGTCGCCTGAAACGACGGTGGTGGCCGGGCCGTTGACGGCGGCCACGCTCAACTCCCCGGCGAAGCCCGCGAGTCGGCCGCGTACGTCTGCTTCCGGCAGCGGTACGGAGGCCATGCCGCCACCGGTCCCCGACGCGGCGAGTTCGGTGATGGCGCGGGAGCGCAGGGCGACCAGCGCGGCGGCGTCCTCCAGGGTCAGTGCTCCGGCGACGTGGGCCGCGGCGATCTCGCCCTGGGAGTGTCCGATCACCGCGTCCGGGTGGACGCCTCGGGCCTGCCAGAGGGCGGCCAGGGAGACCATCACGGCGAAGAGAGCGGGCTGGACGACATCGGCGCGTTCCAGGGACGGGGCCTCCGGCGTGCCGCGCAGCAGGTCGTGCAGGGACCAGTCGGTGTGCGGGGCGAGGGCCGTGCCCACCGCGTCGATGGAGGCGGCGAAGTCCGTTTCCGTGTCGAGGAGTTCGCGGGCCATGGCGGGCCACTGGGAACCCTGGCCGGGGAAGACGAACACCGTGCCGCCGGGCTCGCCCGCGCGTCCGGTGACGAGGCTGGCCGACTGTTCGCCCGACTCCAACGCGGCAAGTCCGGCGAGCAGTTCGTCGCGGTCGTCACCCGTCACGACGGCTCGGTGGGCGAAGGCGGTGCGGGTGGTGGCGAGTGCCCGGCCGATGTCGTGCGGGGCCAGGTCCGGCTGTCGTACGACATGGGCGCGAAGGCGTGCGGCCTGGGCGCGCAGGGCCTGCGGGGTGTGTGCGGAGAGAGGCCACAGCCACGGGCCCGCACGGTGGTCGGTGGTCTCGTGGTGTGCGGGGGCCTGGCCGACCACAACATGGGCGTTGGTGCCGCCCACCCCGAACGAGCTGACCCCGGCGAGGAGTTGGTGTTCGGGGCGGGGCCACGGAGCGGACTCGGTGGGTACCCGCAGCCGGAGGGTGTCGAAGGGGATGTCGGGGTTGGGGGTGGCGAAGTTGAGGGCGGCGGGGAGGCGGCCGTGGCGGACGCCGAGCACGGTCTTCAGCAGGCCGACGATGCCTGCGGCCCCTTCGAGGTGTCCGACGTTGGTCTTCGCCGAGCCGACGAGCAGCGGGGCGTCGGCGGGCCGGCCGGCGGCGAAGACCTCGCCGAGGGCGGCGGCCTCGATCGGGTCGCCGACGCGGGTTCCGGTGCCGTGCAGTTCGACGTACTGCACATCGGCGCCGTCGACCCCGGAGCGGTTCAGCGCGGCGCGGATCACCTCCGCCTGGGTGGCCGCGCCCGGCACGGTGAGTCCCGGTGTGGCGCCGTCGCTGCCGACGGCGCTGCCGAGGAGTACGGCGTGCACCTGGTCGCCGTCGGCGAGGGCGCGGGCGAGCGGCTTGAGGACGAGGAGCACCGCGCCCTCGCCGCGCACGAAGCCGTTGGCGCGGGCGTCGAAGGTGAAGCAGGCGTTGTCGGGGGAGAGCGCACCGAAGCGGTCCACGGCGAGGGTGCTGTCGGGGGCGAGGTTCAGGTGGACCCCGGCGGCCAGTGCCAGCTCCGACTCGCCGGTGCGCAGGCTCTCCAGGGCGAGGTGGACGGCGACCAGGGAGGAGGACTGGGCGGAGTCCACGGAGAGGCTCGGGCCGCGCAGGTCGAGGGCGTAGGAGACCCGGTTGGCGATGATGCCCCGGTTCAGGCCGGTCAGGGTGTGCCGGGTGACGGCGTCGGGGCCGTGCCGGTGGACCAGTCCCGCGTAGTCGGCGGCGATCGCTCCGACGAACACTCCGGTGCGGGACGCGGCCAGGTCGGCGGGGACGATTCCCGCGTCCTCCAGGGCCTCCCAGGCGAGTTCCAGGACGAGGCGCTGCTGCGGGTCGGCGGCGGCCGCCTCGGCCGGTGACAGCCCGAAGAATTCGGGGTCGAAAAGGTCGACATGGTCGAGGAAGGCACCGGGCCGGACATTCGCGGATTCCGTCGAGTCCGATGACTCCGCGGTATTGCGGAAGCGGCCCGCCGGCGGATTCCCGACCGCGCTCACGCCGTCGTCGAGAAGTCGCCAGAAGGCGTCCGGGTCGGGGGCGCCGGGGAGCCGGCAGGCGATCCCGACCACGGCCGTGGCTTCGATCCCGGGGGTGGCCGCGGCTTCGTTCTCCGGTGCAGACATGCTGATCAGCATGGTGTCCGCAGGGGTGCGAACGACCCCTAGCGGCCCCCTGCCGACCCCCTAGCGGGAACCCCCTACCGGCGGGTGAGCGCGCTCAACCGGCCAGCCCCCGGCGGATTTCCAGCAAATGGGAGAGTTCCATTCTGCGGCGCACCCCGAGTTTCCGGTAGACCTTCGTCAAATGCTGTTCCACCGTGCTGACCGTGATGAACAGCTTCTGTCCGATCTCGCGGTTGGTGAGGCCGCAGGCCGCCAGTTCGGCCACCCGCCTTTCGGCTTCGCTGAGTTCGTCGTCGCCGGGGCGTTCCGGGGCGGTGCCCGACACCCGGGAGAGATGACGGGCCCGGCGCTCGGCGGTCCGTGCCTGGGCGGGGTCTCCGAGCGCGCCGTGCGCGGCGCTCAACTCGCCGAGTGCGGCGGAGAGTTCGAACTGGTCGCCGGAGATCTCCAGGGCCTGCACCGCGCGTTCCAGCAGCGGGGTCCGTTCGGCCGACTCGGCCGCGGCGGCGCGGGTGCGCAGTGTCATTCCCAGGATGCGGGGTCGGCCGGGGCCGAGATCCCTGAGTTGACGGTCCGTCAAGGCCCGGGCGGCGCCGGGGCGTCCGAGGGCGAGCTGGGCGCGGGCGGCGCCGATGCGCCAGGGGACGAGGCCGGGCAGGTGGTCCAGGCCCCAGCGGGCCATCGCCTCCCCGCATTCCTGGTAGTCGACGAGGGCCGCCTCGGCGTCGCCGACCGCGAGGTGGTGGCCGGCCCGGGCGTACCGGTAGTGCAGTCCGGCGGGAGTGCGGAGCATCGCCCCCGGCACGGGCATGGCCAGGTAGCGGGCGGCGTCCTCGTGCCGGTCCAGCGCGGTGCGGGCGGCGATCATGGTGGCCAGGGGGAAGCCCACGCCGACGCCCCAGCGGTCGGGATCGATCTGCTGGAAGGCCGCGCGGGCGTACTCCTCGGCGGTGCGCACATCGCCCTGGCGCAGGGCGGCTTCGGCGGTCAGCGCCGCCAGCAGGGCGTCATGGGTGGCGTCCTGTCCGTGGCCGGGCCGGTTGGTGACGGCCGCGCACCAGCGGGCGGCGCGGTCCGCCTGGTCGGCGTAGAGGAGTGCGGTCAGTGCCGCGGTCAGGGAACGGACCGGGGTCTCGCCGAGACGGCTCTCGCGCAGGACCTGTTCCGCCTGGGTCACGGCGTCCCGTGCGGGCAGTCCGCCGAGGAGCGCCGTGAGCACCCGCATGCCGTCGGGCGGGGTGGCGCGGGTGCCGCCGGAGGGAGACTCGCCGTCCGGGATGCCGAGTTCGGGATCGGGTCCGGGGCCGGTCGGCGGGAGGAGCGTCGGATACCAGTAGCGGACCCAGTCGCGCAGCCGCGACCGGGCGGCCAAGTCGCCCGGGTACTGGGCCTCGTAGCGCTGTAGGGCGACGAAGCCCTCGTCCACCTGGCCGTGCCAGAACAGGTGGCGCAGGCTCGTGCGCTGTCGGCGGGGGGAGGGACCGGTGGCATCGGGTCCGGACTCCGGAAGCCAGGGCACGCACTGGATCACCGGGTCCGGGGGCCGCAACTCCCCGGCGGAACCGGCGACTTGGGGCACTTCGGAGTTTGCTGCGGAGGGTGGTGCCCCGTCGGCCGCCCAGGGTGCCCGGACCTGTCCCTCGGCCGCGCGCACCTGTTCGGCGATGAGTTCCGCGCTCGCGCCCGCGGTCCGCAACAGGTCGGCGGCGCGCCGGTGGAGCGCGGCGAGTTCGGCGGGCCGCATCGCCGCCAGGAGGTCGCCGGCTCCGCTCGGGTGGCGGAAGGAGCCGTCGCGGAACAGGCCCGCCGCGTGCAGGAGGTACAGGGCGCGCGGTGGCGAGTCGTTGGTCAGCAGGAGGAGTTCGGCGAGCAGCGCAGGATCGGCGGGGCGGCCGAGCGCGGCGACGCCTCGGGCCACGCGCAGCGCGAAGGCGTCGATGCGGTGCAGGCAGTGCATGACCCCGCGCCGGTAGTTCTCTCCCACCACCAGGTCCGTGCGGGCCGGACCGGGTTCCTGGTCGTCGACGACGGCCCTGACGAGGAGGGGGTTTCCGCCGGTGAGTTCGTGCACCGCGCCCGCGTGCCGGCGTGCGGTCTCCTCCCCCAGTCGGGCGCTCATCAGGTCGGCGATCACCTCGGGGCCGAAGAGGCTGAGCCGGATGCGCTCGTGATGGGGCTGGCCGGCCAGGTCGACGTCGAAGAAGGGTTCCTGCGGTGTCATGTTCTCGCGTGAGCAGAGCACCGTCAGGACGCGGGCGTTGCGGATGCGGCGGGCCAGGTAGAGCAGGAACTCCAGTGACTGGATGTCGGCGTCCTGGCGGTCGTCGACGGCCAGGAGCAGCGGTGTCTCCCGGGCGAAGTCCAGCAGGAGCGTGCTCAGGCCGTGCAGGACCTGGGGGGTGGGCCGGACCCGGGAGCCGCCTTCGCCGCCCTCGGGTGACGACCAGTGCGGTGTCGGTCCGGCGGCCACCCCGTTCTCGATGAGCCGGGCCGCCTTGTCGACGATCTCGGGTGCCAGGTGGGGGCTCTGGAAGAGCTGGCGGACGATGCCGAGCGGGAAGTCGCGTTCGAGCGGTGAGCCCGCGGCCATCAGTACCTGAGCGCCGTCGGCATCGGCGAACTCGCTGAAGGCGTCGAGGAGTTCGGTACGTCCGACGCCTACGGGGCCGTGCAGGGTGACCACACCGCCTCGGCCGCCCTGGCAGAGTTCCCACGCCGAGTGCAGCCGGCCGATCTCGAACTGGCGTCCCGGTATGGACAGGGACGGGACGGTGCGCATCTGCTGCGCCGGGGAAATGAACATGCGCTCTCCTGGGACACCGGCGCATGAACGGGAGGCGCGCCGGTGCGCTCCCCATCGTGCGAGGCCTGGAACGAGGTACGAAGCGCGTGGCGCCGAACGGACCACGGCGCACGCGACGTTGGGGCGCCGGAGCGGGCTTGTCCCGTCCGGTCACATCCCGGGAGTCACCGACAGAGAGAACTCGCCCGGCGCCGCAGGTCGATGTCCAACCTGGCAACCAGTCCGAGCTGTGCGGCACCGATGTGCACGCGCTGCATGACCGTCCCCATCCCCAGACCAGTCCTACGAAGAGGCGCTCCGCCGTCTCGGAGGAGCGCGGCCGGTCACCGTACGGTGGCCGACGATCGCTGCGTTCAAGAGTTTACGAACGTGTCTTTCCACGCGTCAACGCCCGCCCGGCATACGGACATTGGCATGAGCCATCTGTACGGCGGTCAGCGCAGCCGGGGCAGCACCTGCTCCCCGACGCGGATGATCTCCTGTTTGTAGGGGGTGTCGGAGAGGACGAAGTGCGTGATGCCGAGCTTGCGGTAGTCGTCCAGTGCGGAGGCGACGTCGGCTGCGGAGCCGACCAGCCAGGTCGTCGCCGCTCCCCCGCCGCCGAAGGTGCCCGGTGTGGTGTAGAGGCAGGTGTCGAGCACCTCGCCCCGGGCGGCGAGGTCGTAGAGCCGCTGTTGTCCGACGGCGGTCTTCCGGTTCCCCGTCCAGGTCAGCTCGTCCCCCGGGCCGGCCGCCATCCGTGCGACCCGTTCCTCGGCCGCCCGCCACGCCTCCTCCGTGGTGTCCCGCACCAGGGTGGTGATGCGCAGCCCGAACTCGAGCGGCTTGTGGCGGCGGCCGACCTGTGCGCTCAACGCCCGGAGCCGGTCGATGCGTTCGGCGAGTCCGGCGAGGGGTTCGCCCCAGAAGAGCTGGACGTCCGCCTCCGCCGCCGACACCCGCTCGGCGGCCTCGGACGCGCCGCCGAAGTAGAGCGTCGGATGCGCCCGGCCGGCCGTCGTCCAGGGTCGGGGTGCGACGGTTGAGCCGCTCACCTGGAAGTGCTCGCCGTCGAAGGTCACGTCCTCCTCGGTCCACAGCCGTCGTACGAGACGCATGAACTCCTGGGTGCGCGCGTACCGTTGCGCGGGATCGGCGCGCGCGTCGCCGTAGGCGGCCAGGTTGTCGAGGCCGCTGACGATGTTGACCAGGACCCGGCCGCGGCTGAGCTGGTCCAGGGTCGCGGCCGCGGCGGCGAAGTGGGCCGGCTGCCAGTAGCCGGGACGGACGGCGATCAGGGGCTTGAAGGTGGTGGTCCGGGCGGCCAGCGCGGTGGCGACGGTGAAGGTGTCGGGCCGTCCCCACCCGGTGCCCAGGAGCGCGCCGCCCCAGCCGTGCCGCTCCGCCGTGCGGGCGAGGTCGGTGGAGTACTCGACGGAGCCCCAGCCGTCCGTCGTGTCGTCACCGCGGTGACCGGGCTCGACGGTGTTGGGGACATACCAGAGGAATTCCAGGCTCATGGTGCTTCCGATCGCAGCGAGACCGGTGGGAGGGGGGCGAGAACGCGGTGTGGATCAGGGGATCAACACAGTGCGCTGGACACACGGGCGAGGTCCACGCAGCGCTCCCTGGTGAGCAGCAGGACCTCGGTCATGTGATCGAGTCTCGGAGGCGTCGATCCGAATGTCAATGCGCCCCGGAGGGGATCGCTCACCGCGAGAGCCGCGTCATGGCCTCCGCGATCAGCGCCGCCCGGTCGCCGACCTCACCGGCGGGCACGTCCACCAGGTCGTAGCCGAACAGGCGATAGCTCTCTTCGTGGATGCGCTCGAACTCCAACGAGTCCTCGAAACTGATCCGGCGTGCGGCGGTGGGCTCGCAGAATCCGATGGTGCGGACGAAGAAGACCTGCCGCTCGTAGATCTCCTCGCGGGTGATCCTGTCGATCTCGGCGGAGAGGGTCTCTGGGAGCGGGCGTCCGAGATAGCTGCCGAGAGCGTGCGTGCAGATCGGCGACCTGTCGTAGATCTGCACGGACACGTCTCTGGTCGTGGACCGCGTCTGTCGTCGGTGCTGGAGGGCGACGACCTGGTCGAGGAAGTCCGCCCGGGTCCAGGGCTCGGTGTCCCCTTCGGCCTGCCGACGGGTGATGACCTCGGTCGCCGCCTCGTCGACGACGTCGAACCCGCGCTCTTCCAGGTGCCGCAGGATCGACGTCTTCCCCGCGCCGGGTGTGCCGGTGAGGATGAAGCGCTTCATGGCGCGTCCTTGGATCGGGAGGGGACCGGGCCCGCCGCTCAGTCCGTCTGTGTGTGCAGGGCCTTGTCCAGGCTATCGATCACTCCGACGGCGTCGGAGCAGGAGCCCGGCAGGAAGTCCGAGGTGCCGACCAGGTGGTGGGCCTCCTCGGGGTGGATCGACGCGCTCCCGGACGGCGTGGACACCCCGGTCGATTCCGAAGGCGTCGGTCTCACCCCGCGCCGGATTCAGCAACTCGCCCTGGCCCGCGTCCTGTTGGTCGACCCCGGGGTGGTCGTCTTGGACGAGGCCACGGCGGAGGGCGGCAGCGACACCGCTCAGGCTCTCGACCGGGCGGCCCTCGCCGCGGCCGAGGGCCGGACGGCGGTCGTGGTCGCCCACCGTCTGTCCCAGGCGGCCACCGCCGACACGGTGGTGGTGATGAGCGACGGTCTGGTCGTCGAGCGAGGCCGGCCCGACGAACTGCGCACCGCGGGTGGGGTCTACGCCCGGCTGTGGGCGGCCTGGTCACGCGGCGCCGAGTGACACCGGCGCCTACGGCACGACGCTGCGGCGGCCCGAATCACGAGGCGTCGCCCGGAAGTTGACCGGCGGTCGGGCCGGTGCGTTCAGCGGGTCCGGCGAAGCGCACGGGCGCGCGGAAGCGTGCCTTGCGGGCAGCCCGGCGGAAGGTGGTCAGGACCGCGGGGCCGGCCAGCAGGACGCACACGAAGGTGGTGACCGCGCGGCCGGTGTCCCAGCCCAGGGACGTCGCGAGGTCGAAGGCGAGGTAGCGGTGCCACTGCTCGGTGAACGGCAGACCCGGCAGATAGGCGATGGAGCTGTTCGGATCGAGGGAGAACGGCCAGAAGGAGAGGTTGAGCAGAAAGCCGAACAGATAGCCGGAGAGCGATCCGTAGCCGGCCAGCAGCAGCACCTCGCCCCGGCCGCGCGCCCGGGGCAGGAACCCGGCGAGCATGCCGACGAAGGCACAACCGAACATCTGGTACGGCATCCAGGGCCCGACCCCGCCCGTGATGAGCGCGGAGGCGAACAGCGAGGTGCAGCCCAGAACGAAGCCGAAGCCGGGGCCGTAGACGCGTCCGGCCAGGACGAGGACGAAGAAGACGGTCTCGATGCCGGCCGTGCCGGCGCCCAGGGGACGCAGTGCCGCGTTGACGGCGGACAGGACGCCGAGCATCGCCAGGGCCTTGGAGTCGATGCCGCCCTCGGCGATCTCGGAGAGGACGACGCACAGGACGAGCACGAGGAGCACGCCGAAGATGAGCGGGGGCGCGTAGTTGGAGCCGAACGTGCCCGGTGCGACGACGAACGGCCAGAAGAACGCCACCAGTCCGAGGAACGCGGCGAGCACCATCACCATGCCGACGCGTGGCGTGAGCCGGATGGCCGGGGCGGTCATGGGCGGGACCCCTCGTCCAGCAGCGGCCGGACCTGATCGACCGTCAAGAAGCCCAGCGGAGCGAGGATCTTGGCCGTCTGCGGGGTGAACACCGGCGAGGCGACGATGACTTCGGTGGTGGGCCCGTCGGCGACGACGTCCCCCTCGGCCATGACGACGACCCGGTCGGCGGCGCGGGCGACGAACTCCACGTCGTGGGTGGCGATGACGACGGCCCGGCCCTCGGCGGCGAGCGCGTCGACGATCCGGACGAGTTCCGTCTTGGCGCGGTAGTCGAGGCCGCGGGTCGGTTCGTCGAGGAGCAACACCCTTGGTGCGACGGCGAGTTGGATGGCCAGGACCAGTGCCAGCTTCTGGCCTTCGGACAGGTCGCGCGGGTGGGTGTCGTCGGGGATGCCGGGCGCGAGCCGGTCGAGGATCGCCCGGGCCGACTCCCCCGAAGTCGACGTGACGGACTCGGTGTCGGCCTGGCCGAGTTCCTGTTCGACGCTTTCGAGGTAGAGCAGATCGGCGGGGGTCTGCGGGACCAGACCTACGGCACGGCGGGCCTCGGCGGCGGGCAGTTCGTGCGGGTCCCCCGGGGCGTCGGCGACCTTGACCGTTCCGGCGCGGCGGGGGCCGGAGCCCTGGAGGGCCCACAGCAGGGAGGACTTGCCGGAGCCGTTGCGGCCCATCAGCGCGGTGACCTCACCGGCGTGCAGGTCGAGGTCGACCTCACGGACGGCCGGGACGCCGTGGTAGGTCACCGTCACCCCGTGCGCCGTCAACAGCGTCGACCTGTCCGTGAGTTGGGCGGGGCGCGCGGGGCCCGGAACGCATCCGGCCAGGCGGGTACGGAGAGGGGCGGCGGCACGGCGGGCGTCACGGACGGACAGGGGCAGCGGGAACCAGCCGGCCGCCCGGCCGAGTTCCACGATCGGCGGCGCGATCGTGGCCGTGGCCAGGATGTCGGCGGGTGTGCCGATCAGCGCGCGGCCGTCACCGGGGAGGTGGACGACGCGGTCGGCGTACTGCACCACCCGCTCCAGGCGGTGTTCGGCCATCAGGACGGTGACGCCGAGGTCGTGGACGAGGCGGGTGACGGCGGCGAGGACCTCCTCGGCGGCCGTGGGGTCGAGGGCGGAGGTGGGTTCGTCGAGGACGAGGACCCGGGGGTGGGCGGTGAGCACGGAGCCGATGGCGACGCGCTGTTGCTGGCCGCCGGAGAGTTCGTGCAGGGCGCGGTGGCGCAGGTCGGCGAGGCCGAGCAGGTCCAGCGTCTCCTCGACGCGTTTGCGCATGGTGGCGGGCGGGATCGCCAACTGCTCCATGGCATAGGCGAGTTCTTCCTCGACGGTGTCGGTGACGAAGCCGTCCAGGGGGTCCTGGCCCACCACGCCCACGACGTCGGCGAGTTCACGGGGCGGGTGATGGGCGGTGTCGCGGCCGTCGACGACGACCCGGCCGTAGAGGGTGCCGCCGGTGAAGTGCGGTACGAGTCCGTTGACGGCGCCGAGGAGCGTGGACTTGCCGACGCCCGTGTGGCCGATGACGAGGCAGAGTTCGCCTTCCTCGATCGTCAAGTCGATGTCACGCAGGGCGGGTTCGGCCGTGTCGTCGTACTGGACGGTGACCTGGTCGAAGGTGATCACGAGGCGTGGCCTCTCCGCTCGGGGCCGGTCGGGGGTGCGATGAATCCGGCCGTTCCGGCGAGCAGGATCACGGCGGTCGGCACCAGGGGCAGGGTCGGCCAACTCAGCGGATAGATGGAGGGGTTGAGCTCCGCCGCGTTGTAGCCGAGGTTGCCGAACAGCAGGACGGCGGACAGCACACCGCTCCCGGCGACGGCCCACTCGGGCAGTCGCCACGGGTCGGGCCGGTAGGTGGTCCGCGTGACCCGGCGCCCGCCGAGCCGTAGTCCCGCCACGCACAGCAGGGCACCCGACGCCATGGCGGGCAGGCCCAGAAAACGCGGTGCGGTCGCGTCGAGCAGCCCGTAGGCGCCGGCGCAGAGTCCGCACATGCCGAGCAGCATCAACGCCCCGGTGAGACGGCGGGAGTTGGCGGTGGCGGTGCCGGCCCGGCCGTAGCCGCGGGAGTCCATGGCGGCGGCCAGCCGCAGCGAGCGTTCGAGCGCGTCCTCCAGGACGGGGACCACGATCCCGCGCAGCGCCTTCAGCCCCTTCGCGCGTCCCGCTCTCAACCGGCGGGCGCGGGCGACGCGTTGGACGCTCTGCACGAGTTGGGGCGCCACGCTGATGGCGACGGTGACGGCGACGCCGAGTTCGTGGAGGGCTCCGGGCAGGACGCGCAGGGCGCGTTTGGGGTTGGCGAGGGTGTTCGCGGCGCCGACGCAGCACAGCATGCAGGCCAGCCGCAGTCCGTCGGTGGCGGCGGACAGCAGGGCCTCCAGCGAGACCGGGCCGCCGATCCGGATGCCTGCGTACCAGTCGGGGGTGGGGAGGTGCGGCAGGGAGAAGAGGAAGTGGTCGCGGGGTGTGATGCCGGTGGCGAACACGGCCCGGAAGACGACCCGGACGGCGACGACCGTGAGGGCCAGGTAGAGGTAGTACTTGAAGCCTCGCGCCCAGGGCGCCTCGGTACGGCGGGCGGTCACGACATAGCCGAGGACGGCCAGGACGAGGAGCAGCAGCAGCGGGTTGGCGGTGCGGCTGACGGCGGTGGCCAGGGCGAGCGCCCAGATCCACCAGGCCACGGGGTGCAGGGTGCGCGGCAGGCGCCGGCCGCCCGGGTCCGGCGCGCGACCGGACCTGGGCGGGGCCGCCTCAACTCCGGTGCGGGCCACGGGAATCATTCGGTACGACGGCGTCGGCGCGCGGCGAACACCGCCGCCCCGGCGACGATCGCGACGAGCCCGAGACCGCCGGTCACGGGGAGGAGCGAGCCCGAGTCGTGCCGGGCGTCGGCGGCGGGCACCGCGTCGACGATGTCGCCGCCGGGGCTCGGCACGGAGGCTGCCTGCGATGTGTCGGTGGGACTCGCCGAAGGGGTCGGAGATTGGCTCTTGTCGGTCGGCTCGGGCTTCGCTTTCGGCTTGGCCGAGGCGGACTCCACCGGCTGATTCTGCGAACTCTCGGGCGCGGGGCCGGTGTTGACGCCGGGAGTGAGGGTGGATGGCTTGGCGGTGGAGGCGGGTCTGCTCGCGTCGCCCTGCGGCTGGGTGTTGTGGGCGCGGAGTCGGTCGGGGGTGACCGTGGGGCGGCCCTCGGTGCCCTCGACGTTCGTGCCGCCGAAGATCCACAGGTCGACGCTGCCGGGCCTCGGTCTGTGGAGCATGGCGCCGAGTTGGCTGTACTGCCAGGTGCGCGCGCCCGGGTCGGCGTGCCAGTACGACCAGTACGCGGACGCGGGCGGCGTGAGCACGCAGTCGTCCTGGCTCGGCGTCGGGTGCTGCCTGCCGCTCTGGTAACCGCTGTATCCGATACGGCAGATGAAGGCGGGCCCGTCGTGGCCGGTACCGGTCGTGCTCCAACCGCCCTGGTTGAGCAGCTCGTACCCGGTGGTGGGTGTCGTACCGCACGAGCGGAGGATCGGGCCGCCCCAGTGGCTGAAGTCGACGGCGAGGACCGCCCCGGATGTGGTGGTGCAGCGGCCCATGGGCTGGGGGTCGGCGGCGGCCGGAGCGGTGGTCGCGGCGAAGGCGGCGGCTGTCAGACCGAGTGCGGCGATGCCATGAACGGCCCTTCTCCTGAGGCGTGTTGATGTCACCGCGGGCCTCCGGCAGCGGTCCGGCGGCGAGCGACCACGACCGTGCGCCAGCCGACGAGCACCAGCAGCGCGGCGATCCCGGCGAGAGCCCCCACCCGCACCCCGGTGGCAGCGAGGCCTCCCCCACCGGTGCCTCCCGTTGTTCCCGTGCCGCCGGTGTCCCCGGGGGTCACGATGTCGGGCGCACTCGCGCTCGCGCTCGGGGTGGGCTGCGGCGACGTCCCGCTGAGGTCACGCGTCAACTCACCGAAGGAGATGCCCGTCGTACCGCCCACGGCCTGGGTGGAGGCCCGCAGATCGGAGCCCCGCTGGCCTTCCTTGGCCACGTTGAAGCCACCGTCGGAGTTCTGCTGCCCGGCGAGGAACGTCCGTGCCCGCGCGACCTGTTGGGCGTATGTCCCGGTATCGAGGGACAGCGCCTGTACGGCGAGGGCGGCCGAGTTGACGGAGTCGCCCGCCGCTCCCGGGAAGCCGCCGTCGGCCAGTTGCTTGGAGGCGATCCAGGCGAGGGCCTTGTCGGCAGCCTGTTCCGCCTTGTCGCCGCCTGCCAGGTCCAGGGCCATGGCAGCCATCGCGGTGGAGTCGACGTCGGAGTCTCCCGTGGCCGGGATCAGGCTGGGCCACGCGCCGTTGCTGTGCTGGAGGCTCTCCAGGTAGGCGAGCGGTTCCTCGGTCTTTTCCCCGGCGCGCGACTGCGCCATGACGGCCAGGGACTGGGCGAACACCGAAGGGGCGTAGGAGTAGGCGCCCTTGGCCGCGCAAGAACGGTCCGGTGCGGTACTCGGCTTGGCGCAGATCGCTTTGTCGAGTGCGGCGATGAGATCCTCGCCGCCGAAGTCACGCGGATCGCGACCCACCACCTCGGCGAGCAAGGCCGTCTTGCCGATGGAGCCGCCCGCCGCGTACGCAGTGCCGGTGCCCGTCCAGTCGTCGACCGTGCGGCCCTCGCCGTCCTTGCCGCCGTGGTCGAGGAAGTCCACGATGCCGCGCAGCTTGGCGTTGTTCAGACCGGTCGCGGCGAGCGCGTAGGCGCCGTCGATGCTCAGGCCGAAGTCGGCGCGGGAGGTGCCGGGACCGGCGGTGTAGTACTGGCCCTGCTTGAGGTGGGCGGCGTCGGTGAGGTAGGCGACGCCCTTCTTGAGGTCGGGGCCGGCGCCGGGGTCTGTCGTGGGTGGTGTGCTGATGGGCGGTGCGCTGGTCGGCGGTTCGGTCTGCTTCGTCGTCAGGACGGTCAGGTCGGTGAGCGCTCCGGCGAGTACGGCCGGCGGTGTCGGATACAGCGCCGGGTCGGTGGCGCCCTCCTCGAACCCGAAGCCCCCGCCGTCGAGTTGCTGCCTCGACAGCCAGCCGACGGCCGCGTCGGCGCGGTCGGTGTCGCCCAGTGCGCGCAGGGCCTCGGCGGCATACGCGGTCGCCGCGACGCTGCCGGTCGTCGAACCGGTGTAGCCGGGGAAGGCGCCGTCCGCGCGCTGTGCCTTGCCGAGGTAGGTGTGCGCCTTGGTGACCGCGTCGTCGTGGCCGCCGGCCTTCCGCAGGACGAGGGCCACGAGGCCGGTGGTGGCCGGGTCGCCGTCGCAGAACTCGCCGGGGCGGATGAGGATGCCGGTGATGCCGCCGTCCGCGCACTGGACCTGCGTCAGGCGGGCGAGCGTGGCCGCCGGTGGCGTGGTTCCGGCTCGCAGCAGAGCGAGTACGGACAGGGCCTGGCCGTCCGTGTAGGTCGCGTCGCGGAAGTCGCCCTTCGCGGTGCAGCCGGGCGTGGGTTCACCGGACTCCGGGCCCGCCGCGCAGACGTTGCCCGTCAGGTCGCCGATCAGGTCGTGGCCGCCGAAGCGGGCCGGGTCGTTCCCGGTGATCTCGGCGAGAAGTGCCAGGCGGGCGGCGGCAGTTGCGTCGGGGGCCTGGTCCTTGCCCGCCGGGTAGGCGTAGGCGTCGGTGTGCGCGGCCAGGAGCGCGCTGATCTTGTCGAGGGTGGCGCTCCCGCCGTCCGCGGCGGCCAGTGCGTAGGCGGTCTCGGTGGTCAGGAGGTAGTTGGGCGCGTCGGCGCCGTCGTCCACGATCCGTTCGCCGTCGGTGAGTTGGGACGACAGCCACTTCGCGGCGGCGGTCACGTCCACGTTCCCGGGGGCGCCGGTGGGCGAGTTGCCCGGGTCGGGGGTGCTGCTGCCGCCCGCGCGTACGTCGTCCGGATTGAAGGTGGGCCTGCCCGTACTGCCGCCGATGTCGGTACCGCCGTAGACCCAGGCGTCGACGTCACCGTCCTTGAGTTTGCGGTCCATCGCGCCGTACTGGCTGTAACTCCAGTCGTCCTGGCCGGGCGAGGCGGTCCAGTAGGACCAGTAGGCGGTGGCCGGCGGGGTCAGGACGCAGGACTCCTTGTCCGGCGTGGGGTACTGCGTGCCCGAAGTGCCCTTTCCGATACGGCAGATGAAGCCGGGGCCGTCGTGCTGGGTGCCGGTGGTCGTGAAGCCGCCGTCGTGGAGGAGGTCGTAGCCGGTGGTCGGGGTGGTGTCGCAGCCGCGTTCGACCGTGCCGCCGAAGGGACCGAGGTCGACGGCGACGACGGCGCCCTTGGTGGCGGTGCAGTCGCCGATCGGGTCTGCGGCTGCGGGAGTTGTCGTGAGGAACGTCACGCAGGCGGCGAGCAGGACGAGGAGTGCCGACGCAAGTGCCGCCAGGGGTCCGGGTCTTGTGCCCGTACGGCTGTCCTGTCGCACTTCGGTCCCCACGGTGGCCCCCTCGTCGCCTGCCCGTCGCGGGCGGGAACGTGGCTGAGGGCCCCCGTGGCGAGGGGAGTTCCCCGCGCCTGGAAGGCGGTCGCACCACGCCGTAGTCCGCGACGGCGTCTGTTGCTGATGAACACGCTCCAGGCATTCCGGCTCGCCCGGCGGTGCCGGGCCTACGGTTGCGGGTCAGCGCCGGGTTTCGACCGGCTTCCCCTGGAACTTGTTGCGTATCAGCCGGATTTGAACATGATTCACAGGGAGCGTCAAGGTGGGGCACAGGTCACCTCGCGGGTTGTCCGAAGCGCCGGTGGCGACGGGGTTGCCGGTCGAGTACCGTCCCGCACTGCCGAGTGGGGGAACCTGGTGAGACTCCGGGGCTGACGCGCAGCGGTGTGGGACGGCAGGGGGTCGTCCCGAGCCCGAATGCCCAGGCGGCGAAGCACTTTTGGTAGCCGGTCCACGCGTTTCGGACACCGGCCACGCCCGCTGCCGCGCAGCCCGTCAGGGCCCCGGCGCGGGCCCGGTCGGCGTCCCTCATCCCAGGAGCAGGCCATGTCCCGTACCGTTGCCCTCCGTCGCGGCGTCCTCACCGCGACAGCAGCACTCGGCGCGTTCGCGCTCACCACCTTGCCGGCGGCGGCGACCGCCACCCCGGCGCAGCTCGCCACCTCGAAGACGAACGGCGTCGCGTACCTCAAGTCCCTTCAGGCGGCGGACGGTTCGTACGCCGGATCGGGCTTGTCCAACGAGTGGGCGTTCAGCGCGCTCGCCGCCGCCGGCACCGCCGCCGTGGACGTCACCCCGGGCGGGGACACGACCAAGAACGCGAGAGCCGTCTACCGCGATCTGCTGTCCGCGAGCGCCTGGCCCTCGGCCTCGCCGGTGGTCACCGACTACGAACGGGCCACGCTCAACGCGAACGCGGCGGGGATCGACCCCGCCCGGGTGTCCGCCTCCCGCAACCTCGTCGCCGACATCTACGGCTACTGGCAGACCGCGGAGACCGGCTACTTCGGGCCGTCCGCCAACTTCAACGGCACCGTCTTCGCCGCGCTCGCCCTGAACGGCGCGAGGACGACGGCGGGTCAGATCCGTGTCCCGCAGGCGCTGCGCGACGCGATCGTCACCCGGGTCCGCGCCAACCAGCACAACGACGGCGGCTGGAACTACAGCAAGGCCGAGGGCGACGCGACCCAGCTCGCGGCGGCGAGCGACATCGACATGACCGGGGCGGCGATGGCGGCCCTGTGCGTGTCGGGAGTGCCGAACACGGACACCGATGTCGTGCAGGCCAAGGCGTTCCTCAAGAGCAAACTGATCGCGGCCAGCGGCGCGTTCAACGCCCTGTTCGGCGTCAACACCGACTCCAACGGCTGGGCCGTCTCCGGTCTCAACGCCTGCGGCATCAACCCGCAGACCGGGGACTTCCTCACTGCCCAGGGCAAGACACCGGTCGACTTCCTCATCGCCCAGCAGTTCAACCCGGGCGGCGGCTTCAAGTACCTGCCGAGCGACACAAGTCCGTCGGCCTACGCGTCGATCGACGGGCTGCGCGCGGTGGTTGGGGGCGGCTTCACCGCCGTTCCGCCGACGCCGGTGACGTCCGGCGCGCCCCGGTGGGTCGGCCAGTCGGCCTTCACTTCGGGTACGGCGACGAAGCTGGCGCTGACCGTGGACGACGGCGCGGGCAACCTCACGGTGTGCTCGGTGGCGCTCACCCCGACCGGCACCACGACGACACTGGGCGCCGTCCTCGACGCGGCGACCAGTGCCGCCACCCCCTCGGGCTGTGTGACCGGCGTGACCCCGTCGTCCGGCACGGGCACGATCACCACGCTCAACGGCAAGGCCAACAGCGGTTCCGGGACCTGGAAGTTCAGTGTCGACGGCGCCGCCTTCGCCGGTGCGAGCCGACAGCAGGTGATCAACGTGGGCGACACGATCGCCGTCCGCTGGGGCGTCTGACACCGACGTCCGACGCCGGCGTCCGAGTCGTAGGGTCGCGGCATGCGCATCGTCTCCCTGCTGCCCGCCGCGACCGACCTCGTCGCCGAACTGGGGCTGTCCGCGCGGCTGGTCGGCCGCACCCACGAGTGCGACTGGCCGCCGCGTGAGGTGGCCGCCGTCCCCGTGGTGACCGGTGCGGACCTCGATCAGGACCGGCTCACCAGCCGGGAGATCTCCGACGCGGTGGGCGGCTCGGCGCATTCCGGCTCCTCGCTCTACACGCTGGACACCGAGGCGCTGGCGACCCTGCGCCCCGACGTCGTGCTCACGCAGGACCTGTGCGAGGTCTGCGCGGTGTCGTACGAGAGGGTCAGCCGGACGGTGCGGCTGCTGGACGCGGACACCCGTGTGCTGAGTCTGGAGCCACGCACGCTGGACGACGTGCTGGACTGTCTGGTCACGGTCGGCGAGGTGCTCGGGGTGCGGGAGCGTGCCGAGCGGCGGCGGGCCGAGCTGCGGGCGCGGCTGGACCACGTCCGCGCCTCGGTCGCCGGGCGCGTCCGTCCCCGGGTGGTGGCGATCGAGTGGCTGGATCCGTTGTGGCCCGCCGGGCACTGGGTCCCGGAGCAGATCGCGTACGCCGGGGGCGAGCCGCTCCTCGCCGCCCCCGGCGAGCACACGAAGCCCATGACGTGGGAGGCCGTGCAGGAGGCGCGACCGGATGTCGTCCTCGTGCTGCCGTGCGGCTTCCCGCCCGAACGGACCCTGCGGGAACGGGACTTGCTGACCCGGCTGCCGGGATGGGACGACCTGCCCGCCGTACGCGCGAATCGCGTGTGGGTGCTGGACGGGCCGGCGTATTTCAACCGCCCCGGGCCGCGCGTGGTGCGGGGAGCGGAGGTGCTGGCGCACGTCCTGCACGATGTGCGGGCCGGGGCGGTGGTGACGTCGGCGGAGGCGCGGCCGTTGCGGGACGCGCCCGAGTGACGCGGGACCGGGTCAGTGGCGGTGCGTCGTCTGTAGGGCCACGACCACGGGCGGCCCGGGCGGGTGCGCGGGCACGTCTCCGGCGTACGGTCGGCGTCCCCGGCCTCGGCCGCGGTTCTCTCGCGCGCGGCAGGGCGGGACCGAAGCGAGTGATCCCGGGACGTGTCGGCCAGGGGATCCGGCCGGCTACTCGTACCGGTACTTGAGGGCGTCCGCCTCCGACTGCTCGATGTCGGCGATCGTCAGCTCCGGCATCCGCAGTTGGGCCAGTGTCACCTCGGCCGAGGTCGGCTGGGCGTCCGCAGGCAGCCACTGCTCCGGCTTCCAGGCCCCGCTGCGCAGCAGCGACTTGGGGCAGTGCGGGTAGACCTCCTCGATCCCCACGACCAGTGCGCTGGCCGGTGGCTTGCCCACGGCGGTCAGCTGGGACAGCAGGTCCGGGCGGGTGGAGACCACGGCCCGGCCGTTCACCCTGAGCGTCGTGGTCCGCCCCGGGATGACGAACAGCAGCCCGGCCCGTCCGGTGGCCACGACGTTCTGCAGGGTGTCCAGACGCTTGTTGCCGGTCGCGTCCGGTATCGCCACCGTCCGTGCGTCCAGGACGGCCACGAATCCGGCGGGGCCGCCGCGTGGGGAGACGTCGCAGTTGCCCTCGGCGTCAGCGCTGGCGACCAGGACCAGCGAGGAGCAGCCGATCAACCGCCGCGTCTGCTCGGTGAGTTCGGTCATCTGCTTGCGTACGGCCGCGTCACGGGGGAGTTCGTAGACCCGGCGCAGCGCCTCCTGGTCACGTACGGCATCGAGATGGAGCGAGTCGAACGCACTGCCGGCAAGTGAGGTCGTCATGCCTCCGAGCCTATGCCGCCGGCCTGCAGGGGACCTCGAAGATTTCCATCGCCGCAGGTCAGCGGCTTGCGCTCGCACGGGCTCCTCGGCCGGCGACCCGGCGCCGCCCGGTCATCCGGCCGCGCGGCTACACCTCGATGTGCCAGCCCATGATGATCGTCCGGTCGCGGGGCAGGCCGAAGTGTTCGGCGGCGTCGGCCGTGATGTGGGAGGTGGCGATGAACAGGCGTTTGCGCCAGGGCGCCATCGTCGGTGCCGGGCCGCGCCGGAGTTCGATCGTCGACAGGAAGTAGGACGCGTCGTCGAGCAGCAACGGCCCCTCCGTGTCGGCCGGGTCGAGCAGCGCGAGGGTGCCGGGTACGTCCGGTGTCTCCATGTAGCCGAAGCGGGCGGTGACGTGGACGATCCCGTCGTCGCCGTAGCCGAGGCCGTCGACGACGACCCGCCGGTCGGCCGGGACGCGAGGCACCGTCTCGGTCTCGATGGAGAGGATCACGACCTGCTCGTGCCGTACGTGGTTGCGCTCCACGTTGGCCCGCATGGCAAGCGGCGCCGTCTGCTTGCCCCGGTTGAGGAACACGGCGGTGCCGGGGACCTGGAGCACCGGCCGCTCCCCGCTGCGGAGTTGGTCGACGAACTCGCGCAACGAACCCTCGTGCTCGGCCCGTTCCGCGGTGACGACCTCACGGCCGCGCTGCCAGGTGGTCATGACGGTGAACGCGGTGATGCCGATCAGCAGCGGCAGCCACGCGCCGTGGACGAGCTTGGTCAGGTTGGCCGCCACGAACAGCAGGTCGACGGAGAGCAGCAGGGTCGCGCCGGTGGCGATCAGCCACACGGGCGTACCCCATTTCGCGCGGGCGACGTAGAAGAACAGCAGGGTGGTGATGGTGATGGTGCCGGTGACCGCCATGCCGAACGCGAAGGCCAGAGCGGCGGAACTGCGGAACGCGAAGACCAGGGTGAGGACGGAGACCATGAGCAGCCAGTTGATCCAGGGGACGTAGATCTGGCCGATGGTGGACTCGGAGGTGTGCGCGATCCGCAGCCTCGGGAGATAGCCGAGCCGGGCGGCCTGGGAGGCGACCGAGTAGGCGCCGGTGATGACCGCCTGTGAGGCGATCACGGTGGCCGCGGTGGCGAGCAGGACCATCGGCCACCGCCCCCAGTGGGGCACGAGGAGGAAGAACGGGCTGCTGATGTTGGACGAGTCGGCGAGGATCAGGGCGCCCTGGCCGAGGTAGCTCAGGACGCAGGCGGGGAAGACGAGGAACAGCCAGCCGCGTGTGATGGCCCGGC
This sequence comes from Streptomyces sp. NPDC101776, assembly GCF_044766845.1. Classification (NCBI taxonomy): domain Bacteria; kingdom Bacillati; phylum Actinomycetota; class Actinomycetes; order Kitasatosporales; family Streptomycetaceae; genus Streptomyces; species Streptomyces sp. NPDC101776. The sequence continues at coordinate 61,165 of NZ_JBIWMV010000007.1, read as the reverse complement.
GGCCGAAGTGCCCCATGTCCGCGTAGAGGGCCTCCGCGCCGGTGACCGCGAGCACCACCGCGGCGAGCGCGAAGAAGGCGGTGCCGAAGTGGCCGAAGAGGAAGCCGAGCGCGTAACTCGGCCACAGCGCCCGGAGGATGGCCGGGTGGTCGGCGATGCCCACGACGCCGCACGCGCCGATCGCGAGGAACCAGAGGATCATGATGGGCCCGAACACCCGGCCCACCGCCGCGGTCCCCCGGCGCTGCACCAGGAACAGCAGGACGATGATCACCGCGGTGATCGGCACGACCGCGTCGTCCAGCGACGGCTCGACGACCTTGAGCCCCTCGACCGCGGACAGTACCGAGATCGCCGGCGTGATCATGCTGTCGCCGAAGAACAGCGACGCGCCGAAGATACCCAGCGCGGTCAGCGCTCCGGCGGCCCGCCGGCCCCGTTGCGAACTCCAGCGCCCCACCATGGTGATCAGCGCCATGATGCCGCCCTCACCCTCGTTGTCGGCGCGCATCGCCAGCAGGACATAGGTGACCGTGACGATGACCATCACCGACCAGAAGACCAGGGACACCACCCCGTACACGTTCTGGGTGCTGACCGGGACCGGGTGCGGGTCGCCCGGGCTGAACACGGTCTGGAGGGTGTAGATCGGGCTGGTCCCGATGTCCCCGAAGACCACTCCGAGCGCACCGATCACCACCGCGAGCCGCACCGCGTCCCGCGCGCTCGCCGGTCGCGTCTCCGGCGGCCCCGCCGCGGACGCCTCGTCCGGCGCTCCCGCCTGCCCACGATCTGCCATGGTCGTCCTCCTTCTGGCGGACCGCGGTAGTGCGGGCCCGGTGCGTCGGGGCGGACACTACCCATGCGCCGGCGCGATCGCCCGCAGGTGCGCGCGGCCGGCGAAAGATCCAGGTCGGGGCGTCGGCGGCAAGCGGGGTGCGTCCTGCCTCGCCCCGCAGGTCGAGTTGCGCCGCGTCGCCCCGTCCGGACGTAGGCTCACCGCATCACCGCCACCCGAGGGAGCCCCGCCCGTGACCGTCCGAGTGCGCCGTGTCTACGATCCGCCCGAGCCCGAGGACGGTGTGCGCGTCCTGGTCGACCGGCTGTGGCCGCGCGGCCTGTCCAAGGAGGCGGCCCGGGTGGACGAGTGGCCCAAGGCCCTGACCCCGTCGACCGAACTGCGCCGTTGGTACCACGCGGGCGAGGGGTCCTACGACGAGTTCGGCAGCCGCTACGAGGCGGAGCTCGCCGATCCCGAGGCGGCTCAACTCCTGCACACCTTGCGGAACTTGGTCCGGATGGGGCCGGTGACCCTGGTCACGGCGGTCAGGTCGCCGCAGGAGAGTCACGCCTCGGTGCTGGCCCGCCTCCTGGAGGGGTGAGGAGACGGGCCCTGGCACGGCTCGGTCAGGCTGTCTGTTTCGCCGCCGCGCGTCCCGCCGCACGGCCCGAGAAGAGGCAGCCGCCGAGGAACGTGCCTTCGAGGGCGTTGTAGCCGTGCACCCCGCCGCCGCCGAAGCCGGCGACCTCGCCCGCCGCGTAGAGCCCGCCGATCGGCTTTCCGTCGGCGGCCAGCGCGCGGGAGTCGAGGTCGGTCTGGATGCCGCCGAGGGTCTTGCGGGTCAGGATGTGCAGCTTGACGCCGATCAGGGGGCCGGCCGCCGGGTCGAGGATGCGGTGCGGGGTCGCGACGCGGCCGAGGCGGTCGCCGATGTAGCGGCGGGCGTTGCGGATGCCCTGGATCTGGGAGTCCTTGCTGTACGGGTTGGCCATCTGGAGGTCGCGGGCCTCGATCTGGCGCCGCACCACGGCCGCGTCCAGGAGCGGCTTGTCGGTCAACTGGTTCATCTTCTCGACCAGTTGCTCAAGATTGCCGGCGGTCACGAAGTCCGCGCCCTTGCGCAGGAAGGCGTCCACCGGGCCCGGGGCGCCCTTGCCGAGCAGCCGGTCGCGCAGCACCGCCTTCCTGTCCTTGGCGGTGATGTCGGGGTTCTGCTCGGAGCCCGAGAGCGCGAACTCCTTCTCGATGATCTTCTGGGTGAGGATGAACCAGGAGTGGTCGTGGTCCGCCAAGTCCGCTGTCGTCCGCAGGTACTTGAGGGTGTTGAGGGTGTCGTAGCCCGGCAGGCACGGGTCGGGCAGGCGGCGGCCGAGGGCGTCGAACCAGAGGGAGGACGGGCCGGGCAGGATGCGGATGCCGTGGCCGGGCCAGACCGGGTTCCAGTTCTGCAGGCCCTCGGTGTAGTGCCACATGCGGTCGCGGTTGACCAGGCGTACGCCCGCCTCGGCGCTGATGTCGAGCATCCGGCCGTCGACGTAGGCGGGGACACCGGTGATCATCTCGGCGGGCGGGGTGCCGAGGCGCTCGGGCCAGTACTGGCGGACGATGTCGTGGTTGGCGCCGATGCCGCCGGTGGTGACGACGACGGCCTGCGCGGTGAGTTCGAACTCGCCGATCGCCTCGCGGCTGGAGGAGACGCCCCGGGCCGAGTCGTCCTCGGCGAGGACGGTGCCGCGTACGCCGCGTGCCTCGCCCTCCGCCACGACCAACTCGTCGACCTGGTGGCGGTGGTAGAAGGTGAGGAGCCCGTCGCGGGCGGCCTGCCTGGCGTAGTCCACGAAGGGTTCGACGACTCCGGTGCCGGTGCCCCAGGTGACATGGAAGCGCGGGACGGAGTTGCCGTGTCCGTGGGCGCGCAGGTCGCCGCGCTCCGCCCAGCCGACGGTGGGCAGCAGCTTGATGCCGTGGCTCTCCAGCCAGGGCCGCTTCTGACCGGCCGCGAACTCGACGTAGGCGCGCGCCCAGCGCACCGCCCACGCGTCCTCGTCGTCGACGCGGTCGAAGCCGGCGCTGCCCTGCCAGTCACTCCAGGCGAGGTCGAAGGAGTCCTTGATGCCGAGGCGGCGCTGCTCCGGGGAGTCGACGAGGAACAGCCCGCCGAAGGACCAGAACGCCTGGCCGCCGAGGTTGGCCGCGTTCTCCTGGTCGACGAGCGCGACCCGGCGTCCCTGGCTGGTCAGTTCATGGGCCGCGACCAGACCGGCCAGACCGGCTCCGACGACGATGACGTCCGCATCCATGGCGACCGTTGCCTTTCTCAATCGAGAGCGCGACTGCCGTCGGTCAGCAGCGCGGTGAGCAGTTGCTTGAGCCAGACACGGGCGTGCTCCACGTCCTTGTCCAGCAGCAGTTGGGTGGTGACTCCGTCGTACGCGGCGATCACCGCGTGGGCGGCGCTGTCGACGTGGTCGAGCACGGCGGGCAGTGCGAACCGGCCGGCCGCGCGGGCGAGCCGATCGGCGATCGCCGCGCGCAGCCGCGCCCGGTGGTCGAGCAGGCTCTCCGCGACGGCCGGGTTCCTGGCCGCGTGCACCAGGAAGTCCGTCTTGACCAGCAGCCAGTCCAGGTCCAGGAGGAGCACGTCGGTGACACGGTCCACGGCGGCCGGTACGTCGAGGTCCGGTCCGTCGAGGGCGAAGGCACCGGACACCTGGTCCGCGATCAGCTCGGCCCGCTCCTGGTAGAGGGCGAAGAACAGCTCGTCCAGGCTGTCGAAGTTCGAGTAGAAGGCGCCCCTGCTGTACCCGGCGGCCTCGCAGACCTCCTCGATGGAGACCCGGCCGTATCCCTTGGCGGCGAACACCGCGAACGCGGCGGCCAGCAGGTTGGCCCGCGTACGGACACGGCGCCTGGTCACACGCTTGGGCGTCACCTCAGTCACCATGCCCGGACCTCCGTTCGATACGCGAATGTATCCGATACATCGATGCATCAAAAGAGCCGGGTTCATATTGGAACAGATATTCGAATAAGGAGTACGCTGGTCCCATGACCGCGCACCACCTCCAGGCCTCGCTCTTCGACCAGACCGACCAGCTCCGCCTCGGCCCCCTCGACGGGATCCGCCGTACGGCACTGGGGCTCGGCGCCTGGATCGACGTGCTTCCCGGGTGGCTCGGCGGCGCGGACGCCCTGTTCGAGGAGCTGGCCGCCGAGGTGCCGTGGCGCGCCGAGCGCCGTCAGATGTACGACCAGGTGGTGGCCGTACCGCGACTGCTCGCCTACTACGGCGCGGACGACGCGCTGCCGCACCCGGTGCTGGCCGAGGCCCGGGACGCTCTCTCGGCGTACTACGCACGGGAGTTGGGCGAGCCGTTCAGCACGTCCGGGCTCTGCTACTACCGGGACGGCCGGGACAGTGTCGCCTGGCACGGCGACCGGATCGGGCGGGGTGCCCGCGAGGACACGATGGTGGCGATCCTCTCCGTGGGCGCGCCCCGCGATCTGCTGCTGCGTCCGCTGCGCGGCGGCGAGTCGCTGCGGCGCCCGCTCGGGCACGGCGACCTGATCGTGATGGGCGGCTCCTGTCAGCGGACCTGGGAGCACAGCGTCCCCAAGACCACCCGCGCCGCGGGACCGCGCATCAGCGTGCAGTTCCGCCCGCACGGCGTGCACTGAGGCGGAAGGGCGGCCGCTTCGGAACGCACGCGGGGGCCGCCCCCGGCGGACGGCGCCGGGGGCGGCTTCCCCCGCCCGCGCCGGGACCGTAGGCGTCTGGTTGGCTGGACCCCGAACTGCACCACCGGGCAAGGGACGATCATGCGGGCAGAAGTACGCCAAGTCGCCGACAACACCTATCTGGTGCACGGCAACAACACCAACTGGGTGATCCTCACCGACGGCGACAGCGCCACCCTGGTGGACACCGGATACCCGGGGGACCGTCAGCTCCTGCTCGACTCCCTCGAGCAGGTGGGGAGTTCACCGAAGTCGGTCGCGGCGGTGCTGATCACCCACGCCCACAACGACCACCTCGGTTCGGCGGAGTATCTGCGCGACACCTACGGCACCCCGGTATACCTGCACGAGGCCGAAGTGCCGCACGCGCGGCGGGAGTTCCTCCAACAGGTGACCGTCGGGGACGTCTTGAGGAACGTCTGGCGTCCGGGAGTCCTACCGTGGATGGTGCACACGATCCGTGTCGGAGGCACCGAGCAGCATCCCGTCGCCGTTCCCCAGGCATTCGCGGGTGCGGGCCCGCTCGACCTGCCCGGCCGGCCCGTCCCCGTGCACACCCCCGGCCACACGAGCGGGCACTGCGTCTTCCATCTCCCGGACCGCGGGATCGTGATCTCCGGGGACGCCCTGGTGAGCGGCCACCCCACCTCGCGGATCAAGGGACCGCAGCTGCTGCCCGACATGTTCCATCACGAGCGCGACCGTGCCGTGGCCTCGCTGGACATACTCGAAGGACTGGACGCCGACACCCTGCTGCCCGGTCACGGCCCGCTGCACACCGGTCCGGTCCGTGAGGCGGCACGGCGCGCCCGCGAACACGCGATCTAAGGTCACCCCATGGCACTGCAGATCAACGCGACCAACCCGGAGCATCCGGTCCTCCTGCTGGAGCTGCCCTGGGACGTTCCCCTGGAGGAGTGGCCCGACGAGTACCTGGTCCCGCTGCCGCGCGGCATCTCCCGCCACGTCGTGCGCTACGCCCGCGCCGGCAGCGAGGTCATAGCCGTCAAGGAGCTGGCCGAGCGGCCCGCGCTGCGCGAGTACGAGCTGCTGCGCGACCTGGACCGGCTCGGCATCCCGGCCGTCGATCCGCTCGCCGTGGTCACCGGCCGGGCCGACGCCGACGGCGAACCGCTGGAGCCGGTGCTGATCACCCGGCACCTGGGCGGCTCGATGCCGTACCGCTCGATGTTCGAGACGACGCTGCGCCCGGCCACCATGCACCGGCTGATGGACGCGCTGGCCGTGCTGCTGGTGCGGCTGCACCTCGCCGGGTTCGCGTGGGGCGACTGCTCGCTGTCCAACACACTGTTCCGGCGGGACGCGGGCGCGTACGCCGCGTATCTGGTGGACGCGGAGACCGGCGATCTGCACCCGAGGCTGAGCGACGGACAGCGGGACTACGACCTCGACCTCGCCCGGGTGAACATCAGCGGGGAGCTGCTCGATCTGGAGGCGTCCGGGGCGCTGCACCCGTCCGTCGACCCGATCGAGTTCGGCAGGGAGATCTGCGCCCGCTACCAGGGGCTGTGGGAGGAGCTGACCCGTGTCTCGGTGTACCCGGCGGGCAAGCACCACTTCATCGAACGCCGGATCCGGCGCCTGAACGAACTCGGCTTCGACGTCGCCGAGATGCAGATCGAGCACTCCTCCAACGGCGACACGGTCACGTTCGTGCCCAAGGTCGTCGACGCGGGTCACCACCAGCGCCAACTGCTGCGCCTGACCGGCCTGGACGCCGAGGAGAACCAGGCCCGGCGGCTCCTCAACGACCTGGAGAGCTGGATGGCCACCCAGGACGACTACGTCCCTGGCGATCCCCTCGCCGCCCGGCCCGAGGTGCTCGCGCACCGGTGGGTGCGGGACGTGTTCCGGCCGACCGTGCGGGCCGTACCGCTGGAGCTGCGCGGGTCGATGGACTCGGCCGAGATCTACCACGAGCTGCTCGAACACCGCTGGTACCTGGCCGAGCGGGCCCAGCACGACATCGATCTGGACACGGTGGTCGAGGACTACCTCAAGAACATCCTGCCGAAGGTGCGCGAGACCCTGGAGCCGGCCGCGCCGGAGTGACCCGGCTCAGTCCGCGGCGGGGGCGGCCGTGGTGCCGCGGACGACCAGGCGGGGCCGGACGACCTGCTCGCGGTCCGGGACCTCCTCCCCGTCCAGCCGGGCGATGGCGCGGCCGACGGCGAGTTCCGCGAGGCGCGGAACGTCCTGCGCGACGGTGGTGAGGTCGATGTGGGCGAGCCGGGACAGGCTGGTGTCGTCGAAGCCGACCACGGAGATCTCGCCGGGGACGGTGACGCCCGCCCGCAGGAAGGTGTCGAGGACGCCGGTGGCACAGCGGTCGTTGAAGGCGAGGACCGCGCCGGGCCGGGGGGGCTCCGCGACCAGGGTCCTGGCGGCCCGCGCGCCGTCGTCCTCGGTGAGCCCGCCGGGCAGGACACGGACGTGGTCGTCGAGGCCGTGCCGGTGCATCGCGGTGCGGTAGCCGCGGCGGCGGTCGGCGGCGCCGGGTGCCCGGCCGCCGTCGATGTGGGCGATGACGCGGTGGCCGAGCGCGACGAGGTGGTCCACGGCCTGCCGGGCGCCCTCCTCGTCGTCGGTGCGGACGACGTCCACGCCCGGCGGGGCGGGCCGCAGCCGCCGCGCCACGGAGACCACCGGCACCTGGGTCGCGAGCTGTGCGAGGCGGGCCGCCGGGACCTCGGGGCCGAGCAGGACGAGCGCCTCGCACCGGTCGGCGAGCAGCGCCTCCACGGCCTGCCGCTCACCGCGTGTGGGCGCGACCGCGCTCAGCGCGATTTGGTAGCCGGCGAGTTCGGCGGCGGCGTAGATGCCCTCCACCAGGTCGGTGTGGAAGGGGTGGCGCAGCCCGAACTGCACGCCGAGCAGGCGTGAGCGGTTGCTGCGCAGCACCCTGGCCCGGGTGTCGGGCCGGTAGCCGATCTCCTCGGCGGCCTTGAGGACGCGCTCACGAGTAGTGGCGCTCGCGCCGTAGGCCCCGCGCATCACGATGGAGACCAGCGCGACGGACACGCCCGCCCGGGCCGCCACATGGGCCAGGGTGGGCCGCTTGCCGCCGGGGAGCGCGGGAGGGGCCGGCACGGATGTCCTTCCGGAGGAACGGGACGGGCTGTTCGTTCCGCGCATCGTAGCTGCTCCGGGGGTTCCTGCAACGTTCTAGAAACATGTCGTGCGAACTCTTGACACACGGTTCCGGCGGTGGCGTACTACTGCCATCTAGAACGTTCTAGAAGAGGGCGAGCAGTCATGTACACGTTGGCGGTCTGTGCCGAGATGGTCTTCCGGGACCTGCCGATCCACGAGCGGGCGCGGCGCATCCACGAAGCCGGATTCCAGGTCGAGATCTGGGACTGGACCCGGCACGACCTGGACGCGCTCACGCGGACCCCGGCCGAGTTCTCGTCGATGACGGGCTACATCCGGGGCAGCCTCACCGACGAGGCGGGCGCCGCCGAACTCCTGCGCACCGCCGAGGAGTCGGTGAAGGCCGCCGACCAACTGGGCTGCCCCCGGCTCAACTTGCACGGCACCGGCCTGGACTCCGAGGGGCTGCCGGTGGTTCCGGTGACCGGCGAGCCCACCGGCCCGATGTGGATCGCCGCCCACCGCACCCTGACCCGCCTCGCCGAGCTGGGCGAGAGCGCCGGCGTCACCTTCACGCTGGAGAACCTGAACGCGGCGGTCGACCACCCCGGTGTGCCGTTCGCGACGGCCGCCGACACCCTGGCCCTGGTCAAGGCGGTGGACCGGCCGGGCCTGCGCATGAACCTGGACCTCTACCACGCCCAGATCGGCGAGGGGAACCTCATCGAACTGGTCCGCCGCGCCCACGAGTTGGACCTGATCGGCGAGATCCAGGTGGCCGACGTCCCCGGCCGCCAGGAGCCCGGCACCGGCGAGATCAACTACCCGGCGATCGCCCGCGCTCTCGCCGACATCGGCTACGACGGCACGGTCGCGATGGAGGCCTGGGCCTCGGACGGCGACGGCGAACGCGCCCTGGACCGCTTCCGCACCGCGTTCACCCTCTGACCGGAGAACCTCCATGAGCAACCGACTCCCCCTCGCCGTAGGACTGGTGGGCGCGGGCCGCATGGGCTCCTTCCATGCCGAGACCCTCGCCCGCCGACTGCCCGGCGTCCGCCTCGCCGCCGTCGCCGACCCTGCCCCGGGCGCCGCACAGCGCCTGTCCGACCGGCTCGACCGCCCCACCGCGTATACGGAGATCGCCGACCTGTTCGCGGATCCGGGGATCGACGCGGTGGTGATCTCGACTCCGGCCCGCACCCACGCCGACCTGGTCGAGACCGCGGCACGCGCGGGCAAGGCCGTCTACTGCGAGAAGCCGATGGCGACGACCCTCACGGACGCCGACCGCGCCATCGCGGCCGCCGCCGAGGCGGGCGTACCGCTCCAGGTCGGCTTCAACCGCCGCTACGACGCCGGGTTCCGGGCCGCGCACGACAAGGTGGCCGCGGGCGAGATCGGCACCCCACAACTGCTGCGCTCGCTCACCCGCGACCCGAAGCTGGCGGACCCCTCCACCGTCCCGCCGTGGACGATCTTCCTGGAAACCCTCATCCACGACTTCGACACCCTGCGCTACCTCAACCCCGGCTCCGAACCGGTCGAGGTCTTCGCCATGGCCGACGCCCTGGTCCGCCCCGACTTCAAGGACCGCGGCCTCCTCGACACGGCCGTGGTCACGATCCGCTTCGACAACGGCGCCCTCGCCACCGCCGAGGCCAACTTCCAGGCGGTGTACGGCTATGACGTGCGCGGCGAGGTCTTCGGCTCGGCGGGCATGCTGACGATGGGCGACATCCGGCGCACCCATCTGACGTCCTACGGCGCGGACGGCATCGCGGCCGAGACCGTCACGTACGACCAGGACCTGTTCCACGAGGCGTACGTCGCCGAGCTCGCCGACTTCGCCGACAGCGTCCGCACGGGGCGTACCCCGTCCGCGACCGGTGAGGACGCCCGCGCCGCGCTGAGGATCGCGGTGGCGGCCATCAGTTCGGTGGAGAAGGGTGTCCCCGTGCGCATCGAGGACGTCTGAGGTCAGAGGGCGGGCACCACGGCCACCGGGCACTCCGCGTGGTGCAGCACCCCGTGCGCGACCGAGCCGATCCGCGCGCCCACCGCCGTACGGCGGGCGCGCCGCCCGACGACCATCAACTGGGCCCGGCCTGCGACCGACAGCAGCACCTGCCCCGCGCTGCCCATCTCCACGTGCTCGACCACGGGCACGTCGGGGAAGCGCTCCCGCCACGGCTGAAGCGCCTCGGCCAGGCCCTTCTTCTCGTACGGTTCCAGACCGCCAGCCTCGTCGAGCAGCTTCATGGAGCCGGGGCTGTAGGCGAACACGGGTGGCAGCGTCCATGCCCGTACGGCCCGCACGGTGGCGCCACGCGCAGCCGCCGTCTCGAAGGCGAAGCCGAGCGCCGGGGCGCTGTCCTCGGGGTCTCCGTGCTGGCCCACGACGATCTCGTGCCCGGCGGCCTCCCCCGCCGGCTCGTCTCCGGCGCGCACGAGCACGACGGGCCGTACGGCGTCCGCGATCACCTGCTGGCCGACGGAACCGAGCAGGAAGCCGACGACGGGCCCGTGGCCGCGTGAGCCGAGCACCAGCAGTTCCGCGTCGGCGGCGACGGCGGTCAGGGTGTCGACGGGGTCGCCCTCCATGACGTCGGTGGTGACGTCCAGGCCGGGGTGGCGTTCGGCGAGCGTCCGGGCGGCCTCGGCCGCCGCGTCCCGCACCCAGCGGTCCTGGGTGTCCCGGTCCCCCGTGTCGAGCGCCCGGTGCTCCTCGTACTGCCAGACATGCGCCACCCGCAGCGCCAGCCCCCGCCGTACGGCCTCCCGGCCCGCCCAGGCGAGTGCGGCGAGACTCTCCGCCGATCCGTCGACCCCGGCGGTGATCGGTCGTGTCATGCGGTGGCCTCCCGGTGGTGCGGTCACGTGCGTCGGGCCCAGTCTTCACTACGGTGCCCGCATGACCTTGGAGTGGGAGCAGGTAGTGGTGGACTCGGCCGACCCCGTCGCACTGGGGCGCTGGTGGGCCGAGGCGCTCGGGTGGGTGGTGGTGGGCGAGGCACCGGACGAGTTCGAGATCCGGCCGACGCCGGAACGCCTGCCCGGGCTGCTGTTCGTGCCGGTGCCCGAGAGCCGGACGGTCAAGAACCGGCTCCACCTGGACTTCCGGCCCGACGACCAGGAGGCCGAGGTGATCCGGCTGCTGGCCCTGGGGGCGCGGACCGTGGACATCGGGCAGGGCGAGCAGTCGTGGGTGGTGCTCGCGGATCCGGAGGGGAACGAGTTCTGCGTGTTGCGCTCCGCGCGCCCCTGAGGCCCCCGTCTCGGGCGTAGCGGAGCGCACCGGGGCGATCGACCATACGATGGTGGGGAGCCGGCGCGGTGACAACGGCGCCGCCGTGCCGTGAAGCCGACCACTCGGGGTGGGAGACGTATGGCACAGGCCGCCGAAGCCGCGCGGACCGTCATCATGACCGTGGACAAGTGCCCACCTACGGGTTACCAAGAGTGAGCAGTGCGTGATCAAGGAACCCGCAGGTCAGGGCGATTCACTGAAGCGAATCGAGCCATGATCGCGACAGGGGTTACGCAAAGGCTGTTTCGCTACGCCCCGTAGCTGGAGTCTGCCCCGCTCGGAGGCGTGCAGGCATGCGGGCGGAGCGTGCCGACGACCACGTTGGCACCCCGCGTGGAGGGCTCCACGCCGTTCGGCGTGAAGGTGGGCATGCCGACCATCAACGCCTTCAAGGCGCGCTCCTAGTCCATGGTCACCACGTCGGGCATGAACGGCTCGGCGTTGATGAACACGGGGATGCTGGCACTCTCCGTGCCCTCTCGTTGTTGGTAGGCAGGAGCGCATCCCTGCCCTCGCGGAGCACTGCCCTGCCCTGCGTGGCGGGCGTGTGCCGCCGCGCTGCCGGAACCGCAGCGCGGCGCACGGGGGTCAGCACTGGCGAGTCAGCCACACGAGGGGGAAATAGGCAGAATTAACCCGGTATGACCCAGGGGTGTTAAACCGGGGCGCCACAGGGAGGGATGAACCCTCCCCGCGCATACGTCCCAGACCCCTCAGGCTCAATCCCAGAGATCACCCTTGGCGCTGCGTGGCCACCGCGTTCGTGTATAGCTCCCGGGTCAAATCGTCTGCCTCGATGCCCAGTTCGGCCAGCACCGCACGGACATCGTCCAGTGCGGCCGTAACGTCGTCCTCGCTGGTCAAGGTCTCCAACTCCAGGAACGTCCCATCGATCTCCGGAACCCGAACCAGGGTCGCGAGCATCTGGCGTCCCCGGGCCTCGAAGTCGTAATTTCGGCACCGCTTCGAGAAGGCGATCACTGGGGCGTATCCGAGCCCCCGAAGGATCGCGTGCGCCGCTTCGGAGTCCGCGACGCGGGTCTCGTACTCAGGTTTCGAGCCGGACTCTTCGTCGACCGTCGCGCCCTTGAACGTCACGAGCGACCGCAAGCCGTCGGGTCCATGGACCGTCCGCACGCGTAGCTCTTGGTCGGCCTTCGTCAGTGAACCGTCCGGCCGGTCGTAGTAGCTGTCCTGATAGACCTCGACACGTGCCGTGGCACGTTCGTCGAGCCGCCGCATGACTGCTTCTGGCGCGTGCACACGGGCCTTCAACTCGGCCTCGATCACAGGGCGTTCCTCTCTTGTCAGACCGTGCGCTGCGCGCCGTCGGTGATCGCATCGAACATCCTGCGGAACCCCCGGTACAAGGGCCCATGGGGTGTTTCCATGATCTTGTACGTAGCCGACTCGTGGCCTTCCCATCCTGCGTCGAAAGCGCTGACGAACAGAGTGGAGTCGGTCCGGATCAGTCGCCAGGTCGGCAACATGGCGTACCGCCAGACGCCGATGTCGCACGCGCCGACCAGTTCCCTCAGCCGCGCTTCAGCGAGCCGGACGCCGGACGCCAACGACTCGGCGGACTCCCCGATTTCGGCCGCACGACGGACAAGGGCGGGGCCGTCCGGGTCCAAAAGCAGGACGCGCACTCGCACGTCCCCGGCGCCCAGGTCATGCGTCAGATGCGCCCTCAGCAGTGAGTCGTTGAGTCCGATCAGACCGAGACCGCGCACGGCGAGTACATCAATCTCCTTTGCGCTGCGGGCATGCTCCTGGATCTCCTCGGCAGCCGAGTGCTGGGAGGCGTAGACCCGGACGACTTCGGGGAACGCAGCGAGGTCGAACGCCGGTCCGCCGGAGCGCTTCTCTCGGCTTGCCGCCAACCCCATCAGGTGGCGCGCGTCATCCGGCATCCGCAGGCCATCGGCGATGCGCTCGATCACGTCCAGGCGCCCCACCTCCCGCCGCCCATGCAAGATCTCGGACACTCGGGCCTGCGACATGCCGACGGCCGTTCCGATTCGCCCTTGACTGGCGCCCGCGTACTGCTGGACGCAGCGGAAGACACGACCGATGTCCCGGGCGCGCAGAGCCTCGCGCATCTCGGCCTTCTCCCATGCCCAGTCGGGCAGTTCGATCGGAGTCGTCGCGGTCGTCATGGCACCCCGTATCGCTGAACCGATGGGAACCCATCCCACGGTGAGATTACAGCCGGGGAATGGGGGTGGACACAGGGTGTGGCCAAGGGTGTTGGCATGGACGTCAAGACCACGATGACCGGCCCCATTGATCTCCCTCTGCCGCTGATCGAACCGCCCCCGGTTGCCGGGTGCGACGTCTGCGGAGCGCTCGTCCGTGCACGGGAAGAAGCGCGTCAGAACGGCGACCTGAGCAAGGTCACGGATTTCAACATCGAGATGCGATCCCACCAGGCGGCGACGTCATGAGCGCGCCGACCGTTGACACGGAGACCATGAGCGCAGAGTGTGCGGTCGCCCAGAGGCCGGAATACCGCGATCTTCACGGTCAGTGCGACCAGGCGGACATCCCGCTCCCGGGCGGCGGCGGGATCTTGCTTCAGCGGCGGTGCGCGTGCGCCTGCCACCGACGGAAGGCCGACGTCTCATGACCGCGAGCGTACGAGTGTGCCGCGCATGCGACGAGGTGATCACTAACCCTGCTGACGCAGTGGTGGTTGCCCACGAACTCAGCAACTCCGGTCCCGGGTGGGATGTGTACGCCCACCGCGACCATGCCGACAAGGTAGAAATGATCGACCCGGACCTGCTCCGGATCATGACGCGCATCTGGACTGCGCGCGGGAGAAGTCAGGGAATCGATCATGCCTGAGTGGTGGCAAGGATTCACGGCCGGAGTGTTGCTAACCCTGCTGATCTGGCAGGCCAGTGCTTCTATCCGTCGCACTAACGCCCGTATCCGCGAACTAGGCGCGGATACGGCATACAACTTCGAGCAGGTTCGCAAGAAGCGGCCAGACCTCTTCAACAAGAAAAGGCGGACCGGCAGGTCCGTCGAGCGCTCTGAGCAGGGAAAGAAGAAAACTTCGGTGCCGAACCGAGGCAATCGCGGCAACCCCGAGGCCATCACTCGCGCAATGGCGCGTCTCGATCGGGAGGGGATCGACTGGCGTGCCGAGCAGCCTCCGAATGAGGGTCATTGATAGGGCGTACGCAGAGGGTGCGCAGATAGTCGTCTCTCAATTGCGCACACGGCCCTAAATGCACCCACATTTGCGACAGCATGGATCAAAGTCGACAATTCCCGGTCCCGAAACACCCGAGAATTCAATTCCGAATTTGCCTCGATAATTTGCGGGTGTATTTCTGGAACGAAAAAGCCCCTGGGGACTCCAGGGGCTTTTCTTCTGCCCTGTTAGACCTTCACGCCTGAGCCATGGCTTAGTACGGAGGGTGAATTTCTGACAGGTCAGACGTGCACAGTCTGATGCACAGTCTCAGGCTCCGCCGGTGTAGGTCCACGTCGCTCCCGAGAGGTACCCGGAGGTCGGACTCGTGGCATCGGTTGCATTGGCAAGGTCTCGCGCCGGAGCGCCAGTATTAGGAGCCGAGAGGGGTTGTGCGAAGTACGGGGCAGCCGAGCCCCCCTTCAGGCCCTGCATGGGCTGTGAGCCCGCCTCGCGACCCGGGTCGCCGGAGAGATCCGTACCGGGTACTGCGCGAGTGGCGGTGTCCGTCACTGGTACCCCATTCCCTGGTAACTCTGGGTGGAGTTCGTATTCCCCTGCGAATGCAAGAAATCCATGAGTTCCTGCGGACTCGTTGCGTTCTGGATGCGAGAGATCAACTCCAGTTGAGTATTCATTGGGGCCGCGACGCCAACGGCTCCGGCCTCCTGCATTCGTGTCAACTGGAGGATCTCAGCCTGTGTAAGCCGGGAGTTCGGATAGGCATTGGAAGCCTGTGGGCTGTCGCCCTCCATTAGCTCCATCAAGGCAGCCTTTTGCTCCTCCAGCTCTTTCTTCAACTGCCGGTTCTCCGCCGTGATCGCTTTGACGTGTGCTCGCAATCCCGGCGACCGAGGCGCGTTCTGCTGTGGCTGGGGCTCTTCCTCGTACCCGTACGGCTCGTCATCATCAAAGACGCCGCCGGTGCTGTAGTAGCTCATGCTGTAGTCGCTCATGGTGTCCCCTCCCTTTCTGGCCGCTCGCCCACCGGGGGAGCGGCGGGCGAGGTTCCGTCGCCGAATCTAGCGACCTCCACTGACATCTCCGGGTGTGCGTCCAGCGGGATACCTGGACCCCTGAGCCGGCTCCATCGGTATGGAGGCCTCCATACCCAGCTTCTGGGCGACGGTGTTGAAGTGCTCCGGTGTCAGTTCGCCGATTGCCTGCGATGGGGTGGCAGGTACCGGCCGGAAGGCGAAGCAGTGGACTCAGCTCCCGGACGGGCATACCGCGTCAGCGCCGGGGAGTCCTGGAAGTTGCGCCACCTACGGCCGATCCGGTTTCGGTGCGGTCCTCGATGTCCCGTTCTCAGTCGGCAGGGTTCATCCCGGTAGTAGGGCCGCGTGACACCGCACGCGGTCATCTCGGGAGTGGGGGTCATAGGATCGTGTTCCTTCTCGTGTCGGAGAGGATTCGTGGCCCCCTGGCGGTGATGGCGCTCGGGGGCCACATTCATGCGGCGGGGGTCTCGCTGCGGATGAACGCGCGGCCGAGATCGAGCAGCGTGCGCACCGTCCGGTAGACGTCGGGCGTGCCGCTGTAGATGGCCATGACCGCCTCCTCGAAGATGTGCTCGGCGACGCTCCCCGCCATCAACGACTCGCGCTTAACGGCCTCGACGAGACCCACGGCGTCGTAGATGACCGACGCGTCGTCGTAGACACCCGTGCCCGCCTCCATGTCCGTGCGGACGCGGATCAGTCGGCGGACGGACTTTTCGAGCCGCTCGACCAGCTCGGGCAGGGGACGGACGCGTTGGTCAACGCCCGCGCGGTAGCCGCGCATCAGCGCCAACAGAAAGGCGCCGTCTGCGTCGGGGGCGGTCATGATTCGTTCTCCTCGGTCGCATTGCGGCAGTTCTCGCAGAGGGGGTGTCCACCAGCTCCATATCGGCGGGTGGGGGTGCGGCATCCAGTACAGGGGCCGGTTTCGATGCCCTGAGAGGTAGTCGCATTGAGTGACTGGCGTTCGGGTTGAGGGGGCGAAGGGAGCGCGTTTCCTTCAAAGGGAGGGAAGGGAGCACGATCGTGGAACGGGGCTCCCTTCGCTCCCTTCGCCTCCTTAGACGAATCTTCGTCACTCTCGGTGTCAGGCCTCTTAAGTGCCCAGACCCATCCGACGCCGGTCCCGCCCGCTTTTTGGGATGCGACTCCGGCCCTCTTCTTGGCCCGCTTGAGGACGTCTTTGGAGAAGCCGTCCCGGTCACCCGCCTTGAGGAGTTCCGTGGCTGCGCACTCCCCGCCGTTCTTCGGGTCGGACAGGAACGTGACAAGCCACTGCGCGGCCTCATCCCGCTCGCCCGTATCCACGCCCGTGGCGCTGGACAACATGTCCTCCACGCCCATCTCAACGGGTCCGGTGAACATGAGACAGCCCACGTTCGCGGTGCCCGTGGGCGTCTCCACGTCCATGCCGTCAATGACATATCCGATGTGCGGAAGGTCCAGCCGACCAAGGCTGTTTTTCACCTGAGTCATCACCTGGTCCTCGCTCTCTCGGTCGCGGGCGAACACGAGAACGGCACGGGCGAGATCCTTGAAGGCCCCGGACCCGGAGATGAGTTGTGCGGCATCGGTGCCGGACGTCTTGTTGAAGTGGGCTATCCCGAGGGTGAGTGCCTTTGTGCGCTCGGCCATGCGGACCAGAGGCTCAAGTGCCTGTCGGACATCCTGTGTCCGGTGGGCGTCCGTGGTCCGGCCGAGCGTGGACATAAGCGGGTCCACGATGAGCGCGGCCACGTCGCGCTCCCTGATGGCCTGCTCGATGAGATCCACGTCCAGCGGCAAGGACACCATCGTTTCCTCGCCGGACAACACGTTCTCGACATCCACGCGGAAGATGCGGTCAAGGTCCGCCCTGGCGGCCATCAAGCGTGGAACGAGAGTGCGGGACCAGGAGTCCTCCACGGCCGCGTACAACACGTTCTTCGGCTGCCCGTAGAACATGCCGGGCAGCGTGCCCTGGGAGAGTTGAGCGGCCAGCCAGATACCGAACGACGACTTACCGGTGCCTTCTCGGCCAGCGGCCAGAGTCAGAGCACCCGCAGGAATGCGACCCTGTCTCAGCTCCGGTTCCCATGCCCAGATGACAGGCTCCGGCTCGATTGCCGAGGCGGGCGTCAGCTTGAGCCTGCGCAGCAAGACGGGTGATTCCTCGGCAGTTTCGCTCTCGTGCCCCGGCGTGTTCGCGTATCGCTCGCCGGATGCGTACCGACCGAAGATGTCCCGCAGCGTCGCCTGCGCTTCCTCCCAGGCATACGGGTGTTGTGCCTTTGGGGGCTGTTCGCACTCTTCCCAGCGAGCGCGGAACAGTTTCTCCGCCTCGGGATAGCTGAGATTGCGGTGACGCAGTCGGCCCGCGTAGGACACGAGCGCGGCATGCCGACCTCCCCCGGAAATGGGACCGGTGTGTTCGTCCGCGCTGTTGTCAACACCCGGCGTGGCCGGTGCCTTGTCACCCCTGGACTTACGGATGAGCGCGGCAAGTTCTGTGCCGCTGTCGTCGTCCTCGGCCTCTTGCATTGCGACAGCATCGAACGGCATGACCCAGCGATAAGGCCTGAGTTCGCCCGTGGTCTTCGAGAGCTTGACCGTGGGCGCGATGAAGGCAAAGCCGCGCCCCCTGCCGTCCGCGTCTCCGGCCTTCACATCGATGCCGGGTAGGACCTTGTCCTTCGATCGCTCCCCGATGGACTTGATGAACGTATGCGTGCCGTCTGACGGGGTGGACGCAGTGCCGTACGCCGTCGGCATAGAACCGTCCAGAGCGGCGCTGTCACCCCCGTTGCGAGGGTCGACGTCGACAAGGTCCACCCCCTGTCCCATGACGGCGCACAGGGCCCTCCCAGGGCGCCACGCGTCCACATAGGCGGGGTCCGCACTCGTTGTGTGCCAGCCGGACGGGAGGGTGTATCCACACCCGTTCGCCCCGCCTGCGGGATCCCATGTTCCGTCTTCTCGTAGGGCGGGATATGCCACAAACACGGGGATGCCCGAACGGGCCATGTCACGTGCAATGTCCAATGCCTGTACGACATCAGGGGGGAGCGGATTCTTCTTGGGCCCGCTTGTAGGGACCTGTGTCACCATGGACACGATTTCCTTTCAACAGCGGCCCCGGACCTGAAAAACGGGGCCGCTGTGTTGTGTGTTGTGTGTCCCTCCCGTGGGATGGGTGCGAGGAAATGAGTGAAGCCCCCTGGTTCCCGTGGGGCCTTAGTCGTCAGGCAGCCGTGGGCGGTGCGAGCAAGGCGCGCAGCCTTTCGAGCTGTTCGGAGGTGAGCGGCGGAGCAGCTGAAACAATGCGCGCTATCCGCTCTTCGAGCTGCGCTACGCGCATGTCGCGAATGTCTTCACTGAGATCTACATCAGGGTTGGCGGCCTTCTTGCCGCCCATGCCTGCCCGGATCTGCATCCATGTGGGGCGGGGCTCAGTTGCCACGTTTCCTCTCCGAAGGGGGTGCCCACGTACCGGCACAACGCCTGTACGGCCCGCTCTCCTTCGGGTAAGAAAGAAAGTACAGGGCGCTGTCCCGGAAATCCAAATCGAGAAGCGCCCTGCGGATAGCTCACTTACGCATTCAATTGTCTCTTTACCTTTATGACTCACTCATCTTTTGCTTGCCCACCTGATTCGGTCAATTGCTGCCCCTGACTCGCTGTCGGCCACGCGCCGGATGCACGGCTGCCCAATCGCCTCCGGGGCCAGCAGCAGAGCAGCGATGGCCCTTTGGGCTGTTACCTCCGTGCGCTGCCAGCGCTCAGCCGCCCCCGGTCCTGTCTCGAAAATCGCCGTGAGTGGGTTTGGCGCGGTGAGGGAGCGCTCGCGCCCCTCCAACTCTTTGATCTCCGTCTCCAACTTCCCGATCTTCCGGCCGATCAGGCGAGCCTCTGCCGGAGTCTCAGGGTCCTCATCTTCGAATGCCTCCAACTGCCCCCGCTTGTCGGTCAGTTGGCTGCGTACGTCGCTCAGTTCGCTGTCATTGCCTGTGTCGGCCAGGCCTGCGGCCGTGTCCTCCCGGGACAGGTAGGCCAGGATCACGCCAGGGTGCACCGCGTCGCCGATCAGGAAGGCGTCTACCTCGACCTTGTCCACGGTGAAGCAGTCGCGGGCGTAGCAGCGGTACACGAGCCGCCCGTCGTACGCCCGGCCGCCGGGGCGCAGGGAAACCTTGCCGCCGCAGGTGTCACACCGGAGGACCCCGGTCAGGACGTGCTTGACAGCTGTGGTTGTGGTGCTCCTGCGGCTCGGGTCAGCCAAGATCATCTGCACTGCGTTGAAAAGAGCGGGATCAACCAGGGCGGGCCAGTTGCCGGGGCGCTCTGTGCCCTTGTGGACTCGGATGCCGACGTACGCCTTGCGGCGCAGCATCTGACCGAGATTCTGCCGCGTGAACGGCTTCTTGCTCTCTCGGCTGACGATGCCCCGTTTCAGCCAGTCCTGCTCAACAGCGCGGGTGGACTCGCGGTTGCGGCCGTTCCAGCCCGCCACTCGCTCGAACAGTTCCACCACTAGGGGACCCTCAACCGGGTCCGCGTACTGCTCAACCGGCCGGGACCGGCCGTCTACCACCGCGTACCGGCGAGCGAATCCGAACGTGATCTTCCCGTGGACTCCGCCGTCAGCCACGGCGGAATCCACACCGCGCTTCGTCCGCTTACTCAAGAGCCGTGACTCCTTCTCCGCATCGTTGATCCCGGAGATCAGATCGTGCCGGTCCTGGTAGTTCGCCGGATTGTAGGTGCGCTCATGCGAGGTGATGTGGATCAGGTACCCACCTGCTTCGCACGCGTCGATCAGCTCCACGCCCCGGCCGGTCTCGCGGGCGAGCCTGGACACCTCCCACAAGGTGAGCACATCGCCCGGCACGCCGAACGCGCCGGACTTCAAATCGGACAGCAGCTTCTCAAAGTCGTCACGGATCTTCGTAGCGAACTTGGAGGCTGACCCGGTGTCCGTGTAGGGCTCACCCCACGTCCACGGCCCGTGGCCAGCCTCGGAGGCCAGGTTCTCGCGGTGCTGGTCAGTGATGCTGCGGGCTGTACGGCCCTTGCCCTTGCTGACCCGCAGGTATTCACGTGCTGTCCGGGTCCCCACCACTGTTGCCATGGCCTGCCCCTCCCTACGCCGTTAGGGTTTTCGTATGTCGCCTTCGAGGTCCGCTTCCTCCTCCACCGTAAGTGTCATTTTGACCGTGGACGACGATCCGGGAGTTTCCCGTGCCGTCGCCCGTGACCTGCGGCGGCGCTACGGCGAGTCGTACCGGATCGTGCGGGCGGAGTCCGGTGAGTCCGCGCTGGACGCCTTGCGCGAGCTGAAGCTGCGCGGGGATCTCGTCGCCGTGATCCTGGCGGACTACCGCATGCCGCAGATGAACGGCATCGAGTTTTTGGAGCAGGCCCTCGACGTCTATCCGGGCGCTCGCCGAGTGCTGCTGACCGCGTACGCGGACACGGACGCGGCGATCGACGCGATCAACGTCGTGGACCTCGACCACTATCTGCTGAAGCCGTGGGACCCGCCGGAGGAGAAGCTCTACCCGGTCCTGGACGACCTCCTGGAGGCCTGGCGGAACAGCGACTACCGGCCCGTGCCCGCCACGAAGGTGGTCGGGCACCGCTGGTCGTCGCGCTCCTCGGACGTACGGGAGTTCCTGGCCCGCAACCAGGTGCCGTACCGCTGGTACTCGGCGGACACCCCGGAGGGGCTGCGCCTGCTGTCCGCCGCCGGGCAGGACGGGCAGCGGCTGCCGCTCGTCATCACCGCCGACGGGACGGTCCTGGTCGAGCCGGAGGCGCCCGAACTGGCCGCGGAGGTGGGGCTCGCGACCACCCCCACGGCCGACTTCTACGACCTCGTCGTCATCGGCGGTGGGCCCGCCGGGCTCGGCGCGGCCGTGTACGGGGCCTCCGAAGGGCTGCGGACCGTCCTCGTGGAGCGGTCGGCGACCGGTGGGCAGGCCGGGCAGAGTTCGCGGATCGAGAACTATCTCGGCTTCCCGGACGGTGTGTCCGGGGCACAGCTCACCGACCGGGCGCGGCGGCAGGCCTCGAAGTTCGGCGCCGAGATCCTCACCGCGCGTGAGGTGACGGGGCTGGAGGCCAGCGGCTCGGCGCGGGTCGTACGGTTCGCGGACGGCTCGGCGGTCGCCGCGCACGCCGTGATCCTGGCGACCGGTGTGTCCTACCGGCAGCTCCAGGCGCCCGGCACACCCGACCTGACCGGCTGCGGGGTCTACTACGGCTCGGCGCTGACCGAGGCCGCGTCCTGCCAGGGGCACGACGTGTACATCGTCGGCGGCGCCAACTCGGCGGGCCAGGCGGCGATGTACCTGGCCAAGGGCGCCAAGTCGGTGACCCTGCTGGTGCGCGGGTCTTCGCTGGCCGCGTCGATGTCGTACTACCTGATCCAGCAGATCAACGACGCGGAGAACATCTCCGTGCGCACCGGCACCGTCGTCGACGCGGCACACGGCTCCGACCATCTGGAACAGCTCACCCTGCGCGACACGGAGAGCGGGACTACCGAACTCGTCGACGCGCAGTGGATGTTCGTGTTCATCGGCGCGGCCCCGCTGACCGACTGGCTGGACGGCGCGGTGCTGCGGGACGAGCGCGGATTCATCCTGGCCGGGCCCGACCTCGCTCCGGACGGAAAGCCGCCCGCGGGCTGGGAGTTGGACCGGTCGCCGTACCACCTGGAGACCAACATTCCCGGCGTGTTCGTGGCGGGCGACGCGCGCGCCGAGTCCGCGAAACGCGTCGCGTCCGCCGTCGGAGAGGGAGCCATGGCCGTGATGCTCGTCCACCGCTACCTGGAGCAGTCATGAGCGGAAAGGTGCTGCCCTGCAGCCCGCAGGAGATCGGCACGCTGTTCCTGTTCGAGAAGCTGACGCCGGAGCAGCTCGGCCGGCTGTGCTGCGACGGGCAGGTGGAGCAGTTCGAGGCCGGGCCCGTCTACACCGAGGGTGACCCGGCGACCTGCTTCTACGTGATGATCGAGGGCACCGTGGTGCTCTCGCGCCGCGTCGGCGAGGACGACGTGGAGGTCGCCCGCACCTCGCAACGCGGCGTCTACACAGGCGCGATGCAGGCCTACATCGGGGACCGGGTGCAGCAGGTGTACCTCAACTCGATGCGGGTGACGGAGACTACGCGGTTCTTCGTGCTGCCCGCCGAGACGTTCGCGGCCATCATGAGCGAGTGGTTCCCGATGGCGGTCCATCTGCTGGAGGGACTCTTCTTCGGCCAGAAGAGCAGCCAGTTGGCGATCAGCCAGCGTGAACGGCTGCTGGCGCTGGGCTCGTTGTCGGCCGGGCTGACGCACGAACTCAACAATCCGGCCGCAGCCGCCGTCCGGGCCACCTCCACGCTGCGGGAGCGGGTGGCGAAGATGCGGCACAAACTGCGCGTCATCTCCTCCGGCCCGTACTCGCGCGAGGACCTCGCCAACCTCATCGACATCCAGGAGCGCACGGCCGAACGGGTCGCCAAGGCACAGTCGTTGAGCCCGCTGGAGGCCTCGGACCGCGAGGACGAACTCACGGACTGGCTCGACGACCACGGTGTCACGGAGTCCTGGCAGATCGCGCCGACGTTCGTGCAGGCCGGTCTGGACGTCGACTGGCTGGACCAGGTCGCCGCGGCCGTGGACGAGGCGACCCTGCCGGGAGCGATCGGCTGGCTCAACTACACGGTCGAGACAGAGCTGTTGATGACGGAGATCGAGGACTCCACGACCAGGATCTCGAACCTGGTCGGCGCCGCGAAGCAGTACTCGCAGCTGGACCGCGCGCCCTACCAGGTCGCCGACGTGCACGAACTCCTCGACAGCACCCTGCTGATGCTCGGCGGGAAGGTCGGCGACCGCATCAAGGTCGTCAAGGAGTACGACCGTACGCTCCCGAAGATCCCGGCCTACCCGGCGGAGCTCAACCAGGTGTGGACGAACCTGATCGACAACGCGGTGTCCGCCATGAACAGCGCTGGCGGGGAAGGCACGTTGACGGTGCGGACGGCGCTGGTGCGCGATCAGCTCATGGTGGAGTTCCGTGACACGGGGCCCGGTGTGCCGCAGGAGATCCGGAGCCGTATCTTCGATCCGTTCTTCACCACCAAGCCGGTGGGCGAGGGCACGGGGCTCGGTCTGGACATCTCCTGGCGGATCGTCGTCAACAAGCACCACGGCACGCTCCAGGTGGAGTCGGTGCCGGGCGACACCCGCTTCCAGGTCCTGCTCCCGCTCACCGCCGCCGACAACGAGACGCCCGAGGAGTCCGCATGAGCGACATCACCGGAATCGACCCCGAGGTCCCGCCGAGCGGCGCCGGATGCGTGGAGTGCGACGCGGCCCAGGGCTGGTGGTTCCATCTCCGGCGGTGCGCGCAGTGCGGTCACATCGGGTGTTGCGACGACTCCCCCGCCAAGCACGCCACGGCCCACCACCAGTCCACGGGACACCCGTTCATCCAGAGCTACGAGCCGGGCGAGGACTGGTTCTGGAACTTCACCACCTCCGAGCTCTACGACTCCGGTCCCGAGCTGACCGCCCCGGTGAGCCACCCGAAGGACCAGCCGGTGCCGGGTCCGGCGGGCCGCGTACCGAAGAACTGGGCCGAGACCCTGCGCTGAGCCTCCCCGCCGGGCGGGGGTCGTCTCCCGCCCGGTGGCCAGGTGCGTTGTCAGTGGCGCGTGCCAGGATGGGGACGTGTCGCACTCCGTAGCAACAGCGCCGCTCATCGGCCGGGACGAGGAACTCGCCCGCCTCGCCGGTGTGCTGGAGCGTGCCCGCGCGGGTACGGCGGGAGCCGTGCTGATCGCCGGGGACGCGGGCGTCGGCAAGACCCGGCTCCTGGACGAGATCGCGGGCCGGGCCGCGAGCGCCGGGACGACCGTCCTCGCCGGGCACTGTGTGGACCTCGGTGACGTCGGTCTGCCGTATCTCCCGTTCACCGAGATCCTCGGGGTCCTCGCCGCCGACGAGCGCTTCGCCGCCGCGCTGGCCGCGCATCCGGCGGTCGACCGGCTGCTCGGCGCCGGTGCGGACGCGGCCCGGGACGCGGGTGGCCGGCTGCGGCTCTTCGAGGGCATCGCCGGACTGCTCGCCGACCTCTCCGACATCGCGCCCCTGCTCCTGGTCCTGGAGGACCTGCACTGGGCCGACCAGTCCTCCCGCGACCTGCTCCGCTTCCTGCTCAGCCGCGGCATCCTCCAGCGCCCGGCGGGCGGCGCCCCCACCCACCGCCTCGCGGTGTTCGCGTCGTACCGCGCGGACGACCTCCACCGCCGCCATCCCCTACGGCCCCTGCTGGCCGAGCTGGTGCGGCTGCCCGCCGTGGAGCGCCTGGAGCTGCGGCCCATGGAGGACGCGGAGGTCGCCCGGCTGGTGCGCGCGCTGCGCACGGCTCCGGTGCCGGACGGCACGGTCCGCCGGATCGTCGAGCGCGCCGAGGGAAACGCCTTCTACGCCGAGGAGTTGCTCGCGGCGACCGATCTGGAGGCGGGCGGGGTGCCGAGCGGTCTCGCCGACGTCCTGCTGATCCGTTTCGAGCAACTCTCCGACACCGCCCAGCAGGTGCTGCGCACCGCCGCCGTCGCGGGCCGCCGGGTCGAGTACGACCTGCTGCGGGACGCGGTCCGACTCCCCGAGGACGAGCTGGAGTCGGCACTGCGCGAGGCCGTCGAGCGCCAGCTCCTGGTCCCCTGGCACGGCGACACGTACTCCTTCCGGCACGCCCTCGCCCGCGAGGCGGTGTACGCCGACCTGCTGCCCGGCGAGCGCTCCCGGCTGCACGGCTCGTTCGCCCGTCTCCTCGCCGGGCGCGGGCACCCGGCCGAGAGCGCGGCGGAGCGCGCCCACCACTACCGCGAGAGCCACGACCTCGCCGAGGCGCTGGCCGCCTCCCTGGAGGCCGCCGACCACGCCCAGCGCGTCGGCGCGCCCGCCGAGGAGCTACGGCATCTGGAGACCGTCCTCGATCTGTGGTCGTCGGTCGACCCGGCCGCCCGGCCCACCGGCGAGGGCACCGACAGCGTGGCCCTCACGCTGCGCGCCTCGGCGGCGGCGGCCCATGCCGGGGACGCGCACCGCGCGGTCTCCCTCACCCGGTCCGCGCTCGCCGGGATCGGCCAGGACACGGACTCCGAGCTGGCCGCCCGGGTGCGGTACACGCTGGCCGGCAATCTCATGGGCGTCGACAGCCTCACGGCCGCGTTCGCCTACAGCAGCGAGGCCCTGGCGATGATCCCCGCCGAACCGCCCTCGCGGACCTGGGTGTGGGCGGCGGCCACGCATGTGCTGACGGCCCGTCAGGTCGGTGAGGACGAGATCGCTCTGCGGGTCGCCCGTCAGGCCCTGCTCATCGCCGAGGAGCTTCAACTGGTCGACGCCCGCGCCGATCTGCTGATCTCGCTGGCCACGCTCGAAGGGGGCGGCCGGCGCACCCGGGAGGGCCGCGAGCGGCTCGCCCAGGCACGCGAACTGGCCCGGCGGGCGGGGCACGCGCCCGTGGAGATGCGCGCCCTGTTCCATCTCGCCATCGGCAGCTTCGAGTCCGGGCACCTGGAGGAGTCCCTGCCCTGGCTCACCGAGGGGCTTGACCGGGCCCGTCGCGCCGGGCTGCTGTCCTCGCCGTATCCGCTGGAGATGCGGTATCTCCGGCTGCTGGTGCTGTACACGCTGGGCCGCTGGGACGAGTGCGAGAAGGCCGCCACGAGCGACGCGGAAGTGCTGCCCCGGGGCGGCGCCTTCACCATGGGACCCGCGCTGTATGTGGCGCTGGCGCGCGGCGACTTGAGAGCCGCCGACCGGGCCCGGGCCCTGCTGGAGGGGCCGTTCGACTGGATGGCCGCCATGGTGGCGGGCATCGTCCTGATCGACGCCGACGGCCTGCGGGACGATCCGGAGTCGGCCGTGGAGACGATGCGAGCGACGGTCACGTCGCTCACCGACGACTCCGGCCGGCGTCCCGACCTCGCGGTCCGGCTCGCCGCCCTCGCGCTCGCCCCGGTCGCCGACCGGGCCGCCGCCCTGCGGCTGACCGGCGACGAGGCGGGGGTGCGCCGCTGGACGGACACCGCGACGGAACTCGTCGAGGTGGCACGGGCCGTGGCGCGGGAGGGAGACGGCCGCCGGCCGCAGGGGCCGGAGGGCATGGCATGGCTGGCGCGTGCCGAGGCCGAGTGGGCTCGGGCGGTCACGGGACCGGACGCGGCGGCCTGGGAGAAGACGCTGGCCGCGTTCGACTACGGCGATGTCTACGAACGGGCGCGCTGCCAATTCCGTTTCGCCGAGGCTCTGTTGGCGGCCGACCGCCGTGAGGAGGCGGCCGCCCAGGCCCGTGCCGCCCGGGAGACGGCCGCCCGGCTCGCCGCCACTCCCCTGCTCGCACGGCTGGACGCGCTGATCCGCCGTGGCCGCCTGGGCGACCCGGCGCCGGACACTGGGGACCGCCCCTCGCCGCTGACGGCCCGCGAGCAGGACGTGCTGCGGCTGCTCGCGCTGGGCCGCAGCAACCGCCAGATCGGCGAGGAACTGTTCATCACCGGCAAGACGGCGAGCGTCCACGTCTCCAACATCCTCGCGAAGCTGGGCGCCGCGAGCCGTACGGAGGCGGTGGCGATCGCCTACCGACAGGGCCTGATCACCCCGGAGGCCACGGCGTCCGGCTGAGCTTCGCTGAGGTTCACTTCCCGCAGTCGAGGCTCTTGAGGTCGACGGCGTCGGCCATGGCCGCCATTCCCTTGTCGTTGGGGTGGATATGGTCACCGCCGTCGAAGAAGGGGAGCATCCTCTCTTGGTCGTAGGGGCTGCGCAGGATGTGGTCGAAGTCCGTGACGGCGTCCAACTCCCCGCTGCTCCTGATGAATTGGTTGACCTCCTGGCGTACCGCCTCGCCCGCCGCGTCCCATTCGGGCCAGCCCTTGAACGGGCCGACGGTGGAGCCGACCACACACTTCCCGGCCGCGTGCGCCCGGTCGATGATCTCGCGGTAGCCGGCGATCAGGTCCTGGGCGGTGACGCCGGAGTGGGACTTGATGTCGTTGACACCCTCGAAGAGGAACACCGTGCGGACACCGGGCTGGGACAGGACGTCACGTTGCAGCCGGTTGAGGGCGCTCTGCCCGGCGCCGTCGGCGAGGACCTTGTTGCCGGATATCCCTTCGTTGGCCACGCCCTTGACGGACGTGTCGGCGCTCTGGAGCCGTCGGGCCAGATAGTCCGGCCAGCGCCGGTTCTGGTCCGTGGTGGAGGCCCAGCCGTCCGTGATGGAGTCGCCGAGCGTGACCACCGCGCCGATGCCCGCGGTCGGCCGTACGGAGACGGCGTCGAGGTAGTACCAGGAGCCGGTGGTGTCGGTCCACGCGGTGGCGCCCTCCTCGCCGGTGTGGTCGCCCTGGGTCGCGTACGACGTCTGCATGGCCATTCCGTGGCCGGTCGCCGGGCCCGCCGCGTCCGGGGAGTGGATGCTGACCACGAGGTTGGTCGCGGCGGGCAGCCGGCCGGACAGCGGGTCGCTGTAGGCGACCGCGCCCGCCGGGATCGTGACCGACCGCTCACCGCCGAAGGTCAGCCGCCGGTTGGAGCCGGGCACCAGTGCGGCGCCCGTCTTCTGGACCCCGGCGTAGACGCTGTCGAAGGTCAGCGGCCGGTCGCCGAAGGCGTTGGAGAGCCGGATCCGCAGCCCGCTGCCCGCGACACTGGTGTGCACGATCAAGCGGTAGCCGCGGTCCGCGACGCCGTCGCCCAGGTGGTCGGCGCTCGCCCCCCAGGTGATGACGGAGGTCGGGTTGTCCACTGCCTTCACCTGTGTCGGTGCCTGGGGCTGTGCGTGTGCGGGTCCGGCCTGGAAGGCGGCGGCGAGCAGGAGCAGAGCGGCCGTACGGCGCAGTCGTGCCCGTGGGGCCGTCACCGGGCGAAGTCCCGCAGCGTGACGGACGCGCCCGGTGTCAGGCGCACCGTCCGGGTGCTGGAGCCGAAGGCAACCGTCGTGGTCCGGCCGTTGACGCTGCGGATCTTCACCTCGGTCGGCTTCCCGTTCCGCCACTTGAGGTCCACGACGAAGCCACCGCGTGCGCCGACACCGGTGACGGAGCCGGAGGCGGCCCAGGCGTCGGGGAGGGCGGGGAGGAGTTCGATGTGTCCCGGGCGGGAGTAGAGCACCATCTCGATGATCGCGGCGGGGGTGCCGAAGTTGGCCTCGATCTGGAAGATGCCGCGGCCCTTCTCGACCTCGTAGATGTCGAAGAGGTTCGAGGCGGTGCCGTTGCTGCCGTCGATGGACGGGCGGAGGTTGGTGACCACCAACTGGTAGGCCTTCTCGGCGTTCTTGAGCCGGGACCAACACAGGCTGCGCCAGGCGTTGGCCCAGCCGAAGCTGTCCATGCCGCGGGCGGTGAGCAGGGCGGTGGCGCCGTCGACGATGTCCTTGGGGGTGGAGCCGTCGGGGCGGATGCGGTCACCGGGGAAGAGTCCGATGAGCGGGGAGAGGTGCCGGTGGGTGACCTCGCCCAGGTTCTCCGGGGACATCCACTCCTCCAGCCAGCCCGTCTTGGGGCTGACCACCGGGAGGTACAGCTTCTTGCGGAGTCCGGCGATGGTGCCCGCGTAGCCGGTGTCCTTCTTCAACTCGGCTGCCGCGACGCAGTAGTTGCCGAACAGCGCCCACACCAGTTCCTGCGCGTAGGTGATGCCCTTCGCGTCGAGCGGGCCCTGTTCGGGCGACCAGTCGCTGTCGGCGATGAGCACCTCCTTCGAGCTGCCGGGCAGGGTCGTGGTGAGCAGCCGCGCCTCCCAGAACTCGACGGCGCCCTTGAGGAGCGGGTAGATCTTCGCGAGGTGGGCGCGCGAGCCCGTGAACTCGTAGTGCTCCCAGAGGGTGTTACTCAGCCAGGCGCTGCCCGCCGGGTGCCACCACCAACCCCCGCCGCCGTACGGGTTGGTGGAGATGGCGACGGTCCAACCGGCGTTCTTCCCGCTGGAGTTGCGGTAGCGGTTGCGGGAGTCGTCGAAGAGTCTGCGGGTGAGGTCGGTCCAGTCCGGGAGCTGGGCGACGCAGTAGTCGGTGAACGCGTCGAAGCACTGGGAGAGTCCGGCGCGGTCGGCCATCCAGTAGTTCATCTGGATGTTGATGTCGGTGTGGTAGTCCCCCATCCAGTCGGGGTCGTTGCCGTCGAGCCAGTTCCCCTGGAGGCCCATCGGCAGACTTCCCCGGGAGCCGGCGATCATCAGATACCGGCCGAACTGGAGGTAGGAGGCCTCGAGTTCGGGGTCGGGCTCGCCGTCCTGGGCGCGGGCCTGGATGCGCTCCCAGGTGTCGAGGGCCCGCTGGTCGGCGGACGAGGTGCCGAGCGAGATGTCCAACTGCCCGAACAGGGCGCTGTGGTCGGCGACATGGGTGCGCAGCAGGGTGTCCGCGGAGTGCTTGGCGGCGGCGCTCACCTTGGTGCGGGCCAGCTTCTGCGGATCGAGGGACGGGTCGCGGTACTTGGCCGCCGCGTTGGGCGCGTAGTTGGTGCCCCCGCTGAGTACGACGGTGACGTCCTTGCAGTTGGAGAAGGCGATGCGCGTGCCGTTCACCGTGACGCTGCCGCCGCTGCCGTACGCGGTGACGGCGGCGCCGTAGCGCAGGCCGTTGCCGAGGGTGGCGCCGAACGAGCGGGCGTCACCGGCCGGTTCGCCGTGGGTGCCCGCCAGGTCGACGGTGCCGGCGTAGCGTCCGCCGCCGCTCTGGGTGAAGTGCAGGACGATCACGTCGTCCGGGCGGCTGGCGAAGAGCTGCCGCTTGTAGGTCACTCCGGAGCGGACGTACGAGGTGCTGACCACGCCCTGTTCGAGGTCAAGGGTGCGGCGGTAGCCGGAGACCGCGCCCAGGTCGTGGTCGGGGATGTCCACGGTGAGCTTGGCGAGCAGCGTGAGGGAGCCGAAGTCGGCGCGGCCGTAGGGGAATTGGCCGTCCGAGTCGAGCGTGTCGTTGAGGCCACCGGTCCACAGGGTGGCGTCGGTGACGAGGAGGACCTCGTGGCCGGAGTCGTTGCTCGCGAGGGCGCCGAGCCGGCCGTTGCCGATGGGGAGGCCCTGTTCGATCATCGAGGTGTCGCCGGCCGGGGCCTGCCACCACAGGGTGTTGAGCGAAGTACCGCTGCCGTACGAGGTGGTGGCCGGCCGCTCCGGTGCGGCGGAGGCGGTGAAGGCGGGCAGGCCGGCGAGGGCGCCGGTGGCCGCGGCGAGGGCGAGCAGGTTGCGTCTGGGCAGGTCTGGCAGTGCACTGGACATGGCGGTCTCCGAAAAGGTCGGCTCAGGAGGAGGAGTTGGGTACGTCGATCCGGTCGATGTCCGGCGCGTAGCCCGAACCGCTGTCGAAGGTGATCGTGTTGGCGCCCGCCTTCAGGAACACCGGCACGCTGACCGTCCCGACGGTCCCCCAGTCGCCGGTGGACGGGAACTTGTGGCTGGTGGCGCCGTTGCCGTTCGAGGAGATGCTCACCGAGCGGGAGTCACCGCTGACGTAGGCGATCTTCACCTGGTAGGTGCCGGCCTTGGCGGCGACGACGTTGTTGACGGTGAGCTTGCCGCCGACATAGAGGTTGCCGACCTTGTGCGCGCCGGAGCAGGCAGAACAGTCGGCGATGTTGGCGTTGCCGGAGAGGGTGTTGGCGGCGGCCTCGGCCTCGTAGCCGGTCAGGGTGACGGCGCTGCCGCGCGGGGTGACGGTGAACAGGCGCGAGCCGTGGGCGGGCAGGGCCTGGGTCACCTTGTTGGTGTAGGTGCCGAGGTCCTCGTGGTTCCAGAGGTCACGGACGGCGGCCTTGCCGGTGAAGCCGAGGGTCGTCCAGTTCGCGGAGACGGCGGCGGGCGAGTCCGCGAGGTTGAACAGGGCGACCGTGTAAGTGCCGTTGGGGTTCTTCGCGGCCCACACCTGCTGGGGGTCGGACGGGGTGACCGGGCGGGCGGGCGGCGCGTCGCTCTGGTCCACGCCGATGACCTCGCGGTTGGTGAGCAGCGAGAGGCCGTAGTCGTCGAGGCGGGTGAGGTCGTCACCGGTGAAGAGCGGGGACTTGGCCACGGCCCAGAGGGTCGCGTAACTCTGGCGCTCCGCCTTGGTCAGGCCGTCCATCGCGCCGTTGCCGACGTCGAGGGAGTCGAGGTCGTTCCAGCCGCCGGGGCCTGCCTGGCCGGTCCAGGCGGGGGTGTCGTCCCACCGGTCGTCGACCGAATTCCCCCAGGTGACAAGGGTGTTGCAGTAGCACTCGACGTCGGTGTCGATGCGCCAGCCGTTGGAGTACTTCTTCCAGTCGGCCGCGTGTCCGTAGTCCAGGGACCAGGAGACTTCCAGGTGGATGGGGCGACCGGTGGCGGTGATGGCCTTGTTCCAGGCGGCCACGTCGGCAACGTTGTCGTATTGGTCGCCGCTCTTTCCGGAGCCGGGACCGACGCCGTCCAGCTTGAGGAAGTCGTAACCCCAGCCGGCGATCAACTGGGCCTGGGAGTCTATGTACTTCTGGGCGCAGGGCCGCGAGAAGTCGATCTTGTACGCGCTGTCCCAGCCGTTGGTGGTGCGCAGGTCGCTGTAGACGATGTCGGCGGTGGTGCAGCCTTCGGCGTTCCAGATGGGCGTCTTGCCGTCGCCGTAGGCCCCCTTCTCCAGGCCGGCCGGCAGGTAGATGCCGGCCTTGAGGCCCTTGGAGTGGATGCGGTCCGCGACGGCCTTCATACCGCTGGGGAAGCGGACCGGGTCGGCCTTCTGGCGTCCGTACTGGTCGTATCCGGACTTCCAGGTCTTGTCCATCCACCAACCGGCGTCGATGTTCAGGTAGTCGTAGCCGTACTTCTTCAGCTTGCTCGCGAGCGCGTCGGTCTGCTTGGTGACGTTCGCCTCGGTGAGGTAGCTGTAGTCGCCGTCCGGGTTGAGGCCGGGGTACTTGGACGACTGCATGCTCCAACTCGACCAGCCCATGAAGGGCTTGGCGGCGACGGCCGGGGCCGGGTCCGCCGTGGGGGTGGCCGCCTGTGCGGCGGGGAAGGAGGTGGCGAAGCCGGCGGTGAGGGCCAGGACCACCATGGCTCTCAGGGCGCGGACAGGCGTGAGGGAGTACATCGTCGGGCTCCTCGTGCGGGGTAGGAGTGGGGCGGTCGGGAGTGTGGTCGTGCGGGCGGGTGGTCGTGCGGGCTAGTCGGCGGCTCGGATGAAGGACTGGATCGCGGTGGCGGCGGCGCCGCGCGCCCATTCGTCGAAGGGCAGGGGGCGGGTCTGTACGTCGCACCGGGCGGCGGAGCCGAAGGCGGCGGCGGTGAAGGAGTCACGGATCTGCTCGGCGAACAGGTCGTAGGCGGCCAGGCCCTCGCCGGAGATGATCACGCGTTCGGGGCCGAGCAGGTTGGCCACGGTCGCGATGCCCCGGCCGATGGCCTCGCCGGCCCGCGCGTACACCTCGCGCGCTC
Organism: Streptomyces sp. NPDC101776; assembly: GCF_044766845.1. Classification (NCBI taxonomy): domain Bacteria; kingdom Bacillati; phylum Actinomycetota; class Actinomycetes; order Kitasatosporales; family Streptomycetaceae; genus Streptomyces; species Streptomyces sp. NPDC101776. The sequence continues at coordinate 28,579 of NZ_JBIWMV010000007.1, read as the reverse complement.
CGGCGTCGCCCCGGTGGGCGAGGGCCAACGCCTCGGCGGTGTCGGCGACTTGGACACCGGTGACCTCGCGGACGCGGGCGACGATCGCGGCGTCCCCGGCGATCGCCTCGACGCAGCCGCGGTTGCCGCAGTGGCACAGCGGTCCGGCGGGGTCGACGACCACGTGCCCAATCTCCCCGGCCACCCCGTGGGCACCCGCGACGACCCGGCCGTGCACGACGAGTCCGCAGCCGATGCCCGCGCCGACGGTCACCACGGCGAAGTCCGTGAGACCCGCGCCGGCGCCGAACCACTGCTCGGCGACGGTCAGCGCCCGTACGTCGTTGTCGACGGTGACCGGCAACCCCGTTGTCATGGCGGCCAGTTCGGCCAGGGGTACGTCACGCCATTCCAGGAACGGCGAGTAGCGGACGACCCCTTCGCCGCGGTCCACGTCACCGGAGACCGCGAGTCCGAGGCCGAGCACCTGGATGCCCAAGTCGTCGGCCTCGGTGCGGAGTTCCTGGGCCAGGTCCGCGATGGACGCCAGCACCGCCCTGGGGTCGTGGTCGGTCAGCGGGACGTGCCGGGCGACCCGGATACGGCAGCACAGGTCGGCGAGGACGCCGATGATCTCGTCGCCGGTCACCTTGACCCCGATGAACAACGCCCGTCCGCCGTCGACCCGGACGAGGTTCGCGGGCCGTCCGAGTGCCGGGGGCGCGTCCTGGTCGGCGCCCTCCGCCAGGTACCCGGCCTCCATCAGCGGCCGGACCGCCTTGGTCACGGCGGCCGCCGACAGCCCCGCCCGGCGGGCCACCTCAAGACGGGTGAGCGGGCCGTGGGACAGGACGGTCGTGAAGACCTGCGAGACGGCCGGCGTGTGGGCCGGGAACGACTCGGTACGGGGGATCGAGCGCATGGCCGGAACCTAGATCCCTTCTTTTCCGCCGTCAATAAAAGAAACAGGATTCGTCGAAGACGAGTTGTCGACGGCCGGGGCGGAGGGGGCGCCGGAGGCCGACGGGGCGTTGTCAGTGCCGGGCGGCACAATCGCCGTATGACGACGATCGATTGGTCCGGACTGACCCACGCCTACGGCAGCGCGGAGAACGTCCCGGGGCTGTTCGCGCGCCTCGGCGGCACCGAGGACGAGGCCGTGTGGCAGGAGCTGTGGGGGTCGCTGTGCCACCAGGGCTCGGTGTACGACGCGAGCTGGGCGGCGCTGCCCGTGCTCACCGACATCGCGCTGGGCCGGGCGCCGGGCGGGCCGATCCAGGCGGTCACCATGGCCGGGCTGATCACCACGGACCCGGACGAGGAGTGCCGGGCGCGGTACGCGCGCGAGATAGCCGAACTGCTCGATGTGGCACGGGTGTTGCGCGCCGACCCGGCGCAGGACGCGCACACCTTCGTCTACCTCCAGATGGCCGCGCTCGCCTTCGAGGACGGCGGGATATGGGCCGAGGCGCTGGAAGGGGTGAACAGCGAGGAGTACGACGTGGAGTGCCCCGAGTGCGAGGAGGGCCTGTACGTCGCGTTCGGTTCGTACGGCGTCTTCACCTCGGCCGGTGACTACGTGACCGGCACGGGCGAGGAGCCGGACACGGAGGGGCGGACGGAGTTGATACCGGCCACGCCCGACGCACTCGACGGCATCGGTGCTCGACTGCACGGCGAGGCGGTCGAGTGCGGGCAGGCGGAGGTCGCGAAGGCCTTGACGTATGTGTTCGGGAAGGCCAGTTGCCCTTCCTGCGAGTCCGTGTTCACGGTGTCCGAGGAGGTCGAGAAGCAGCGGGTCTGAGGAGGTCGAAGAGCAGTGGAGCTGAGGAGACCGGGCGTCCGGGTGCCCCGCTCGTGGCAGGGCACCCGGACGGTGGTCAGTGCCTGGCGGCAGGGGTGTTGGCGACCGTGACGTTCACGGCGGCCCAGGCCTGGTCGACGGTCTGATACGCCGTGCTGTTCGCGCCGTAGAGGTCCGCCGCGGCCTTCAGCGTCGCGAGGCGCGCGTCGTGGAAGTCGGTGGTGGACACCATGTAGCGGGTGAGCGCGCGGTAGAAGATCGCCGTGGCCTTGGCGCGGCCGATGCCGGTGACGGTCGACCCGTCGTAGGTGGGCGAGTCGTAGGCGAAGCCGCCGATCGTCTTGCGCCCGCTGCCCTCCGCGAGGAGGTAGTACGCGTGCGAGGAGACACCGGAGCCGGCGTGCACCTCGGCGTCGTACGTCTGCGGCGACCAGTAGTCGATGGTGCCTTCGAGCTTGTCGAGGGAGGGGTGGTCGAGGCGGCGCAGGAACTTCTGGGCGAGGCCGAGCTTCTCGCCGATGAGGTAGTTCGGCGGGTTCTTGGCGTTGTTGGCGCTGAACTCGACGTTGGAGCCGAAGATGTCCGCGAGGGACTCGTTCAGTGAGCCCGCCTCGCCGTACTGGTTGCCGTCCGCGTCGACGCGGGTGGGCTCCAGTTTCGCGGTGGCGTCCACGACACCGTGGGTCAGCTCGTGCCCCGTCACGTCGAGGACGACGAGCGGCTTCTTGAACATGTCCCCGTCGCCGTCGCCGTAGAGCATGCAGTCGCAGGTCGAGTCCCAGAACGCGTTGGCGACCTTCCTGCCGAAGTGGACCATGCCGCGGGCGGCCTTGCCGTTGTTCTCTATGCCCTTGCGGCCGAAGGTCTTCTTGTAGAAGTCCAGCGTCTTGGTGATGCCGTACTGGGCGTCGACGGCGGCGCTGTCGCGGTGCGAGACGGCGCCGTTGCCCCACTTGTTCGTGGTGGTGGTGAACTTCTTGCCCTGCGCGAAGTTCTCCAGCTCCTGCCCCTTGGCGTCGCGGGTCTCGGTGCCCCAGCGGGTCGGGTCCTTGAGGAGGTAACTGGTGCGTGCCGTGCGGGTGGTGGTCAGCGGCACCTTGCCGACGAAGAGCGACGTGCCGGTGCCGGAGGCGGTGACCGGGTAGTGGACCGCGCGCGCGGCGGCTGCCGCCGCCGTGAGGGACTTCGGCTGTGCGGCGACGGTGCCGGTGGCGGGGTCCAGGGTCTCGCCGCGCTCGCGCAGGGTGTCGAGGAGCTTGGGCGAGAGGAACTCGTCGCTGTCGGGGGTGTTGCTGCGGACCTTGCCGGTGACGGCGTCGATGACGACCGTGCGGGTGCCGGCGGCCTCGGCGGTGGCGCTGTCGCTGACGGGCACCTGGTAGGCGAGGGCGGCTGCCCCGCTCCGGGCGTCCACCACGAGTTCGGCGGTGCCCGCGTCGCCCTTGCCGACGGCGGCAGCCTTCGCCTCGGCCTGATCGGCCGTCAGCTCGGCCTGCGTGGTGGCGGGCGCGACGCTGTGGTCGGCCGCGCGGGTGACGCCGGTGTAGGCCAGCCGGTGGGACAGATGGATGACGAGGTCGCCGCCGAGGACCGGCATGCCCTGGTGCGTGCGGATGAACCGCACATGCCGTGCGCCCTCGGGGTCGATCAGCACGTCCTGGGCCCGGAGTTCATCGCCCCGTGTGACACCGGTCGCCGTAGCGTGCGCGAACGCGGCGGCACGCGCGGCCGCTACGACGGACGCGGCGCTGGTGCCGGTATCGGTCGACGCCGCCGCGTGATCCGTCCCCGTGGCCGGTCCCGCGAAGGCCGTTCCGGCCAGCCCCGTGGCGGCCGTCGTCACCGCGACGGCGACCGCCAGGCTGCGTATGTGGGGTCCACGCATGGATGAGGGCTCCTCCGTACGAGACGGTCGGGATCACCAACCGCCTTGAGACAGGGCGCGGTTGAACGCACCGCACCCGGGGGCTGGTCGGGCCCCGAGCCGAAACCCTGACGGATACGCCATGTGCATGTAAAGCCGAAATAAACGATTTTCGATCGCTTTATGGCAATACTTTGCGAATCCACACCGCTCAGTGATCAACGAGTGACCAACTGTGCGACACCTGTGGAGATGTGACGGCTCGCGAGAAGGTTGCCTCGCGCGACTGTGATCGATCTCGCATACAGAGAAAAAACGGGAGAGAACCGGATGGTCACACGAACGGTGCGCAGGGCCACGGCGTCGGCGGCGGCACTGCTGGCGCTCACGGCGGTACCGGCACATGCCGCGACTCACGAACCGGACACCACGAGAACCAGCGGTAGGGCCGCGCTTCCGGCCCCCGACCTGGCGGGCCTCCGTGCCGTGCTGCGCGCGCTGACGGCGCAGGGCGCACCCGGCGCGATCGCCCGCATCGACGACCGTGGAACCGTCCGCACGGCCGCCGCGGGCATCGACGACCGCACGACCCGCCGGGCCATCGGCAACGCCGACCGCTTCCGCATCGGCAGCGTCACCAAGTCCTTCTCCGCCGTCGTCCTGCTCCAACTGGCCGACGCCCACAAGCTCGACCTGGACGCCTCGGTCGACCGCTACCTGCCCGGGCTCCTGCCCGACAGGCGGATCACCGTGCGCCACGTGCTGAGTCACCGCAGCGGTCTGTACGACTACACGAACTCCATGTTCGCCAGTTCGGTCTCCGGTTTCGAGGCCGTACGCGACAAGGTCTTCACCTACCGGCAGTTGGTGGGGCTGTCGCTCCGGCACGCGCGCACCAACGCGCCGGGCGCCGCCTACTCGTACTCGAACACCAACTTCGTGGTCGCCGGGATGCTCATCGAGAAGGTGACGGGGCACTCCGTGGCGACCGCGTACCGCGACCGCATCATCAAGCCGCTCAAGCTGCGCGACACCTTCTACGTCCATCCGTCCACGAAGATCCCGGGCCGCTACGCCCACGGCTACCTCACCCCGGACCGCGCGGGCGCGCCGCTGGTCGACGCCACCGAGCAGACGGTCTCCTGGGCGCAGAGCGCCGGCGCGGTCATCTCCACCACCCGCGACCTGAACACCTTCTTCTCCGCACTGCTCGGCGGCAGGCTCACCTCCGCCGCTCAGCTCGCGCAGATGGAGCGGTGGACCCCGGTCAACAGCACGACCCGGTACGGCCTCGGACTGCGGCGCCGGGATCTGTCCTGCGGGGTCTCCGTGTACGGCCACACGGGCGCGGTCCAGGGTTTCTACACCTACTCCTTCACCTCGAAGGACGGCCGCCGCAGCCTCACCGCACTGGCCAACACCTCCAACAACGGCACGGTGCTGAACACGATGGCGGGCACTCTGGAGGCGGCGTTCTGCGGCAAGCGCACCAGGGCGATCCCTGGATCGCCGCTCACCGGGCGGGGTTCGTACGTCACCGAACGGCGCGTGGCCTACGAGGACATCGCGCCGGGGGTCGCCCGGGACTGAGGGCGTTGCACGCGGGGCGCGGGGTCGGCGGGCATCGCTCTCCGGCCCCGCGTCGCGTCGTATCGGGACCGACTTACTCCCGGTGGGACGCCGTGCCGAACCGGCTTGCTCGGGCGGTTCGTCGTGCGGGAACCGTCCTGCCCGGGCGGAACACCGTGCCGCAACCGGCCTGACCCGACGGGACACCGAGCCGAACCGGCTCGCTCCGGCGAAACGCCGTGCGGGAACCGGCCTGACCCGACGGGACGCCGTGCCGCAACCGGCCTGACCCGGCGGGACACCATGCCGAATCGGCTCGCTCCGGCGGAACGCCGTGCGGGAACCCACTGCCCGGACGGGACGCCGTGCCAGAACCCGCTCGCCCCGGCAGGACGCCGCGCCGGAACCGGCCCGCCCCGGTCGCTCGCCGCGCGGGAACCCGCGTGCCCCGGTGGGACGTTGAGTGGACAACGAACTGCCCACCAGGGCAGCACCAAGCGATACCGGGGCCCATCGGGCGCGCACAGCGAGGGCGGTGCCATGAACGAGCTGACGCAGGGCGGCAATCTGCCCCTGCCGGGCGGCACCCTCACCCTGCGGGTGGCCGGTCCCTTCGACGTGTCGGCGCTGATCACGGACGAGAGCGGCAAGGTCGGCGGCGACGCGGACTTCGTGTTCTACAACCAGCCGACGGCACCCGGAGCCCGTCTGCGGGGAGACACCCTGACCGTCGACCCGGGCCGTCTGCGCGCCGGCGCCGCGCGGGTCACGATCGCCGTCAGCCCCGCGGCCCCCGGCACTCCCCTGGGCCGCCTCCCCGCACCCACCCTCCAGGTGACCGACCCCGGCGGCCGACCCCTCACCCGCTTCACCCCACCACGCCCTCAGCGCGAGACCGTCCTGCTCCTCGCCGAGCTCTACCGACGCGGCACCGGCTGGAAACTGCGCGCACTGGGGCAGGGGTACGCCGACGGACTCGCGGGCGTGGCCCGGGACTTCGGCGTGGACCTCGCCGAGGACTCGACACCCGGCACCGCCTCGGCTCCCGCGCGAGGAGCGGGCGCGGCCAAGCCGGGTACGCCTCGCTCCCCCGGCGCGGCAGGCTCCACCATGACGCCGCGAACCCCGGGCGCTGTCACAGGAGTTGGGAATCCCGCCACGGCGGCACGAGCGCCGGGCCCCCGATCCGCACCCGACCCCACCGGCTTCCTGGCCCTCGCCAACTCGGCCCGCACCGACGCCGGTCGCCCACCCGTCTCCCTCGATCCCCGGCTCACCTCCGCCGCGCAGGCCCACGTCGCCGGCATGGCCGCCGCCGGACAGCTCGGCGCCGAGAGCCGCGACGGCGTCTCCGTGTACCAGCGCGTCGTCCAGGCCGGATACAGCTACCTCACCATCGGAGAACACCTGGTCTCCGGTCCCCGCTCCCCCGCCGGATTCGTCGAGTACTGCCTGCGCACCGAACAGCCCCGCCGGACGCTGCTGGAGCGAGCCTTCACGCACGCGGGGCTCGCCCAGGCCGTCGACCCCCGCTCCGGTGACATCTACTGGACGGCACTGTGGGCAAGGCCCCTGACCGCCGGCAACCTGGCCCGCACGGCGGAGGAAGTGGTCGAGTCGACCAACGCGGAGCGTGCCAGGGCCGGGCTGCGCGCACTGGCCGTAGACCCTTTGCTCGCCGCCGCCGCGCAGGCGCACAGCACCGACATGGTCGCCCGCGCCTTCTACTCGCACACCTCGCCCGACGGCTCCCAGCCCTGGGACCGGGCCGCCGCCGCGGGCTCGCGCAGGCGCACGATCGGCGAAAACATCGCCTGCGGTCAGCGCTCGCCCGCCCAGGTCGTGGAGGGCTGGATGAACAGCCCCGGCCACCGCGCGAACATCCTCAAGCCGGACTTCACCCACATAGGCATCGGATTCGCGGGCGGCGGCCAGATGGGGACGTACTGGACCCAACTCTTCGGTGCCTGACCGCCCGGCACGGTCGACCCGTCCACGATCTTGGCGGAATGAGATCTTCCGGGTCAGGATGCCCGCATGAAGGGTGATCTGTTTTCCAGTGAGCACATGGTGCAGCCGGCCACCGCGCCGGGCATGACCGTCGAGAATGCCAAGTGCATCCGGTACGCGGTCAACGGCGAGATGTTCGCCCGCCAGGGGGCGATGATCGCCTACCGCGGCAACCTCCAGTTCGAGCGCAAGGGCCAGGGCGTGGGCGGCATGCTCAAGCGCGCGGTCACCGGTGAGGGGCTGCCGCTGATGGTGGTGCGCGGCCAGGGCGAGGCGTGGTTCGCGCACGAGGCGCAGAACTGTTTCGTGGTCGAGATCGACCCCGGCGACGAGTTCACCGTCAACGGCCGCAACGTCCTGTGTTTCGACGCCTCGCTGTCGTACGCGATCAAGACGGTGAAGGGTTCCGGCATCGCGGGCGGCGGTCTCTTCAACAGCGTCTTCACCGGGCAGGGCAAACTGGGCCTGGTCTGCGAGGGCAACCCGCTGGTCATACCCGTCTCGCCGCAGTACCCGGTGTTCGTCGACACGGACGCGGTGGTCGGCTGGTCGGCCCACCTCCAGACCTCGCTGCACCGTTCGCAGTCCATCGGCTCGATGCTGCGCGGCGGCTCCGGCGAGGCCGTCCAACTCATGCTCCAGGGCGAGGGGTTCGTCGTCGTACGGCCCAGCGAGGAGACGCCGCAGAAGGCGCAGCAGCACTGAGGTCCCCGGGGGTCGGGGCAGCGCGACGCCCCGTCCCGGAGTTCCCGGTGCGCCGCGATCTCCGAATCGTGTTGACCTGCGCGTCCCTTCCGGGTCAGGGTCGATTCGGCACGGGTCACCTGTCCCCGTGCCGGAAGGATGACTGCCTTGATCGGCATCTCGGACATCGAAGCCGCCGCCGAGCGGATCGCCGGACACGTCGTACGCACCCCGACCGTGGACAGCTTCGGGCTCTCCGAGCTGCTCGGTGTCCCGGTCACCACGAAGCTGGAGCTGTTGCAGCGCACGGGTTCCTTCAAGGCGCGCGGGGCGACGGCGAAGCTGCTGTCGCTCGGCGAGGCCGAGTCGGCGGCCGGGGTGGTCGCGGTCAGCGGCGGCAATCACGGGATCGCGCTCGCGGTGATGGCGGCGGCGCTCGACGTGAAGGCGACGGTGGTGATGCCTCGTTCGGCGCCGGCGCGGTCCGTCGCGCTGGTGGAGGCGGCGGGCGCGTCGCTGCGGCTGACCGACGACATGCCGAGCGCGTTCGGGCTGGTGGGCCGGTTGCGGGACGAGGGGCTGACCCTGGTCCACCCGTTCGACGACCCGGTGGTGATCGCCGGACAGGGCACCGTGGGCCTTGAGTTCGCGGAGGACGCCGGTGACCTCACCGACGTCCTGGTCAGCATCGGCGGCGGTGGCCTGATCGCCGGGATCGCCGCCGCCCTGCACGCCCGCCGGCCCGGAATCCGGGTCTGGGGTGTGGAGACCGAGGGCGCCGAGGCGATGTCCGCGGCGCTCGCGGCGGGCGGCCCGGTGCCGGTCGTACCGTCGTCGATCGTGACCACGCTCAGCGCGCCGACCGTGTCGCAGCTGACGTACGACCATGTGTCGGCCCTCGTCACCGAGGTGCTGACCGTCCCCGACCGGGAGGCCGTCCGAGGCTGTCTCGACCTCGCCGAGCACGCCAAGGTGTGGACCGAGCCCGCCGCGGGCTGCCTGCTGCCCGCCGCCCGGCAGGTGCTGGAGCGGGTCGGCGGCGTCGCGCGGCTCGGTCTGGTGGTCTGCGGGGGCAACGCGACGGTGGGCGACATCGCGGCCTGGTCGGAGGGTTTCGGCTTGAGCTGACACCTCGTCAACACACTTCGCTCATGTGCTTGTTGACGAACCCCCGAGTCCTTCCTCGGCTCTCGGTGAGTATGGCGGGGGCCCCGGCGGGCGTAGTGGAACTGGCGGCGGATCCAGTGGCCGGTCGGGGAATTCGCTCGGTCCGCGGAACGTCGACAGCCCTGCGGCGCTGTCCAACTAGCGGGAGCCTGAGTCGCTTTGGGCGATCGGCTCGGGATCGGCGTCGAGCGCGTCGAGCACGGCGTCTCCGTTCGCCCTCGCCCACTCGGTCAGTGTGTGGATCGGGTCGATCAACGTCGCCCCGAGCGGGGTGAGTTCGTACTCGACGCGGGGCGGCACCTCGGCGTAGGCGTGGCGGCGGACGAGTCCGTGCGCCTCAAGCCGTCGGAGCGTCTGGGTGAGCATCTTGCGGGAGATGCCGCCGATCAGTCCGATCAGCTCGCCATGGCGCACCGGGCCCCTGCTGAGGCCGTAGAGCACGACCGCCGTCCACTTGTCGGCGATGAGCTCGACCGCGAGACGCGCCGGGCAGTCGGCGAGAAAGGGATCACCGGGACCGAAACCGCTCATGGCGCCTAAGGTACCTGGCGGTTCCTATGGGATGCCTAGCCTGGGTGCTCTCCCCCTGTCCCACTTTCCCAAGCCAGGAGAGCCATGCCAGTCACTCCGGACATGCCGGTCATGCGAGTCATCACCCAGCAGACGCCCGGCGGGCCCGAGGTGCTCACCGTCGTCGAGGCGCCCGTGCCCCGGCCCCTCCCGACCGAGGTTCTCGTCCGTGTCGAGGCGATCGGGCTGAACCCGCTGGAGGCGCGGCTGCGCGCCGGTGAGTTCCCGCTGATCGGTCGGCCGCCGTTCGTTCTCGGCTGGGACATCAGCGGTGTGGTCGAACAGGCGCCGGGGACATGGCGGTTCAGGCCCGGCGACGAGGTGTTCGGGATGCCGCTGTTCCCGCGGGCGGCGAGCGCGTACGCCGAGTTCGTGGCGGCGCCGGCGTTGCACCTGGCCCGCAAGCCGGCGTCGCTCTCGCATGTCGAGGCGGCGGCGCTGCCGGTCGTCGGGCTGACGGCGTGGCAGGGCCTCGTCGACCTCGGCGGTGTGAGCGAGGGCGATCGCGTCCTGGTCCACGGCGGCGGTGGCGGGGTCGGCCATGTCGCGGTCCAGATCGCGAAAGCGCTCGGCGCGCATGTGATCGCGACCGCGAGCGGGAGCAAGCGGGCGTTCGTCGAGGGGTTCGGCGCGGACGAGGTGATCGACTACACGGCGGTCGACTTCGCCGAGTCGGTCCGTGACATCGACGTCGTGCTCGACACGATCGGCGGCGACACCGTCGAGCGTTCCCTCCAAGTGCTGCGTCCGGGCGGCCACTTGGTGACGGCGGTGGCCGAGGCGGACGCGGAACTCATCGCCAGGTACGAAGCGGCCGGCATGCGCTTCAGCGGCATCGCGGTCGACCCCGATCCCGTCGCCCTACGAGGTCTCGTCGACCTCGTCGAACAGGGCAGGCTCCGGGTCCATGTGCAGGAGACGTTCCCGTTCGAACGCGTCGCCGACGCACACCGGTTGCTCGACGACGGCCACCTCCGGGGGAAGCTCGTCCTCACGCTCTGATGCGCGAGTACCGGTGGGCCTTGAAGCGGGCGCTCAGCGTCTGACGCGCCCGCGGATCGCGAGGGCACCGAGGCCGAGCAGGGCGGGTTCAACGAGACGGGAGAGCATCTCGGTGTAGGTCCCGGCGGTGGTCAACGATTGGGTCGACGAGCGGAACACCACCGAGTTGATCACCACCCGGGCTGATTTCTCGAACCGCTCGGACGTCATGCGCCGGGTGAGCGGCCCGCCGGGGTCGACCGGATCGGTCGTACTGTCGACCCCCGAAATCCCTGAACTGGTCGAGCTGTTGGTGGACCTGGGCTACGCATCCGCCCTCGGCAGACCCCACAACATCATCACGAGCACGGTGACGGCCATGGCACCCAGCAGCCAGGCCAGGGCCCGGGAAGCGCGCAACCCGTACCCCGACACTGCCCAGTAGAGAGCGAGCAGCGCACACTCGGCGCGGGGCCGCTTCAGGTCGTGACGACGCATCTCCATCTCGCCGTAGTAGAAATCAGCGGAATCCGGCTCGTTCTTGCCGTCCTCGAAGGATTTGCGGAGATGCCGGTACAACGGAGCCAGCGCCGACGGCCCCGGTACGGGTGCTCCGGCGGACGCCGCCGTCCACCCGTCGTAGCCCTGCGCGGCGCGCCAGTGATGCTCCTCTGCCAGGGTCTGTCGTGCCGTCCAGCGCATCGGTATCCGCCCGTGCCGGAGCACCCCCGCAGGCGGCAGCCCCAGGGTGCACTCGCCCTCAAGGCGCAACTGGTCGAGGTGTACGGCGCCGGAGAGCAGGCAGTGGGTGAGGTCGACGTCGTGCAGCGTCAGGTGGGCGGCGTCCACCCCGCGCAGCGATGCCATGTGCACCCGTGCGTCACGGCCGCCCAAGTCGCCTTCATCCAGGGCGCCTTGGCTCCAGTCGGTGCCGGTGCGGTCCGTGAAGGGAGCGGGCTGGGCAGTGATGCTCAAGGGATGCGCCAGAACGGTTTCGCCGAGGTCGACGGTGGCGTACCGCAGGCGCAGGACCGCCGTCGCCTCCCAACGCGTCCGTATGCACCACACCTTCTCCGCGGCTGCCTCGATGACGGCGGGCGCCGCGAAGACGACCGCCGACAGGTCCAGGGAGCCCGCACACGCCAGGGGGCCGAGCCGTGATTCCCGCTCGAACCTGGCTCCGTGGAACCAGGCATGGCCACCGAACCTTGTTCCCTGAAATCCGATGTTCTCCAGGAACTGGGCACCGCCGAACGCGGCATTGTTCAGGAAACGGGCCAGACCGAACCTGGCGTAACCGGCAAACCGCGCCCGGTCGAAACGCGCCTCCTCGGAAAACCGGGCCTCACCGAACCACGCTCGGCCGTCAAACCGTGCTTCGCGGAACTGTGCACCGCGGAACCGTGCCCGCTCGAACTGGGCGTCGCCGCCGAATTCCGTAGCCGCAAAGCGGGCGACGCCAAGGAACACGGCCTGCTCGAACCCGGCTTCGTCCCTGAAGTGAGTTCCACCGAATTCGGCGTCGCCGAGGAACGATGCTGTATCGAACCGAGCCGCGCCCAGGTACGGCCGCTGGGTGGCGGGATCCCGGACGGCATCGAGGAGCCGGTTCAGGAGGTCTTCGGTGAGAGAGGTGCCACGGTGATCGAGATCGCTGCCGGGCCCCAGGCTCGCCAGGTAGTCGGCGCCATGGCTGTCGCCGAGGTGAGCCAGGCATTCGCCGTGGGGCGCTACACGCCGGCCTCGACAGCCGATCGGGGAGCCGGCCGGATCGGCACCGTGTCCGCAGTACGGCCAGGGCGGCGCGGTCGTGGAGAACTGAGCGGTGCGGTCAGGAGGGTAGGTCACACCCGGGAGGGACGTACAGTGCGGGGCGGGAGTTCCCCGCTATTCGTCGAAATCGTCCGAGTAGGCGCACGAGGCGTCGGTGCCGAATAAATTGTCGAGGTAGACCTCGATGTCCTGGACGTCCCGCGCGGTATCTAAGGATTCACCGCCCGGGGAGCCTCCGGCCGATTCCGGCACATTCGGAGCGGGTCTGCGTTCGTCCACGTAGTCCTCCCCGAGGTTTAAATCCTCCTCGTCGCCCCATGAATCGATATTCGCGGGTTCCGTGCCATCGCTGTCCGATCCCGGCTGCATCTCTTCGGGATTGTTCCTCAACGCATCCTCCTTCGTCGGGGGCCGTGCAGCGGATGGACGGCAATCCGATCAATGCGCTGTCGCGTGCCGACCCGTCCGTCGCCGTCGCCGTCGCCGTCGGGCAAATATGCGTCGGAACGCGGCTCTGGTCCAGCCGATTTCGGGTGCACTGGACACGGGCTCTTCGACGACGGCCGGCTCGTCCTGCCATGATCACGCTAGGAGGCGATGTCCAACTGGGGCTACGGTGCACGGTGTTCAGGTTCGACCGCCGGGTGTGCACGCTGCCCAAGGCGCGTGGTGCTCACCCGTCACGCGCAGGGCGTGGACGAGGTCGTGGATGCCCGAACCGGCCGTCAGCAGATCGCGGTTGAGCAGGCGTTCGGCGGTACGCAGGTGGACACGGACGGTGTTCCGGCTCATGCCCAGACGCTCGGCCGTCCGCTGGGCATCGATGTCGGCGTCGATCCAGGCGCCCACGGTGGCCAACAGCCTGTGGTGCCGGGCATCACCGAGTGGGTGGAGGAAGGACTCCGCCCAGGTGGTGGCGGGTGCGGAACGGAGCAACTCCCCAAGAGACGGCACGATCCGCGGGACGTGCACGGCCGGATCGGGCGGGAGGGTGGCGAGCGACAGCGCCAGATCCAGCGCGGCACGGGCGCGGACGTCATCGAAGTCCAGTCCGAGTGCCTCCTCCGCCCGGCGGCAGTAGGCCGCGACGGTGTTGCGGCTGATCTGCAGCAGCCGGGCCACGGCGGTCCGGGGAAAGGTCACTGCCAGGCGTACGACGTCCACGGTGTGCCGGGGGAGGACGCTCAGCGGTTCCACGAAGGCGCGGGCCCAGGCGACGGCTTCACCGCGGGGCAGCAACTGCATCAGCGCGGGCTCGCCGGGGTAGGCGGCCAGCCGCTCCGGGGAGTTGCGGGCGACGACCAGGGCGTGCAGGGCCTCGCCGTAGGCCGCGCCCGTGGCCGCGAGCGGATGGGACCTGCTGATACCCAACGCGTACCCGGGATTTTCCCGCACCAGGCGGCGCAGCACCTCTCCCCGCAGGGAACCGTCACCGGCGTCCACGTCCGCATCGGCGTCCCCGTCCCCGTCCGTGTCCTCGGCGATCGGGCAGATCAAGTGCTCCTTGAAGGCGGGGCAGTGCACCATCAGGCCCTTGCCGTGGTAACCCGAGGGATCCCGATAGGTCCGGGCCGGCCGATCGCGGTCGGCCGGCGGGCAGTGCAGCACTTGGACCCGCACACGCTCGGCGCTCAGCAGCCCCGGGACCTCACCGGTGCTGACCCGCCTGGCCGGCATGACGTCCCCGGTCATGAGCACCGTCAGTACGGCGAAGCGCAGTTGCCGCGCCTTCTCCTCGTACCCGCGCGCACTGTCGTCGGCCGCCAGCGCCCGTCCCAGCAACTCGATGAGACCGCCTGCCTGCGAGGCCAGCGCCGCCGCCTCCCGCGACAGCGCGGACGCGCTGACCGTCACCAGCACAGATCGCGGCTCGCGCCCGCCGAATGCCTCAAGGCGTACCTCCACACCGCCCACCCGCGTCGCGGCAGCGGCCAGCCGCCCGCCGACCACCCGGTCCAACTCCCCGCCCAGCGTGCCTAACAGCTCTCCGGAGAATCCGGCCGTCGCCGCGTCGACCACACCCCCGCACCCGAGCCACGCGACCTCGGCCCCGATCCGCCGACCGAGCCACCCGAGCACCTCTCCCGGGGAGCCCTTGCGCCGCACGACCCTCACGCTCATCGAGATCGTCCCCACGCCCCAACATCCCCACAACCGCACCCACTTCCCCCGGCACGGCGCGTCCGCCGCCCGACAACAACACCTGAACAGCCCGTAGCACGATCATGACCGGTGCTTCCCGCGTCACCTCCGACAGATACGGCCACAGGCCAATGGCACGAAGCCGTCCGGGAGTTGAGTGCCGCGCTCCCATCAGGTTGCCGCAGGAGGCGCAACCACCCACTACACCGCCCCCACACGTCGACCGCCCGCCCCACCCCGCACCTGCGCACACCCCCTCGCCACTGATCCGACTGCCGCCCCAGCGCCTTGCGTAGAGTCGCCCCATGGAATTCCGCAAACTCGGCCGCAGCGGTCTGACGATCAGTGAGATCGCGTACGGCAACTGGCTCACCCACGGCTCCCAGGTCGAGGAGGACGCGGCGCTCGCCTGCGTACGGACCGCCCTCGACGCGGGGATCACCACGTTCGACACCGCCGACGTCTACGCGCAGACCCGGGCCGAATCCGTGCTCGGCCGGGCGTTGAAGGACGAGCGGCGGGAGGGTCTGGAGATCTTCACCAAGGTCTACTTCCCGACCGGCCCCGGACCCAACGACCGCGGCCTGGGCCGCAAGCACATCAGGGAGTCCATCGACAACTCGCTGCGCAGGCTGGGGACCGAGTACGTCGACCTCTACCAGGCACACCGCTACGACCCCACGGTGCCGCTGGAGGAGACCATGGAGGCGTTCGCCGACGTGGTCCACTCCGGCAAGGCGCACTACATCGGCATCTCCGAGTGGACCGCCGACCAGATCCGCGACGCGCACGCGCTCGCCCGGGAGTTGCGCTTCCCGCTGGTGTCCAGCCAGCCGCAGTACTCGATGCTGTGGCGGGTGATCGAGGACGAGATCGTGCCGACCTGCGAGGAACTCGGGCTCGGGCAGATCGTCTGGTCACCCATCGCCCAGGGTGTGCTGACCGGCAAGTACGCGCCGGGCGCCCCGTTGCCGGCCGGGAGCCGCGCCACCGACGAGAAGGGCGGCGCGGACATGGTGGGCCGGTTCCTGCGGGACGACGTCCTGGAGCGGGTCCAGCAGCTCAAGCCCCTCGCCGAGCAGGCCGGACTCTCCCTCGCCCAACTCGCCGTGGCCTGGGTGCTGCAGAACTCCAACGTCTCCGCCGCCATCATCGGCGCCTCGCGCCCCGAACAGGTCACCGAGAACGTCAAGGCCGCCGGGGTCAAACTGGACGCCGACCTCATGCGGGCCATCGACACCCTCCTCGACCCGGTCGCGGAACGCGGCACCCCCAAGGCGGGCCGGGACTGACGTACGACGGACTCCGCGAAGGGTGGGGCTGCTCCAAGGCAGGGCAGTCCCCCCGCGGACTCCCGAAAGAACTCCCGGGAACTGCCAGGTAGACGCGGGGAGTTGACGCTCACACGGATCGGTTCCGGCCCCGCACCAGTGCCTGGTCAGAGCTACGGCGGCGGGAAAGTCGACGTTACCGATGGTTACCTCCAGCTCGGGGCAGTCGTATTCCTTCTCGGAAGCCTCCCGGGCGAATTCGGCCGACCCGGGACACGCGCGGCGACCTGGGAGCCTCCCCCGCGACTCGTTTTTCTCGCACACCCGCTCGCCCCCGTTGAATAAAAGGCAAGAAACACCGGGGAATTGGGCTTCCATTGAACGCAGCCCATCACACCCACCGTACTTCTGGGAAAGGTGAGAAGCCCGGGGTTCAGCGAGGGATGGCCATGGTCGACACGCACGTCTCCGTACACGAGTCGGTCGCCGGCAGATACCGGCCCATGGAGGTCGCCCATCGCGAGACCCACCGGGTCTCCTGGTACGGCGAGGACACGATCGCCGAACGCCCCTGCCTCCTCACGGAGGTGACCCTCCCCGCCGTCCCGGACGGGGAGAGCTCCGGCCGGATCACCGACGGCATCCGGCGCACCACCGACGTCATGGTGCTGCAGTGCCCCACCCGGGTCGCCCCGGTCGTCGACGCCGTCGAGGAGTCCGGCACGCTGTGGACGGTCACCGACTGGATCGACGGCACACCGCTGGGCCAACTCCTCGCCCAGCAGGGCACGTTCCACTACGTACGGGCCGCCCGCATCGGACTCGAACTGCTCGACATCCTGGAGGCGGCGCACAGCGAGGGCATCACCCACGGCGAACTCAGCCCCGGCCAGGTGTTCGTGCGGGACCGGGGCGGGGTCGTCCTCACCGGCTTCGGCCTCGCGGGCGCCACCCTCGTCCCGCGGATCACCGCACCCTCGTACGCCTCCCCCGAACAGGCACGGGACGAGCGCATCGGTCCCGCCGCCGACCTGTGGGCGCTGGGCGCGATCCTCTACACGCTCGTCGAGGGACACCCGCCGTTCCGCGACCGGGGCCGCCCCGAGGCGACGATGAAGGGCGTGGACCGGCTCCCGATGCGCGGCCCTTCGCGCGCCGGGCCGCTGGCACAGGTAGTACAGGGGCTGCTGCGCAAGGACTCCCGGGAACGGCTGACCCGCCCGGTGGTCCGCGAGTTGCTCACCCGCATCCTCAACGACGACCCGTACGCCGACCGGAATCCGGTCCCGCTGCCACGGCTGCGACGGGCCTACGACGCCGTGCGCGGGGCGGGCACCACCTGGAGCGGGCGGGGCATGGCCGCCGGGACCGCGCTCGCCGTCGGCACCGTCACGGTCGCCGTCCTCGCCGCCACCCACCAGTTGCCCGGCACCGAGTCCTCGGCCGCGACCGCCCCCTCGCAGCCCCCGACCGCTTCGGCCGCCGCCTCGGCCACCACCCCCGGCGAGAACGTCGACGGGCATGCCTACAGCCCGTCCGCCACGCCTTCGCCGACGGCCCCGACCTCGCCCGCCGCCTCCGCCTCGCCCTCGGTCACCGCGTCCCCCTCCCCCACCGCCTCGGCGCTGCCGGCCGGCTTCCGCGTGTTCAAGGCCTCGCAGGGTTTCTCCGTCGCGCTCCCCAAGGGCTGGAAGGTGCTGGAGACCCAGCAGGCGACCGACGCCTACCGGATCACCTTCGGCGCCTCGGGCGACCCGCGCACACTGGCCGTGACGTACAGCACCAAGGCGGGCCCGGACCCCGTCGCCGTATGGCGGGACGACGTTCTTCCGGGGCTGAAGCAGACCGAGGGGTTCCAGCAGATCGGCGACATCAGGGCCACGACGTTCCAGGGCGACAAGGCGGCCGACCTGGAATGGCTCTCCGGAACCGGCGACGACCAGGTGCGTACGCTCGGGCGGGGTTTCCTGATCGGCGGCGGGCGCAGTTTCTCGCTACGGTGGACGACGCCCGCCGACGAATGGAACGACGCGGCCAACCGCCAGGCCCTGCAGACCTTCTTCAAGACCTTCCGGCGAGAGTCGAACTGAACTGACGGCGACGCGAGAGGCGGGCGGTCAAACCAGCGGCAATGGGTGGATATAGGCTGCCTGTTCGTACCGTGCCTCATCACCAGCCAGGAGAGTCCGCCTTGACCGTAGTGATCGACCAGGCCGAGACGTCCTTCACCGCTCTCGACGACGCCGGCCTCGTCGCCCGGGACGCGCACGAGTTCGGAGCCTACGCCCGCACCGGCGGCTGGGCATTCGGCCTCAAGGTGGCGCGCAGCGTACGGCCCGGCGGGCAGAGCGCGGACGAGACGCCGAAGGTGTCCGCGAAGGAGTTCGCCGAGCTCGCCGACTGCTCCCCCGAGCGTGTCATGCGCTACTACAAGGCCTGGGACCGGGCCGCGGACGACGGTCTCGTCCCGCACTTCGAGGAGCTGTCCCCCGGCCAGGAGGTCGAACTCCCGGACGCCGACGTGTGGTTGAACTACTACGTCTCCCGTTCCAGCGCGACCTCCGAGCGCGGCACCGCGATCTCCGAGGCCGCCGAGGCCGAGGGCATCCGGCCCACCAAGGCGCTGGAGGTCGCGGAGAACCCGACCGCGCTGCGCGCCGCGATCCTCGCCGACCCGTCGACCGCGCGTGCGGCCCGGCAGGCTCTGCTGGACCGCGTCCGCGAGGACCCGGAACTCCAGTCGGAGCTGGCCCGGGACGTCGTGCGCACCGACGACCTGAAGAAGGCGGTGGCGACGGAGAGCCGCTCGGCGGACCGGATCGGATACGTCCGCCAGATCGCCGAGTCGGGCCAGATCAAGACCCCCGCGGGACAGACCGTCGACGCGCCCGTCGACCTGCGCCAGGAGGCCGAGCGGCACCTGTCGCTGCTCGACGAGCTGGAGGACGGCGAGGACACCGGCGGCTGGGCCACCGAGGCCTACGACACGATGAAGAACCTGGTCGTCGAGGCGGTGGAGGCCGACCCCGAACTGCGTGTCCAGGAGAAGCGGACGAAGTTCTACAGCAGCCTCCAGAAGGCCACGAAGGCCTTCGAGGAGCTGACCTTCGACGACGCCCAGGACTTCTACGAGGACGACATGGTCCAGCGTCTGGAGGAGCTCCAGCAGGCCATCGACAGCTGCCTCACCGCGCTGCGCAGGACCACCACGCCGGCTGAGTAGCCGTACTCATGTAGCGACTTCGGCCTTCGGACACGATGGGGCTCCCCACGACAAGGGAGCCCCATCGTGTCCGTCGTTCCTTCCGCACCGCGAGGCCGTCTGCCCGCCGCCATGGTCGCGCTGGTGGTCGTCGGCATGACCCTCTCCGCCTGGCGTCCGCACGACCGCACGACGTGGTTCCTGGAGACCGTGTGGGTCTTCGTCGGACTGCCGGTGATCGTCCTGACCTGGCGGCGCTTCCCCATGACCGGCCTGCTGTGCTGTCTGCTCGCCGCGCACGCGCTGGTCCTCGCCGTCGGCGGCCACTACACGTACGCACAGGTACCGGCGGGCGACTGGGTCCGGGACACCTTCGGCCTCAGCCGTAATCCCTACGACCGTCTCGGCCACCTCATGCAGGGCTTCGTACCGGCCGTCCTGGTAAGGGAGTTGCTCACCCGCACCTCACCCCTGCGCGGCAGCCGCTGGCTGGCGCCGCTCACGGTGTGCGCGTGCCTCGCCTTCAGCGCGCTCTTCGAGCTGTTCGAGTGGGCGGCGGCCGTGATCGGCGGGCACGGCGCGGACGCCTTCCTGGCCACGCAGGGGGATGTGTGGGACACGCAGTGGGACATGTTCTGCGCGCTGATCGGGGCCACGGTCTCGGTGCTGGTGCTCAGCCGGGTCCACGACCGGCAGATGGCGCGGCTCGGGGTCATCGGGTCGTATCGCGCCGCCGCGCCCACAGCGGCAGTACGAACCAGCACAGCAGGTACCAGGTGACCACGCCCGCGACCAGCCAGGGCACGTACGCGTCGTGGGTCGCGACCCGGAGCACCAGCAGCAGCGCGGCGGTCATGGTGGCGAGCAGCAGGACGAGGCCGACGAAGGTCAGCCGGGACGCCCAGCGCACCGCCTGGGGTTTCACGCTCCGGCCGGAGACCAGACGGTGCAGGGACACCGGGCCGATCAGCGCTCCGGTGGCGGTGGCGCCGAGGACGACGGTCACGAGGTAGAGCACCTGGTTCGCGTGCTCCAACTGCTCGTACTTCGGGGTGAAGACGACGGTGAGCAGGAACCCGAACAGGATCTGCACTCCGGTCTGCGCGACCCGGACCTCCTGGATGAGTTCGCCCCACATGCGGTCCGCGCGCTCGTCCTCGGACTCGTCGCGTCCCGTCCGCCGGTCTTCCTGGGTCATGCGGTCCGTGTAACCGGACCGCACGCCCTTCAAACAAGGGCCCCTCAAGAGGACCCGTCACACGGGGCCGGTGCCTACCAGCGGCCCTCCACCTGGTCCTTGATCCGGCGGTCGTAGAGGTCGCGGATCGCGGTGAGCGTGTCCTCGGACAGGGCGGGCAGCTTCGCGGCGGCGGCGTTGGCGCGGGCCTGTTCGGGTGAGCGGGCGCCGGGGATGACCGTGGTGACACCGGGCTGGTCGATGATCCAGCGCAGGGCGAGCTGAGCCGGGGTGTACCCCTCGGGCGCCAGCGCGGAGAACTCGGCGGCGGCCTCGACGCCGGTCGTGTAGTCCACGCCGGAGAAGGTCTCGCCCTGGTCGAAGGCCTCGCCGTGCCGGTTGTACGTGCGGTGGTCGTTCTCCGGGAAGACCGTGTCCTTGGTGTACTTGCCGGACAGCAGGCCGGAGGCGAGGGGCACGCGCGCGATGATGCCGACGCCCGCCTCCTGCGCGGCCGGGAGCACCTGGAGCAGGGGCTTCATACGGAACGCGTTCAGGATGATCTGCACGCTGGTCACGTTCGGCCGGGCGATCGCCGTGAGGGCTTCCTCGCAGGTCTCGACGCTGACGCCGTAGCGGGCGATGCGCTCCTCGGCGACCAGGGTGTCGAGGGCGTCGAACACCTCGTCCGAGGAGTAGACCGCCGTCGGCGGGCAGTGCAGCTGCACGAGGTCGACGCGGTCGACGCCGAGGTTGCGGCGCGAACGGTCGTTCCACGCGCGGAAGTTGTCGAGGACGTAGTTCTCCGGGATCTGGTCGACGCGGCGGCCCATCTTCGTCGCGACCAGGACATGCAGATCGGGCCGGCCGCTCAGGAACGTGGCGATGGTCTGCTCGCTGCGTCCGTCGCCGTACACGTCGGCCGTGTCGAAGAAGGTCACCCCCGACTCCGCCGCCGCCTCCAGTACGGCGAGGGCTTCCTTGTCGTCGACGTCTCCCCAGTCGGCGCCGAGCTGCCAGGTGCCGAGACCGACGACGGATGCCTGCTGCCGCGACCTGCCGATTACACGTTCGTCCATGCCGTCAGTCTGCCATCCGCCACCGACCTGCGCGGAACGGGCTCCTCCGGGCCGTGACCTGTGAACCTTCACTCACACGAGTGAACCCATTCGACAGGATGCCTACTCGTGTCAACGGGCCCCTAGCGTGTGCGCGTGACCGATCATGTGGCGAACAACCTCCAGCCGGGGAACGGCAGTTCCGCTCCCTGGACCCGTCGGGGCTTCCTTCTCTCCGCGGCGGCCCTGGCCGCCGTACCCGTGCTCCTGACGGCCGATCCGGCCCTCGCCGCGGCCGAGCTGCCCGACTTCCCGGCCGAGGTCGACCTGTACCGCTCGGCGTACCGGAACTGGGCCGGCGAGATCACCGCCGACGGGCTGTGGGCGTGCGCGCCGACCGACGCCGGCCAGGTGGTGTCCGTCGTCAACTGGGCCTGGCAGCAAGGGTGGCGGGTCCGCGCCCGTGGCTCCTCGCACGGCTGGTCGCCGCTGACGATCGAGCCGGGTACGGCGGCCGACGCGCCGGTGCTGCTGGTCGACACCGGCCCGCACCTCACCGGCCTGGCCCTGGACTCGGGCTCGGCCGTACGGGCCGGTACGGGTGTCACCCTGGAGGCGCTGCTCACCTTCCTGGAGGGCCACGGTCTCGGTCTCACCGCCTCGCCCGCGCCCGGCGATCTGACGCTCGGCGGCGCTCTGGCCATCGACGCGCACGGCACGGCCGTACCGGCACACGGCGAGACGCGGACGGCCGGGCACACGTTCGGGTCGCTCAGCAATCTCGTGCTGTCGCTGACGGCGGTGGTGTGGGACGCGGACACCGGCGCGTACGTCCTGCGGACCTACACCCGCGACCAGGCGGACTGCGCGGCGCTGCTCACCCATCTGGGGCGTGCGCTGGTCACCGAGGTCGTACTGCGGGTCGGTGCGAACGCGAATCTGCGCTGCGTCAGCCGTACGGACATCACGGCCACCGAGCTGTTCGCGGCGCCCGGGTCGGGCGGGCGGACCTTCGCGAGCTTCCTGGACGCGTCGGGGCGGGCCGAGGCGATCTGGTTCGCGTTCACCGAGTTCCCCTGGCTGAAGGTGTGGAGTGTCGCCCCGACCAAGCCGTTGACCTCGCGGCGCGTCTCGTCTCCGTACAACTATCCGTTCTCCGACAACGTGCCGACCCTGGTCGCGGATCTCGCCGGGCGGATCCTGTCCGATGCCGCGTGGTATCTGGCGCCGGTGCTCGGCAACGCCCAACTCGACGTCGCCGCGCTGGGGTTGACGACGACTCTGTCGGCGGACATCTGGGGACCGTCCAAGAACACGCTGCTCTACATCAAGCCGACGACACTGCGGGAGGCCGCCAACGGCTATGCGGTGCTCACCTCACGGGCCCAAGTGCAGCGCGTGGTGCACGAGTTCACCGAGTTCTACCGGGAACGGCTCGCCGCGTACGCCGCGCTCGGCCGGTTCCCCGTCAACGGCACCGTCGAGATCCGGGTGACCGGCCTCGACCACCCCGCCGACACCGAACTCACCGGAGCCCGCGCCCCGTTGCTGTCCGCGCTACGGCCCGGCGGCGAGCACCCCGGGTGGGACACGGCGGTCTGGCTGGACGTCCTGACGCTGCCCGGCACGCCGTACGCGGAGGAGTTCCTGCGGGAGTTGGAGCAGTTCCTGCTGCGCTCGTACGACGGCGCGGACGCCCTGACCCGGGTCGAGTGGTCGAAGGGCTGGGCCTACACCGAGCAGGCCGCGTGGAGCGACGAGGAGGTGCTCGGCACCGCGATCCCGGGCTCGTTCGGGGAGTCGGTGTGGGGGCAGGCGGCGGGGACCTTCGACCGGCTGGACCCGCACGGGGTGTTCGGGAACGCCTTCCTGGACCGGCTGTTCGGCTAGCACCGGCCGACGCCCTCACCCGTGGACCCCGAACGGTCACTCCGGTGCGCCCGCCCACTCCACCGCCCTGCGGCGCAGGGAGAGGCCCGCCGAAGCGACCGCCGAGACAACCGCGAGCACCGCGCAGGCGCCCACCGCCGCGAGGGTCGCCCACGGGATCTCGATCGACGTCCACACCGAGAGCAGGCCCAACGCGCCCCACATGCCTGCCAGGTTGAGCCCTGCGACCAGCGCTCCCAGCAACCCGCCGACCATGACCACCATCAGCGCCTCGGCCCCCACCAGCCGCAGCACCTGCCACCTGGTGGCGCCGGCCAGCCGCAGCACAGCCAGTTCGCGGGCCCGGTCGGAGGTCGCCATGACCATCGTGTTGGCCAGGGAGATGCCGGTGTAGAGGAGGGCGATCCCGAGCACCAGGAAGAAGCCCGCCCGGGTCGTCCGGTTCGTCTCGGGGCGCATCGCACGCAACCATGCGTCCCTGGTGAGGACGTCCCCGCCCGACGCCCGCACCGCCCGGCGCAGACCGGCGGCCACGGTGCCCGCGTCGGCACCGCCCGCGAGGCGTACGTCGACCCGGTCGACGGGGGCGGCAGGGGCGTTGCGCGGGGTGACGTAGACGCCGTTGTCGCCGGCGCCGATCGTCATGACCGCGGCGATCTTCAGGGACTTCCTCGTGCCGTCGCCGAGCCACACGTCGACCCGCTCGCCCACGGTGTGCCGCTGCCACTCCTCGTTGACGATGATCGAGTCGTCGTCCAGATCGCTCAACCTCCCTGCGGCGAGCGGGAGTCGGGCCGTTGCCGCGAACGGTTCCGGCTCGACGGCCCTGGCGTCGGACCTGATGAGCGCCACGCCGTCCTCCAGGACGTACACGGCGCTCGACGAACTCGCCGAGACCTCGGCGCCGTTCACGGCCCGAAGCCGCTTCAGCGTCGGCTCGTCGAAGCCGGCGTCGCCCGCCGGAGTGACCACGAAGTCGGCGACGGTCCGCTCACGCAACTCGGTGGTCTTCGCCTGGTCGAGGGTCGCGGTGGCGCCGAGCAGCGAGCCCGCCAGCGCGACCGTGACCAGCACGGGCGCAGTGACGGCGGCGGTACGGCGCACCCCGGCGGCGGAGTTCTCCCGGACCAAGATCCCACCGGCGCCCGGTAGTTGGGCCGGTAGCCAGCCGACCAGCCGGACCAGCGGCCGCGCCAGCACCGGCGCGAGCAGCGCGACCGAGGTGATCAGCAGCATGGGCCGGCTCACGTAGGTCTTGCGCTGGAGCAGTTCGCCCGGGTTCGTCACGAGGGCCAGGGCCAGCGTCACTCCGGCGGTGATCAGCAGAGCCACGCCGAACAGCCGACGGCCCCGTGTCATCGGCCGGGTGTCCACGGACGCCTCGCGCAGCGCCTCGGTGGGACCGGTGCGCCCCGCCCGCCAGGACGCGGCCAGCACCCCGCACAGGGCCACGAACAGGCCTGTCCAGAAAGCCAGTTGGTAGGGCCAGGTGTAGCCGCCGATGGTGAACCAGCGGGGCGCGAGACCCTCGTCGACCGCCCACTCGGCGAGCTTCGGAGCCCCGTAGGAACCGAACACACAGCCGGTGGCCGAGGCGAGCACACCGACCACGAGCGCCTCGCAGAGGACCATGCGGCGGATCTGCCCCGGGGTCGCCCCGGCGGTGCGCAGCAGCCCGAACTCACGGCGCCGCTGCGCCACCGTGAACGCGAAGGTCGAGGCCACCACGAACACCGACACGAACCCGGTGACCCCGCCGGCCGTGCCGAACATGGCGTTCATCGCGGTGAGGGCCTCGCTGTCCCGGTCGGGGTCGGCGTCGGCATACCGGCGCGCGCTCCCGGTGAGGACCTGTACGCCCGCACTGCCGCGCACCGCCTCCCGTACGGCCGCCGCGTCGGCGCCGACCACCAACTGGACGCTGTGCGGCGACAGTTGGGCGGCGCGGGCGTCGGTGTAGAACACGGCGTTCTCGAAGCCCAGTCCGGTCACGGTGCCGACGACGCGCACCGTGCCGGTGTCGGTCCGCACCCGGGTGCCCGGACCGCCCCAGTCACCGCTGACGACGACCTCGTCCGCGGCCTCGGGGGCGCGTCCCGCTGCGAGTTCGTACGGCGCGAAGGCCGCGGTGGACCAGGGGTGGCCCACAAGCCCGGCGGGGCCGCCCTCGGCCCGCACGGCGAACGACCGGTCCTCGACGACGGTCGCGAGGTCGCGCAGTTTCGCGATCACCTCGTCGGGCACGGCACGCGGCTGCGGGAGCTTCCGGGTGCGGTCGCCGTTCGAGGTGGACACCTCAAGGGTGTCCTGGCCCTTGACGACGACCGGCGCGGCGGCGAATCGCTCCGGCGCGCGGTCGGGTGCGTCCGCCGAGGACGCCAGGGCCAGCCCCATCACGGCGATGAGCGCCACGCCCAGGGAGAGCGCGACGAAGCTGCCGACGAAGGTGACCCAGCGGGCGCGCAGGGTGTGCAGGGTGGTGGTCAGCACGGGGCCGCCTCCAGCTTGGTCATGCGCGCCGCGATGTCCTCGGCAGAGGCTCCGAGCAGCTCGCCGTCGAGACGGCCGTCGACGAGGAGGACGACGCGGTCGGCGTGGGCGGCGGCGACCGGGTCGTGGGTGACCATGACGATCGTCCGGCCGTCCTGGTCGACCATGCCGCGCAGCAGGGTCAGTACCTCGCGGCCGGTCTTCGTGTCGAGCGCGCCGGTCGGCTCGTCGCCGAACAGCACGTCGGGGCGGGTGATCAGGGCGCGGGCCAGGGCGACCCGCTGCTGTTGGCCGCCGGACAGCTCCGTCGGGCGGTGCCGCGCGCGGTAGCCGAGTCCGACCTGTTCGAGGACCTCGCGCACCTGGGCCTTCTTCGGGCGGCGGCCGGCCAGCCGGAGCGGCAGGGCCACGTTCTGCTCGGCGGTCAGCGAGGGCAGCAGGTTGAACGCCTGGAACACGAAGCCGATGCGTTCGCGGCGCAGCAGGGTCAGCCCGGTCTCGCTCAGTGTGGTCAGCTCCGTGTCGCCCACCATGACGGAGCCCGACGTGGGCCGGTCCAGGCCCGCGGCGCACTGCAACAGGGTCGACTTGCCGGACCCGGAGGGGCCCATCACGGCGGTGAACGTCCCCCTGGGGAAGGCGAGCGACACCCGGTCAAGGGCGGTGACGGATGTGCCGCCGGAGCCGTAGCGCCGGGTCACCGAGCGCAATCGGATCGCGTCGTTGCTCATGTGTTCCCCCACCTGTAACTTCTCCTCGGCTCGTCGGTGCCACAACGAAACCGCCGAAGCCCCGCGCAACGCAGTAGGCCCCGACCGAGACTTGGGGTAGGGCCAGGCATACCCCCGATACGCCCACTGGGCCGATGGCACCGGACCCGTGGACCCGCCTACGGTCATGCACATGCACCCTCGGAATGTGTGGCAGGCCATGTCCCGGCCGGGCTTCCTGCTGTCGGCCTGGCCCTGGCGCTCGGCCGCGTATCTGCTCACCGGCGCGGTGACCGGCGTCGCCGCCCTGGTGGGGATCGTGACGGTGACCGCGGTCTGCGGTGCGCTCGCCCTCGTCCTGGTGGGGCTGCCTCTGCTCGTCCTGGTCGCCCTCAGCGGGATCCCGATGGCCCGGGTGGAGCGGTACAGGGTGCGTCTGATCGACCGCGACCCGGTGTCAGGCCGGCACCAGGTACCGACCGCGCCGGGACCGTGGGCCTGGCTGACCACCCGGCTGCGGGAACAGACGACCTGGCGGGAACTCGGGTACGCGCTGCTGTTCGCCGGGCTGCTGTGGCCGGTCGACGCCCTGGCCGTCACGGTCGCCTTGTTCGTCCCCCTGTCCATGGTCGCCGCCCCGCTGCTGATGGCCACGGTCGGCGACGGCCACGAGGCGAAGGTGCTCAAGCAGTGGACGGTGACCACCTGGCCGACCGCCTTCGGCGTCGCCGTGCTGGGTCTCCTCCTGATGGGCCTGTGCGCTTACGTGCTCGGCGTCACGGCGGGCGCCCGCGCCGCGCTGACCCGGCTGCTGATCGCCTCCCGCGAGGGCGAGTTGGGCGCCGAGGTTGTCGAACTGGCCCGCTCCCGTGTCCGGTTGGTGGACGCCTTCGAGGCCGAGCGGCGTCGTATCGAACGCGATCTGCACGACGGCGCCCAACAGCGCCTGGTGGCACTGACGTTGACCCTCGGACTGGCCCGCCTCGACGCCCCGCCCGGCCCGCTCTCCGACCAACTCGCCAAGGCCCACGAGGAGGCGGGCCAGGCACTCGCGGAGCTGCGCGAGCTCATCCACGGCATCCACCCCAAAGTCCTTACGGACTACGGTCTTCAGGCCGCCGTCAGCGACGCCGCCGACCGCTGCGTGGTCCCCGTCGACGTCGACCTCGAACTGCCGGGGCGGCCCACGCGGGCGGTCGAGTCCGCGGCGTACTTCGTGGTCTGCGAGGCGCTGGCCAACGTCGCCCGGCACAGCGGGGCCGACGGCGCGCGGGTGAGCGGCGGTCATCGCGACGGACGCCTGTTCCTGGAGGTGCGCGACGACGGCCGCGGCGGCGCGGACCCCTCGGTGGGCAGTGGCCTCACCGGTCTCGCGGACCGGGTGTCGGTGCTGGATGGCAGACTCGCCCTGACCAGTCCGCCGGGTGGACCGACTCTGTTGCGTGTGGAGTTTCCTTGCCAGTTGACCGAGGTGGCCGATCGCTCCGCGTAGTGCTGGCCGAAGACAGCGTGCTGCTGCGCGACGGGCTCGTCGGCCTGCTCACCCGCTGCGGCCACGAGGTGGTGGCGGCCGTCGGGGACGCGCCGGCTCTGGTCGCCGCGGTCGAGGAGCACGCCCCCGACATCGTGGTGACGGACGTCCGCATGCCGCCCGGTTTCCAGGACGAGGGCCTGCACGCGGCCGTGCGGCTGCGCGAGAAGCACCCCGCGCTGCCGGTCCTGGTCCTCAGTCAGTACGTGCAACGGACGTACGCCGCCGAACTCCTGGACTCCGGCGACGGATCGGGCGTCGGCTATCTGCTCAAGGACCGGGTCGGCCAGGTCGAGGAGTTCGTGGAGGCGCTGCACAAGGTGGCGGACGGCGGGACGGTCGTCGACCCCGAGGTGGTACGGCAGTTGCTGCGTCGGCGCCGCGATCCGCTGGAGCGGCTCACCCCGCGCGAGCGCGAGGTGCTGGCACTGATCGCCGAGGGCAGGTCCAACGGCGCGATCGCCAAGGAGCTGGTGGTGTCCGAAGCGGCGATCGGCAAGCACATCGGCAACATCCTCACCAAGCTGGACCTGCCCCCGACGGAGCAGACCCACCGCAGGGTGCTGGCCGTCCTCGCCTACCTGCGGGCCTGACACAGGTGAGCCAGTACGGCTAGATGAATGAGTCCAAGGGATGGCCTGCGGACATAGGACGAGGGCGTCCAATGTCAGTGTGTGAAGACAGACCTGGACACCCTCGCGACAGCA
>NZ_JBIWMV010000006.1:302441-439409 GCF_044766845.1 Streptomyces sp. NPDC101776 | reverse complement strand
GTTGATAGGCCGGATCTGGAAGCCCAGTAATGGGTGGAGGTGACCGGTACTAATAGGCCGAGGGCTTGTCCTCAGTTGCTCGCGTCCACTGTGTTGGTTCTGAAACCACGAACAACCCCATGTCCGGGGCCACCGGGTGTGGTGCGGTTGTCTGTTTCATAGTGTTTCGGTGGTCATAGCGTGAGGGAAACGCCCGGTTACATTCCGAACCCGGAAGCTAAGCCTTACAGCGCCGATGGTACTGCAGGGGGGACCCTGTGGGAGAGTAGGACGCCGCCGAACAAATATTGCGAAAACCCCCGTACCGTTAAATCGGTACGGGGGTTTTCTGCGTTTCGGCTACGGTGGCTACCGTGGCTGATATGAACTACAAGATCCGTTCGATACGCGCCGACGAGTGGGCCGCGGCGAAGGAGCTGCGGCTCGTCGCGTTGCAGGACCCTGTCGCGCACCTCGCCTATCTGGAGACCTACGACACGGCGGCGGCCAGGCCGGACTCCTTCTACCAGGAGCGGTCCGCAGGGGCCGCCGAAGGGGCTGACGGGGCCCAGCAGATCATTGCCGAGGGGCCCGAGGGCGAGTGGGTCGGGACGCTGACCGTGCTGCTCGAAGAGGCCGGGTCGGTCGACTGGGCCGGCTTCGAGGTCGAGCGGAAGCAGGGGCACATCGTCGCTGTGTTCGTGCGCCCGGAGGTCCGGGGTATCGGGCTGACCGAGGTGCTCTTCGACGCGGCCCTGGAGTGGGCCTGGGGGCGCGGGGTCGAGCGGGTGCGGCTCATCGTGCACGAGGACAACGAGCGGGCCCGGCGCTTCTACGGCAAGGCCGGCTTCGTCCCCACGGGAGTCACCGTGCCCTTGGGCGAGCACGCGGATCAGCTTGAGGTGGAGATGGCGGTCGAGCGGCCGTAGCCGTGCTGCCGTGCCGTAAGTCCGGTTGCTATACCGGGAGTTCGTGGTGTGGCCAGCGGGCCCTGGCCTGTTCTCTGGAGCGGAGCAGGGCCAGGGTCGGCAGGCCTCGGTCCGCTCCGGTGGCCAGGAGCTCGGGGAGTTGGGGGAGCGGGGCCACGGCGGCAACGTCGTCCAGGACAAGCGTCATTGGTGGGTCGAGGCGACCGGCCGATGACCGTTCGGCCATGTGCCGGCCGCGCTCGACCACGCTTGATGCGAGGGCGGTGAGGAGAGGCATCGCGCCCGGGTTCGTACGGGGGTCCTCAATGGATTCACCGACCAGATAAAGCGTGCCCCCTTCGTTCACGAAGGAATCCAAGGAGAGCGCGTCAGTTCTGTTGGGTGTGCAGGCTTCGCGGATGTTGACCGTGAAGAGGGCGGAGAGCGCGCGGCTCGTCAACTCCTGGGCGATGTCCCGGCGTTCGGGGTGGGACGTGAGGGCCGCTTCCAGTTCGCCCGCCGCGCCGGGGGCTGCCTTGGGGTTGGTGCGGAGGATGCGTACCGCGTCCTGGATCTGGGTGCCCTGGGACCAGCGGTGGACGTGGCGGATGGTGCGGCCGTCGATGGCGGCGGCGTGCAGGTAGCTGCGGAGGAGCGTTTCGGCCGTGTCCGCTACCGCCTGGTCGATCTTGGCGGTGGGTCTCACCGGGGCCAGGAGGGCGGCGGCTCGTCTCACCGCGGTTTGTTTGTCCTCGCAGCCTGTGGTGGGGGACCAGTGGAGGCGGGCCGGGGTGTCGCAGAGGTGGGTCGGGTCGTAGAGGAGGACCGGGCCCAGTTTGGCTCGGGCGTCCTTGGTGTCCTGCCAGATCGTCTTGTTCGACGTGACGACCAGGGCTGGGCCTTCCGCGTCCCGTACGGCTTGGGTGGCTGTGGATTGGCGGGTTTCCGCCGTCGCCAGAAAAACTGTTTCCCACCCGCCCACCCGTTCACCGTTCACTGGAAAGGCTGAGGAGAGGGGCGCTGCGGTCGCCGTCTGTTCGAGGGGGACCGTCGGCTGGGGCTGGGGCTGGGGCTGGGGCTGTGGTTCCGGGCGCTGTATCGGTACCTCTTGGGGTTCCGGTGAGGGCGGGGCGGCCAGGCTCTTCGCCCGCGTTCTCGCCCGTACCGCTCGCCATCTCGCCACCGTGCCCATCGTGAACACGGTCAGGACCAGCAGGATCATCAACTGGCCAATGAACAGGCCCCAGAAGAGGCCGTAGCCGGAGAGCTGGGTGGGTGGGGTCTCCGGCCAGGCGCCGGTGATGTCGTGCGGTTGGCCGATCAGGTGGCGCATGGCCAGGGGGGTGCGGGCGAAGGTGACGCCCGTGGGCCAGGCGCCCTTGGAGAACAGGGCTGCCAGGCCCGCGGCCGACCACACCAGCAGGGTCATGCCGAGGAGGAAGGCGAGCAGGCCGATCAACAGGCCGTCGGGGATGCCTCCTCGGCGCTCCCGTTCGTCGTTCGGTCTCATCTCGCCTCTTCGCCTCTCACGCCACCGTGGACTCGGAGGAGCCGTCGAGATCGCTCAACTGCTGTTCCATGAAGGCCGCCGCGCGTTCCTCGGCCTCCAACTCGGCGGCGCGCAGGGCGTCGTCGGTCACTTCCTGGTCGTGGTCGCGGGAGGACTGGGTCATCGCGCGGTCGGTGAAGACGAG
Organism: Streptomyces sp. NPDC101776; assembly: GCF_044766845.1. Lineage (NCBI taxonomy): Bacteria > Bacillati > Actinomycetota > Actinomycetes > Kitasatosporales > Streptomycetaceae > Streptomyces > Streptomyces sp. NPDC101776. The sequence goes on along the minus strand of NZ_JBIWMV010000006.1, from coordinate 436,828 downwards.
GGGGCGTTCCGTCTCGGTGATCAGGTGTTTGACCACCTGGACGTTGCCGTTGACGTCCCACACCGCGATGCCGGGGGTGAGGGTGGGGATGATCTCCACCGCCCAGCGTGGCAGCCCCAACACCCGCCCGGTTGACCGGGCTTCGTCCGCCTTCTGGGCGTAGATCGTGCGTGTCGAGGCCATCTTGAGGATGGCCGCCGCCTCTTTTGCCGCCGCTCCGTCCACCACGTCCGACAGGTGGTGGACCACCGCCACGAACGACAGGCCCAGGCGGCGGCCGAACTTCAGCAGGCGCTGGAAGAGTTGGGCCACGAAGGGGCTGTTGATGATGTGCCAGGCCTCCTCGACCAGGAAGATGCGCTTCTTCCGGTCGGGGCGGATCCAGGTGTGCTCCAGCCAGACGCCGACGATCGCCATCAGGATGGGCATGGCGATGGAGTTGCGGTCGATGTGGGACAGGTCGAAGACGATGAGCGGGGCGTCGAGGTCGATGCCCACCGTCGTCGGGCCGTCGAACATGCCGCGGAGGTCGCCGTCGACCAGGCGGTCGATGACGAGGGCCACGTCCAGGCCCCAGGCCCGTACGTCGTCTATGGCGACGTTCATCGCCTCGGCCGACTCCGGTTCGGGGTGGCGTAGTTGCTCGACGATGTCCATCAGGACCGGCTGGCGTTCGACGATCGTCTCGTTGACGTAGGCGTGCGCGACCTTGAGGGCGAAGCCGGAGCGTTCGTCCAGGCCGTGGCCCATCGCCACCTCGATGATCGTGCGGAGCAGGGCCAGTTGGCCCGTGGTGGTGATCGCCGGGTCGAGGGGGTTGAGGCGGATTCCCATGTCCAGGGCGGCGGTTGGGTCCAGGCGGATGGGGGTTATCCCCAACTCCTCCGCGATCAGGTTCCATTCACCGACGCCGTCCTCGCCCTGTGCGTCCAGGACGACGACCTGGCGGTCGCGGAAGCGCAGCTGTCGTAGGACGTACGTCTTCTCCAGGGCCGACTTGCCGTTGCCCGACTCGCCCAGCACCAGCCAGTGGGGGGCGGGGAGTTGCTGGCCGTAGAGCTGGAAGGGGTCGTAGATGTAGCCCTTGCCGGAGTAGACCTCGCGGCCGATGATGACGCCCGAGTCGCCCAGCCCGGGGGCGGCCGTGGGCAGGTAGACCGCCTGGGCCTGGCCGGTCGAGGTGCGGACCGGGAGGCGGGTGGACTCGATCTTTCCGAAGAGGAAGGACGTGAAGGCGTCGGTGAGGACGGACAGCGGATCCCGCATCTGAGTCCCTACCTCCGGATGCCGGTGGCGAACGGCAGTGTGTTCACAAACGCGCGGTGGTGCTCGCGGTCGCACCATTCCAGCTTCAGATACGACTTCCCGGCGGACGCTCTTATCGTGCGCTTGTCGCGCGCGAGGGCCTCGGGGTTGCGCGAGGAGACGGTGATGTAGCCGACCAGGTTCACCCCGGCCGCGCCGCTCGCCAGGTCCTCGCCGCGCTGGTCCATGCGGCCGTGGGCGGCGACGTCGCGGGGGTCGACGGTGCGGTTCATCTTGGCGGCGCGCGACGCGTCGGCCTCGTCGTTGGTCTTCTCGGTCAGCATGCGTTCGATGGCGATCTCGGTGGGTTCGAGGTCCATCGTGACGGCGACCGTGCGGATGACGTCCGGGGTGTGGACGAGGAGCGGGGCAAGGAAGTTGACGCCCACGGGGGTCATCGGCCACTCCTTCACCCAGGCCGTGGCGTGGCACCACGGCTCGCGGGTGGACGACTCACGGGTCTTCGCCTGGAGGAACGTCGGCTCCATGGCGTCGAGTTCGGCCGGCCAGGCGTTGCGCTTCGTCATCGCCTGGAGGTGGTCGATGGAGTGGTCCGGGTCGTACATGGAGTGGATGAGCGAGGCGAGCCGGCCCTGGCCGAGCGGCTGCCGTACGCGGATGTCCGCCTCCTGCAACCGCGAGCAGATGTCGGTGAGTTCACGCGCCATGACGACCGCGAGGCCGGCATCCCGGTCGAGCTTGCGGCCCGCGTGCGGGCGCGAGGCGCGGGCCATCGCGTGGGCCTCGGCGGAGAGTTCGCGGGTGAAGTGCATGCACGCGACGAGGTAGGCGCGGTGCTGCTCGCTGCTGGTGGACACCATCGACTGGAGTTGGTCGTACGACTGTTGCAGCCAGGTCAGTGACTTCTCGTCGCCGCGCTGGGCGACGTCCTTGGCGTGCGCGTCCGGGTCGGCGGGCAGCGTGCGGGCGAGCATCTGGATGCGGGTGACGAAGCCGTCGCCGTTCGCCACGTGCTTGAGGAGCGTGCCGAAGCGGTCGACGAGGGCCTCCTGGTCCTCGCTGTCGCGCAGGCCGACGCCCGGGCCCTCGATCTCGATCGCCGCGGTGACCGTACGGCGGTCGGCGTGCAGGAGTACGGCGATCTCGTCCGGGCCGAAGGGGGCGGCCAGCCAGTTGATGCGGCCGATCCCCGGAGGCGGGCCGATCTCCACCTCGCGGCCGTCGAGGTGGACGCCGGCCTCCATGACGGAGGAGCGGTACGTCGTGCCGTTGCGCAGGGTGCGCTTGTAACTGCGGTTGATCTCGAACCACTTGTAGAACGTGCGGCGCCTGTACGGCACGTAGACCGCCATCAGCGCGAGCATCGGGAAGCCCGTGAGCAGCACGATGCGCAGGGAGAGGACGGGGACGAGGAGTCCGCTCATCATGCCGAGGAAGGCGCCCAGGATGATGAGCGCGATCTCGCCGGTCTCGCGATTCTTGCCGACGATCGCGTTCGGCCGGGCTCGGCCGATGAGATATGTCCGGCGGGGCGTGATCGGATGGGACAGGTGGGACTCTGTCGTCAACGCCCTTCACCTCCCGTGCGGTTGTTGCGGGCGTTGCTGGCGTGCGGGGTGTTCGTCGGGCTCTGGCGGGGCGGGGGCGCGGCGTTGGGGACTGCTCCGCCGCCGCCCGAGGAGGGGCGGCTGCTGTGCGCGGCGACGCCGCCGGAGACCGGGTTGGCGGGGCGGGCGCCGCCGGAGGACTGGCCGCCTCCGCCTCCGCCGTCGTTCGTGCGGGCGCTGTGGGTCTTGATGCCCTGGGCGACCATGGTGGCCGGGGAGCTGATGACCGCGGCGGCCTTGCCTTCGGCGCCCTGCATGATGCGGTTGTTGCGGCCGCCGGCGATCTCGTCGCCGAAGCCGGGGACGAAGCGGTAGATCATCGCGCTGGCGAAGATGGCGAGCAGGATGATCGCGAGGCCGGAGACGACGGCGGAGAAGGAGTCCGGGCCGTCGGCGGAGGAGAGCGCGCCGGCGAGGCCGAGCACGATGACGATGACCGGTTTCACCAGGATCACCGCGATCATGATGCCGGCCCAGCGGCGGACGTGGCCCCAGAGGTTCTTGTCGACGAGGCCCGCGTAGACGACGGTGCCGAGGAGGGCGCCGACGTAGAGGAGGGCGGCGCGGATGACGAGCTCCAGCCAGAGGACGCCGGCGGCGAGGATGCTGACCAGGGAGACGACGATCAGCATGATCGGGCCGCCGCCGATGTTGTTGCCCTTGGCGAGCGCGCTGGAGAAGTTGCCGAAGAAGGTGTCCGTCTGGTTGCCGGTGGTCTTGGCGAGGACTTCTGTGATGCCGTCGGTGGCGGAGACGACGGTGTACAGGATCAGGGGGGTGAACGCGGAGGCGATGACCGTGAGCCAGAGGAAGCCGATGGCTTCGGAGATCGCGGTGGTGAGGGGGACGCCTCGGACCGCGCGCTTCGCTACCGCGAGGAGCCACAGGAGGAGGGTGAGGATGGTGGACGCGGCGAAGACGACGGCGTACTGCTGAAGGAAGCGCGGGTTCGTGAAGTCGACGTTCGCTGTCTCTTTCACCGCTTCGCTGAGCTTGTCGATGGTCCAGGAGGCGGCTTCGGCGCAGCCCTTTCCTAGGGAGGAGAGGGGGTCGGTGGTGTCGGTGACACTGGGGGTGCTGGTGGAGCCGCTGCCGGCATTGCCGCGTTCGCAGTACTTCTTGGCGTCGCCGAGGATGGCGCCGCAGTCGACGCTCGCGGACGGCGAGGCGGACGGTGAGGTGGACGGGCTGGGGGTCGCGGCCACGGCATGGGTGGCCATCAGCACCAGCGAGGTCTGTACGGTCGTCACGATTCCGGCGAGCCGGAGCACGCGTTGCGGCTTACCGGGCATACGTGAACCCTCCGTACTCGTCGATGGCCTTGCTGATCTCGTCCGAGGTGGCGGCCGTGTCGTCGCCGGGTACCGGGGCGGGGCCGTCCTTCTGGGAGTCCGTGGCGATCTTCCAGTCGCCGTCGGACCACTGGAGGTCGAAGGTCCAGGTCTTCCACGAGGTGGTGACGGGGTCGGTCGAGGCCTGCCCGGCCATGCCCAGGAGCCCCACGTACCAGACGGCGACCTTCGCGCTGCTGTCGCTGTACTGCTGGGCGGTCGTGCCCACTGGGGTCACCCGGGAGACGAACGTGCTGCCGGTCGGTGCGTTGCCGTTGGCGTCGAGGCCCAGTTTGCTGAGGAAGTCGGCCGAGTAGGCCTGGTCCATCGGGGCCGTCAGTTTGCTCGCGGCACCGGCCGTGTAGAGGGAGTTCACCAGCGTGTGCCGGATCTCCTTCTGGAACATGCCGGTCGAACCCAGTGCCACGGAGTAGTTCACCGCCGCCGACTGCGCTCCTTGTTGGGTGCGCGCGAACCCGGACGGAATCCCCCCGGTCTTCGTCTCCACCGGCTTCGTCCCGCTGGCCGCTGTCGATGCCGCATCCGGCTTGGAGCCGTTGTTCGTGCTGCCGGAGTTGGACGAGGTCGTGCCGTCGCCGCGGTTCGCGAAGGCGATGGCCGCGATGAGGAGGACTACGACTCCTACGACCGTCACGAGGCTTTTGGAGGAGGAGCGGCCGCCTCTGCGGGCGCCGCCGTAGATGTCGCCGGGGGCTTGGGGGTAGCGGGTTCGGGTCTGGCCGGTGCCGCCGTAACCGCCGGAGGTCTCGTGTTCGTCTCCGGGACTCATGCCGGGTACGCCCCTTCGCCGTCGTCCAGAAACACCTGGAAGTACGACGGTAGCCGTGCTGGTTCCCGCGCGGGCGCGGAGTGGTGACTCGACATCAGGGAAACGCAACCTCAGCCGGTGGGCGCGACGGGCGGGTGGGGAGGAGTCTGGGACTGGCCTTGCTCGGCTATACGGCCATGCCGTACACGATCGTGAAGAGGGTGCCGAGGGAGCCGATGATGAAGACGCCGGTCAGGCCGGCGACGATGAGGCCCTTGCCCTGTTCCGCGCTGAACGTGTCGCGGAGCGCCGTCGCCCCGATGCGCTGTTTGGCCGCACCCCATACGGCGATACCGAGGCAGAGCAGGATGGCGACCGCCATCACGACCTCGATCATCACCTTCGCCTCGTTACCCAGGCTGCCGAAGGGGCCCCAGTCCGGAGCGATCCCCCCGATGATGGTGTTGATGTCTCCCTTGTCGGCCGCAGAGAGCATGTAAGTCACCGCCCCTGATGGGTAGTTCCGCATCCCCTGCAGGTGAGCAGAGGTCAGGCATCATTGTCGCCGACAAAGGCGCCGTCCGATGTCGACTTGGCGTCATTGATTGGCGGGTTTCGTACGAATACACCGTACGGTCACTCTGTGTATCACGGTAGGTAACGCCGGGCAACGAGGTAGGAGCGGAACCTGTCCGTGGTTCGGTCGTTAGCCCCTGATTACGGGATGGGGTTCGTGTCGATGTTCTCATGATGAACGGGCCGCGGCTGGATGCCGCGGCCCGTTCTCCCGTGCCAGGTGTGGCCCCCACGACCCACTGTGGCACGACATGTGACTGAGGATCAGTTCAGGGTGGGGGCCAGGTCGTCGTCAGTTGGCGAAGGCGGAGATGCCCTCCGGGGTGCCCCAGCCGGTCGGGCCGTCGTAGCCGGTCTCGGCGGTGCAGAAGTACGCCGTGGTGCAGGAGCCGTTGTAGCCGCTGGTCACGTCGTTGAGGGACGAGGTGCCCGCGTAGTCGTAGGGGTACTGCGCCGGGTAGGTGCCGCTGGCCGGGGTGCCGGCGAGGGCGTAGACGCCGGCGATGATCGGGGCGGAGACGCTGGTGCCGCCGAAGGTGTACCAGCCGGCGGTGACGCCGTAGGAGTCGTAGACCGAGACGCCGGTGGCGGGGTCGGCGACGGCGGAGACGTCGGACTCCATGCGCTTGGTGCAGCCGGTGTCGGTCTGCCAGGTGGGCTTGGCGTCGTAGGCGGAGCAGCCGGAGCCGGTGCCCTCGGTGCTGGAGGTGCGCCAGACGGCCTCGGTCCAGCCGCGGGTGGTGGAGGAGGTGGAGAGCTTGGTGCCGCCGACGGCCGTCACGTACCGGGAGGTCGCCGGGTACTCGGCGCCGTAGGCGCTGTCACCGGAGGAGACGGTGATGGCCACGCCCGTGTGGTTGTAGTACGAGGTGTCGTACGACGTCTGCGAGGAGGACTCGGAGCCGCCGTAGGAGTTGGAGACGAACTTGGCGCCCAGGGCGACGGCCTCGTTCTCGGCGGTGCCGAGGTTGACGTAGCTGGCGCTGGTGGCCTCGACGAGGGTGATGTTGCACAGCGGGCAGATCGCGCTCGCCATGTCGAGGTCGAGGGAGATCTCCTCGGACCAGCCGGCGTCGGACGTGGGCAGAGAGGTCGTCGAACCGGTCTGGCTTACCTTCTTGAAGCAGCCGTTGGCCGTCGTGCAGGCCGAGAGGCCGTAGTACGAGCGGTAAGTGGCGAGGTCGGCCTCGGCGTTGGGGTCGTTGTACGCGTCGACGATCGCGATGGTCTCGCCGGAGCCGTTGGAGGCGGCGGCGGAGGTCAGGCCGTAGGCCGAGCGGAGGTTGGTGGGGCTGTAGCCGGAGGGGGTCGTCGCGTCGGCGGCCTTGGGGGTGATGCCGGTCTTCGCGGCCAGCGCCTTCTGGTAGGCGGTGAGGCCGCCGGTGACGCGGTAGGACTTGCAGGTGAGATCGCCCGTGTGCTTGGGGGTCGCACAGGGGGTCGCGGCGTAGGTCACCGCGGTGGAGGTGGTGGCGCTCGGTGCCGCGTCGGCCTGTACGGCGGTGCCGAGGCCGGTGAAGACGAGTGCGGCGGTGGCTACGGCGGCGGACCCTATGCGGCGCCATCTACCGTGCGTGTGGGGGGAGTTGGGGGTCGTGGTACGCAAGGTGCAGCCTCCTGAGTCGGTGGAACAGGGGCAGTGCGGGTGCGTGTCGCCGGTGCGGTTTCCCCGGCGGTGGGGGGCGGCCCGCGATGACCATCTCTTGTTGAGTACGCGACAACAAGGGGCTGCTGGAATCCTGACTTCCGGCTTACCGAACAGGGTCTGGCCCTTTACCAAACTCACAGGTTTTTCATGGGAGTTGGGGACCTCTGGGCCTACTGGGGCCTGTCGGGGTCCGCGGAACGGCCAACGGGCCGCGGCTGGTTGCCGCGGCCCGTTGTCACTTGCTCCGCCAAGGGGACCCCACGTCCCCCTCTTGCCGGCGGCTCCCCGTGACCCGACGGGGAGGCTTGCGGGAGTGCGTCAGCCGGTGAAGGCCGAGACGCCCTCCGGGGTGCCCCAGCCGGTCGGGCCGTCGTAGCCCGACTTGGCGGTGCAGAAGTAACTCGTCGAGCAGGTGCCGTTGTTGCCGCTCGTCACGTCGTTCAGCGCGGAGGTGCCGGCCGCGGCGTAGGGGTAGGAGGCCGGGTAGTCACTGCTGCCGGGGGTGCCGGCGAGGGCGTAGACCGAGGCGATGATCGGGGACGAGGCGCTGGTGCCGCCGAAGGTGCCCCAGCCGGTGCCGTCGGCGCCGTAGGTGTCGTAGACCGAGACGCCCGTGGCCGGGTCGGCGACCGCTGAGACGTCGGAGATCATGCGCTTGGCGCAGCTGGCGTCGGTCTGCCAGGTGGGCTTGGCGTCGTACGCCGAGCAGCCGGAGCCGGTGCCCTCGGTGCTGCTGGTCTTCCAGACGCTCTCGGTCCAGCCGCGGGAGTTCGAGGAGGTGGAGAGCTTGGTGCCGCCGACCGCGGTGACGTACCGCGAACCGGCCGGGTACTCGGCGCCGTAGGCCTCGTCGCCCGCGCTGGCGGTGATGGCGACGCCCGGGTGCTTGTAGTACGAGGTGTCGTACGTGGTGTCGGAGGAGGACTCCGAGCCGCCGTAGGAGTTCGAGACGAACTTGGCGCCCAGCTTGACGGCCTCGTTCACCGCGGTGCCCAGGTTGGCGTCGCTCGCCGACTTGGCCTCGACCAGCAGGATGTTGCAGTTCGGGCAGGTCGCGCTGACCATGTCGAGGTCGAGGGACTCCTCGCCGGCCCAGCCGCTGTCGGCGGAGGGGAGGGAGGTCGTCGAGCCGGTCTGGCTGACCTTCTTGAAGCAGCCGTTGGCGACCGTGCAGGCCGAAAGCCCGTAGTACGAGCGGTAGGTGGCGAGGTCGGCGGCGGCGTTCGGGTCGTCGTAGGCGTCGACGATCGCGACGGTCTCGCCCGAGCCGTTGTCGGAGGCGGCGCTCGCCAGGCCATAGGCGGACTGGATGTCCGAGGGGCCGTAGCCGGTGGGGTCGTCGGTGGCGGCCTTCGGGGAGATGGTCTTCGGCGTGACGCCCTTCAGGGCGGCCTGCTTCTCCATGAAGGCGGTGGTGCCGCCGGTGACGCGGAGGGCGTTACACGCGGCGAAGCCCTTCTTCGGGGTGGCGCCGCAGGCGGCCTTCTCGTACTGCACATGGGCCTTGGCGACCTGGGCGGCGATCGTCTTGGCGGTCGCCTTGTGGGGGGTGGTCGCGGCGCTCGCGTGGGCCGCGGTGCCGAGGCCGGCGATCAGGAGCGCGGTGGTCGCGGCGGCGGCAGAACCGATTCTTCGCCAGTTGCCTCGTATGTGGGGGGAGTTGGGGGGTGACGTACGCAACGTACAGCCTCCAGAGAGAGGTGGGCAGAGGCCTGCGGGTGGGGGTCCACCGGTGAGGTTCCGGTGGGGGCGGCGGCCCGTGACGACCTTCTCTTGTTGAGTACGTGACAACAAGAAGGGTTCCGGAGTTCTGACTTCCGCGTTACTCAAGGGGGTTGGGGGATTGCTGATCAATGGCGTCGGGATGGCACGGCAATGGCCGGAACTTGACTCTCTCCACCGAAAGTCCACAGCGTGACGCGCGTTGAACGGCGTCGGAGAGGGGGCTGGAAGTGCCCTAGAAGTGCGCGAGGATCTGGCGCAGAGGATGCCCGATCGCGGCTGTGACGGAGGCCAGCTCCTCCTCGGTGAGCCACCCTCGGTTCGGGTACAGGGTCTCGATCCTGAAGCTCGCGAAACCCATCGGCCAGTCGTAGATCAGCTCGTTGAGTGATGTCTCGGCACCGCAGCAGGAGACCGTGACCAGGAGGGTGGAAAAGCCCCGGTCGTAACACTCCTGGACGGCTTCGCCCCACCAGTCGCCGGATTCCGCGCCGCAGTGGGGGCAGCGGATCGTCTCCAGGTTCGCGCCGCAGTGGACGACCTCGACGGTGTCGTGCCACCGGGCTTCCGGGCCGCGGCGGGCGTCGGCGTCGGGGAGCAGGGCGGACAGGGCGGCCTTGGCGCGGTCTGCCGCCGCCCGGGCGGGTTGCCAGTGCGGATCGGTCGGAATCACCGTCAAGTAGGTGTCGCTCACTGCTCGTTCTCGCGGGGCTTGAGGCCGTTCAGCAGATGGTGGACGAGGGCCGGGATGCCGGCCACCGCGGCCTCCGGGGTGAGTGTGCCCTGGGCCGCGAAGGAGGCCGTGCCGTGCAGGGCGGCGCCGAGTACGAAGGCGATGGTCCAGGGTTCGCCGGGGATCATCTCGCCGCGTTCCTGGGCGTCGGCGACGATCTGGACGAAGTGGGTCGTCGTCCCGTCCACGGCGGCCCGCAAGCGCTCGTCGATGTCCGCGTCGTGCTTGCGGGTGTACATGACCTCCAGCAGCTCGGCGTTGGTGACCGCGAAGTGCACGTAGGCCTGGGCCAGTTGGGTCAGGCGCGCTTCGAGCGGCAGCCCGTGGGCGTCGGCGGTGTGAAGTTCCTTGGCCAGGCGCTCGAAGCCGGCCAGGGCCAGGGCGTCGAGCAGCGCCTGCTTGTCCTTGAAGTGGCGGCCGGGGGCCGCGTGGCTCACCCCGACGTCCCGGGCGAGTTCGCGCAGGGACAGGGCGGCGACCCCCTTCTCCAGCAGGGTGCGTTCCGCGCTCACGAGCAGGGCGGAGCGCAGGTCTCCGTGGTGATAGGGGCGTACAGGCATGCGAGCCATCGTATCCCGATGTTGTCGACGTCATCATTGTTGTCGCCGTCATCATTGTTGTCATTGACAGCATTGTAGGCGTTGCCTACATTGGGGGCATGGACAAGACGGACAGCACAAGCAGCAGCGGTAACAGCAGCGGCAGCGGCGGCAAGGGCGAGACCAAGTGGGACGCGGGGCGGATTCCCGATCTCTCCGGTCGTACGGCGGTCGTCACCGGTGCCAACAGCGGGATCGGCCGGGTGGCCGCCGCCGAGCTGGCCCGGGCGGGCGCGCATGTCGTGTTCGCCGTACGGGATCTGGAGCGGGGGCGGGCCGCGGCGACCGGGGTGCGTGGCAGTACGGAGGTGCGGCGGCTGGATCTCGCGGATCTGGCGTCCGTGCGGGAGTTCGCGGCGGGGTGGGAGAGGCCGCTGGATCTGCTGATCAACAACGCGGGCGTGATGCTGCTGCCCGAGCGGCGGACGCGCGACGGTTTCGAGATGCAGTTCGGCACGAACCACCTGGGCCACTTCGCCCTCACGAACCTGCTGCTGCCGCACATCACCGGCCGGGTGGTGACGGTCTCCTCCGGCGCGCACCGGATGGGCGACGGCTACATCCACTTCGAGAACCTGAACCTGGACGGGATCTACGCCCCGCAGCGCGCCTACTCCCAGTCCAAGCTGGCCAACCTGCTCTTCACCCTCGAACTCCAGCGCAGGCTCGCGGAGTCGGGCTCGCCCGTCCGCTCCCTCGCGGCGCACCCGGGCTGGGCGGCGACCAACCTCCAGAGCCATACGGCGAACCCGGTCTCGCGCGTGCTCATGGCCGTCGGCAACAAGGTCGTGGCCCAGGACGACAGGAGCGGCGCCCTGCCGACGCTCTTCGCGGCGACGCAGGATCTGCCGGGCGCGAGTTTCGTCGGCCCGAGCGGGGCGTTCGAGATGCGGGGCGCGCCGACGCTGGTGGGGCGGAGTCCGGCGGCGAGCGATGTGGAGGCGGCGAAGCGGTTGTGGACGGCTTCGGAGGAGCTCACGGGGGTGGTGTACGCGTTGGCTGGTGCGGGGCGCTAACTCCAGGTGCGCGCCTGGGCGTTGAAGATCTCCGGGGCGCTGTGCACCGGCAGGACGCAGAGCAGGTGGCCGCCGGGGGCGCGCAGTACGCGGCACTCCAGCCAGCGGTCGATCTGGGTCGCGCCCAGGGTGAGCAGGCGGGCGGTCTCCGCCTCCACGTCGTCGGTCTCGATGTCGATGTGGAAGCGGGGGTTGGTGTCGTTGATGGACTGAACCGCCGTGACCAGGCCGGGGATTGCCCCGTGCAGGGAGGTGAACTGCTCCTCCGCGGGGACCGGTGCGGCGGGGGCGCCGAGGGCCGCCGACCAGAAGGTCGCCGCGGCGACCGCCTCCGGTCCCGGGGTGTCGATCAGGAGGGCGTAGACACGGCTTCTATGCATGGGGCGGGTTCGCCTCCGGGCCTGTTGTCTCCGTCGTGTCCTCCACGCCCTCCACGAAGTGGTCGAACTCGCCTGCCTGTACGCCGAGTACGAAGGCGTCCCACTTGCGGCGGTTGGTGGTGACCACGTTCTCCGGGTCGCTGGTCTCGCGGATGTAGACCGGGGCCTCGCCGTCGTCCCCCGCGCCGAAGGCGAGCTCGATCCAGGGGCCAGGGCCCGTGGCGTCCGGTGGGGCGGCTCGTTCCCAGATGAGGTCGGGGGGGATGTCGGACACGGGGTTTCCTTCGTCGGGTGCCGGGGAGACGTCGAGTATGGCGCAGGAGAGGCGGGAGGGGCGGGCGGACAGTACGGTGGACTGACCGTGACCACCGGACCAACGTCGGCCGACGCGCGAACGCGCCCTTCACAGGGAAATTTCAGCAAACGTCGACGTCCTTTCTCACCTTCGTGGGACAGAGTGAGGCCCGATGAAGCGCAGCTCACGCATCTCCCGTTCCGCTCACCTCGCGGGCAACCGCAGGTACGCGCTGTTCGTCGCCGTGGTGACGCTGGCGCTGACCTCGGCGTCCGTGGCGACCGCGGACGACGGCCCGGGCCCCTTCGGGGTGACCACCGTGACCCAGGTGAGCAAACAGAGCGCGCGGGTGGGTGCCCTGTTCGGGGCAGCCCACGCCACCAGCCTCGCCGGCGGGCACCACTGCACCGCGTCCGTGGTGCACAGCGCGGGGCACAACCTCATCGTCAGCGCGGCGCACTGCCTGGACGGCGACCCCGGGGACGTGTTCGTGCCGGGCTACCGGGACGGCAGGGCGCCGTACGGGATCTGGAAGGTCGAGCGGCGGTTCCTGCCGGACGGGTGGTCCAAGGGGCAGGCCGAGGACAGTGACATCAGCTTCGCCACGCTCGTCGAGGTGGGCGGCAAGAACGTCGAGGACGTGGTCGGGGCCGACCGGTTCACGACCGGGATGGCGACCGGGGCCACGGCGGTGACGATCACCGGGTACCCCTCCGCCACCGACCAGCCCATCAGCTGCACCAACAAGCCCACCCAGCACAGCGCCACCCAGCAGCGCATCGACTGCCCGGGCTTCACCGGCGGCACCAGCGGCAGTCCCTGGGTGAACGGTGACCAGCAGGTGGTGGGGGTCATCGGCGGACACGAGCAGGGCGGGCTGACGCCCGATATCTCCTACAGCGTCGTGTTCGGCAAAGAGGCGGCCGAGTTGTACAAGGACGCCACGGCTGACCCGTAATCGCCATGACTGATCCGTAATAAGGAGCCGTATCCGGCGCGGCGGTTCGCTGTATACGCGTCAGATGTGGCGGAAGCACGGCGAAATGCCGCCACCCTGCCCCGAAATGGCCTTGAACAGGGCTGTCATGGGGGAGGGTTGAGCCGTGCGAAAAGTATGGGTGGCCGGTGGGGTCGCGGTTGGGCTGGGGCTCAGCTTTGTGATGCTGCTCGTCGTCGGGGTCTACCTCGTCGCCGGGAACCTCGCGGGCGGGGCCGGCGGCGGGAGCGTCGCGCTCGCCAAGGGCGCGGTGCCGGCGGCGTATTCGGCGCTCGTGCAGAAGTGGGGCAATCTCTGTCCCGCCCTCAACCCCGCACTGCTCGCCGCCCAGCTCTACCAGGAGAGCGGGTTCAACCCGAACGCGAAGAGCCCGGCGAAGGCCGAGGGGATAGCGCAGTTCATCCCCGGGACCTGGGCCACGCACGGGATCGACGGCAACGGCGACGGCGTACGCGACGTATGGGATCCGAATGACGCGATTCCGTCGGCCGCGACCTACGACTGCGAGCTCGCCTCGTATGTGAAGGACGTGCCGGGGAACGTGACCGCCAACATGCTCGCCTCGTACAACGCGGGGGCGTACGCGGTCATCAAGTACGGGGGCGTGCCGCCGTACTCGGAGACCCAGAACTACGTGAAGACGATCACGACGCTGTCGCAGAGCTTCGCCGCGCCGGTCACCCGGGTCGATCCCTCCGAGCAGGCCGCCACGGCCATCAACTACGCCCAGAACAAGCTCGGCACCCCTTATCTGTGGGGCGGGAACGGCACCGCCGACCAGGGCGGGCGTTTCGACTGCTCGGGGCTGACCAAGGCCGCGTTCGAGGCCGCGGGGGTCACGTTGCCGCGCGTTGCGAACGATCAGTACAACGCGGGGCCGCACCCGCAGCGGGCCGAATTGCTGCCGGGAGATCTGGTGTTCTTCTCGGACGACCTGACCAATTCCCGGGCCATCCGGCATGTGGGGATTTATGTCGGCGGCGGGTACATGATCGACGCACCCCGGACGGGTGCTGTGATCCGGTTCGACCCCATTGACACCCTCGATTACTTCGGTGCCACCCGAGTCACCGAAGATGGCGCGAAAGCACTCCCCACGACCGTGTGAACCGAGTGTGAACCCACCCCCTGAGCTGCGGCGATGAGTCTCTCTTCGATAACGTCTGAGTGATCATTCGGTGGAGGGTGGAACGTATTAAGCGGGACCGTGCGTTCCTGTTCAGTAATGCGCACGAGAGGTGCGCCCGGAACTACGACGTAGGAGCCGCAGCACCATGGCTGTACTCGCCGACTCCGGGTCGAATCCCGACGTCGATCTGCTCTACGACATCAATGGCCTCGCCAAGGACGCGCCGCACTGGTTCGACCGGGGCGTGGAGTTCGTCGGTGAGTACGGGCTGCTCGTCGCGATGGTGTTGCTCGTGGTGGGGTGCTGGTGGTCCGTGCGGCGGCGGGGGGACGAGGATTCTGCCGCGTCCGTCGCCGGGTTGGTCTGGGCGCCTCTTGCCGCCGCGCTCGCTGTTCTCGTGAACGTGCCCATACGGGGGTTCGTGGAGCGGCCCCGGCCGTTTCTCGACCACACCGGCATCGACGTGCTGATCTCCGGTAAGACCGACTACTCCTTTGTGAGTGATCACGCGACGATCACCATGGCCATGGGGGTGGCGCTGTTCGTGGCGGATCGGCGGTTCGGAGTGGTGGGGATCGGGCTTGCTCTGGTGGAGGGGTTCTGCCGGGTGTACATGGGCGTGCACTATCCGACTGACGTGATCGGGGGGTTCGCGCTCGGCACTGCTGTGGCGCTTCTTCTCTCGCCGCTTGCGATGGTGCTGCTCACGCCCGTGCTCAAGGCTGTTGAGGGTTCGGCTTGGGGTGGGTGGCTGGTTCGCTCTGCCGGTGCTCGCCGGGTGGGGCGGGAGGCGGTGGTTCCGGGGGCGCGTACGGAGGCTTCGGGGACGGAAGAGAGAGACCTCGCGGCGTGACGGTTCCGTTCAACGGTCGGTTCTTCGTCTGCCGGTCCGTTGGTGGCTGGTCGCGCGGTTCCCCGCGCCTCTGAGGGCATTGCGCAACCGTCGGCGACAAAGTGAGGCCTACAGCCCCTGGGGATACGTGAAGAACCGGTTCGGGTCGTACTGCTTCTTCAGTGTCGTCAGGCGGGTCGCCGCGTCGCCGTAGTACGCCTTGCGCCAGTTCGTGAGGGTCGGGTCGGTGTAGTTCTGGTAGGCGGCGCCCGAGGCGTACGGCTTCATCGCGGTGTGGAAGGACGTCAGCCAGGACTGGGCGGACGTGCCGGCCGTGCCGGAGGGCCAGGAGACGATGTACTGGGCGAGCATGCGGGAGCGGCGGTGGACGAAGGCCGTCGCCGTGGGGGAGACGCGGTTGACCGCGCCGCCCAGGGCCGTCAGGGCGATGTCGCCCGAGTTGCCGCGCACCGCCCTCATCTGGTTGAGCATCGTCTGGATGCCCGTGGCCGAGATCGAGCGGTCGAAGAAGTCGGAGCGGCCCACGTAGGTCTCCCGCGCCAGCGCGCCCTGGGAGGAGCGGCCCGGGGTCGTACCCGGAAGGTGGCACTGGGCGTCCGTCGAGAACGACGAGCAGCCCGCGTAGGCCTCCATCGACTCCTCGTACGTGTGCCGCTTCAGCGAGACGCTCGACGCGTTGCCGCCGACCAGGTGGGCCAGCTTGTCGACCGCGTTCTGGAGTTCGTTGTAGGTGCCCAGGGAGAAGGCGGCGACGGAGACCTTGGGGGTGCCGCCGGGGGTGTTCGTCAGGTGGCAGGAGGACCAGATCTCGTCGGGCTGGTCGGGGCCCCACTCCTGCCAGGCCTTCACCACGGCCGCCGCCATCGACGAGGGCCAGGTCAGATACCCCGATACGGCCTGGGGCGCGGGGTGCGTCTTGTACTGCAGCTCCGTGACGACGCCGAAGTTGCCGTTGCCCGCGCCGCGCAGGGCCCAGAACAGGTCTTTGTTCTCAGTGGAGTTGGCGACCAGCTGCTTGCCGTCCGCCGTGATCAGCGTCGCCTGCGTGAGGCTGTCGCAGGTCAGGCCGTACGCCCGGGAGACCACGCCGTGGCCGCCGCCCAGGGTGAGGCCGGAGACGCCGACCGTCGGGCAGGAGCCCGCGGGGATGGTCACGCCCTTCGCGGCGAGACCCCGGTACACATCGATCAGCTTGGCGCCGGCGCCGACCACCGCGGAGGTGCCGCTCGCCCGGATCTTGTTGAGCTTCGACACGTCGACGATGAGGCGGCCGTCGCCGGAGGAGTAGCCCGCGTAGGAGTGGCCGCCGTTGCGGATCGCGACGCGGATGTTGTGGGCGCGGGCGTAGGAGAGGACCGAGCGGATGTCGTCGGGGTTCGCGACGTAGGCCACCGCGGCCGGCTTCAGGGAGTCGAAGCGGGTGTTGTAGAGCTGGTGGGCCGTCTTCCAGGAGGCGTCACCGGGGCGGACCAGGGTGCCGTCCAGATCCCGGGCCAGGGCGGCCCAGTTGGCGGCTGCCGCGGCGGTGGTGGTGCGCATCCCCGACGTGCCCGTCGAGGCGGAGGCGTTGGTCGCCGTGGCCGTCGGGTCACCGCCGGCCGTGTTCTTGCCGTTCTTGCCGTTGCACGCGGTCGTCGCGACCGCCGCGATGGCGGCCATGCCGCCGCCTATGAACGAACGCCGTTCCATTGCGCCTCCTGTGGGGGTTCCGTGAAGTGAGATACGTCCGGCGTCCCACAAGTTCTCGCGCTCATGTCACGGGTTCGGAACAGAGAGATGCCCCGCCGCGTCCGTCCTGGCCTGGCTTCTCGCCCGTCTCGCCGGGCCGCGCCAGCCGCAGACGCACCGGCCGAAGCAGAACGGACCCTGCTCGGTCAGCGTCGTGCGATGTTCCGGATGTACGGGGGGAGCCTCTCGGCTGTCCTGCTGCGCCACTCCGACAACGTTACCGACCCCGGGTAAAGCGCTCGTATGGCGGTCGCGCGGTGCTCGCACGACGGTCATAGGGCGGTTGTACGGCCGCGGCACCGCGTGACGGCGCCGACCCGCCGGTCGTTAGGCGGAGCGACAGGGGCCCGTGACGACGTACCGGGGGTACGGGAGCAATGGAGCGGCAGCAGAGGCCGGCCGGCGGGGTGGTCGTCGTGGTGGGACTCGTGGTGGGGGTCTGTGTGGGCGCCGGTGGGTGCGGGGCCGGTGACGGGGTGGCGACGGCGGAAGCGCGCGGTGCCGGGGACGCGGTCGCGGTGGTGCGGCGGGCGGCCGACACCCTTGTGGCGGCGGGGAGTTCACAGGCCCGCACGTCCATGGAGATGGCCACCGGCGGCACCCGGGTGACCATCCGAGGTGCGGGCGGCTACGACTTCCGCCGCCAACTCGGCCGACTGACCGTGCAGTTGCCGCAGGATCCGGCGGGCGCCAGTGAGCACCGGCCGATCACCGAACTCCTCGCGCCGGGCGCCCTGTTCATGAAGAACCGGGGTGCCGGGGTGCCCGCCGACAAATGGGTACGGGTCGACACCGGGACGCTGTCCGACGGGAACCTCGTGACCGGCGGGGCCACCGACCCGTACGCCGCGGCCGAGTTGCTGCGCGGGACGACTACGGCGACGTATCTGGGGAAGACGGAGGTGGCCGGGGCCTCCGTGCGTCACTATCGGGGGGTCGCCGATCTCTCCGTGGCCGCGCGGAGCGCGTCGGCGGGGAACGAGGCGGCCCTGAGGTCGGCGGCGAAAGGGTTCGCCACACCCCGGGTGCCCTTCGACGTCTTCCTCGACGACCAGGGGCGCGTCCGCAAGGTCCGGCAGCGGTTCAGCTTCGTCAACGGGCAGCGCCGCAGCACAGTGGCGGTCGCCTCGACGACCTTGCTGTACGACTTCGGGGCCCCCGTGGACGTACGGCTTCCGGCGTCGAAGGACATCTACGCCGGGCAGATCGCCGAGAAGTGACCTGAACCGATCGGTGTGAGTCCGGGTGAGGACTAGCCCGTCCGTGCCATGCGCGGTGTGTAGACCGCTCCCTACTCTAGGAAGTCGGTGACGGCAGAGAAGAGGTGATGCACGTGGCTCCGGTCGGCGGTACGGCAGTTCAGGACCACGTGGCCCTCGCCGAGATCGAGCTGTGCGGAGACCTGATCATCGCGGCCTCGGCCGCCGAGGACCGGCTCAGCCTGGAGAGCATCGACGAGGTGCTGAAGGTCGCGGAGGAACGGGATGCCTCCGGCGGGACCAGAGGATAGGCCCGACCCCGGGGGATCGTGTGGCCTGTGCGGCGGGTCGGTGATCGCGGGGTCTTCGTCGCGTCGGGGCTGTGGGGATCCTGGCTGCGTCGTCGTCGGTCGGCGATTCGCTCGCGCTTGAACGGCGTCGCCGGGCGACTGTCCATCGAGCGGCGGGTGCAGAGGGTAGAGGTGGCCCGGTCGCCCGTGGTGTCAGCCGGTGACCTCCCCGTGTCCGGGTGATCCCATCGCGTCGACGTCGTATGTACCAGCGCACATCAACTGCCGCCGATTACCCGTGACTTGATCCGCCGGGCAGGTGCTACGTGCGGAGCAGGCGGGCGATCGCCTTTGTCGCCTCTTCGACCTTTGCGTCGATTTCCTCGCCGCCCTTGACCGCCGCGTCGGCGACGCAGTGCCGCAGGTGTTCCTCCAGGAGCTGCAGGGCGAAGGACTGCAGGGCCTTCGTGGAGGCGGACACCTGGGTGAGTATGTCGATGCAGTAGACGTCCTCGTCGACCATGCGCTGGAGGCCGCGGATCTGGCCCTCGATCCGGCGCAGGCGCTTGAGGTGCTCGTCCTTCTGGTGGTGGTAACCGTGCGTCACCGGTTCCTGAGCCGCTTCGACGGCCGGTTCGGAGGGCGCTGCCGTCGCGTCGGCCTCGGTGGTCGTCGTCGCGTCCATTGCGTCCTCCAGACGTATACCCCTAGTGGGTATATCGTAACGAACTTTGCTGGGTATAGGGCCTGTGGTACGCCCCCGTGCGGATCACTGTGCCTGATGGGCGACACTGGGGGACGGCCCATTAGCCGTGGCCGGATGATGCACTTAGCATCAGCCTGACCGAAACCGATGCATCCCGAGGACCCCTTGTGCGCTTTCGTCTGACCCCCAGGGAGACGAGCTTCTACGACATGTTCGCCGCGTCCGCGGACAACATCGTCACGGGCTCGAAACTCCTCATGGAACTGCTCGGGGCGGACACCGCCGGCCGGGCCGAGATCGCAGAGCGTATGCGGGCCGCTGAACATGCCGGTGACGATGCCACGCACGCGATCTTCCACCAGTTGAACTCCTCCTTCATCACGCCCTTCGACCGCGAGGACATCTACAACCTCGCTTCCTGCCTCGACGACATCATGGACTTCATGGAGGAGGCCGTCGACCTGGTCGTCCTCTACAACGTGGAGGAACTGCCCAAGGGCGTCGAGCAGCAGATCGAGGTACTGGCGCGGGCGGCGGAGCTCACTGCCGAGGCCATGCCCAACCTGCGCACGATGGAGAACCTCACCGAGTACTGGATCGAGGTCAACCGGCTGGAGAACCAGGCCGACCAGATCCACCGCAAGCTGCTGGCCATGCTCTTCAACGGCAAGTACGAGGCCATCGAGGTGCTCAAGCTCAAGCAGATCGTGGATGTGCTGGAGGAAGCGGCGGACGCGTTCGAGCACGTGGCGAACACGGTGGAGACCATCGCCGTCAAGGAGTCCTGACCTCTCCATGGACACCTTCGCTCTGGTCGTGACCATCCTGGTCGCGCTCTTTTTCACGTACACGAACGGTTTTCACGATTCCGCCAACGCCATCGCTACGTCGGTCTCGACGCGGGCGCTGACTCCGCGCGCGGCGCTGGCGATGGCCGCGGTCATGAATCTCGCGGGTGCTTTTCTCGGGTCCGGGGTCGCCAAGACGGTGAGCGAGGGGCTGATCGAGACGCCCCAGGGTTCGAAGGGGATGGGGATCCTCTTCGCCGCGCTGGTCGGTGCGATCACCTGGAACCTGATCACCTGGTACTTCGGACTGCCGTCCTCGTCCTCGCACGCGCTGTTCGGCGGGATGGTGGGGGCCGCGCTGGCCGGCGGTACGGATGTCATCTGGCACGGGGTCGTCGACAAGGTCATCGTGCCGATGTTCGTGTCGCCGGTCGTCGGTCTGGTCGGCGGTTATCTGGTGATGACCGCGATCATGTGGATCTTCCGGCGGGCCAATCCGCACAAGGCGAAGCGGGGGTTCCGTATCGCGCAGACCGTTTCCGCCGCGGGGATGGCTCTCGGGCACGGGCTCCAGGACGCGCAGAAGACCATGGGTGTCGTGGTGATGGCCCTGGTGATTTCCGGCCACTCGACCTACGGCGATCCGATCCCGGTGTGGGTGAAGATCGTCTGCGCGTTGATGCTGTCGCTGGGGACGTACGCGGGTGGGTGGCGGATCATGCGGACGCTGGGGCGGAAGATCATCGAGTTGGATCCGCCGCAGGGTTTCGCCGCCGAGACGACCGGGGCGGCGATCATGTTCACCACGGCGTATCTGTTCAAGGCGCCGGTGTCGACGACGCATGTCATCACCTCGGCGATCATGGGTGTCGGGGCGACGAAGCGGGTCAATGCGGTGCGGTGGGGTGTTGCCAAGAACATCGTGATGGGGTGGTTCATCACGATGCCGGCGGCGGCGGTGGTGGCTGCCGCCAGCTTCTGGATCGTAGACCTGGCGTTCCTGTAGCCGCTGTATGCCGGGGGCTGCGCCCCCCTGGCCACCCGGTTTCCCACCCACCCACCCGTTTACGGTCGGCTGGAAAGGTGCCGTAGAAGCAGGGCGTATGGGCCCGGGTCTCCCGAGTGCTTCGCCTCTCGACCGACCGTGAACGAGTGGGCGGGTGGGAAAGCAGGAACCGCCCCCCACCTACCCGCACAAACCGAACGGGCCCGCCCCCGGGAGCCAGGGGCGGGCCCTTTTCGTCCTCGCGGTGGCACCGCCATGCAGCACCGCGAGGGGTTTCAGAAGAGGAACTCCCGGTTTAGCCGAAGCGGCCCGAGATGTAGTCCTCCGTGGCCTGGACCGACGGGTTGGAGAAGATGCGCTCCGTGTCGTCGATCTCGATCAGTCGGCCGGGCTGGCCGACCGCCGCGAGGTTGAAGAAGGCCGTACGGTCCGAGACACGCGCCGCCTGCTGCATGTTGTGCGTCACGATGACGATCGTGAAGCGTTCCTTCAGCTCACCGATCAGGTCCTCAATCGCGAGCGTGGAGATGGGGTCCAGGGCCGAGCAGGGCTCGTCCATGAGCAGGACCTTCGGCTCCACCGCGATCGCCCGCGCGATGCACAGACGCTGCTGCTGGCCGCCCGACAGACCCGAACCGGGCTTGTTCAGGCGGTCCTTGACCTCGTTCCAGAGGTTCGCGCCCTTGAGCGACTTCTCCACGACGTCGTTCAGCTCGCTCTTCTTGTACGAGCCGGCGAGGCGCAGGCCCGCCGCCACGTTGTCGAAGATCGACATCGTGGGGAACGGGTTCGGGCGCTGGAAGACCATGCCGATCTCGCGGCGCACCGACACGGGGTCGATGCCGTGGCCGTAGAGGTCCTCGTCGTCCAGGAGCACCTTGCCCTCGACCCGGCCGCCGGACGTCACCTCGTGCATACGGTTGAGCGTGCGCAGGAACGTCGACTTGCCGCAGCCGGAGGGGCCGATGAAGGCCGTCACCGAGCGCGGCTCGACCGTCATCGAGATGTCTTCGATTGCCTTGTGGGATCCGTAGAAGGCGGTGAGCCCGCTTACGTCGATTCGCTTGGACATGTGTACTTCACTTCCAGACTTCAGAACGGTCGCTGAGGAGGTCGCGGTCAGCGACCGGCCTTGGGGGCCTTCCAGCGGGCGATGCCGCGAGCCACCAGGTTGAGGATCATCACGAAGGCGATCAGGGTGAGCGAGGCGGCCCAGGCACGGTCGTAGGCCGCACCGGAACCCGCGCTCTGCGCGAACTGCTGGTAGATGTACAGCGGCAGCGACGCCTGCGCCCCGTGGAACGGGTCGTTGTTGATGAACGGGTTGCCGAACACCAGCAGCAGGACGGGCGCGGTCTCACCGGCGATGCGTGCCACCGACAGCATGATGCCCGTGGTGATGCCGCCGATAGCCGTCGGGAGGACCACCTTCAGGATCGTGCGCCACTTCGGGATGCCGAGGGCGAGGGAGGCCTCGCGCAGCTCGTTCGGTACGAGCTTCAGCATCTCCTCGGTGGAGCGGACCACGACCGGCATCATCAGGATGGCCAGGGCCAGCGAACCGGCGAAGCCGAAGGGCTCCATGTCCCACATGAGCATCAGGGACAGGATGAACAGACCCGCGACGATCGACGGGATGCCCGTCATGACGTCGACGAAGAACGTGACCGACTTCGACAGCGCGCCCGAACCGTACTCGACGAGGTAGATCGCGGTGAGCACCCCGATCGGGGCGCCGATCAGGGTGGCGAGGCCGACCTGCTCCAGGCTGCCGATGATGGCGTGGTAGATACCGCCGCCGGGCTCGGTGTCGCCGACCACACCCATCGAGTGGGTCAGGAAGTAGATGTCGAGGACCTTCACGCCGCGCGAGATCGTCGTCCACAGGAGGGAGACGAGCGGGACGACGGCGAGGAGGAAGGCGACCCAGACCAGGCTGGTCGCGATGCGGTCCTTGGCCTGGCGGGTGCCCTCGATGCGCGCGGCGATGACGTACGTACCGACGACGAAGAGGATCGCCGCGATCAGGCCCCACTGGATCTTGCTGTCCAGGCTGCCGACCAGACCGATGAGGACGGCCAGCACGATGGAACCGCCGGCGATCGCGTACGGCGACCAGGTGGGGAGCGTCGCGCCCTGGAGGGTGCTCGCGGGCTTTTCCGCTACGGCTGCGTTGCTCATGCGTTGGCCCCCGAGTACTCCGCGCGGCGGGCGATGATGAGCCGGGCCGCGCCGTTGACCAGCAAGGTGATGACGAACAGGACCAGACCGGAGGCGATGAGCGCGTCCCGGCCGTCCGGTGTCGCCTCGCTGAACTTGCTGGCGATGTTCTGGGCGAAGGTGCCGCCGCCCGGGTTGAGCAGGCTGGCGTGGATGATGAAGTCCGGGGAGAGCACGGTGGCGACGGCCATCGTCTCGCCGAGCGCGCGGCCGAGGCCGAGCATCGAGGCGGAGATCACGCCGGAGCGGCCGAAGGGGATCACCGCCATGCGGATGACCTCCCAGCGGGTGGCGCCGAGGGCGAGGGCCGCCTCCTCGATCATCTGCGGGGCCTGGCGGAAGACCTCACGGCTCACGTTGGTGATGATCGGCAGGATCATGATCGCGAGCAGGATGCCGACAGTGAGCATCGAGCGCGGGGCGCCTTCGTCCCAGGAGAAGATCCCGGTCCAGCCGAAGTAGTCGTTCAGCCAGCCGAAGAGGCCGACCATGTGCGGCACGAGGATCAGGGCGCCCCACAGGCCGTACACGATGGACGGTACGGCGGCCAGCAGGTCGATCACGTAGGAGACCGGGCCGCGGAGCTTGCGCGGGGCGTAGTGCGTGGTGAACAGGGCGATGGCGACCGCGATCGGGACCGCGATGACCATGGCGATGATCGAGGACACCACCGTGCCGAACGCCAGGACGGCGATGCCGAACTTCGGCGGCAGCAGGTTGGTGTTCCACTCGAAGGTGGTGAGGAAGTTCGCGTGGTCCTTGCTGATCGCGAGCGAGGCGCGATAGGTGAGGAAGACCGCGATGGCGGCCATGATCACCAACAGCAGGATGCCCGACCCGCGGGAGAGACCGAGGAAGATCCGGTCACCGGGTCGGGTGGCGCCGCGGGCGGTGCGCTTCTGCACAACGGCGGGCTCAGGGGTGGGAGGCGGTGCTTCTTCATGGTTCTTTGTCGATATATCCATCAAATTTCTCCGGTCTGCGGGTCCACACGTGCTGTGTGCGGTCCGTGGCGGCGGTGCACCGGACGGTGCGGCCGGGCCCCTGGATCGGGGCCCGGCCGCACACTCGGACTAGCTGATGCTCGCGATGGTGCTGCGAACCTTGGCGATGATCGCGTCGGGGATCGGCGCGTAGTCGATGGTGGAGAGGACCTTCTGGCCGTCCTCGCTGGCGATGTAGGTGAGGAACGCCTTCGTGGCGGGCAGCGTGGCGGCCTTGTTGCCCTTGTCGCAGACGATCTCGTACGTCACCAGGGTGATCGGGTACGCGCCCTCGGCCTTGGTGTTGTAGTCGAGCTGCAGCTTCAGGTCGTCGCCGGTGCCCACGATCTTGGCGGCGGCGATGTCCTTGGTGGCGCTGTCGGTGCTGGGCGCGACCGCGGCCGAGGCACCGGTGTTGATGCTGACGGCCTTGACGCCGTCACCGACGTAGGAGAGCTCGAAGTAGCCGATGGCGCCGGAGGTCTGCTTGACCCCGGCGGCCACACCCGCGGAGCCGGCCGCGGACTGGCCGCCCTTGGCCTGCCATGCCTTGCCGCCGTCGTACTTCCAGTTGGCCGGGGTGGTGGCGATCAGGTACTTGGTGAAGTTGTCCGTGGTGCCGGACTCGTCCGAGCGGTGGAACGCCTGGATCTTGAGGTCGGGCAGCGTGGCGGACGGGTTCAGCTTCTTGATCGCCGCGTCGTTCCACTTGGTGATCTTGCTGTCGAAGATCTTCGCGAGCGTCGGGGCGTCCAGGACCAGGTTGTCGACACCCGGGACGTTGTAGCCGAGCGCGATCGGGCCGCCGACCATCGGGAGGTCGATGCCCTGGCCGCCGGAGCAGACCTGCTTGGAGGCGGTGACCTCTTCGGGCTTCAGCGCGGAGTCGGAACCGGCGAACGCCAGCTGACCCTGGTTGAAGGAGGTGACACCGGCGCCGGAGCCGCCACCCTTGTAGTTGATCTGGACGCCACAGGCCTGGCTGAACGCCTTGACCCACGCGTCGATCGCGTTCTTCTGCGCGGACGAGCCGTCGGCGAGCAGCTGCTGGCCCTTCTTCGCGTCGCCGCAGACGGCCGAGTTGGCGTTGGCCGACGTGGAGCTGCTGCTGCTCGAAGAGCCGCCGTTGTCGTCCGA
Source organism: Streptomyces sp. NPDC101776 (assembly GCF_044766845.1). NCBI lineage: Bacteria > Bacillati > Actinomycetota > Actinomycetes > Kitasatosporales > Streptomycetaceae > Streptomyces > Streptomyces sp. NPDC101776. Next base: position 411,850 of record NZ_JBIWMV010000006.1, on the reverse strand, counting down.
GCCGCACGCCGTGAGGGCCAGGGCGCCGGAGACCGCGAGAGCACCGAGGGTGAGGGCCCGCCGGTTCATGCGCTGAAGCTTCACTTGAAAGAGTTCCTTCCGAGAGCCGCCGTCCTGAATTACGGCGGCGTGCGAAGACGTGGGTGATGCGGGTGCGACCCCCAGGCCGCGGTTCACATCGCGTAAGGCCGAAATTAGGCAGAACAGGTGAAGGCGCCTATGGGCATAAGTGAACGGAGGGTGAACCCCTGTGGGCGGTGCGGTTAGGTCACGGAACGCTCACGTCGAGGACACGAGCTGATTCCGGACTATGCCAGGCGCAGAGCGGTCAAAAGGGCCTCCACGAGCGGGCGGTCCCCCGGCTGGGGGAGGGACCTGCTCCGGTCCCCCGTTCGCAACGTAACGCGAGGTGAGCGGTACGGCACCCGCGCGGCGAGGGGGGTGTTCCGCCCCTAGCCGCGCGGGTCCTCGTCCGTGCCGACCGCGATGAGTACGAGGGAGATCAGGTCCCGGTCCCGTTCGTGGGTGAGGCGGCCGTGGGCCTCGTCCGGGTGGAGCCAGCGGAGTTCGCTGACCTCGTCGTTGGGGGTGAAGGTTCCGCCGGTCGCCTCGGCCGCCCAGTAGCGGACCTCCTTGGGCCGGCCGTGGTGGTCGATGTACTGGGCCGAGGGGAGCCGTGTCCCCAGCCGGCAGGTGTGGCCGGTCTCCTCCAGCACCTCGCGGCGGGCCGCCTCCTCGAACGTCTCGCCCCGCTTCAGCTTGCCCTTGGGCCAGGACCAGTCGGCCCACTTGGGCCGGTGGACCAGGGCCAGTTCGACGTCTCCGGCGGACCGGTGACGCCACAGGACACAGCCTGCCGCCTGGACGGTGGTGTCGTTCGTGGAGGAAGTCACTGGTGGTTCACCGTCTCCTCTGCGCGGGTCGGTGCGGTCCTCAGGGGGCGCGCACCGCCTGTTTCTGCCACGACTGATGGAAGGCGAAACGGGCCGCCTCCACCTCGTGGCGCTGGTCGGCGTGGAGCACTCCGAGCGCGTACGCGGTCGCCGGGGCGATCCGCGGGGTGCGGGCCGCCGACGCGGCGGCCGCGGCGGCCTCCGAGGCGTCCCGGTGCAGATTGAGGGCCTGGCCGGCCGCCAGCAGGCGTACGTCCAGGGGTACGCCGTCCTCGTGCAGGACCTCGCCGGCGTAGCGGTGCAGCCGCAGCAGCAGCCGGACCTGGTGCCAGGGGCCGTCCTGCGGGTGCGGGGCGGGGTCGGGGGAGAGGCCGTGGATGAGGGCTTCCGCGTTGTACGGGTGCCCGGCGGTGACCAGGGGCAGCGCGGTGACCGCGTCGGTGAGCCGCTCCCCGGCGGCGGCGGCCAGCGGGCGCAGATCGGCGCCGGCGGCGGCCGGGGTCAGCGGGACCTCGCTGGCCAGCACGGCGACCTTGTCGGCGACCGCGTGGAAGCGGGAGGAGCCGAGGGCCTGGAGGGCGGTGGAGTGGGCCCGGGTCCGGGCCAGGGTGAGCTGGCGCTCCAGCAGGGCGCCCGCCTTGGCCGCGCCCACGGTGAGGTTGCCGCGCTCGACGGTGGCGGTGGGCGGCGTCGCCGGTCCGGTGCCCCGGACGCCCGCGGCCGCCGGGACGCCCCGGCCCGCGCCGGTGACCCGGCCGCCCACGGCGGAGGCCGCCGACTGCACGGGGAACGCCGCCGAGCCGGACAGCCGGTGCAGGGCCAGCAGCAGCCGCTCCAGCCGGGCCGCGCACGCGTGCTCCAGGGCCAACGTGCCCGACAGCCACGCCAGTTCGGGGCGCATCTCCTCGGACCAGTCGGCGTCGAGGAGCGGCCGGAAGGTGTGCAGGCTGCCGCTGATCCGGCGGGCCGAGTGGCGCAGGGCGCGCGCCGCGTCGACGGAATCCTCCGTGCCGTTCTGGCCGTTGCCGGTCTCCCGGTGCAGCCGCAGCGCACGGAGGAACTCCGTGGCCTGGCCGCGCAGGTAGCCCGCGAGGGCGTCACCTGTCACGGCACGGGCCGTGGGATCCGTCGGGTCAAGGTGTTGCTGTGCCACGCCGGCGCCTCCGGGCGTCTATGAGCATCTCCTGGACGTTGCGCAGGGGTTGGCCTTCCGCGTCGGTCGCGTGCCGGGTCCACTCGCCGTCCGGGCCCAGGTGCCAGGAGGAGGTGGTGTCCGACATGCCGGTCTCCAGGAGCCGGCTGATCGTGGCGCGGTGGGCCGGATCGGTGACCCTGACGAGGGCCTCGATCCGACGGTCGAGGTTGCGGTGCATCATGTCGGCGCTGCCGATCCACACCTCGGGCTCGCCTCCGTTGCCGAAGCCGAAGACGCGGGAGTGTTCGAGGAAGCGGCCGAGGATGGACCGTACACGGATGTTCTCGGACAGGCCGGGGACACCGGGCCGTACCGCGCAGATGCCGCGCACCCACACGTCGACCGGGACGCCCGCCTGGGACGCGCGGTAGAGCGAGTCGATGATCGCCTCGTCCACCATCGAGTTGACCTTGATGCGGATGAACGCGGGACGCCCGGCGCGGTGGTGCTGGACCTCCTTGTTGATCCGGGCGATCAGGCCGTCGCGCAGCGACTTGGGGGCGACCAGCAGCCGGCGGTAGGTCTCGCGGCGCGAGTATCCGGACAGCCGGTTGAAGAGGTCCGAGAGGTCGGCGCCGACCTGCGGGTCCGCCGTGAGCAGGCCGAGGTCCTCGTAGAGGCGGGCCGTCTTCGGGTGGTAGTTGCCGGTGCCGACATGGCTGTAGCGGCGCAGCAGGTCGCCTTCCTGGCGGACCACGAGCGACAGCTTGCAGTGGGTCTTGAGACCGACCAGGCCGTAGACGACATGGCAGCCGGCCTCCTCCAGCTTGCGCGCCCACTTGATGTTGGCGTGCTCGTCGAAGCGGGCCTTGATCTCGACCAGGACGAGGACCTGCTTGCCGGCCTCGGCCGCCTCTATCAGCGCGTCCACGATCGGGGAGTCGCCCGAGGTGCGGTACAGGGTCTGCTTGATCGCGAGGACGTCGTCGTCGTTGGCCGCCTGCTCCAGGAACCGCTGCACGGACGTGGAGAACGAGTCGTACGGGTGGTGCAGCAGCACGTCCCGGTTGCGCAGGGCGGCGAAGATGTCGGGCGCGGACGCGGTCTCGACCTCGGCGAGGTCGCGCTGGGTGCCCGCGATGAACTTGGGGTACTTCAGCTCGGGCCGGTCCAGGCCGCCGATCCGGAACAGGCCGGTGAGGTCGAGCGGACCCGGCAGCGGGTACACCTCGGCCTCGCTGATCTTCAGCTCGCGCACCAGCAGGTCCAGCACCTCGCGGTCGATGGACTCCTCGACCTCCAGCCGCACCGGCGGCCCGAAGCGGCGCCGCATGAGCTCCTTCTCCAGCGCCTGGAGCAGGTTCTCGGCGTCGTCCTCCTCGACTTCGAGGTCCTCGTTGCGGGTCAGCCGGAACGCGTGGTGCTCCAGGATCTCCATGCCCGGGAAGAGTTCCTCCAGGTGGGCGGCGATGACGTCCTCCAGGGGGACGTACCGGCCCGGCGAGGACTCCAGGAAGCGGGAGAGCAGCGGCGGCACCTTGACGCGCGCGAAGTGGCGGTGGCCGGTGACCGGGTTGCGGACGACGACCGCGAGGTTCAGCGAGAGACCCGAGATGTACGGGAAGGGGTGCGCGGGGTCGACGGCCAGCGGGGTCAGCACGGGGAAGATCTGGTGCCGGAAGAGCGTGAAGAGGCGGGCCTGCTCCTTCTCGGTCAGCTCGTTCCAGCGGACCAGGTGGATGCCCTCCTCCGCCAGCGCGGGGGCGATGTCCTCGTGATAGCAGGCGGCGTGCCGGGCCATGAGCTCGCGCGAGCGGGCCCAGATCATCTCCAGCACCTCGCGCGGCTGCAGGCCGGACGCGGAGCGGGTGGCGACCCCGGTGGCGATACGGCGCTTGAGGCCTGCCACCCGGACCATGAAGAACTCGTCCAGGTTGCTGGCGAAGATCGCGAGGAAGTTCGCCCGCTCCAGGAGGGGCGTGTTCGGGTCCTCGGCCAGCTCCAGGACTCTCTCGTTGAACGCGAGCCAGCTCCGCTCCCGGTCCAGGAAGCGGCCCTGCGGGAGCTGCGGCCCGTCGTACGGCGACTCCTCGTACTCGTCGAGGTCGGCGTCGATGTCGGGTTCCAGATCGGAGACCGCCGCCGACACGGTGTGCGGGCGGTGGGCGGCTATGGAGCCCACGGAGGGCTGCGCGTGCTGGACCTGTGCCTGGGCGTTGGGCTGGCTGCTCATGTGCCCATTGTTCCGCGCCACCACCGATACGGGCGCGTCGGAGAGCGCCGGAAGGAGCGGGCGGACGGCCCCGTTGCTCCCGTTCACCTCGGGAGGCGGCGAAGGCTCTGGCACGGCGGGCTTCATTCGCCGAGCGTCGCAAGCCCGTCTGAACCGTTGGTTACGGCGACATGGCGTGCGGGATATCGGGGGGCGGCTCCCGGACGTCTACGGCACGGAAACGAACGTAACGGATGCCTGGAAGCCGCGGGGAGGCGGGATCCGGTCAGCCGGTGCGGCGGCGCAGCAGGGTGAAGGCGACGGTGAGGACCAGTGCGGCGACGGCCACCACGATGCCGGTCTCCACGAGCTGGAGGGGCCAGAAGTGCGAGGTGGGGTGGTAGTCGACGTAATAGCCGGTGATGTCGACGGCCTTGAGGCACTTGGTGTCGGCGAAACAGTTGTCGGTGACATGGGCGCCCGTGGCGGTGACGGCGCCCTGGTCGACGTTGAGGACGTTCGGTGGAGCGTCGTAGCCGATGCCCACGCTGGTGACGCGGGTCACCGTCGGCCACAGGTACGGGCGGGCGAAGCCGAGGGTGGTGACGGCGAGGCCCATGGAGGCGATCGCGAGACCGGCCGCGGTCAGGACGTGGCGCTGGAGGAAGCCCGCGAGGGTGCCGACGGCGAGGCCGAGGAGGGGGTAGACGATCGCGAGGGTGCCGTTGGCGGTGAAGGTCTCGTCGTTCCACCGGTTCCAGCTCAGCGGCACCTGGTGGGCGTCGAACAGCAGCCGGTGCAGCAGGACCAGCACCGTGCTGCCGGCGGTGAGCAGCGCGGCGAGCACGGCGAGGCTGGCGGCGAGCCAGCGCGTCGGGGAGACGCCCTGGGTCCAGGCGAGGCGGGTGGTGCCGCGCTCCAGTTCGCGGGCGACGAAGGTGCCCGCCCAGACGGCGGCGAGATAGGGGACCCAGCCGATCAGCAACTCGGCGACGGTGTACGCCGCGTGGTAGAGGGTGATCGCAGTGCTCCAGGAGCACGCGTCCCCGGTGCACCGGCGCTGCCAGTCGGCCCGGGCCGCGTTGCCCCCGGGGCCGTAGGCCCACAGCAGACCCCCGGAGACGGCGGCGACGAGCACCGCCCAGCCGATCAGGGCCGCCCGGTGCAGGAGCACCACGGCCCGCCACGCGCGGGCCGGTCTCGGCCGGACCGTCGTGTCCACGGCGAGGGCGGTCATACGGCGGCTCCCTTGAGGTTCGTACGGCGGCTGGGCGTCGGACCGGTCCGGCGCCCGAGGACTCGGAACGTGGCCACGGTGAGGGCGGCGGTGACGGCGAGGACGATCGCGGTCGCGGTCAACTGGAGGGGCCAGTAGTGGGATTGGGGGTGGTAGTCGCTGTAGTAGCCGACGGCGTCGAGCTTGGCGTAGGCGGTCTCGCAGGGCTGGTAGGTGGTGCTGCCGCACAGGTGGCCGGAGATGTGCCGGCCCGTGGCGGTGACCAGACCCTGGTCGACGACGATGCCGGAGCCGGCCGGGACGTTGTTCTTGAGGCTGCTGAGCCGGGTGACCGTGGGCCACAGGTGCGGGGTCGCGAGGGCCATGACGCCCCACAGGAACGCCGTGGCGCACAGTGAACCCACCAGTGAGACAAGGGAGTTGCGCCCGAGCAGCCCGAACAGGGCGCCGAGCACCAGGCCCGCCAGAGCCAGGGCGACGGTGGCCGGGCCGTTGGCGGCGTAGGTCCCGGCGTCGAACCAGTCCTTGGCCGTGTCGATGCCGGCCTGCCCCGCCGACCAGGCCCAGTGGTGCAGCGCGACCAGCAGCCCGGAGCCGACGGTGACCAGGACGGCCGGGAGGGCGAGCGTCGCGGCGAGCCAGCGGGCCGGGGAGACCGACTGGGTCCACGCCAACTGCGCGGTCCCGTGCTCCAGTTCGCGGCTGGTCAGCGTGGCGCCGGACCAGGCGGCGACCAGCGCGGGGGCGGCGAGGACGGCGTAGGTCGTGTAGGCGTACCAGTTCTTGTACCGGACGACCGCGCTCGGGTCGTACGCGCAGCCGCCCGACTCACAGGCGTGGTAGTGCTTCCAGCCCTCGACCGCCGCGTCGGTGAGCGGTCCGCCCACCCACAGCAGCAGACCGCCGAGGACGAGCACGAAGGCCGGCCAGGCCAGCAGGGCGGGCCGGTGCAGCCGGACCAGCCAGCGCAGCAGACGCGGCGACGAGCCGCCCCGGCGCAGGGCGACCGGCGATGTGGCGAGGGCGGTCATGCGGCGGTCTCCGGGGTGGTGGGGATGGGTACCTGCTGGAGGCTGGGGGTGAATCTAACCGCTGTCCTGGTGTGTGACTGGTTAGAAGAGACCCCAGCCTCCAGAGGGTGCAGGGTCGGGAGGGCGGTCACGCGAGGAGATCCGTGGTCTCGGAGGCGGCGGGTGCCTCGGGATTGCGCAGGTAGGAGAGGACCAGCTCCTCCAACGACGGCCTGCTGGTGCGCCAGTCCGTGTCGACCGGTGTCGACGGGCGGAGCAGGGCGGTGAGTTGGCGGCCGGTGGTGCGGGACTCGACGACCGTGTGCGGGGCGAGGGGCGTCTGCGCGGGTGCGGAGACGCGGACGTGTGCGGTGAGCAGGTCGTCGATCTCGCCGGCGAGGCGGACCCGGCCGTCGCCGATCAGCAGCAGGTGGTCGCAGGAGTCCTCCAGCTCGGCCACCACGTGCGAGGACATCACGATCGTGGTGCCGGACTCGGCGGCCCGCGCCATGAGGAGGCCCATCATCTGGTGCCGGGCCAGCGGGTCCAGATCGGCCATCGGCTCGTCCAGGAGCAGCAGTTCGGGCTGCTTGGCCAGCGCGAGGGCGAGCGCGACGCGGGTGCGCTGGCCGCCGGAGAGCGCGCGGACCCGGGACTTGGGGTTCAGGTCGCCGTCGGCCACGATCCGTTCGGCGACGGAGGCGTCCCAGCGGTCGGTGTTGAGGTCGGCGCCCATGCGCAGCGTCTCGGCGACCGTGAGCTGCGGGTAGAGGGGCTTGTCCTGCGCGACGTAGGCGATCCGCTCGCGGGCCGCGCCCGGCGCCGTGCCGAGGACGGATATCGCGCCCTCGGTGGGGGCGAGCAGTCCGGCGGCCAGCGCGAGGAGCGTGGACTTGCCCGCGCCGTTGGGCCCCACGACCGCGCAGACGCGCCCGGCGGGCAGCCGGAAGCCGCAGTCCCGCAGCGCCCACCCGCCCTGCCTGCCGAACCGCTTGCCGAGCGCGTCGGCCTCCATCGCGGCGGTGCCTGTCATGAGGGTTCTCCTTGGAAGTGCTTTTCGAGTACGGCGGTGAAGAGCGCGGCGATGTCGTCCCGGTCCAGTCCGGCGTCCCGGGCCCGCTCGGCCCAGTCGTCGAGCTCCAGCCGCAGCGGCGAGTCGGCGGGCGTGATGCTCAGCCCCTTGCGGACGAAGGTGCCGAGGCCGCGCCGGGCCTCGACCAGCCCCTCGCGCTCCAGCTCGCGGTAGGCCTTGAGGACGGTGTTCGGGTTGATGGCGGTGGCCTCCACGACCTCGCGAGCCGTCGGCAGTCTGTCGCCGGGCTCCAGCATTCCCAGGCGCAGCGCCTGCTTGGTCTGCTGGACGATCTGGACATAGGTGGCCACGCCGCTGTGCCGGTCGATGCGGTACTCGACCACTGGGGTTCCACCACCCTTTCACTAATTGAGTAGTGAAAGGGTGGTGCAGAAGGGCTGAGAAAGTCAAGAGAGAGAAGTCAGGAGAGAAAAGTCAGGAGAGATCTGTGCGCCGGTCCGTGAACCGATCGGCGGGGCTCGTGCGATGAGGAGACGTGAGCGATACGGGAAGCGACGGGGAGCTGCTGCGGGCCATCGCGGCGGACGGCGACCGGCGCGCGTTCGAGGAGCTGTACCGGCGGTACGCGCCGTGGCTGACCGCGCGGCTGCGCGGTCGGTGCGCCGACGCCGGGGTGGTCGACGACGTCGTACAGGAGACGTTTCTCGCGGTGTGGCGGGGCAGTGCGCGCTACCGCGAGGACGGTGCCTCGGCCGACGCTGCCGGGTGGCTGTGGCGGATCGGGTCGCGGCGGCTGATCGACGTGCTGCGCGGCGACGGGGCGCGCGGCCGGATGCGGCAGGCGCTGGCGCGGCTGCGGCACCGGGACGAGGCGTCGGCGGAGGAGCGCGTGCTCGCGGGGGTGGAGCACGGGGACCTCGCCGGCGCGCTGGTCCGGCTGTCGCCGGAGCTGCGGGCGGTGCTCCAGGCCACCGTGATCGACGGGCTGACCACCCGGGAGGCGGCCGTCCTGCTGGGCATCCCGGCCGGCACGGTCAAGACACGGGCCATGCGGGCCCGTAAGCAACTGCGGGAGGAGCTGGCATGACCTGGCATGTGGCCGAAGACGACGTACGCGCCTATGCGCGGGGCGAGTTGGCACCGCCCATGCTCTGGTCCGCCGACACGCACATCGCGCGGTGCGCCGAGTGCCGCGCGCTGCTCGCGACGGTCACCGACCCGGTGGCGCTGGACGCGGGCTGGGAGCGCCTGGACGCCGAACTCGACGCCCCCAAAAGGGGGTTGCTGGAGTCCCTGCTCGTCCGGATCGGCGTCGCCGACCACACGGCACGGCTGCTCGCGGCGACGCCGGTGCTGCGCCGCTCGTGGATCGGCGCGGTGGTCGCGCTGCTGGTGATGACGGTGCTCGTGACCAACTCCCTGAAGCACTCCGCCTCCCCGAGCCTCTTCGTCGGCCTCGCCCCCCTGCTCCCGCTCGCGGGCGTGGCCCTGTCCTACGGCCCGAGGTTCGACCCGACGTACGAGATGGCGGTCGTGGCCCCGCTGCACGGCTTCCGTCTCCTGATGATCCGCACGGTCGCCGTGCTGGTCGCCGTCCTCGGCCTCAACGGCCTGGCGTCGCTGGCCCTGCCCGAGTACGGCCTGGCCGCCCTCGGCTGGCTGCTGCCCGCACTCGCCCTGACGACGACGGGTCTGGCCCTGACCCCACGCCTGGGCCCGGTGCTGGCGCCGTCCCTGGTGGGCGGCGGCTGGGTGGTCTTCCTACTGGTCGCGAACCAGATCGACGGCGGCACACTCGCCCCCTTCACCCCGGCCGGACAGGGGGTGGCCGCGGCGGTGGCCGCACTCGCCGCCGGCCTCCTGTACGTCCTGCGGGACCGCTTCGACACCCGCCCGACCACCTTCGGCGACTTCGCGTGAGTTCCGCCCGCGCCGCCTCCTCTTCCTGAACTGCCAAGAAAACGACTGGAGTTCCGTACATGACCACCACCGTCTCCGCGGCCGGGCTCAGCCTGCGCTACGGCTCGACGCACGCCCTCGACGACGTGTCGCTGCGGCTCGGCGAGGGCGTCACCGGACTGCTCGGCCCCAACGGGGCCGGAAAGACCACCCTGTTGAGGGTTCTGGCGACGGCCCAGCCCGCCGACTCGGGCAGTTTCACCGTGCTCGGCCACGACCCGAGCACCACGGCCGGCCGGCAGGAGGTGCGGCGGGTGCTCGGCTATCTGCCGCAGACCCCCGGCTTCCACCCGGACTTCACCGCCTTCGAGTTCGTCGACTACGTCGCGATCCTCAAGGAACTCACCGACCGCACCGCACGCCACCAGGAGGTGCGGCGGGTGCTGGAGGAGGTCGACCTGTCGGACGTGCGCGGCAGGCGCATCAAGAAACTGTCGGGCGGCATGCGGCAGCGCGTGGCACTCGCGGCGGCCCTCGTGGGCGACCCGGGCTTCCTGGTCCTGGACGAGCCGACGGTCGGCCTCGACCCCGAACAGCGCATGCGCTTCCGGGAGTTGATCGCCAGGGCGGGCGAGGGCCGGACGGTCCTGCTCTCCACCCACCAGACCGAGGACGTGGCGATGCTCTGCAACCGGGTCGTCGTCATGGCCGGCGGCACCGTCCGCTTCGACGGCACCCCGGCCGAACTCACCGCACGGGCCGCCGGCCGGGTGTGGAGCGGTACGGAACGCGACCCGGCCGCGATGGCGGGCTGGCGCACCGGCCTGGGCGTCTTCCGCAACGTGGGCGACCCGCCCCCCGGCGCGGAACTCGTCGAACCAACCCTGGAGGACGGCTACTTGATCGCCCTCGACGGTGTGGTCGCGGAGGTGGCGGCATGAGCGCCGTACTGGACAAGGCACCCGCGGCCGAACGCACCGAGGACCAACGCCGTTCCTGGGCGGCGGTGTTGCAGCTGGCCCGCTTCGAGGCCCGCGAACTCCTGCTCCGGCTCCCGGTGTTGGCGATGTTCGCTCTCTGCGCCGCCTGGATCTGCTGGGACATGCGCGACGCCTGGACGAGTTACCCGACCCTCCAGGACATCGACCGCGCCACCCAGACCGGCCCGCTGCTGCCCGCCCTGGCGGTCCTGCTCTGCGCCAACCAGGCGGTCCTGCGCTCCCAACGCCAGGACACGGACCGCCACTTCGGGGTCCTGGTCCTGGAACCCTGGCGCCGCACGGCAGCACACGCACTCTCCGTCATCCCGACGGTCCTGCTCACCGCACTCCTGGTGGCACTCCAGTTCACCTGGGCGGTACTGGCCCCCGGCTCGGTGGGCCACGGCTCGGTCAACGAACTGCTGGTAGGACCCCTGACGGTCCTGCTGGCCGGAACCGCGGGCGTGTTGCTGGCCCGGGTCGTACGATCCGCCTTCGCCGCCCCGATGCTCCTGGTCCTGGCGTTCTTCTCGACCCTCGGGGCGGTCCCGGGCGACTCCGACGGCAGCGCGACCCGCTGGCTGGTGCCGGTCGTCGGCGACATGAGCAGCAAGCCCCTCCCCTCCGAACTGCTGGGCCGCCCGGCCGCGTGGCACGCCCTGTACCTGGTCGGACTGGCGCTGACCCTGGCGCTGGCGGCGGTCCTGGTCAACGGCGGCCGTACGAAGACGGTGGCGGCGGCGCTCGTGGTGGCGGTGGGCCTCGGCACGTGGGGCGCGGTGGGCCAGGCGGGCAAGGTGTCGGACGCGACCACCCAGGCCCGCGTGCTGGCCACGCTGAACCCGGCGAAGGTCCAGTCCTGCGTACGCCAAGGCCACTCCACGTACTGCGCGTTCCCCGAGTGGACGCCGCGCATCGGCACCTGGGCGAAGATCACGGACGGCGTCCAGTCCCTGGCCGGCGGCACCGCGGCCCAGGAGAAGGTGCTCGTACGGCAACGCGTCGAGGCCCGCTACGGCATGGACGCCGACGGCTCGATCGTCGAACCGTCCACCGTGCCGTACCAGGTCACCGTCGGCACGCGCTGGGGCGGCCCGCGGGTACCGGAGTTCGCCGCGGCGGTCTCCTCCGTCCTGGTCATGGGCAGCGAGAAGTCGGTCGGCTCGCTCTGCGACGGCCGCATGGTCACCATCATGTGGATGGCCCTCGGCCGACTGCCCGACCCGGTCACCCAGCTCCGCGCGGTCCGCCTCGACGACAGCGCGACCGGCTCCGCGATCGTCGTCTCCCCGACCAACCCGATGTCCATGACCGCCGAACAGACCACGGTGGTACGCGAGTTGTTCACAGCCGGCACGACGACGATCGCCCCGAAGGTGAAGGCCCACTGGGCGGAACTGACGGCACCCAAGGTGACCACGGCGAAGGTGGCGGAACTGCTGGGCGTGAAGGCACCGGCGGGGGCGGACAAGTGCGAGTGAGGGAAAGGGAGTTGGCCCCGGCGACGGCTCGGGGCTCGGCGGGGTCGTTGAATCGGCTGGGCCAGTTGGGCCAGTTGGTGCGGCCGGTCGCCCGGGCTCTGCCCTGGCGGGCGGTGGGCGGGGGCGCCGCCGCCGGACTCCTCCTGGCCGCACTCCCACGCCTGACGTCCTCCGACCCCGACCCGTGGATGACCCTGCTCCTGCTGCGCGGCGCGGCGCTGGCCTTCGCCCTGGGCCTGACCTTCCTCCTGGACGACCCGGCCCGCCACGTCACCGCCACGGTCCCGACCCGCCGCATGGTCAGGACCGCCCTGCGCACCGCACTGGTCGCCCCGCCGGCCGCCCTGTGGTGGACGGCGGCCGTGCTGCTGATCCCGGCCGAGGTACGCCCCCCGGTAGGCGACATCACCCTGGAGGCGGCCGCCGCGACAGTCGTGGCCCTGGCGGCATCGGCCCTCGCGACCCGCCTGACACCCGAACCGGAACCGGGCCAGCGCGTAGCCATCGCCCTCCTCGCCACGTCCATGGCGGCGACCCTCTTCATCCCCCAGAGTTGGGGCCTGCTCACCACACCGAAGGACAAGAACTGGGCGCCGGGCCACGACCGTTGGACCCTGATCCTGCTGAGCGCGACGCTGCTGTGGGCGGTGTGCGGCCCGGAACCGCTCAAGCGGCACAGGGGGTTGCTGCGGATACGGCGCGCACGACCCGAGCCGACCGGCGGCTGATGCCGACGTGGCCGTCCCGCACAGGCCCGCACAATCAGCCCGTCCGGCGTTTGAGGACGAGGCCCCCTCAGGGCCGATGGGGGTCTGGGGGCGCAGCCCCCAGGGACGGTCACCCCGACCAAGCGAGCCCTACGACTCCGAGCGGTACATCAGGTCCGTCTCGTACGTCGTGAATCCCAACCGCTCATACACCGACACCGCCGCCTTGTTGTCGGCATCGACGTACAACATCGCCGTAGGCAACCCCCGCGAGGCAAGGTGCCGCAGACCGACCGTCGTCAGCGCCTTGCCGAGCCCCCCACCCTGCACACCCGGCAACACCCCCACCACATACACCTCGCCCAACCCCTCCTCCGCATGGACCTTCGTCCAGTGGAAACCGACGAGTTCACCACCCCGCTCGGCCAGGAAGAACCCCTCGGGATCGAACCAGGCCTCGGCCTTACGGTCGTCGAGGTCCCGCTGCGTCAGAGACCCCTGCTCGGGATGGTGCGCGAACGCCGCCGCGTTCACGGCAAGCCACGCCGAGTCGTCGGCACCGGGCACGAAGGTCCGCACGGAAACCCCCTCCGCCAGCACCGGTTCCGGCAGCGCGAGATCCGTCAACGACCGCCGCAACTGCCGGAGTTCACGGAACATCGTGAGCCCGAGAACCTGCGCGAGATGCCGCGCGGCGGCATGCCCACCGTGCGCCCACACCCGCAACCGCTTCCCCGACGCGGCCAGCAGCGCCGCACCCAACGCCCGCCCGTGCCCGTGCCCCCGATGCGAGGGATGAACGACGAGTTCCGCGGCCGGCGCCTCCACCGGATCCGTGTCCTCCAACTGCGCGTACCCCACGAGCGCGTCGCCCAGGGTCAGCAGCAGATGCGAGACCCCGTCCCGCTCACCCATGGGGGTCCCCCCGGTCGAGCGAAGCCGAGAGTGGGGGAGGATCCGCAACCGCCCCTGCTCGGACACCGCCTGCTGCCCGTCGGTCCTGGCGGCCTCGGCGATGAGCGCGAGAACGGCCTCGCCCTGGTCCGGGGTGAGCGCGGAGTAGGTCTCGATGGATCGGGATGCGGGCGCGGGCCGTGCGGTGTCGTCGCTGGTCATGGGCATCAGGGTAAGCGGACATACCAGCAAAGTGGCGGCAAAGAAGAAACCAGGATGTAACCAAGAACCCCCTGTCACGCTACGCGCGTTGACCCTAGGCTGCGCCGGAACGTGGTGACTTCTCAGCCGACTCACAGTGCCGACACACAGGGGGGCTCATGCCAGCCACTTCCCAGCCGTACCGCCCGCGCAGACGCCGTACCGCAGGCCTGCTCGCCGCCGCCGCGAGCCTGGCCACGGTCGGTGCGCTGGCCGCCGCGCTGCCCGCCGACGCCCACGGCAACCCCAGCGGTCACGGGCACAAGCCCAGCCGCTACCAGGACGTCCAACTCCTCTCCTTCAACGACCTGCACGGCAACCTGGAGCCCCCGTCCGGTTCCTCCGGCCGGGTCACCGAGCTCCAGGCCGACGGCACGACGAAGACGATCGACGCGGGCGGTGTCGAGTACCTCGCCACGCACCTGCGCGAGGCCCGCAAGGGCAACCCGTACTCGATCACCGCGGCCGGCGGCGACATGGTCGGCGCCTCCCCGCTGATCTCGGGCCTGTTCCACGACGAGCCGACCATCGAGGCCCTCAACAAGCTCGACCTGGACGTCACTTCGGTCGGCAACCACGAATTCGACGAGGGCGCCAAGGAGTTGGCCCGCCTCCAGAACGGCGGCTGCCACCCCACCGACGGCTGCTACACGGACAAGAAGTTCAAGGGCGCCGACTTCCCCTACCTCGCGGCCAACGTCCTCGACGAGAAGACGAAGAAGCCGATCCTCAAGCCGTACTGGGTGTGGAAGAAGAACGGCGTCAAGGTCGGCTTCATCGGCGTCACGCTGGAGGGCACCCCCGGCATCGTCTCCGCCGACGGCGTCAAGGGCCTCCAGTTCAAGGACGAGGTCGAGACGATCAACAAGTACGCCAAGGAGCTCCAGAAGCAGGGCGTCAAGTCGATCGTCGCGCTGATCCACGAGGGCGGCTTCCCGGCCTCCGCCTCCTACAACTACGACTGCGACGCGTCCGGCGGCGGCTCCGGCATCTCCGGCCCGATCGTCGACATCGCGAAGAACGTCACCCCGGCGGTCGACGCCCTCGTCACGGGCCACACCCACAACGCGTACGTCTGCACGATCAACGACCCAAGTGGCAAGCCCCGTATGGTCACTTCGGCCGCCTCCTTCGGCCGTCTCTACACGGACACCACGCTGACGTACGACCGCAAGACGGGCGACATCGCCCGTACGGCGGTCAAGTCGGCGAACCACGTGGTCACCCGGACCGTGCCCAAGGCCGCCGACCTGACCTCGCTGATCGGCAAGTGGAACGCCCTGGCCGCCCCCATCGGCAACCGCGCGATCGGCTACATCTCCGGCGACGTGGGCAACGTCGGCACCGAGTCCCCGATGGGCGACCTCATCGCGGACGCCCAACTCGCGTACGGCAAGGAGCTGGACCCGGAGACCGACCTCGCGCTGATGAACCCGGGCGGGGTGCGCGCGGGCCTGACGTACAAGACCACCGGCGCGGAGGGCGACGGCGTGGTGACCTACGCCGAGGGCTTCACGGTGCAGCCGTTCGCCAACACGGTGAACCTCCAGGACTTCACCGGCGCCCAGGTGATCCAGACGCTCAAGGAACAGGTGAGCGGCACGAACGCGGCGGCGCCGAAGATCCTCCAGCCGTCGTCCGGGCTGACTTACACGCTGGACCTGACGAAGACCGGCGCGGACCGCGTGGTCACCGACTCCATCCGCCTCAACGGCGCGGCGATCGACCCGGCCGCCACCTACCGCGTCGCGACGAACAGCTTCCTCGCGGGCGGCGGCGACGGCTTCACCACGCTGGGCCAGGGCACGGGTGACGTGGTCGGCACGGACGACCTCGCCGCACTCGCGCAGTACCTGACGGCCCACTCGTCGGCGGCGGGCCCGCTCACGCCCCCGGCGGCGAACCGGATCACGATCGTGCAGTAGCAGTCAGCAGCAGTCAGCAGTCCGTCCCTGCTCAGGGGCCCGGCGCCGCAGTGCGGCGCCGGGCCCCTTTGTATTTTCCCGTTCTAAATTCTGTGTAAGCACGGGTTCAGTTCCGCGAATTCCATAAGAATCATCCATGGCAATCGCACAGGAAGGTCTAAGCGAAAATCGCTTTTCCTGCGTCAGAAGTCCAGTAGTGTTTTCCATGTCGAAAGCGAACAGCGCAAACGACAGAGGCAACACAAGACAAAGGAGAGCACGATGAGCTTCCACAAGATCGCCCCGGTCAAGAAGCACCACAAGCCCGCCCCGGCCCCCAAGAAGGCCTCGAAGAAGCCCGCTCCGAAGCGCCGCCCGATCGACCACAAGGGCTGACAAAGAATTTACAGGCGTAATTCAAATTAACTCAAAGGCAGTTGCAGCAGATCGGTAGAGGAACTGTTGCAGAACCGCAGCAGACACCGCGACAGCCGTACCAGAGAGGGAACCCGTCATGAGCTTCCACAAGATCGTCCCGGTCAAGAAGCACCGCAAGCCCGCCCCGGCCCCGAAGAAGCCCGCGCCGAAGAAGCCGGCGCCGAAGCGCCCGGTCGGGCACAAGTAAGCAGTCCCGCGAGCCGCAGAAGACCCGGAGCACCCCACACCCGGCCGCAGTGCCGGACTCCCAGGGAGGGAACCCACCATGAGCTTCCACAAGATCGTCCCCGTCAAGAAGACCCGCAAGCCGGCCCCGGCCCCCAAGAAGCCCGCGCCGAAGAAGCACACCCCGAAGCGCCCGATCGCCCACAAGGGCTGAGCCGGCACCACGTGAGGCGGGGCCACCGGTTAGTGAGCACGCTCGCGCCGGTGGCCCCGCCTCGGCCACGTCCAGGCCAACTATCAGATCCTTGAAGGGAGTTGTTGACCATGAGGGAAGCCCGTGAGGCCTTCCGCCGTTTCTGGCCGCTGACCCGCGGTGACCGCAAGTGGCTCGCGGTGATCATCACCTGCGTCATCGTGTCGGCGCTCGCCGAGACCGCCGCGATCCTGCTCTTCGCGGAACTCACCGACAACGCCCTCAAGGCCGGTTCGCTGTCCGAGTTCTGGGGCCCGGCCGCGGCCTGGCTCGGCGTCGCCGTACTCGGCGCGCTCGTCGGCTACTTCGGCAACTCCCTCGCCACCTGGACCGCCGAACGCTTCGTCCTGCGCCTGCGCGCGAACGTCTTCCGCCACGTCCAGGACCTACCGCCGCACTTCTTCCAGAAGCACCGCCAGGGCGACCTGGTCGAACGCCTCACCGGAGACGTGGAGGCCATCGAGCAGATGGTCGTGTCAGGCGTGGTCGGCACCATCTCGGCCGCGTTCTCGGCGGTCTTCTACGCCTGCGCGGCCCTGTACCTCCGCTGGGACCTGGCCCTGGCCACCTTCGTCCTCGCCCCTCTCTTCCTCCTCGCCGCCCGCCGCTTCTCGGGCCGCATCAAGCAGGCCTCGCAGGACGAGCGGGTGGCGGACGGCGCGATCACGTCGGTGGTCTCCGAGTCCCTCGGCAACGTGGTCCTCACCCAGGCGTACAACCGCCGCCGCGACGAGGAGAAGCGCCTCGACGTCGAGGCCCGCGCATGGATGAAGGCCTCGGTCCGGGGCGCCCGGCTCAGCGAGATGTACGAGCAGTTCGTGGAGGTGGTCGAGACCCTCTGCGTCCTCGCGGTCATCGGCCTCGGCGTCTGGGAGATCTCCGCCGACCGCATGACCCTCGGCGCACTCCTCGCCTTCGCCGCCTTCATCGGCTACCTCTACCCCCCGGTCCGCAACCTCGGCCAACTCGGCCTCACCCTCACCGCCGCCACCGCCGGCGCGGCCCGCATCAACGAGATCCTGGACGCCACCCCGTCCGTCGGCGACCCCCACGAACCCGTCCCCGCCTGGCCCGTCCACGGCTGGGTCAGCTTCCACGGCGTGACGTTCCGCTACCCCGGCGCGGCCCGCGACTCGGTGAACGACGTCACGTTCAGGGCCGGCCCGGGCGAACTGGTGATCGTCACGGGGGAGAGCGGAGCGGGCAAGTCCACGCTCTCCAAACTCCTCACCCGCTTCTACGACCCCTCCGGCGGCGTGATCTGCCTGGACGGCGTCCCCCTCCGTGACGTACCCCTCGAATTCCTGCGGGAGAACGTCGCGTTGCTGCCCCAGCAGACCCTGATCCTCAACGGCACGATCCGCGAGAACATCGAGTGCGGACGCCCCGGCGCGAGCGACGAGGAGATCGAGCGGGCGGCAAGGGCAGCGGCGGCCCACGACTTCATCACGGCCCTTCCCCAGTCCTACGACACGGAGATCGCCCCCGGCACGGCGGCACTCTCCGGCGGCCAGCTCCAACGGATCGCGATCGCACGGGCGATGCTCCGCGAGGCACCGGTCCTGGTCCTGGACGAACCGACGGCCGGCCTCGACTCGGTGGCCGCCCGCCAGGTGATCGGGCCGCTGCGCCGCCTGATGTCCGGCCGTACGACCATCATGATCACCCACGACCTGAGCCTCGCCCCGGACGCGGACCGCATCCTGGTGCTGGACGGCGGACGCCTGGTGGAGACGGGAACCCACGCGGAGCTGGTGTCAAGGGGCGGCGCCTACGCGCGACTTGCGGGCCCGCTCCCCGAAATGGCGATCACGGGAACGGGAACGGGACGGCACCGCGCGGAGGACACGATGACCCTGCGCCAAGTCCCGGACGAGACAATGATCTTGAGGCTCCCGAAGCCGAAGAGGTAGATCAGCCGAGGGGAGTCGAGCGGAGGCTGTACCCGAGCCCCCGCACGGTGTGGATGAGCCGCGGTTCGCCGCGGCTCTCCAGTTTCCGGCGCAGGTACATGACGTAGACGTCGAGGGTGTTGGACGCGGGCTCGAAGTCGAACCCCCAGACGTGCCGGTGTATTTGGGACCGGGTGAGGGCGGTGCCCGGATGGTGGAGCAGGTACTCCAGCAACAGGAACTCGGTCCGCGTGAGCTCGACGGACCGCCCGCCGCGCGTGACGACACGAGTGGTCAGATCCATGACGAGATCACCGAAGCCAAGCCGCTCCAGCCCGTCCGGCGGACCGGGCCGGGTCTCCTGCCGACTGCTGCGCCGTAGCAACGCCCGTACCCGCGCGAGGAGTTCCTCGATGGCGAACGGCTTGCTGAGGTAGTCGTCGGCACCGTTGTCGAGGGCGACGATCCGATCGCCCACGGCATCCCGCCCGGTGATCATCAGGATCGGCACGGTGCACCCGGAGGCCCGGATCCGCCGCGTCGCGGCGAGCCCGTCCAACTCCGGCATGGTGACGTCCATCAGCACGAGATCGGGCGAGACGCCCAGCAGCGCAAGGGCGGTACGCCCGTCCCCCGCGAGGACGGTCTCGTACCCCTCGAACCTGAGCAGCCGCCCGAGCCCTTCCCGTACGTCCACGTCGTCGTCGGCCAGCAGAATCTTCCGCGCCATTCGAACACGGTGGGGCGGGGGGCTGTGGCGGGGCTGGCAGCGGCTTATGAGTGGGCTGGGGCTCGGGGGGCGCGCAGGCGGAAGAGCGTGACGAGGAGGGTATAGGTGGCGAGCGGAGCGCAGAGGAGCAGCAGGAAGGGGTGGGGTTCGTCGCCGACGCTCACCTCCCACACCAGATACCCGACGGCGGCGAAGAAGACGAGCAGGGTCCAGATGGCCGCTCGCTCCTGAGCCTTGCGATGCCCCGCCCGCAGCCGGATCCGCGCCTCGACCTCGGGCCGCGACTCCCAGGCCATGCCGCGGTGTTGTGCGGCGACGGTACGCAGATCGTCGATCTCTGCCCGGAGAGCGGGGAGTTGCCAGTCGTCGACGTTGCGGAGGAGAAACCTGCGGCCGTCGTTGTCGTAGAGCCAGGTCAACAGGCGGGCGTCGGCGTTTTTGCTGTTATGGCGTTCGACGCGCAGATCGTAGATGTCGTGCCAGGCCCGCCTGCGCCCGCGGAAGGCTCCGCGGGTGGTTACGCCGCCGGCCCCCACGGTGGTGCGCCCCCGTCGCACGGTGAGAATCGCCCAGCCAACCAGCATCGCCATGAGCGCCACCGCGAGCAGCTTGTACCGGCCGGGGATGCTGTCGGGCCGCGCCATCTGAAGGGCGAAGTTCCCTTCGACGATGCACAGGCCGACGAACCTTCCCCGGGACGTCTTTCTGTGCCTGCCGTACTCCCGCTCGATCCCACGCCCGTCGTCGCCGTCCATCGCCCCTCCGTCACCGTTCACCGGCGCTACGCCAGGAACATGAACGCGAAGAACCCGGCCACGGCGGCCGTGAGGACCCCCGCCACCCAGATCTTGCGGTGCCGCGCCCGGACCCGTATCCGGTCCTCCACCTCGGGCCGCAACTCCCACTCCACGCCCCGGTGTTGTGCGGACACGGCACGCAGGTCGGCGAGTTCGGCATGGAAGTCGGGACGCTGCCAGTCGTCGAAGTAGGGCAACCGCGTCCGGCGCCCGTCACCGTCGTAGACATAGGTGGTCCACTCGGCGTTCGCGACCCCGCGGTCGTTCAACTCGGCCCGGATGTCGTAGATGTCGTGCCAGGTCCGGGTGACCGTCCGCACGGATTCGTGGGCGGTGATCCCGCGCGCGCTCACGACCGTGCGCCCCCGCCACCGGTAGAGCAGCGCCGAGACGCCCCTGACCGATATGAGCACCAGTATCGCGATGTTGAACCAACGCCCGGCCGGAAACGGCGGATCCACCGTCGCCGTCTGCACGGCGATGGCGCCGTAGACGAGCATGTCGATGCCGAGATGCCACCAGACGACCGACAACTGTCTTCGCCGCCGGTATTCCCGCTCGATTCCGTCCCCGCCCATCGACCCTCCCCAGAGCCCGTGTTGGGGATGATCGTAAGGTCGGAGTCTGTGTTTCGGGGGAAACGTCCGGTCACCGGATGATGTCCGTCTGCCCCACCCCGTCCAGGTGGCCGGGGGTCGCGCAGGCACATGCGAAGGGGAACCACTTCTCCGGAGGCGGGGTCACCGTTCGCGCTCCGGGATGCGTTCGCCCCGGCTGATGGCGATGCGGAGGACGTCGCCAAGGGATTCGGACGCCCTGGTGAGCGCGAAACGTACGGCGCGTTCGCCGGCCCTCGGGTCCGCGAGGACGGCCTTCGCTCCGGCCAACACCTGTTCCCCGGAGTCGAGTTGGGCTGCCGCCACATCGTCGGCGAGCCGGGAGAGGTGGCTGTCGTCGTGGTCGGCGCTGAGGTAGCAGGGCTTGCCGTCGGGGGTGGCCCAGGGCAGCAACCGCAGTTCGCCGCGCGTGGTGTTGGGAATGCCGTGCGCGAGTGTCATGAGGAGTAACTCCCGAAGTCCTGACGAGCGGTGATTACCGTTCGTGCCGTCATCGTCACGGCTCCGGCGTACGCTGCGGAAGGGGGTCCCCGTTGTCTGCGGACCCAGGCAACGGGGAGGGGTGACGTGACCGAACAGGTTGACGCCGAGGGCGAGTCGGGGCGCGTGGTGCTGGGGCGGACGCTCCGGTATCTGCGGGAGAAGGCGGGCAAGTCACTCGGGCAGCTGGCCGAGGAGACCGGCTACGACAAGAGCTACCTGAGCCGACTGGAGTCCGGGGAGCGGCTGTCCAAGGTGACGGTCATGGAAGACCTGGATGTGTATTACGAGGCCGGCGAGTTGCTGGTCAGTCACTGGAAGGCGGCGCGGCTCGACGCGTTCAAGGACCAGTACAAGCGGTTCATGGGGCTGGAGGCGACGGCACGGGTCATGTGGAAGTTCGCGCTGGGTGTACCTGGACTGGTGCAGACCGAGGATTTCGCTCGGGAGGTGTTGTCCGGGGCCCAGACAACACCTGATCGCGCAGAACTGGTCGAGGAACAGGTCGCGGTGCGGCTCGGTAGGCAGTACCTGTTGCAGCAGAAGCCGGAGCCCAACGTCCGCATCATCATGGACGAGTTCGCGTTCCGGCGCCCTGCCGCGAGTGGGAAGACCTGGGCCGATCAGTTGCTGCGCCTTGAGGCTGTTGCGATGTGGCCCAACGTGGCGCTTCAGGTCCTCCCGTTCGCTGCCGGGGTCCATCACCACATGAACGGCACCGTGACGCTGTTGTGGCAGCAGGACGGAAGTGCCGTTGCCTACACAGAGGGCAACAGCCGAGGCGAACTGATCGACGAACCGGACGATGTTCTGCGACACCGACTGTCCTACGATCGGCTCAGGGATCTTGCGCTGCCCCCGTCGGACTCGCTCGCGTTCATCAGGGACGTACTGGAGGAACACAGATCATGAAGTCCACCCCTGACCTCAGCACCGCCGCCTGGCGCAAGTCGAGCTACAGCGACGGGGGAGACAACAACTGCGTCGAGGTCGCCGACGGCTACACCGACCTGGTCCCCGTCCGCGACAGCAAGGCTCCGACCGCCCGCCCGTTGATTCTCGCGGCCGTGTCCTGGTCCGCGTTCGTGGACGGAGTCAAGGCCGAGGTGGGCGTGCACACGTTCGGGTGACGTGGGTCGGAAGGCCTGACGTTTGTCGCCGCGCCCCCCTCATGGTTGATCTTCCGGTCGAATGGACGGCCGGGTCACGATCGACTGATGGGAAAGGTATGAGCCGGTTATGGTCGTAGACACGACGCGTCGAAGGAGGACACCGGTCATGGCTGCTCACGCTGCGGAACCCGAGCCGGTCGTCCCTCCGATGCCTGAGCGGACCCCGAGGGCGCTGCGCAGGGCCATCGCGCAGAACACTCCCGCACTTCTCCCGGATTTCGACGCCCACTGGAAGTGGGCGATCGCCGATGCGTACGACGTGGGCCCCGTGCCCGCGTTCATGGCCCGCTGGTGGGGTGAGTACGCCCTCGCCCGCGATCCCAGGCTGGACGCGCACGTCCGCGACCTCGAACACCGAGCCGCGTACGAGTGCACGGACATCGCCGAAGCCAAAGCCCTCCTTGAGGAGGCGGCGACGATTCACTACCGGGTCCGCGACCTGGAGCCCGGCGAGTGACCGATGGGTTCATGGGGCCGCCCTGGCAGGCGGACTGGCGAACCGATGCCCTCGCCACCTTCGAGGCACTGCCTGACCACGCTCGTGAGATCGTCCTCGCGGCGCGAGCCGAACTGGTCACCGCGAAGGATCCGTACTTCCGTGGCATCAATGCCGACGCCGGATTACCGGAGGGCATGAGCGTCACGCCGGGCCGGTCCACCGAACCGAAGGGCCGACACCTCTGCTTCTTCGACCGTGGGAACGGCTGGCTGAAGTACACCTTCGTCCGCCGAACCGAAGATCCCCAGATCGTGGTTGAAGAGGTCTTCTGGCAAGAACCTGAGCCTGTCGCACCAAGTCCGGCGGAGGAGTAGCGATGACAGAGACCGCGACCATCCGGGTGTCCCGGCAGGCCCGGGATCATCTCGCCCAGGTCGCCAGGGATCGCGGTCTCACCTTGAGGCAGCTCGTCGAGCAACTGGCCGCCGCACGCGAGATGCTCTCGGCTAGCATTCCAACGGACAGGCCCCCCTCGCCCCAGCCGTGACCGGCGGATCCGTTCCAGCCGACGCGCCCCCGAACAGGTGTGACGCCGACCCCCGTTGGAACAGACCCGCCGATCAACTCCACTGTTCTCCTACGGCCGGTTCAGCAGCCCATCGTCCAAGTGTGGGACGCCCCCTTGTCGTTGGCGTTCGCGCTGTAGCCGACCTCCTGGCCAGGGGCCAGGCAGATGGTGACGGAGCCCAGCAACTCGCGGGCCGAGTACACCTTGACGTGGTCCTTCACGCCGGGGCCGGAGATGCCGTGGTTCGCCCAGGACGAGTCGTGCCAGGCCATGTCGCCCTCCCACCAGTGGTCGTCGCCGCTGTGCTCGATCTTCAGGCCGGTGAAGTTCGCGTCCGTCCAGACGCAGAAGTTGCCGCTGCCGCACTGCACGGCCTGCGCGGACGCCGAGGTCGTGAGGACGACGCCGGCCGCGAGGAGGGACGCGGCGAGGAGCGAGGTCACGCGCCTCGCGATGGTGCGCTTCATGGGGTGGGGGTTCCTTTCGAGGGGGAGTGGTCGTGGTCCTTGGCGAGGAGGTTCAGGGAGACCGTCAGCGCGTGGGTGCGCATCCTGCGCCAGTCCGCGAGTTCGGCGTGGTGGCGGGCCCGGATCTCGGCGAGCGGGAGGCGGGCGTGCGCGGCCTCCGGCCTGAGGTTGTTGACGATCACCGACGTACGGAACCAGCGCGCCCCGTCGCCGTAGAGCCGCTGGTTCGCGGCGGCCAGACAGCCGTCCGTGTGGGTGCGGACGACGTAACCGGTCGGGAGTCGAACGGCGAGTTGGGCCCGGCCGGTGCCGAACAGGGCGTCGGAGACGCGGAGTTGCTGGGGCTGTGGCAGTGAACTCCGGCCGGGGCGCGGTGGGGTGAGGTGCTGCCTGGTGAGGCAGTCGTCGGTGAGGAGTTGGGTCGCCGCCTTGATGACGTCGTCAGGAGCGGGACGGGGAGCGGGAGTTGGAGCGGGCGGGGCCGCGCAGGCTGTGAGGGCGAGGAGCAGTCCGCCGGTCAGAAGCGCGGCCGTACGCAGGGTGGGCATCGGTGGATCAACCGGCCTCGCAGCCCATCCTCGTGTCGCTGACCCCGTCGAACTTGCCGCCCCACTCCGCCCAGTTGTCGGAGTAGTCGTCCGGCCTGATCTCCCGGTACAGACAGCCGCCGCCACCTTGGTAACTGATCGCGTAGACGCTGACCGAGGCATGCGAGTCGAAGGAGTACGCGTGCCGCTTCACCCGGGTGTCCGCCTCGCGATATCCGGGCGGCGAGTACGCCCAGGCACCGCCCGCGCCCATCTGCCCGGCCTCCGGCCAGAAGTACACCTGCCCCGGCGGTACGG
Organism: Streptomyces sp. NPDC101776; assembly: GCF_044766845.1. NCBI lineage: Bacteria > Bacillati > Actinomycetota > Actinomycetes > Kitasatosporales > Streptomycetaceae > Streptomyces > Streptomyces sp. NPDC101776. The sequence continues at coordinate 387,341 of NZ_JBIWMV010000006.1, read as the reverse complement.
CGGCCGGGGCGGAGGCATGTGCTGGTGCGGAAACGGGTGCGGCGGCGGGCAGGATCGCGGCGAACGCGGCTGCGGCGATGGCGAGTTGACGCATGTGGTGGGTTCCCGAGGATGGTGATCGAGTGGGCGACCGAGTGGGCGACCGAGTGATCGATCGCGGGCCAGGGACACCATCCCCACGGGATGCGGAGGTATGCCCCGTTTCACCCGTACGGCGGCATTGGGGGCGAACGGGTTGGTGTGCGGGGCCGACGGAACCGGGTACCGTCTTTGTCATGACCGTGAGCAAGAACATCAACAACCCCGTGGGCATGGGCGGCGGCCAGCGCAAGAAGCTGTCCCGCGCCGAACGGCAGAACCACGGTCCGCACCGCAACCTCGACCGCCAAGGCGCGGCCGACCTGAAGGCGGAGCTGGTCCGCAAGATGCGGGAGAAGGCCGCCGCCGCAGAAGCCGCCGAGGCTCCCGAGCAGGCGGGCGACGACACCGCGCAGAGCTGACGCGCAGCCGTACGACAGACAGGGCAGGGCCCGGACCGTGAAACGCGGTCCGGGCCCTGGCCGTATTGAGGGGCGGTCCTGCTGTCGTAGCGGGTGCGACCGTCCCGCTCGGCTCGCGGCCGACCGCCCGGGGCAGCCGGGGCGGCCGGGGCGACTCAAGGACGGCGGCGGTCACCCGTCACACGTGCCTCGTGAGGGCTTCGACGTGGTCGAGCATCGTGTCCAGCGCCACCTCCAACGGCCTTACCCGGCGCTGGAGTTGGGTGAGCAACAGGCCGCCCTGGAGCGCGGCGAGCGTGGCGAGGGCGAGGTCGTCGGGGTCGGCGTCGAGTTCACCGCGGTCGTGCATCGCCTGGAGGCCGCCACGGATCGCCGACTCCCAGCGCAGGAAGCCGCTGGCCGCGGCGAGCCGCGCCTCGGGGTTGGTTTCCGCGATCTCGCTGCCGAGGGAGCCGATCGGGCAGCCGCCGCGGCACTGCATCCGGAGCTGGTACTCCACCAGCGCGTCCCGCCACTGCCGTAGGCCCGCCATGGTGTCGAGTCCGGCGAAGAGCGGCTTCTGCATGTCCAGCACCGCCTCGGTCTGGAACTCGATCACGGCCAGCAGCAGTTCCTGCTTGTCCGCGAAGTAGTGGTAGATCTGCGAGCCGCTCACCCCGGCGGCCGCCCGCACATCCTCGAGCGTCGCCTCGGTCACGCCCCGCTCGTACATGAGCTGCGCGGCGGCGGCCACGATCCGGCGCCGGGTCTCCTGCCCCTTGCGGGTCAGCTTCTTCCCGGTCGACGGGCGTACCTCGGTACTCATACCCACGACGCTACCAGATTTTGGATTAGACAACCCATTTTTTCCGCAGCATTGTGGGTCACCTAATCCATTCCGGCCGCCGCACACGGGGCCGGACTTCCGGAAGGACCCGGCATGGAACTCTCCGACAAGGTCGCCCTCGTCACCGGCTCGACGGGCGGCATCGGCGCCGAAACGGCCCGCTTGCTGGCCGCGGCCGGCGCCGAGGTCGTCGTCTCCGGCCGCCACGCCGAGCGCGGGGCCGCGACCGTACGGTCGATCACGGACACCGGCGGCCGGGCGCGCTTCGTCGCCGCCGACCTCACCGACCCGGCCGCGCTGCGCCACCTCGCCGAGCAGGCCGGCCCCGTCGACATCCTGGTCAACAACGCCGCGATCTTCCCCGGTTCACCGACCGTGGACCAGGACCCCGCCACGCTCGACGAGACCCTCGCGGCCAACGTCCGCGCCCCGTACCTCCTCACCGCGGCCCTGGTTCCCGCGATGATTGCGAAGGGCTCCGGCAGCATCGTCAACGTCAGCAGCATGGCCGCCCGGATCGGCATGCCCGGACTGTCCGTCTACGGCGCCACCAAGGCCGCGCTGGAGTCGCTGACGCGGACCTGGGCGGCCGAGTTCAGTCCGGCCGGCGTGCGGGTGAACGCCGTCGCGCCCGGTCCCACGCGGACCGACATGGTCCTGGCCACCATGGGTGAGGAGGGCGCCGAACAGGTCGCGAAGACCACCGTGCTCGGCCGGCTCGCGAGCCCGCGCGAGATCGCCGAGGTGATCCTCTTCCTCGCCTCGGACCGCGCGAGCTACCTCACCGGCACCACCCTCGCGGCCGACGGCGGACGCACCGCCGTCTGATGCCGTGACCGCGGTGTCCCCGCGAGCGGCCCGAACGGCTGCGCCCCCTACGATCCGTACGGTCCCTACGATCCCTACGGCGTCTCCGGCGGAGCCGTGGGCGCCCCCGGCATCCGTACCGTAGCCACCGTCCCGCCGCCCGGCGCGTGCGCCAGGGTCACCTCGCCGCCGGCCTGCTGGACCGTGCGGGCGACGATGGACAGGCCCAGGCCGGAGCCGGGGAGTGCGCGCGCCGAGGGGGAACGCCAGAAGCGGTCGAAGACGTGCGGGAGTTCGTCGGCGGGGATGCCGGGGCCGTGGTCGCGGACGGTGAGGACACCGCGCGTGAGCTGGACCTCGATCGTGCCGCCCTCGGGGCTGAACTTCACCGCGTTGTCCAGGATGTTGACCACCGCGCGCTCCAGCGCGGAGGGCTCCGACTGGACGTACCACGGCTGTACGTCCGCCGTGATCGTCAACTCCGGTCCGCGCAGGCGGGCTCGGCGCAGCGCGGACTCCACGGTGTCCTGCAACGACACCACCTGGACGCGCTCACCCCGCTGGCCCTCCGAGCGGGACAGTTCCTGCAAGTCGCCGATCAGGGACGCCAGTTCGGTCATCTGCGCCTTCACCGAGGCGAGCAGGGCCTTGCGGTCGGCCGGGGGGATCGGGCGGCCGGTCTCCTCGCTGCGGGTGAGGAGTTCGACGTTCGTACGGAGGGAGGTGAGGGGGGTGCGGAGTTCGTGACCGGCGTCCGCGATGAGTTGCTGTTGCAGCTCACGGGAGTTGGCGAGGGAGGTCGTCATCGAGTTGAAGGAGCGGGAGAGGCGGGCGATCTCGTCGTCGCTGTCGTCCTCGACGGGGATGCGGATGCCCAAGTCCTCGGTACGGGCTACGTGTTCGACGGCCTCGGTGAGTTTGTCGACCGGGCGGAGCCCCGCGCGGGCGACCGCCAGACCCGCGGCCCCGGCGCCGATCACTCCGATGCCGGAGACGACGAGGAGAACGAGGGCGAGTTCGTTCAGGGTGTTCTGGGTGCTCTTGAGAGGGACCGCGACGACGAGTGCGGTGTCGGGGTACAGCTGAGGGGGCGTCGGGCCCTGCCTGACGAGCAGAGGCGTGGTCAGCACGCGTACGGCATTGCCCTTCGAGTCGACGCCGTTGCGGAACACCCCCTTGAGGGTGGACGGAAGCGACGTGAGGGCACTCGCGTCCTTGATCACGCCCTTGTCGGCACCGGTGACCTTGACGACGCCCGCCGAACCGGCGGAAACACAGAACTTCCCGCTGGACTTGACCAGTTGGAGATAGGTGGTCTGTGTCCGGATCCCGTTGAAGCCGCTGGGGTCGGTGGTGTCGCTCTGCGTGCTGTCGACGGTCTGCGGGCAGGTCTGGAGGAACCCCACAACATCACCGGGCCGCTGCGGCTGCGCCATCTGCCTCAGATCAGCATCGACCTGCTCGTACAGCTTCCCCTGCACGATGAACCAACAGGTGACCGAAACCGCCGCCACCCCGAACGCCACCGCCGCCGCGACCAGCATCGCCAGCCGTGACCGGATCGGCAGTGTCCGGAACCGGTGTCCGAGCTTGCTCACTCCGCCCCACCTTGTCGCAACACGTACCCCACACCACGAACCGTGTGCACCAGCCGAGGCTCGCCCCCCGCCTCCGTCTTCCGGCGCAGGTACATCACATACACATCAAGGGAGTTGGAGGACGGCTCGAAGTCGAAGCCCCACACCGCCTTGAGGATCTGCTCGCGGGTGAGGACCTGGCGGGGATGCGCCAGGAACATCTCCAGCAGCGTGAACTCGGTGCGGGTCAGCTCGACCTGTCGCCCGTTCCGGGTCACCTCGCGGGTCGCGAGGTCCATGCGGAGGTCGGCGAAGGTGAGGGAGTCGTCCTCGGGGGCCGCCCCGGCCGCGGCTGCCGCCGCGTACGAGCTGCGGCGCAGCAACGCCCGTACCCGCGCGAAGAGTTCGTCGAGTTCGAAGGGCTTGACGAGGTAGTCGTCGGCGCCCGCGTCGAGCCCGGTCACGCGGTCGCCGACCGTGTCGCGGGCCGTCAGCATCAGGATCGGGGTCGTCGTCCCGGCACCCCGCATCCGGCGCGCGGCCGTGAGGCCGTCCATGCGCGGCATCTGGATGTCGAGGACGACCAGGTCGGGCTGGTACGCGGTCGCCTTCTCCAGCGCGTCCGCGCCGTCGACGGCGACCTCGGTGTCGTACCCCTCGAACGCGAGGCTGCGCTGGAGTGCTTCGCGTACCGCCGGCTCGTCGTCGACGATCAGGATGCGCTGGGTGTCACGGTCGCCTTCGGCGGGGCTCATGGCTGGATTCCTCGGGTGCGGTGGGACGGGGAGACAACGCTCGGCTGGTCGCAATCAGCCTCGCATGTTTCCCGGCTGGCGCGTGAAGAGGGGAGGAAGTGAGAAAAAGGGTGAGATCGGCCACCTGGATCGGATCGGCCACCCGGTTCGGCTTCCCGTGCCCCGTGCTCAGCCGCGCATCGTCTGGAGGCGCTTCAACGGCACCTTCCGGTGGTGCGGGCGGGCCGCGCTGGTCCGGAGCCCCATGAGTTCCGGGGCCACCTCCGGCGCCCGGGTCAGCGGCGCGTGCAGTTCGTACGCCACCCCGAGGGCCAGGCCGAGACCGGCCGCTCCGGTGTCGGTCACCGTGTGCGAAACCTGCTTGATCATGACGTACTCCCTACTGGTTGCTGATGGGGCACTGACCTAGCTGTCGGAGCCGCCGGCTCGCAGCGAGGCGAGGTCCGCCTTGACGGTGTTGATCGGGATGGCGAAGCCGATGCCGATGCTTCCGGCCTCGGAGGACGAGGACGAGGAGTCCGAACTGGACGAGTACATCGCGGAGTTGATGCCGATGATGTTGCCGTTCGCGTCGATCAGCGCGCCGCCGGAGTTGCCGGGGTTGAGGGACGCGTCGGTCTGGATGGCCTTGTACGTCGTCGTCGAGGAGCCGGTGTCGCCGTTGAACTGCTGGCCGCCGAACTGGAAGGGCCACTGGCCGTCGCTGCCGCCGGAACCCTGGCTCTGGCTCTCGTCGGTCGAGACGGTCACGTCACGGTTCAGGGCGGAGACGATGCCGCTGGTGACCGTGCCGGTCAGGCCCTCGGGGGAGCCGATCGCGACGACCGTGTCGCCGATCTGGACGCCGGCGGAGTTGCCGAGGGTGGCCGCCTTCAGGCCGGAGGCGTTCGACAGCTTGAGGAGCGCGAGGTCCTTCTTGCTGTCGGTGCCGACGACCGTCGCGGTGTACGACTTGCCGTCGCTCGTCTTGACCTTGACCGAGGTGGCGCCGGAGATCACGTGGTTGTTGGTGACGACCTCGCCGCCCGTGGTGATGATCACGCCGGCGCCGGTCGAAGTGCCGTTGCTGAGCGTGGCGTTGACCTCGACGACGCTCGGGCTGACGGTCGCGGCGATGGTGGCGACGTCGCCCTTCTTGCTGGAGGGCACGACGGCCGTGGTGGTGCTGGTGGTGGCGACGGTGTCCTTGCCGGTCAGCTCCTGGAAGGCGTACGCCGTGCCGCCGCCGACGGCCGCGGCGACGATCGCCACGGCGGCGAGCAGCGCGAGCGGACCCCGGTTGCGCTTCTTCGGCTTGGGCGCCTCGGCCTGGACGTGGGTGAGGAGAGCCGTGTCGCCGCCGCTGCCGTCACCGCCGGCGTACGCGGTACCGCCGTTGCCGTGCGCTCCGCCGTCACCGCCGTACGCTCCGCCGTCGGCGCCGAAGGCGGCCTGCGGGGCGGGCGAGGGGACGGGCGCCTGAGCCGGCCACACGGGCTCGGCCTGCTGCACCGGCTGGGCCTGCTGCACCGGCTGGGCGGGCTGCGGCTGGTAGGCCGGCGGGGGCGGCCACTCCGGGTTCACGGGAGAAGAAGCGTGCTGCTGCTGGGGGTACGCCTGCGGCTGGTCGCCCTGGGGGGTCTCGTACTCGCCGCTGCGGCGGAAGCTCTCGGTCATGGAAAAGAGACTGTCGCGTGATCATGAGAGGTACCTGAGCGCCCGCTGAGAAGCCCGACAGAACCTCGTATGCCCGATATAAAGACGCCGGGGCCCCGGAAACTCGGGGATTCCAGCGAACCCGGTGACCCCCGGGCCGGATGGGACGGGGGTGAGTCAGGGGTGGGGCACAGGCGGGACGGAGCCGGAGGCTAGCCCTCGCACCCGCACGACTGTCGGATGACCAGGCGGGACGGGAACACCTTCAGCCGCTCGCGTCGCGACCCCGCCACCCGCAGCCCGTCGTCGAGGACGAGGTCCACCGCCGCGCGGGCCATCGCCGGGCGGTCCGAGGCGATCGTCGTCAGCTTCGGGTCGGCCATGGTCGCTTCTTTGATGTCGTCGAAGCCGATCACGCCCAGCTCGCGCGGTACGTCTATACGCAGCTCGCGCGCCGCCCGCAGCAGGCCGATCGCCTGGTCGTCGGTGGAGCAGAAGATCGCGGGGGGACGGCGGGGCCCGGCGAGGATGCCGAGGGCGACCTGGTAGGCGTCGTAGCGGTTGTACGGGGCCTCGAAGAGGCGTCCCTCGGTCGGCAGGCCGGCCTCGGTCATCGCGCGCCGCCAGCCCTCGACGTGGTCGGAGACCGGGTCGCCGACGGCCGGGGTGTCCGCCGTACCGCCCATACAGGCGACGTATTCGTAGCCGTGCTCCAGGAGGTGGCGGACGGCCAGTTGGGCGCCGCCGAGGTCGTCCGTGACGACGGCCACGTCGTCGATGGCCTCGGGGCGTTCGTGGAGGAGGACGACCCGGGCGTCCCAGGCCTCGATCTCCGCCGCGGCGTTGTCGTTCAGCGCGTGGCTGACGAGGATCAGGCCGGAGACCCGCATCCCGAGGAACGCGCGCAGGTAATGGACCTCACGCTCGCCCACATAGTCGGAGTTGCCGACGAGCACCATTTTGCCGCGCTCGGACGCGGCCTGTTCGACCGCGTGCGCCATCTCCCCGAAGAAGGGCTGGCGCGCGTCCGGCACGATCAGGCCTATGAGGTCCGTGCGCCGCGAGGCCATGGCCTGGGCCACCCGGTCGGGCCGGTACCCCAGTTCCTTGATCGCGGCGAGGACACGCTCGCGCGTGGCCGGGGCAACCGGCCGGGGTCCATTGTTGATGACATAGCTGACTACAGCGGTCGAGGTACCCGCCAGCCGCGCCACATCATCCCGAGTCACCTTGGCCACGCGCGGAGTCTACGCGGATGGACCCGCCCTGGGCAGGGCGTATCGAAGCTTCTCTTCGCTTCCGCGCACAGTCTCCGCGCGGAAACGACATCGAAAGCCACGCCCTGCCCGATTACGGCCTCGGAAGGGTCCCGATTGCGGCCCCGGAGGGTTACGCCTCGGCCCGGATCTCGGCCGGAATCTCGGCGGCGTCCAGGGCGACCGAATCGGCCGCACCGTCCGCATCCTCCGGCTTTGCCGCGGCGAGCGCCGCGCTCGCCTTGAGCTTGGCCTCCTCGCCGCCGCGGTCGCCCCGCTCGCCCTTCTCCGGCGTGACGAATCGATAACCGACGTTCCGGACGGTCCCGATCAGCGACTCGTGCTCGACCCCGAGCTTCGCGCGCAGCCGTCGTACGTGGACGTCGACCGTCCGCGTACCGCCGAAGTAGTCGTAGCCCCAGACCTCCTGGAGCAACTGTGCGCGCGTGAAGACGCGGCCCGGGTGCTGCGCGAGGTACTTGAGGAGCTCGAACTCCTTGAAGGTCAGGTCGAGGACCCGGCCCTTGAGCTTGGCGGAGTACGTCGCCTCGTCCACGGAGAGATCGCCGTTGCGGATCTCCATGGGGGAGTCGTCGTTGACGATCTGCTGGCGGCCCATGGCGAGCCGCAGCCGCGCCTCGACCTCGGCCGGACCGGCCGTGTCGAGCAGCACGTCGTCGATTCCCCAGTCGGCGGTGACGGCCGCGAGGCCGCCCTCGGTGACGACGAGGATGAGCGGACAGCCGGGTCCGGTGGAGCGCAGGAGCTGACACAGGCTGCGGACCTGAGGCAGGTCACGGCGGCCGTCGATCAGGATGACGTCGGCACCGGGGGTGTCGACGAGGGCGGGGCCTTCCGCCGGTGCCACGCGCACGTTGTGCAGCAGCAGGCCAAGGGCCGGAAGCACCTCCGTCGACGGCTGGAGGGCATTGGTCAGGAGCAGCAGAGAACTCATATATCTGGTTCCTCCTCGGTCCCTGCGAGGACGTGTGTGGTGCGGCACAGCGTTTGTGTTCCCGAGGGCCCTGTATAACCGGCGGCCACCTGTGGTTTCCCGTGGTGTACCGCTTCGTATACAACGCTCCCGGAAGCACAAAAGGACCCGGGGGCTTCGCTGCCCGAGTCCTCTGTCCAGCAGAATAGCCCACATGAGCGCTGGTACGGCAGGTCATGTGGCACGATCCACCGTTCGTCCGAACTCTGAGACGATCAGACGCACACCATTGCGGACGTTTCTGCACACCGACGACGGGGTGACGATCGATTCCGTATACGAACCGGGGGCGGCCGTATACGACGCCTCCCGGTCACCTTCCGGTGATCCGGTGTTCGTCGTCGCGCACGGTTTCACGGGCGACGTGGACAAGCCGCACATCCGCCGGGTGGCCGAGGCGTTCGCCCAGTACGGGGCCGTGGTCACCTTCTCCTTCCGGGGCCACGGAGCCTCCGGCGGACGGTCCACCGTCGGCGACCGCGAGGTCCTCGATCTGGCCGCGGTGGTCGCCTGGGCGCGGGAGCGGGGGCACGCGCGCGTGGTCACTGTCGGTTTCTCGATGGGCGGTTCGGTGGTGCTGCGGCACGCGGCGCTCTACGGCGTGCAGGCGCACGCCGACGGTCAGGGGCGCGAGGGGCGCACAGAAGCGCACACGGACGCCGTGGTTTCCGTGAGTGCGCCGGCCCGTTGGTACTACCGAGGCACGGCACCCATGCGCAAACTCCACTGGCTGGTGACCCGCCCCGAGGGCCGGCTCGTCGGCCGCTACGGCCTCAAGACCCGTATCCAGCACAGGGGTTGGGACCCGGTCCCGCTCTCCCCGGTCGAGGCGGTCCCGCACATCGCGCCCACTCCGCTCCTGATCGTGCACGGCGACCGCGACGGCTACTTCCCCCTCGACCACCCCCGCATGCTGGCCGAAGCCGCAGGTGACCACGCCGAACTCTGGGTGGAGCCCGGCATGGGCCACGCGGAACACGCCTCCGCCGACGACCTGCTGGCCCGTATCGGTCGCTGGGGCAGTTCACAGGACAGCTAGCCTGGCGCTGTCGACACCCGATCCGTCGACACCCGATCTGTTGACACCGATCCGTTGACGCCGATCCACCGAGGAAGCAAGCACATGCCAAAGGTCACGGTGCGCTACTGGGCCGCCGCGAAGGCCGCGGCCGGCATCGCCGAGGAGCCGTACGACGCGGTCACCCTCGCCGACGCCCTCGCCGAGGTCCGCGAGCGACACCCCGGGGAACTCGCCCGCGTACTGCTGCGATGCTCGTTCCTCGTCGACGGTGACCCCGTGGGCACCCGCGGACATGAGACGGTACGGCTGGCCGAGGGCGGCACGGTCGAGGTGCTCCCGCCGTTCGCAGGAGGATGAGCGAAGCGATGAGCAACCAACCGTACGAGGGCTACGGCGAGGGCTACGACCCCTACGCCCAGCAGCAGCAACAACCGCAGCAGCAGGCGCAGGCCTGGCCCGGCCAGCAGCAGGCGTACGACGACCCGCAGGCCGCGCAGCAGTACACCCAGCAGTGGCAGGGCCAGACCTGGGACACCCAGGTCCAGCAGTCGAGACCCTCCGCGTCCGACCTGGCGTACTTCCCGCCGCAGAACTACCAAGCGCCGACGCCGAGTTACGACGCCCAGGCACCCGTGACCGCGCCCCCGGCCCCCGCCGCCACGGACGGGGCCGCCGGCTACGGCCCGCCCTCCCTCGCCGGCAACGCCCGCATCACCGACGCCCAGCGCGCCCGGCTGGAGGGCCGCTCGCCGATCATCGAGCCCGGGATGCAGCCCGCCGGACTCACCGCCCTGCTGGCGCTGCTGCTCGCGGGCACCGCGCAGATCGGGTCGTACGCCCTCGTCGTACCGCTCGTCGTGCTCCAGGCCGTGACGGCGGCGGGATGGTTCCGGCTGAACGGGATGTGGCCCGCGCGGCAGGGCATCGCGCTCGCCTTCGCGGGGGCGCTCGTCGCGGACGTGGCGCTGCTCGCGGCCGGGCGGGACAACGGTCCGGCGGCGATCCTCGGCACCCTGGGTGTCTGGGTCCTGCTCTCCCTGGTCATGCAACTGCGCTCGCACGCCGACCCGGACACCCGCATCACGAGCCTGATGGCGACGGTCGCCTCGGCGGCCCTGGCCATCGTCGCGACCGGCCATCTCGCGGCCGACCCGGACGCGGTGACGGTGGGCGCGGCGGCGGTCGCGGTCGCGATCCTGGCCCGCGCGCTGCCGCTGCCGACCATCGCGTCGGTCGTCGTCTCGCTGCTCGCCGCAGCCGGTGCGGGGATCGCCGTCGGCGGGGCGACGGGCCTGGGCGCGAAGGGCGCGCTGCTCGGCGCGGTCGCGGCGGGCTGCGCCCTGATCGGCCACCGGGTCGCGAGCTATGACTACCCGTCCCGCTTCGTCCACTTCACGGCCGGTGTGGCCCTGCCGCTCGCGGCGGCGGCCCCCGCGGTATATGTCCTGGGACGGGCGCTCGGATAGTCCTGAGGATGGGGCCGGAGGGTCAACTGCCCTGTTGTAGGCGGCAGTTAAGGAACCTGTCACAGGTGATCGACAATTTCCCGTTGCACGTATCTCGCGGGACTAGTCTCACGCAGGGCGGCTACCCGGTCGTCGTACCGCTTTCGTCGATGACCGTCAGGTGGGGGAACACCGCACATGCGTGGGCTACGGATACTTCTGATCGTCGTGGTGATTCTGGGGGGCCTGTTCGTGGTCGTGGACCGCGTCGCGGTCTACTTCGCCGAGGACGAGGCGGCGTCCAAGGTGAAGACCAACGAGAACCTGGCCACCACCCCCGACGTCTCCATCAAGGGCTTCCCCTTCCTCACCCAGGTCGCCTCCGGTGAGCTGGACGACGTGGAGCTCGGCATCAAGACCTACGAGGCGCCCACGGGCAACACGACCGGCAGCGGCGCCTCCACGATCCGGATCGACGACCTCAAGGCCGACATGAAGGACGTCAAGTTCTCCAGCGGCTACAGCTCCGCCATCGCGGCCACCGCGACCGGCTCCGCGAGCATCGCCTACGACCAGTTGCTCAAGGCCGCCAAGTCCGAACCGACGGACATCTTCACCGGGGTCACGGCCCAGGTCGTCGACCTCTCCGACGGCGGCAACGGCAAGATCAAGGTCGACGTCAAGATCTCGGTCGCGGGCCAGGAGACGACGTACCCCGTGCTCAGCACGGTCACCGTCGACGGCAACACCGTGAAGGTGCACGCCGACAACCTGCCCAAGCTGGTCGTCGACCTCGCCGACTCCCGGATCCGCTCGATCACCGACTTCCAGCAGACGATCAGCGAACTGCCCGGCGGAGTGAAGCTGGACAGTGTGCAGGCCGCGAAGAGCGGTGTGGAGATCAAGGTGAAGGGTTCGAACGTCGACCTGGCCGGGTAGGACGGGTCCGGGCGGGCGGCGCCGGTGTCCGAGAGGCGAGACGGCAGTGTCCGTACGGCAGGTGCGGTGACGGCGCCGGAGGCGGCAGCGCCCCGCCGTCACCTCTCCACCGCGCTGCTTATCTCACATGACGGACGATCGCGTCTCAAAATGTGACACACCGGTGACATGTCCGGTTGTCCGTCCCTACGATCGACCCTATGAGGCAACAGGCGGATCTCACGAAGCGGCGGGCAGTGGACCTGTGCCGCGTCGCCGCCATGCTCTGTCGCACTTTCTGAGCGGAAGCGCAGGCTTCCGTCTTCCCCGTGCCCTTGATCTCAGGGCACCCGCGCGATCGCGCACCCCTCTCTCACGCACCGCACCGCCGTAACTGCCCCGGAGGAGAACAGCATGAGCCGCAGTGACGTCCTGGTCGACGCCGACTGGGTCGAGGCCAACATCGACAACCCGGACGTGGCCATCGTCGAGGTCGACGAGGACACGGCCGCGTACGAGAAGAACCACATCAAGAACGCGATCCGGATCGACTGGACGAAGGACCTCCAGGACCCGGTACGCCGTGACTTCGTCGACCAGGAGGGCTTCGAGAAGCTCCTGTCCGGCAAGGGCATCGGCAACGACACGCTGGTGATCCTCTACGGCGGCAACAACAACTGGTTCGCCTCGTACGCGTACTGGTACTTCAAGCTCTACGGCCACGACAACGTCAAGCTCCTCGACGGTGGCCGCAAGAAGTGGGAGCTGGACGCCCGCGAGCTGGTGGAAGAGGTCCCGACGCGGGCCACCACCGACTACAAGGCGAAGCCGCAGAACACCGCGATCCGCGCGTTCCGCGACGACGTCGTGGCCGCCATCGGCGCGCAGAACCTGGTCGACGTCCGTTCGCCCGACGAGTTCAGCGGCAAGCTGCTCGCGCCGGCGCACCTTCCGCAGGAGCAGTCGCAGCGTCCGGGCCACGTCCCGTCCGCGCGCAACATCCCGTGGTCGAAGAACGCCAACGACGACGGCACGTTCCGGTCGGACGACGAGCTCAAGGAGCTCTACGCCGACGAGCAGGTCGACCTGGCCAAGGACACCATCGCGTACTGCCGTATCGGCGAGCGCTCGGCCCTGACCTGGTTCGTGCTGCACGAGCTGCTCGGTGTCGAGAACGTCAAGAACTACGACGGTTCCTGGACCGAGTACGGCTCCCTGGTCGGCGTCCCGATCGAGCTCGGCGCCAACAAGTAAGCCCCGACCAAGCCCCAAGCCTCAACCCGTAAGGACAGACCATGTGTGGAGCGAAGGCCGGCGGCCCCGACGCCTCGACGATCAAGCCCGGTGAGACCACCATCCAGGGCCAGGTGACGCGCAACGGCGAGCCCGTGACGGGTTACGTCCGGCTCCTGGACTCGACCGGTGAGTTCACCGCGGAGGTCCCGACCTCCGCGACGGGCCAGTTCCGTTTCTACGCGGCCGAGGGCACCTGGACCGTCCGCGCCCTCGTTCCCGGCGCCACCGCCGACCGCACGGTGGTCGCCCAGACGGGCGGCTTGTCGGAGGTGGCGATCGCGGTCTGATCGCCGTTTTACCGTCGAAGGGCCGCACCTCTCCTGAGGTGCGGCCCTTTCGCATGTGCGGGCCTACCCTTGAAGAATGCTGGCACGCCGCCGTCGCACGTACTTCGTCATGATGGGCATCTGCATCGGACTCTTCGTCCTGGCCTGGGGAGTCGTGCGGATCTGGTCGGTGCCCGCGGCCGTCGGGATGTGTGTGGTCGCGATGCTGATCCCTCCCGTCGCCGCGATGGTCGCCAACCGGCGCGGACCCGACGACCGCTGGTGGGACGACCCGTCCGGCGACCCGAAGTCCGACGAGTGGTGGGACGAGCTGGACGGCAAGAAGCGACGGCCGTAAGGGAGGCGGCGAGCGGGTAGGGGGCGGGCATGTCGCCTACGAGACTGTCGACCGTGGTGCTGGACACGCACGACGCGCACGAGCTGGCCGGCTTCTACCTCCGCCTGCTCGGTTGGACGACCCGGGCCGAGGAACCCGACTGGGTGCTGATCGGCCCGCCCGACGGCGGCACCGGCCTGTCCTTCCAGACCGAGCCGGAGTACGTCCCGCCCGTGTGGCCCACCCGCAATCCCGGCGACCAGCAGATGATGCTGCACCTCGACATCGAGGTCGACGACCTGGACACCGAGACGGCACGGGCGGTGACGGAGGGGGCCACACTCGCCGAGTACCAGCCCCAGCACGATGTACGGGTCCTCTACGACCCGGCGGGCCACCCGTTCTGCCTGTGGCGACAGGAGTAGCGGGGGTCGACAGGAGCGGCGGGGTCGACAGGAGTGGCGGGCTTACGTCGTGGCGATGATCGCCATCAGCAGGCCGCCGATGCATATCGCGGTGAGCGCGCCCGTCCAGAAGGCGTCTTCGCGCAGGGCCCGGGGTGCGCGGAAGCGGCGGCGGCGGGCGGGGGCCGGGGGTGGCAGTTCCGGCTGTCGTACGGCCGGCAAGGGTGGGGGCGCCGGTGTCGGGCGGGGCATGAGCGGGGGCGGTACCGCCTGGACCAGGGGTACCTGGATCAGTTGGTGAGGGCGCGGGTGGTTCATGCGGGGTGGGCCTCGCTGCGGTGTTTGCGGAGCAGTACGTTCGCGTCGGTCTCGACGCTGTAGTCAATCGCCGTGCGGGCCGTCGCCCGGAGTCCGGCCAGTTCCGCGCACCTCGCGCAGTCGGGGGCGGGCTGCGGTGCGGCCGTGACCAGGAACGGGGCGTCGGTACGCGGCCGGTAGTTCGCCGCGCGAACCCCCGCGCTCATCCGCTCCTGGTCCGTCGCCGGCCGCAGGGACTCGGCGTCGGCCTGCCACTCACGCCCACCGCCGACGGGCCGCAACAACGCGTACGGCCCTGCCTTGTCCTGGTACTCGCCGACCGTGTCCGTGGCGGGGTCGTAGAGCAGCGTTCCCGGTTCCATCGTGCGTCCTCCTCTTCGTTTTTATGCAACTTCCATACGGAATGCGACAGTTGGACTACTCTGTGCATTCCTGGGTGTTACGAGGATGACCCAGGCCGGAGGCGAATGCGGCGCCAACGGGCTCAACTTCCGCACGGGGCACGCCAAATTCCACAAATTCCACAGCAACGGGAGGTCGAGATGCCGCAACGGCTGGTGGTCACGGAGCGCAGCCATGAGCCAAGGAAGCGGTTTGCCGAGGAGTTGCGGCGGTTACGGGGTGAACGGGGCCTGAGCTTGCGGGACTTGCAGAAGGAGGTTGGGTGGGACTCGTCGCTGTTCGGGAAGATGGAGCGGGGCGGCACGCTGGGTGGGCCAGAGGTCGTGCAGGCGCTGGACCAGTACTACGGGACAGGGGCGTTCCTGCTGACCTTGTGGGAGCTGGCGTTGGGGGACCCGACCCAGTTCAAGGAGCAGTACCGCCGGTACTTCCTGCTACAGGCCGAGGCGTTGAGCCTGTGGCACTACGCCGCGACCGCGCCATCTGGTCTGCTTCAAGTGGACGGGTACGTGCGCGAAGCGCTCGCGGCTGGCGGCGCCAAGGGTGAGGAGTTGGAGCAACAGATCGAAGCACGAGTGAGCCGACGGAAGTTGCTGGAGGGGGAGAACGCGCCCCCGTTCCGCGCCATCATCTCCGAAGCGGTGTTGCGCATGGGGCTGCGCGACAAGCAGGCGTGGCGGGCGCAGTTGGAGTTCCTGGCCGAGGCCGCTGAGCGCCCGAACATCACGATCCATGTGTTGCCGTTCGGCTCCGGAATGCACGGTCTGGCGAACACCAACACCATGTTCCTGAAGCTGCTGGACGGCCGGAGCGTGGCCTACGTAGAGAACGATGTGCGCGGCGAACTCATCGAGGAAACCGAACGGGTTGAGCATCTACAGCGTGCATATGATGCGGTACGCGACCAGGCGCTGTCCCCTGCCGAGTCGCGGATGTTCATCCTGCGGATGTTGGAGGAAGTGCCGTGCGAGCCATCGACTTGAGCAACGTCTCGTGGCGCAAAAGCAGTTACAGCAACTCGGACGGCGGCAACTGCATCGAGGTCTCCGACGACTTCCTGATCGCCGCCGACTGGCGCACGAGCAGCTACAGCAACACCGACGGCGGCGACTGCGTCGAGTTCGCCCCCAACCTCCCCGCCGTAGTTCCCGTACGCGACACCAAGAACCCCACCCACGGCACCCTGGTCTTCGGCGTCGACGCGTGGTCGGAGTTCGTGAGCTCGGTCAAGGGGCGGGCTCAGTAGACCAACGCCTGCGTACCGTCGGCCATCGCCTCCTGGACGAACACCTGCGCCCCGGCGATCCGTACCCCTTCGATGACATCCTTCTCGGCGATGTCCCGACGGGCCGCGCACTGCGTGCACAACGTCATGCGGCCCGCCGCGAGGATCGAGTCGATCAGGTCCGGCAGCGGTGCGGCGTGCGGGAGTTGGAACTCGGCGGCGCGGCCCGGCAGGGCGAACCAGGCGGACTCGCCGGTGAGCCAGAGTGAGACGTCCACTCCGCTGGCGACGGCGACCGCGGCGACCGTGAACGCCTGGGAGCAGCGTTCGGGGGAGTCGGACCCTGCCGTCACCTTGATCACGAGCTTCTTCGACATGACCGAATCGTAATCAACTCCCTTACAACTCCCTGCATCAGCCATGGGTCTTCTGTGCGCGCATATGGAATGCGCATGCCATGGTCCGTGGGGGACGTTGTGGAAGTACCGGAAGTGCCAGAAGTAGCCGAAGTACCCGAAGTACCCGAAGAAACAAGCGAAAAAGAGACAGCCGAAGAGGTGCCCCGGCGGCCGCGCCGCCGTGGCCGCACCACACTCCTGATCGCCGCAGCCGCCGTACTCGGTGTCGTCGCCGGTACCTGCACGGGTTTCGTCGTCCAGGCGAACCGCGCACCCGACAAGCTGCCCTCGCTCTCGCAGGCGACGCTGACGCAGGCGAAGGGCCCCGCTCCGGAGCCCCTGTCCGCCGCCGAGGACTACAGGGTCAAGACGGACGGCGACCTGCGCAAGCTGCTGCTGAAGCGGCCGAGCGGGGCGTGGGACGCGGGCTACGGCGTCGGTGTGGACGGGTGGATGGACCTGGCCGAGTACGCGGAGACGTTCGAGAGGCCGGCCGACGCGTTCAGCGACCTCGTCGCGAGCGAGTTCCGTCGCGCGGCCGTCGCCAACTGGCGTGAGGGCAGCTCGCTGTTCGTCGAGGTCCGTCTCGTGCAGTTCCGCCAGGAGGACGAGCTGGTGACGGCTTCCGACTCGGAAGACGCCTACTCCTGGGCCGAGGAGAAGTCCGACACCGACAGCTGGCCCATCGCGGGCACGGGCGACGGGATGGCGTACGTGCACAACTCGCCGGACCGCGAGGCCGGTTACACGGACGTCTACAACGCCGAGGCGCACGCCTGGCGCGGTGACGTCGAGATGGACATCTGGGTCTCCTCCGCGAAGCCCGTCCCGAAGAAGAAGATCATGGACCTGGCCGAGCGGCAGATGGAGCGGCTGTGACCACCGAGAACCAGCCGGAGCAGGAGCCGGAGACAGAGCGGCAGACGGATGTGCTCGTCCCCGAACTCGTCGGCAGCTCCGCGGAGTTGACCGCCGAAGCGGTCGGGAAACCGGTACGGCGGGGCCGTGTCGCGGCGATCGCCGGGGCCGCGCTGCTCGCCGTCGCCGTGATCGGCGGGGTCGGGTACACCGTCGTGGCCGTGAACGGCGCGGACCGGGACGCGGGGGACGCCGTATGGACGTTCCCGAAGGTGTCGTCGGAGAAGGCGGCGAGCGGCAAGGTGAGCACGCTCGCGGCGGCGCTCGTGCCGTACGGGCCGGACGGGTGGAGCCAGGGGCCCGACATCGCGGAGTACGGGCACGACGTGGACTTCACGGGGGCGCAGGCGACGGCGCTGCGCAAGGACGCGCTGAAGGAACTGCCGCTCAAGCAGCGCAAGCCGCTGGAGAACGAGGTCGACAAGCAGCACACCAAGGGCTTGGCGATGCGCAGCTATGTCAGCACCGACGCGCAGGCGTCCGTCTACACGGACAAGGCGTCGACGGTGAGCATCGTGCTGGCGCAGATCGGGGACAAGGCGGCGGTACGGAACGCGTCCCGCTTCCAGAACGAGCTCTTCGATTCCCTGGGCGTCTTCCGGCCCGGCCCGACGATCAACGGCTACAAGAACGCCGAGTGCTTCCTCTCCCCGAAGGACGCCGACGAAAAGCTCGACACGATCTACTGCTCCGCCTACCAGGGCGAAATCCTGGTCACCCTCACCGCGAAGTCCGCCCGCCCGATGCAGACGTACGCGATCGGCCGCCTGCTCCAGGAACAACTCGACCGCATCAAGGACCCGGGGGAGGCGGTATGACCGACCAACAGCAAGAGACACCGACACCGACGAACACACCTCCGACCTCGGATCCGGCGATCGACACCGCCGAGTCCCCGACCACCGCTGGAGCCCCGGCCGCCCCGGCTGCCACGAAGACCTCGGCCGTCTCCGAGTCACCGGCGCCTGCGGCGGCCGTGGAGTCTGCCGTCGCTCCGGTTGCTCCGCAGGCACCGGCCGCTGCTGCTGAGGCCCCGGCTGCCCGCGCGGTCGCGGAACCTCCGGCTGCTCCGGTAGTCACGGAGGCTCCGGTCGTTCCGGGTGTCTCCGAGTCATCGGTGGCTGCGGCGGACGGGGAGCCTTCGGTCGCTCCGGTTGCTGCTGAGGTACCGATCGCCTTCGAAGCTCCGGTCGCTCCGGTCGCTCCGGTCGCTCCGGTCGGGCCAGTTGGGCCGGCACCCGCTGAACCTCCGCTTCCCTTGGCGCCGGTCCCAGAAGCGGCCCAGCCCACCGCGCCCCGCAAAGACCGGCGGGTCCTCCGTGCCGTGCTTCGGTGGGGGGTCGCCGTCGTGGTGTTCGCGGTGGTCGGGGCCGGGACGGCCTATGGGATCGCCGGGATGAAGCGGTCGGACGTGCCGGGGCTGGGGACGGCGTCGGACGGGCGGTGGACGTTTCCGACGGTCAGCAAGCCGCCGTTGCCCACGGGCAGCCCGGGGCCGTTCGCCACGCAGAACGCGGCGGGGGCCCACTTCGCCGACCTGCGGGCGCTGGTGCTGCCGGCGCCGAAGGGAGCCGTAGGGGACAAGGCCCTCGACGGCAGCGACGGCTGGCTGGCCACGAAGGTGTTCCTCGCCGAGTTCTCCGCCGCCGACGACCGCACCGAGATCGCCCAGAAGCTGAAGGACCAGGGCCTGCGGCACATCGCCGCACGCGGCTGGACCACCCCGGACGGCACGCACACCCGGATCTACCTGCTCCAGTTCGACACGGCGACGGTCGCCGACGCGATCTCGACGGGCCTGGCCGGATACTCGGCCCCCACCTACCCGGTCCGCGGCGCCGACGGCTACGAGTCGGACGACGAGTTCCCGGACGCGGCCAAGGTCACCAACGTCTCGCTCCTGCCGTACGTCGAGACGAAGCCGTACGGCGCCGAACAGGTCCGCCTGGGCTTCGCCACGGCCGGCGACACCCTCGCGATGATCGTGCAGTCGAGGAAGGGGCAGGCCGAGGCCGTCCCGTTCCAGCAGACGGTGACCTTGCAGAGCCAGCTGCTCGGCTAGCCGTACCTCGCAGAGAGCACCGGGCCCCGGCCGACTAAGCTGGGGCCCGGCCTACGTACACGAACCGTTCGCACCGCCCGTGCCGCCGTACCGCTCAAGGAGCACCCGTGGAGATCTTCTTCGAAACCCTGCTGGTCCTGGTCTGCGTCGGCGTCCTCGCCTTCGCCGGACTGAGCGTGAAGAAGCTGTACCAGGGCCAGCGCTGACCCCCACCGAGGAACTGCAGACGCCATGATCGAGATCCCCTCCGACCTCCACAAGGACCTGGTCCCCCTCGTCTTCCTGCTCGGCGAGTGGGCCGGCGCGGGCGTGCACGACTTCCCGGGCTCCGAGAAGTGCAACTTCGGCCAGGAAGTCTCCTTCACGCACGACGGCCGCGACTTCCTGGAGTACCGCTCCCACACCTGGGTCCTGGACGCCGACGGCAACAAGGTCCGCCCCCTGGAGACCGAGTCCGGCTTCTGGCGCATCGACGCGGACCGCAAGGTAGAGGTCACGATGACCCGCGACGACGGAGTCGTCGAGATCTGGTACGGCGAGCTCGCCAAGCAGAAGCCCCAGATCGACCTCGTCACGGACGCCGTCGCCCGCACCGCCGCCTCCGGCCCGTACACCGGCGGCAAGCGCCTCTACGGCTACGTCAAGAGCGACCTCATGTGGGTCGGCGAGAAGCAGACCCCCGAGGTCGAACTCCGCCCCTACATGTCGGCCCACCTGAAGAAGATCGTCACCCCGGACGACGTCGAACGCTGGGCGAAGGCCCTCCCGGACGACATGCCGGACGACGGAATCGCATTCTTCAAGTAGACCTACACTTCCAGTGTGGTGAGCATCGACTGGAAGAGCGACCTCAGGCAGCGCGGCTACCGGCTGACGCCGCAGCGGCAACTCGTGCTCGAAGCCGTGGACACCCTTGAGCACGCGACCCCCGACGACATCCTCATCGAGGTGAGGAAGACGGCGTCGGGGGTCAATATCTCCACGGTGTACCGGACCCTGGAGCTCCTGGAGGAGCTGGGCCTGGTCAGCCACGCCCACCTCGGGCACGGGGCGCCGACGTACCACCTCGCCGACCGGCACCACCACATCCACCTGGTCTGCCGTGACTGCACGAACGTCATCGAGGCCGATGTCGAGGTCGCCGCGGAGTTCCGGGCCAAGCTGCGGGACACCTTCGGCTTCGAGACCGACATGAAGCACTTCGCGATCTTCGGCAGCTGCCGGGACTGTTCCATGAAGACCTCGACGACGGCTTCGACGACGGCTTCGTCGAAGACTTCAACTGAGTCTTCAATTACCGAGTCGTAGGCTTACCTGTATGAAGAGCCCCCTGCTGTCCCTGCCCGGCGCCGTCTCCGCCGAAGGAGTGGACGAAGGCGTCGCCGCCCACTACGGCGACCTGTTCCGCGAGCAGCGCACTCTCGCCGACGGCACCGGTTTCGTGGACCTCTCGCACCGCGCGGTGGTCGCCGTCACCGGCGACGACCGGCTGAGCTGGCTGCACCTCCTGCTCACCCAGCACGTCAGCGACCTCCCCACCGGCGTCGCCACCGAAGCGCTAATCCTCTCCGCGCACGGTCACATCGAGCACGCCCTGTATCTCGTCGACGACGGCACCACGGTGTGGATGCACACCGAACCCGACACCCAGGACGCGCTGATCGCCTACCTGGAGTCGATGAAGTTCTTCTACCGCGTCGAAGTGGCCGACCGCACAAGCGAGTTCGCGGTCGTCCACGTCCCCGCCGGTTCCATCGCCGAGGTCCCGGCCGGCGTCGTCGTACGCGAAACCCCGTACGGCCGCGACCTGTTCCTCCCGCGTGAGGACCTGGAGTCGTACGCCGAGAAGGCGGGCCCCCCGGCCGGCATCCTCGCCTACGAGGCGCTCCGCGTCGAACACCACCGCCCCCGCCTCGGCTTCGAGACCGACCACCGCACCATCCCGCACGAACTGGGCTGGATCGGCACGGCAGTTCACCTCCAGAAGGGCTGCTACCGAGGCCAGGAGACGGTCGCCCGCGTCCAGAACCTGGGCAAGCCCCCGCGCCGCCTCGTCTTCCTCCACCTCGACGGCAGCGAGGTCCATCTCCCGGGCCACGGCACGGAGTTGAGGCTCGCGGAGGAGGGCCCGGAGGGCCGCAAGATCGGCTTCATCACGACGTCCGTACGCCACCACGAACTGGGCCCGATCGCCCTCGCGCTGGTGAAGCGGAACGTGCCCCTGGACGCGCCCCTGCTGGCCGACAGTACGGCGGCCGCTCAGGAAGTCGTCGTAGAGCCCTAAGCCCTAGAGGTCTTGGGGTCTTGGGGTCTTGGGGCATTCAGAGGTCCACGACCACCGTGAACGGGCCGTCGTTCGTGAGCGAGACGCGCATCTGGGCGCCGAAGCGGCCCGTCGCCACCGTCGCGCCCAGGGCGCGGAGTTGGGCGACGACCTCGTCGACGAGGGGCTCGGCGATGTCGCCGGGGGCGGCGGCGTTCCAGGTGGGGCGGCGGCCCTTGCGGGCGTCGCCGTAGAGCGTGAACTGGCTGATGACGAGGAGCGGGGCGTCGATGTCACTGCACGACTTCTCGTCGTGCAGCATGCGGATCGACCATAGTTTGCGGGCCAGTTGGGCCGCCTTCTCCTTGGTGTCCTCGTGGGTGACGCCGACGAGGACGCACAGCCCTTCACCGTCGACGGCCCCGACCGTCTCGCCGTCGACGACGACACTCGCGCTGTCCACGCGCTGCACCACTGCTCGCATGGGTCCCATGATGCCGTGCCGAAGGGAATCCCTTCGGGCGGGCCTATTTTTGATGCTTAACCCCCCATCTGGGGCCGTTCGGGGGCACTCGGTCACATAGCGGCCACCGGGGGTGGCACGATGCAGTCCACACGCCGGTCGAGGGGACGGGTAGAGGCACATGAGCACACCGAGTACCGGGCAGCCCCCTGGGTCTGTCTCGCTGATCCGCGCGGGAGGACCGGCCGGCCGCCGTCCGCCCGCGCAGCGCGTCGACAGCCCGCTGCTGGCCGCCGAACCGCCCGCACCCGACCTTCCCGCGCTACGGCTCCCGGAACTGCGCGCGCTGCGCCGCGACGCCCAGCGGGACGAGGCCGACCTGAGTTACGTACGACGGCTCCTCCAGGGCCGGATCGACATCCTGCGCGCGGAACTGGCCCGCCGTTCCCCGGCGGGCGCGGCCTCGGTGGTGGACCGTCTCTCGGAGATCCTGACCGACGCCCCCGCCCGGCACCGCTCCTCGGCCCGGCACGTCACGCTGGGCACCCCGCACAGCGAGGAGTACCGGCTGCTGGCCGCCGAGATGCTCGCCGAGGTCGAACTCTCCGACCTGGAGGCCCGCACCGACCTGGAACTGACCACCGCGATGGGCCGCCTCGTGCGGTACGAACAGCAGGTGTCCCGGCGCCGTCAGGTGCTCCAGCACACGGCCGACGGCTGTAGCGCGGAGATCGCCCGCAGGTACCGTGAGGGTGAGGCACAGGTGGACGACTTGCTGATGTGAGGAGCCCGGAGTGACGTCTGAGGATGCAGAGGGCGCAGAGGGCGCGGAGGTTTCCGACACTCCCCGTACGTCCCCTCCGGTGATCGCCCCTCCGGTGATCGCTCCGCCGGTGCTCGCGGAGGTCGTCCGCTCCGGCTTCGTCGAGAGCCGGCACCGGGGCAGCCTGGTGATCCTGGCGGCGGACGGTTCCGTGGAACTCGCCCTGGGCGACGTGACCACCCCGATCTTCCCCCGCTCCTCCAACAAGCCCATGCAGGCGGCCGGAGTCCTCCACGCGGGCCTCGACCTCACCGGCGAACGCCTCGCCCTCGCCGCCGCGAGCCACTCCGGCGAACTCTTCCACCGCGATCTCGTACGCCGACTCCTCGCCGAACACGGCCTGGACGCGGGCCAGTTGCAGTGCCCGTCGGACCTCCCGCTGGACCCGGTCGAACAGGAGACGTACCTGGCGTCGGGCGCCGTACGCGACCGGATCACCATGAACTGCTCCGGCAAACACACGGCCATGCTGGCGGCGAGCGCGCTGCGCGGCTGGCCGCTGGAGTCGTACCTGGACCCTGAGCACCCGCTCCAAAAACTTATCCACAGGGTTGTGGAAGAAACTTCGGGCGAGCGCGTCACGGCAGTCGGCACGGACGGCTGCGGCGCCCCGCTGATGGCCATCACCCTCACCGGCCTGGCCCGCGCCTTCCGCACCTTCGTCCTGGCCACCCCGGGTTCCCCGGAACGCCGGGTCGCGGACGCCATGCGCGCCCACCCCGAGTACGTGGCCGGCACCCGCCGCCCCGACACCCACCTGATGCGCGCGGTACCGGGCCTCCTGTCGAAGATGGGCGCGGAGGCGGTCCAGGCGGTCGCCCTCCCGGACGGGCGGGCCTTGGCGTTCAAGGTGGAGGACGGGGCGGGACGGGCGTTGGGACCGGTGCTGGGGCGGGCGCTTGAGCTGATGGGGGTGCCGCCGGTACGGGAACTGGGCAGGGCCGTGGTGCTGGGCGGGGGGCTTGAGGTGGGGGAGATTCGGGCGGTGTTCTAGGGCGTGGTTCCGCGTGGGAGCACCTCACCGACAGATGATCACGGTCAGGCGCTGTCCGGTGCTGCGGACACCAGTCGTGCCGCCGGTGGCAGCGGTGCGTGCTGAGGGCAGGCTTCGAGGGCCTGGATCGCCAGCCCCGCGAAGCGTCGGGAGGCCGTTACCTGGGCGTCGGTCGATCTGGTGTGGATCCCCTTGTTGGCCATGAAGACGAGAATGAGGTCGTCCAGGACGAAGTCGGGCCGCAGGTGCCCTGCGTCCTTGGCCCGCTGGGCCAGTCCGGCGACCGCTTTCAGCGTGTACTCACGGCCGGCGACATCCGGCGCCCCTGGGAAGGTCGACATGAAGGCCTCGCTGAAACCCCGGTCGCGCGCGTGCAGTTCACAGATCTTCTCGATCACCAGGCAAAGGCCACGCCACGGATCGGGATCGGCGCACCCGTCGTCGACGATGGTGCGACATGCGCGCAACTGGTCCGCGAAGGCTTCGGTGGCCAGCACCTGCTTGGTCGGAAAGTGACGGTACAAGGTGGCGGGTCCGACCCCCGCGCCCCGCGCGATCTCCCGCATCGGCACATCCAGGCCGTCGGCGGAAAACAGTGCTCGGGCCGCGTCGAGGATGCGCTCGCGGTTGTCCAGCGCGTCGGAACGCAGGGTGTGAGGCAAACGGTCGATCATGCTCTCACTTTACCTAAACGGACGGGGGCGTCCGTTAACGTTCGAGACGTAGCAGCTCACCGAGATCATCGGGGCGCACGGCGCCGGAACAGGGGAGACGACACTGAAGGCGATCGCGATCCAGACGTACGGAGGTCCTGAGGGTCTGGCTGTTGTCGACCTGCCGACTCCCGCACCCGCTGCCGGACAGGTGGTGATCGCCACCGAGGCCGTGGGCGTCGGCGGGGTCGACACCGTGATCCGAAGCGGGGCACTGGCCTCCTACGGCTTCAAGGAGGGCCACATCCCGGGCAGCGAGGTGGCGGGCACCGTGACCGCGGTCGGTGACGGCGTCGACGCCTCGTGGATCGGCGGGCGGGTGTGGGCCTTCACCGGCACCGGCGGAGGCTACGTCGAACAGGCCCTCGCACCGGTCGAAGAGATCGTTCCGCTGCCCGTGAACCTCTCCGCGGTCGATGCGGTGACACTCGGCAGTTCCGGCGTGGTGGCCCACTTCGGGCTCCGCCACGCCCACTTCGCTCCCGGGGAGACGGTCCTGGTGCGTGGTGCGGCCGGCAGCATCGGGATCATGACCGTGCAACTCGCCGCTCGCGGCGGCGCCGCCGCGGTGGCGGTCACCACCTCTTCGGCCGAGCGCGGGGAGCGGTTGCGACGCCTCGGCGCGACCCACGTGCTGGACCGCTCCGGCGACGGAGGGGAACCAGCTCCCGCGGGGTATGACGTCATCATCGACGTGGTGGCCGGCAAGGACATGCCGTCGTTCTTCGACCGGCTCAACCCGAACGGCCGGATGGTGGCCGTGGGCACGGTCGCGGGCCGGCCACCGGCGGACTTCGGCACGAAGATCATGGCGGCGTTCCAGAAGTCGATGTCCTTCGCCACGTTCAGTGCGAACACCGTCACCGGAACCGACCGGCGTGCCGTGCGGAGCGAACAGTTCGCCGCGGCGAGCCGGGGCGAGATCGAGACAGTGGTGCACGAGGTGCTGCCACTGGACGCGGCCGTGCTGGCGCACCAGAAAATGGACGCGGGCGAGGTCTTCGGCAGGATCGTGCTGACGCCGTAGGCGAAGGTGTCAACGCCGGGATCGCCACGATCCCCTGCGGCAGGTCATCAAGGGCCCTCCCAGCCCGTCCGGCGTTTGAGGACGAGGCCGTTCGGGCCGAAGGGTCCGGGCCGAAGGGGGGCTGGGGCGCAGCCCCAGTGGGGTCCGGGGCGGAGCCCCTGGAGGATGGGACGGGTAGGGGCGGCGGGGGCGAAAAAATCCGCGCGACCCCCCACCCCACCGACCTACCGTGACCCCCATGACCCCGCGCGCAAACGACCTCGCCGTACGCCCCATCACCACCCCCGACATCCCCGACTGGATCCGCGCCCTCAACACCGGTTTCCTGCGCACCCCGGACGTCTCCGACGCCGAACTCGCCGACCGCAGCAGCTACATCGACCCGTCCCGCACCCTCGGCGCCTTCGACGCGGGCCGCTGCGTAGCGACCTTCCGCTCCTTCCCGCAGGAGCTCACAGCCGTGGGCGGCACCCCCGTCCCCGCCGACGCGATCACGAACGTGTCCGTCACGGCCACCCACCGCCGCCGAGGCCTGCTGACCCGCATGATGGAGCGGGACCTGGCGGCGGCGAAGGAACGGGGCGATGTCGTCGCCACGCTGATCGCCGCCGAGTACCGGATCTACGGCCGCTACGGCTTCGGCCCCGCCACCTCCGCGACCCAGTGGGAGATCGACGTCACGCGCGCCGGCCTGGACCCCCGCTGGTCCGCGCCGGAGGACGGCGGCCGTATCGACCTGGTGGACGGCGAGGACGTACGCAAACTCGGTCCCGAACTGCACGAGCGGCTGCGTCACGCCCAGCCCGGCGCGATCAACCGCGACGACCGGTACTGGCAGGTCGCCACGGGGGCGGTCCGCCTGACGCGCGCGGCGCCGTGGGCCGAACCGTTCTACGCCGTCTACCGCGCGGCGGACGGCGAGGTGCGGGGCCTGGCCAAGTACGTCTGCGACGACACCTGGAACGACGCCAAGCAGCCGCACGACACGGCCACGGTGAAGAGCCTGATCGCCACCACCCCGGCCGCCGAGCGTGCGTTGTGGCACCACCTCTGCTCGATCGACTGGGTGGCGAAGGTGAAGTCGGGCCGGCGTTCCCCGGACGACCTGCTGCCCCTCCTCCTGCCGGACCCGCGCGCGGCCACCATCACGACCCAGGCGGACTGGCTGTGGGTGCGGATCCTGGATGTCGTACGGGCCATGGAGGCGCGGTCGTACGAGGGGGAGGGCACGTTGGTGTTCGAGGTGGTCGACGCGGCCGGACTGGCGGGCGGGCGCTACCGGTTGGTGGCCTCGGAGCGGGGCGCGTCCTGCGCGCCTACCACGGAGAGTGCCGAACTCGCGCTGGATGTGCGGGAGTTGGCGACGCTGTGGCTGGGGGACGAGTCGGCCGTACGGCTCGCGGCGCTGGGCCGGGTACGGGAAGAACGAGCGGGCGCCGCCCGTGTGGCCGACGCCCTGCTGCGTACGTCCAGGCGACCTTGGTGCCCGGACATCTTCTGAACGACCTTTCGCCTGGTGCCTGTTGACGGCCTCTTGGCGGGACCGACCGGACTCTTGCTGGACTCATCCGTAGCTGTTCAGTTGTGGTTGTGGTGGTGCCGGCCGCCGGGCTCTCGGCTCCCCTCCAGGAGAGAGACCCGGTCGGCCAAGTTAGCCAAGTTGGTGACCAACTCTCTTCTAGTTATCTCCTCTTGGGTACGTCTCATAACCACCTTTCCTTGAACTGCCGAAAGATGGCGGGAAGTTGTAGTGTTTGGTCGTGGACCCGGAACACGCCACCGTCAATGGACGGACGAGGTCACCACGGCCACAGTGGTCACACCACGAGCTGGCTGACGAGCTGCGCACCCGGATCAGGTCCGGTGTACTGCGGCCCGGCCAGCGCATGCCCACCCAGGCCAAGCTGGCGGACGAGTTCGGCGTCGAGCGAGGTGCCGTACGACAGGCACTGCGCATCCTGCAGTCCGAGCGGCTGCTCACCAACGTCTCCAAGGGCAGCCCGGCGACCGTGGCCCCCGACCTCACCCTGGCGCTGACCGGCCCGGGAGCGCCGCCGCAGCCGACGATGGTGGGTCTGGGACCGCGGATCGCGGCGGCCTTCGCGCAGCCGCACGTCGAGATAGAGGCCCTCTGTCTGACTGCGGTCTCGCTCACGCTGGCCATCGGGGAGCCGCTGCGTCAGATCCATACCGGACGTCTGAAACCGGCCAAGGTCGACGTCCGGGTGCTGCTGCCGAGCAGCGACATCGACCTCGCCTTCCCCTCCCGGGTGGACCGGGTGGACCGGGCGGACGCACCGGTCGACGGCCGGCTGCAACGCCGCTGGCTCGCCCAACGCAACGCCCAGGGGCAGGTGTTGAAGCACAACCTGCTCGCGTTACGCGCGACGCACGGTATCGACGTGCGCGTCACGTTCCGCGCCCTCCCCTTCACCCCGCCGGTGAAGCTGTACCTGCTCAACGGCGCGGAGGCGCTCTTCGCCTACTACACGCTGAGCCAGCGCGAGGCGGAGATCGGGCACGAGCAGGTGGAGATGTACGACGCGGAGGGCACCCAGTCGATGCTGTTCGCCTTCGAGCAGGGCGCGGGACTGCGGGACACGACGTTCGTGGAACAGTCGCACCTGTGGTTCAACGCGCTGTGGGAGACGATCAGTTCGGAGCTCACGCTGACACCCACGAGCTGATCACCTCCCGCGGCGGCTGACCCGACAGAGGCCTGTCGTACGGGTCACAGGGCCGGTCCGGTGACCAACAAGGCCAGGACGACGGCCCCGATGGAGCTGAGGGCCGGGCTCTTGGCCTTGATGCCGATGGAGAGCAACAGCAGACCGACGATGCCGGTGGCGCCGTACTTCCACTGGACGATCTGCTCGAAGCCGACGACGAAGACGGCGGAGAGGAGGGCGATGGCAGGCACGGTGGTTCCCCCTTCGGGCTGTGGAAGCAAAACTTCCACCAACTTGAAGCAACTCTATGAAGTTGGCAGCCAACTCTGCTTAAGTTGTTCCCGATTGGCACCTACTCACACCTACTTACAATCAGGTTCCAAACAACTCCCCTTAGATGGGGCAGAGTTATACCGTTTGGTCGTGACCCAGGAGAACGTGGCAGTGAACGGCAGCAGAAGCTTCTCGCCCCAGGAGATCGCCGACGCCCTACGGGACCGCATCCGCACCGGAGACCTCAGGGCGGGGGACCGCCTGCCCACCCAGGCCGACCTGGCCGAGGAGTTCGGCGTCGAACGCGGCGCCGTACGCCAGGCACTGCGCCTGCTCCAGGAGGCGGGACTGCTGACCAACGTGAGCAAGGGGAGTCCGCCGCGGATCGCGGAACCCTCTCCCGTGCCGGGCGAGCCCCAGCCGACCATGGTGGCCCTGGCCCCCCGCCTGTCCGAGGCCTTCACCAAGCCGAACGTACGGCTCGACGCGGCCTGCCTGACCGCCGAGAGCCTGATGCTCGCGGTGGGCGAGTCGGTCCGCCTGATCCACGAGGGCCGCGCCCGCCCGACCTCGGTCGACGTCCGCGTGCTGCTCCCCTCCCGGGAGATCGCCCTCGCCTTCCCGGTCTCGGTGGAGGACCGCGGCGACGACGATCCGGTCCACCAGCGCTGGCTGACCATGCGCAACGCCCAGGCCCAGGTGCTCCAGCACAACCTGCTGGCCCTCCGCGCCACCCACGGCATCGACGTCCACGTCACGTTCCGCGCCCTGCCGTTCACCCCACCGATCAAGCTGTACCTCCTGAACGAGGAAGAGGCCCTGCTCGGGTACTACGTGCTCGACGAGCGCGAGGAGGAGTACAACAGCGAGACCCTGGAGATGTACGACGCCCTCGGCTCCCAGTCCGTCCTCTTCTCCTTCCTGCGGCAGGCCGGCCAACGGGACGCCGCGTTCGTGGAGCAGTCGCAGAAGTGGTTCGACGCCCTCTGGGAAACCATCACCACGGACCTGACACTCTCCTAGTGACTCCTGATACAGCGCAGACTGAACCGGTGACAGCAGAGACAGCGGAAGAGACCCAAAACCTGCGGGAACTGATCACGCGTGCGCGAGTGGTGCTGTGGGACTTCGACGGGCCGATCTGCCGGCTCTTCGCGGGACACAAGGCGGAGCGGGTGGCCCGCGAACTGGCCGAGTGGTTGGAGGGGCGAGGCCTCCACGGCCTGCTCACGGAGACCGAACGGAAATCCCTGGACCCGCACATAGTGCTGCGCGCCGTGGACCGTCGGCATCCCGGCAGCGACCTGGTGGCGGAGCTGGAGGAACGTCTCACCCAGGAGGAGATGAGAGCCGCCGCCTCCGCGATGCCCACCGCCTACGCCGACATCCTGATCCGCACCTGGACCGCGGTGGGCTCCCGGCTGGCGATCGCCACGAACAACTCCCCCCAGGTGGCCCGCGAATACCTGGAGAGCCGCGGCCTCCTCACCTGCTTCGCCCCGCACATCTACGGCCGCACCCAGAACCTCCACCGGCTGAAGCCCGACCCGCACTCTCTCAACCGGGCCCTGAGCGCCATGGGGGCCGCGCCGGCCGCCGCCCTGATGATCGGCGACTCCCCCTCGGACTTCGACGCCGCGAGTGAGGCCCGGGTCCCGTTCCTCGGCTACGCGCGTAACGAATACAAAGCGAAGCTTTTGCGGGAGGGCGGAGCAGCGCACGTGGTCGACTCCCTCGAGCCCTTGCTGATGATGCTCCGCGGTTAGCGCGGGCGGTACGACTGTTCTGCTTGCCTGAGCGCTTGCCGCGTCTGCGGAGCCAGGCCGCCAGGGAGGTGAGCAACCCTAGGGTCCAGAGCGCCAGTTGGGCCAGATCGTCGAACTGCACGGTGACCCCGAGTACTTGGATGCCCATGGCACCCACCCCCTAGCGGCCCCTCCGGGCAATCGGTCAAGTTGTCGTCTGTTTCGGCAAGTTGACTGCTTGTAGCGAAATGCCCGGTCAACTTGATCCAGTAACCTGCCAGTTGACCGCCTTCGAGTTGACTTCTTGCCTGACTGATCGCGGTTTGTCGATCAGTCAGGGGCGGTACATACCGTGTATGACCGGGACGGGGAAGGACGAGGCAGGCGGCAAGGAGTTCCGCCGGGTCGCGGAGGAACTCCGGGTCCGGATGGCGGACGGGGCGTATCCGCTGGACTCCTATCTGCCGGCTCAGTCCGTGCTCGCGGCGGAGTTCGGAGTCTCCCGCAACACCGTGCAGCGGGTCCTGGAGGAGCTGCGCAGCGAAGGCTGGATCGAGTCCCGGCAGGGCAAGGGCTCCCGCGTCATCAAGAACCAGCGCGTACAGTCCTCGTCCCCCCGAGCCAGCAGGTCACGCCAGGCGCTGACGCTGGGGCCTCTCATAGGAGAGGCGTTCGAAAAACCTGAAGTCACCCTGGATGTCTACACGTTGACGTCCGAGTCCCTGGACGCGCACATCCGTTTGCAGGCGGAGCGGATCCGCGCCAAGAACATCGCTCCGCAGCGCATCGCCCTGCGCGTGCTGCTGCCCAGCGAGTCGATGACCCTGCCGTATCCGCGGGCCAAGGACGACCAGGACGATCCGAGGCTGCAGGACAGGCTGCACCACATCACCAAGCGTCACACGGAGTCCCTGCATGAGGTGTTGACGGCTCTGGAGGCCGAAAACCTCGTCTCGTCCGTCGAGTTGGAGATCCGCCACACGCCCCTGACGCCGACCTTCAAGCTGTACGTGATCAATGGTGAGGTGCTGCACGGCGTCTACACGGTCATCGAGCGCGCGGTGGTCCTGGACGACGGTGACAACATCACGGCGCTCGACGTGCTGGGTTACGGCGCCACCCTCACCCACCATGTGAAGGACGCCGACCCGACCTCGCCGGGGTCCGTCTTCGTGGACGGCATGACGACATGGTTCGAGTCCGTCTGGACGCGGCTCACGGAATAAGGCTTGCGCGCGTGCGCTAGCATGCCCCAATCGTGTGAGCAACCGCTCCCGTTCGTGCGTAAGGGATGGCATACAGGCCAACCTTGGGCGACCTGGTACGGATGTCTGGCAAACCCACACGTTTCAGCCAGTCGACCGTGAATCTAGTCCTGACGTGTACCACCTGGGACTAGTGATCCGCGTTTCCCAAACCCGTTTTCTCCCACCTGTTTTGACACCCTTGCATTTTCCGCGCGAGTACTCCGGAGCGGCCAGTGGGCGCACCGCCTGTCTCCAGTCCTGTGACTGGGAGACGCGCCACCAGTGTTCGGTCCGATGCCGTCTATGAGGCATTCAGACGGCATGCCACAGAGGTAGGACAGGCGAGCAACGGTTTCCACAACCAGAACTACGTCCTGCCGCTGACCGAACCCATGGCCGGTCTGGTGGGCCGGGAGCCCGGAACCTCTGTGACCGTGCGGGTCAGACGTCGCGAGGCGCTGCCCGTGGTGATCAGGACCTGGGAGAACGAGGCGGAGATCCTCCGGGCCATCAAGGGCGTGCTGCCCCATGTGCCCGAGTGCCTGATCGAGAGGGAAGGTTTCGCCGTCCATAGTTATGTGGAGGGTGTACCGCTCTCGAGTGTCTGCGGGAACGGAAAGCCGGTCGACACTCTGCTCATGAAGGCGCTGGTGGGTCTCCTGGCCCAGATGACCCAGGTCCGCAGTGGGGCGTTGCCGCCCAGACCGTCGCTCTGGCCCAGCAAACACACGGACAGCCAAGGCTTTCTGCGGACGCTGTGCCTGATGGCGGACATCCAGATCCGCAAGCCCAACTGGCCTCATTTCGGCGGCCTGTTCGCCGCTCTCGGCATCGCCGAGGACGCCCTGATCCGCTTGGCCGAGCGGGTACCGGTCATGGCGCGGCGACCGTACAGCCTGCTCCACGCCGACCTGCACCGCGACAACCTGATCATGTCGTACGCCGGTGACCCGCCGCTCATCTGCGTCGACTGGGAACTGGCGACCTTCGGCGATCCGTTGCACGACCTCGCGACCCACCTCGTCCGGATGCACTACCCGTCGTACCAGTGGGACGAGGTCGTCGAGGCCTGGGGGCACGCCATGCAGGCCGTCCGGCCCGCGGCCGTCAACGGTCTGGCGAAGGACCTGCGGCACTACGTCGCGTTCGAGCGGGCGCAGTCGGTCTACCCGGACGTCATGCGGGCCGCGAAGTCCCTGGAGGAACGGTTCGACCAGAAGAGTCTGGACGAGGCGACGGCCGCCGTCCGCCGGGCCCTGGAGGCGGGTGCGGAGCCGCTGCGGCTCAGTCATGTGCCCGGTGAGCGCGAGATCGAGCGGATCCTGTTCCGTTGGCGGGCCTCCGCCGGGGCCGGCGGTTCCGCGCGGCGCGGTACGGCCGGCCGGTCGGCGATCGCCTGGAAGAAGGACCTGCGCGTCCCGGAGCACCCCGCCTTCCCTTACGCCGCCGTCAAGGACGCCCTGTTCCTGGAAGGCGCGGCACCGGCCAGCCGGGTGTTCAAGGGCACCGCGCATCTCAACACCGTGGTCCGGGTACCGGGCACGGCCTTCCCCGTCGTGGT
The DNA here is from genome assembly GCF_044766845.1 of Streptomyces sp. NPDC101776. Lineage (NCBI taxonomy): Bacteria > Bacillati > Actinomycetota > Actinomycetes > Kitasatosporales > Streptomycetaceae > Streptomyces > Streptomyces sp. NPDC101776. The sequence goes on along the minus strand of NZ_JBIWMV010000006.1, from coordinate 354,203 downwards.
GCGGCGCAAGGTGGCGAACGTCTACCGGCGGGAGCGCAGTTTTCTCAGTGAGCACGCCGTGTTGCAGGCCATCGAGCGGTCGAACGCGGCGGTGGCGGCACCGAGGGTCCTGGCACTGGGCGAGAGTCACTCCAAATGGGCCGTCGACATCCCGACGTACTCCAAGGACCTGTTCGCCATCCACACCTACGAAGGTCCGGGCGACACCCGTAAGCAGCCCAACCACCCGGTGCACGGGCTGCTGCCGCACGAGGCGGACGGGCTCATCGCCCAACTCGGCGCGTTGACCGAGGTGGACTACATCCAGGTCGACCCGCTCGCGGCGGGCGTCGGTGGCTTCTACCGGTGGCTGAGCGAACAACTCGTCGCTCTGGTACAGGGTTTGCCGAAGGAGTCGCAGCAACTGGCCAGGTTCGTGGGACTCCCCGACTCGTTCCGGCTCCGGGAGATCCTCTCGCGGTACGAGGTGAGCCACCGGGCCTCCACCCTGCTGCACGGGGACCTCAACCCGTGGAACCTGGTCCGCCGCGACGACAGCCTGGCGCTGACGATCATCGACTGGGAGATGGCGGTGGTCGGCGACCCCCTCTACGACCTGGTCCGCCACATGCACCTCACCCCGACCCGGCCGGAGATCCGCGACCGCATGTTCCGCCGCTGGGAGCGTGATCTGCCCGCCGCGTACACCAGGGACTGGGAGAAGGACTGGCGCGTCTACCGCTGGATCGAGATCGTGCGGTCCGCGTACGTGGACCTCGACCGCCTGGTCACCGGAGCGAGCCTGGACGCTCCCAACGTCCGCCGCGCCGTGGACTCGTACGCGATGACCCTGGCGGCGGCCACCGGTTCCCTGGGCCTGACCGTCCGCCGAAGCGCCAATCCCTACCTTGCCCGCGCCTTGGCATAAGGGAGTTGGCCGCACGAGGAGGGCCGCCTCGGCAGCCAAGGGCGGGGCGATAGCGTCCGTCGTATGACTGCGACTGGCATCACCGATTTCGAGGACATCCCCACGACCACCCTCGCCGACCTGCTCGGCCCGGCGCAGGTGATGGATCTCGGCATCCGTGCGCTGTGGAGCCCGGTGCGGCGGCTTGTCGGGCCGGCCTTCACCGTGCGGTGTCCTCCGGGGGACAACCTCATGCTGCACGCGGCGATCTACCGTGCCGAGCCCGACGCGGTGATCGTCGTGGAGTCCGGGGACGTGGAGTACGCGCTCGCCGGCGGGAACGTGTGTGCCGTCGCGCAGCGGCGCGGTGTGGCCGGGTTCGTCGTCGACGGGGTGATCCGGGATCTGGGAGAGGTGCGGGCGGACGGCTTCCCCGTGTTCGGGCGGGGGGTCGTGCCGATCCCCGGGGTCAAGAAGGCCGTACTGCCGCTGAACGAGCGGGTACGGTGCGGGGGAGTCGCCGTCGACCCCGGGGATGTCGTGGTGGCCGACGACGACGGGGTCGTGGTCGTGCCGGGTGCGCGGCGGGCCGAGGTGCTCGCGGGGGCGTTGGCGCGGCTCGATCAGGAGGCCGGCGAGAGCCTCGACGAGTGGGAGGCGGCGCACCGGGCCCGGGTCGAGGAGTTGCTGCGCGCGGGCGGGTTCGAAGGGTGACCTGCGGGGCGTAAGAGGTGTGACCTGCTTGGCGCAGAGGAGTGGAAGAGGGGAGTGACGTGTCTGGCGGGGGAGCGGGATGTGGTCGATCCTGGTCGCGATGCTTCTCTTCCTCGATGTCGACGGGACGTTGCTTCCGTTCGGTGCGTCGCGGCCCTACCCGGTGTTCGCGCCGGGCTTCGCGCCGCCCACGGCCGACGACCCTCCCCTGCTGACCCGGATCGATCCCTCGCTAGGGTCGCGGCTCACCGCGCTGCGGTGCGAACTGGTGTGGGCGACGACCTGGATGGACGACGCGAACGTGTGCGTCGCGCCCTGGCTCGGATTGCCCCAACTCCCCTTGGTGGACTGGCCCGATCCGGCCGAGGAAGGGGAAGCGGAGGAGGAGGGCGGCGGGTTGCATTGGAAGACCCGGTCGCTCGTCGCCTGGGCCGCCGGGCGGCCCTTCGTCTGGGTGGACGACGAGATCCGGGACGCCGACCGCGACTGGGTGACCGCCCATCATCCCGAACGGGCCTTGCTGCGACGCGTCGACCATCGGTACGGGATCACGGGGGCGGATTTCGCCGCCATGGAGGCGTGGTTGGCCGTCAACCGGTCGTGAGGGGTTCGTCCGGCGACAGTTTCAGCAGCCACCGCGCGCTCGCCCTCGCGCCCGCCGCGCGCGTCTCGTCGGACGCGCCCGGGAAGTGCCGGCCCCAGGAGACCGCGCGGCCGATGGCACCGAGCCGTTCCGCCAGGGACAGGGCGCGGTGAAGTTCCTTGCTGGTACGGCCGTTTCCCGTCCAGGGCTCCAGGTAGGCGTCGCGCAGACGGGGGAGCGACTCGGGGCCGTAGCGTTCCGCGATGTCGCCGGCCGGGACCAGGAAACTGCAGAACGGGTGCGAGACGGCCGCGTCGCCCCAGTCGAAGAAGGTGAAGCGGCCGGGCTCCGGGTGGAACAACTGGCCGTCGTGCAGGTCGGAGTGGTCAAGGGAGTCGGGGACGCCCAACTCGGCCAGTTCCGCAGACCAGTTGACCAGACGGGGGCGCAGGGCGTGCAGCCTCGCGGGATCCACGTCCGTGCTCGCCGGGAGGGCGGACCGGATGAACTCCACTGTCCGGTCGAAGACTTGGGGCAGTGCCGTCGTGCGGGCGCTGGGGACGCCGAGCTGTTCCATGGCCGTGGCGTGCGGGACGAGCGCGCGTTGCATCGTCGCGTACTGGCGCAGGGGTTCCTCCCAGTCGCGGGGGTCGGCCGGGCCGCGGTCGAGGACCTGCCGGAAGAGGTCGCCGCCGTCGGGGAGCAGCGACCAGCCGCGGTCGGCGTCGACGGCGAGGGGGTGCAGGACGTACTCCGGGACCCAGCGGGCGAGTGCGGCGGTGAGGGGGGCCTCGAAGGCGCCGGCCGGGGGGCTCGCCTTCAGCCATACGGTGGCCGGGCGGCCGACGGCATCCACGCCTTCGACCGGGATGCGGACCAGTACGGACCAAGGGCGCAGCCGCACACCCCGTCGGCCCGCCGTACGCAGTCCTCTCGCCGCGAGTTCGCGGTCGGCCCAGCCGAGCAGCTCGCCGCGCCAACTCCCCTCGTCCCAGGGGGTCTTGGAGTTCTCGTGCTGCCCGCGGTCAATGACCACCGATGTGTCGTCGTCCTGCATCGGGTCATTCCAGCAGCGGGGGTCGCGGGATGCCATTGATTTCTGTGGGGCACAAGGCCGCGCGGTAGCGTGCCGATCATGGCGGACTGGGAGATACGGCCCGCGTCGGCGGCCGACGTCGAGGTGGTGGCCGAGCTGCGCGCGGAGGTGCTGCGCGCCGATCTGGAACGGCTCGGGCGCTACGACGCCCGGCGCGTGCGGCAACGGCTGCGGGACGGGTTCGAGCCGGAGTGCACCTGGGTGATCGAGGTGGGCGGCGCGTTCGCCGGATGCGTGGCGCTACGGCCGGACGCGGATGCCGGCTGTCACTGGCTGGAGCATTTCTATCTCGACGCGCGGCTTCAGGGCGGCGGGATCGGTTCCGGTGTGCTGCGGGAACTGCTGGAGCGGTGCGACCGGGACGGCGTTCCCGTCGTACGGCTGAACGTGTTGCGAGGGAGTCCGGCCCGGCGGTTGTACGAGCGGTACGGGTTCGTCGTCGAGGCGGAGGACGCCGTGGACGTGTTCATGGTGCGGGAGGCGACCGGGTCGGCGGTCCGGCGCTCGGCCTGACATGTGAGTTCGCCTGACATGTGAGTTCGCCTGACATTCGCGGGGGCTGTGTCGTCGTACCGGTATGAACACAAGAATCCGGTACCTCAGCCTCGGTCTGCTGGCCGTGGTCAGTCTGTACACAGGCCTCTGGGCCTATTTCTCGCCGACGGGGTGGTACGCGAACTTCCCCGGGCTCGGGCTGAAGTGGCTGCCCCAGCTCGGTCCCTACAACGAGCATCTCGCCAAGGACGCGGGGGCGATGTTCCTCGCGCTGGCCTGTCTGACGCTGATCGCGCTGCGCCAGGTGCGGAACACCAGGCTGGTCCAGACGACAGGTGCGGTCTGGCTGGTCTTCAACGTGCTGCACTTCAGCTATCACGTGCAGCACCTCGACATGTACGGGACGCGGGACCAGGTGCTGAACGTGGTGTTCCTGGCCGCGTTGGTGCTGCTGGCGGCGGTGCTGTTGGTGCCGGTGGCGGGGTCGGCCCGTGCTGGTCAGCGGGGTGGGTCCCGGTGAAGGAGAGGGTCGGCATGCGGGTGGCGGTGGCGGGCGGTACCGGGCTGGTGGGCCGGTACGTGGTCGAGGAACTGGTCGCGGCCGGGCAGGAGGCGGTGGTGCTGAGCCGGTCGCGGGGTGTGGACCTCCTAGCCGGGGGCGCGGAGCTCGATGCCGCGCTCGACGGGGTGGACACGGTCGTCGACGTGAGCAACGTGACGACCACGAGCGCGCGGAAGTCGGTCGCGTTCTTCGACACCGTCGGGCGCCGGCTGCTGGACGCGGGCGAGCGGGCCGGCGTACGGCATCACGTGGTGCTGTCGATCGTCGGCATCGACCGGGTCGGCCTCGGCTACTACCGGGGCAAACTCCGCCAGGAGGACGTGGTCAAGGAGGGCCCGCTGCCGTGGACGGTGCTGCGCGCGACGCAGTTCCACGAGTTCGCGGAGCAGACCCTCGACCGGGTGCCGGGGCCGCTCGCGGTGGTGCCGCGGATGCGGACCCAGCCGGTCGCGGCACGCGAGGTCGCCCGGCACCTGGTGCGGCTCGCGCTGGCCCCGGCGCAGGGCATGGCCCCGGATCTCGCCGGACCGCGCGTCGAGCAACTCGTCGACATGGTGCGCCGGTTGCTGCGGGCCCGGCAGGAGCGGCGACTGGTGCTGCCGGTGCGGATGCCGGGTGCGGTGGGGGCGGCGATGACGGGGGACGGGCAGTTGCCGGTCGCCGGGGCCCCCGGGGAGCGGGGCGGTCAGACCTTCGATGCGTGGCTCGCGGAGCATGTTGCGCGGCGCCGCAGTCCTGCTCAGGGAGGATGACCCGCCGTGTCCGATGCGCTGCCGCCACCCTCGTCACCGTCGCCACCCTCGCCGCCGTCAGGTCCGGGTCAGGACCCGACCATCGGGTCGCTCATGGCCGAGCGGCGTCGGCTGCTCAACCTCGGGTACCGGATGCTCGGTTCGGTGCAGGACGCCGAGGACGTCGTACAGGAGACGTACGCCCGTTGGTACGCCCTGTCCGAGGAGGGGCAGCGGGCGATCGACGTGCCGATGGCGTGGCTGACCCGGGTCGCCTCGCGGATCTGCCTCGACCAGTTGGGCTCGGCGCGGGCGCGGCGGGAGCGGTACACCGGCGAGTGGCTGCCGGAGCCGGTGCGGCACGGGGCCGGGTGGACCAGCACGGGCGGTGCGGGCGCGGACGATCCGGCCGACCGGATCACCCTCGACGAGTCGGTCAGCATGGGGATGCTGGTGCTGCTCGACTCGATAACTCCTGCCGAGCGGGTCGCCTTCGTCCTGCACGACGTGTTCGGGATGCCGTTCACCGAGATCGCCGAGACGGTGGGCCGTACGCCCGCGGCCTGCCGCCAACTCGCCTCCTCCGCACGCCGGCGCCTGGCCCACCGGCCGCACGGCAGCAGTACGGCGGAGGAACACGGGCGCGTCGTCTCCGCGTTCCGCGAGGCCTGCGAGACCGGTGACCTCGACGCGCTGGTCGCCCTCCTCGACCCCGCGGTCGAGTCGCGCAGCGACGGCGGCGGCAAGGTGCGGGCGGCCCTGCGTCCGGTCGTCGGCCGCGACAAGGTGGCCCGCCTCTTCCTCGGCCTCATGCGCCGGGAACCCGAGGTGGAACTCGTCGAGGAGGACGTCAACGGGACGCCCGGGGTGGCGGTCCGGATCGGGGGAACCACGTTCGCCGTGCTCGCGGTGGGGGTGGGGGGTGGACTGATCACCGACCTGTGGCTGGTGGTCAATCCGGACAAGTTGCGGGCGTGGAACGGGTAGCGGGAGAGCCACCTGGTCGCGCTGTTCACGGGCAGGTCGTACAACGGGGGCGCCGTGACGTCGTACCCGGCGCAACGTCCGGCCACCGCGCTCAGAGCACTGTTCGTCGGCCTCACTCAGGGGGCACCCTCGGCCTCGCCCCGGACGCCTACGAGCAGTACTTCGCCGATGTCGCCCGGGCTCCGGCGTCCGGGGTCTCGGCCGAGCGATCATTCGCGGGGGCGGCTGGACGGGGTGGCTGTGGTGGCTGTGATGGACGTGCTTGGCGTACTGGACGTCAGTCGATCATCTGCCGCGGAACCAGCAGCTCGGCCCTGCTGAACAGGCGGGCCAGAGCCGTCGGTTCGGCTTCGGCGCAGGTCTCGGCGACGGTGTCGATGAGGCGGTCGTAGTCGGGGCCGGTCCTGTTCTCGTAGGCGTCGGTCATCCGGCCCCACTCGTCCCAGGGCAGCATCTCCCGCTTGCAGAGGGCGGCGAGGTCGCGGACGGCGTTGCCGCTGATCTCGGCGGGGCCCCAGGCGTGATCGGTGCCGGGCACCCCGAACAGGTGCGGGTCGATCAGACCCTCGCGGTACTGGATCCACGCCTCGCCGCCGGTCAGGAACTCGCCCGGCGCGAGGTCGTCCGGGCGCTCGACGTAGTCGTGGCCGAGATGCTCCGTGTCGACGCGCACCCAGCGCCGTTCGTCGGCGTTCCAGTACTCGGTGATCCAGTGGTCGAGGCCGCGTCCCGGCAGGAAGCAGGTGCCGAAGCCGCACCTGGCCCGGGACGGGATGCCCCGCGCCCGCAGGAACGCGCAGGCGATGGTGGCGAAGTGGCGGCACGTACCCACCACCCTTCTCTCGGCCGGCCGGCCGGCCGTAGTGCAGGGGACTGGGGTCCAGCGCGGTCAGAGTGGCGACCAGCTCCTTCACCGGCCGTATGTCCTTCTCCGCGAACCGCCGCTCGGGAAGGCCGAGTTCGGTGGCGTCGGCCGGCTGGATGACCAGGTCCCGCACGGCGGTACAGACGCCGACCGGGTCGTCCGGCAGCTCCTTGACGAGCCACAGCTGCTCGGGAGCGAGGAGGGTGAGGGGGCCGGGCCGGGAGTGGTCGAGGGTGAGCGGGTCGAGCGGATCGAGCGTCTCATCGGTCATGACCGGGGAGCGTAGAGGGTGAGTCCCGACCTGAGCGGTGTGCGCTGTCCGGACTAGGTGTCCTCGGGATGCCGGTGAGTGCGCCAGAGGTGTCTGAGGGCTTCGAGTTCGGTTCGGGGGAAGTGCTCGCCCCACTTGCCCCGATAGCCGCTCTCGCCGTAGGTCCGCGCGACCTCGTCGAAGCAGCGGATCGCCGCGCGGGCGAGCTGGTCGAGACCGAGCTGACCGGACCAGATCTCGGTTCCCTTGGTGTCGTGATCGCCGCCGTGGCGCAGTTCCAGCACGCGGATCCAGATGTCCTCGCCTTCGCGGTAGAAGATCCACCGGTAGGCGGTCGGCTCGGCCTCGAACTGGGCACGGGTCTCCGTCTCGCCCGCGACGAGCCGGGCCACCGCGGTCAGGAACTCCTCGGGTGCGTGGGTGATGTGGGACGCGGTGAGTTCGGCCTTCGCGCGATGGTCGTCGAGGGTGCAGTCGGCCCATCCGTGTGAACCCAGCGTCCAGGTGATGCGGAGGCCGGAGGTCATTGCTGCTCCTCGGTGAGGGAGTGCCGGACGCCCCGGATCCGGGTGGCGGTCTCGTTGACGTGAGCGGTCGGGCCGACGGAGGTGTTGCCCGGGGGGCGAGCACGGTCCTTCGCCTGCTCCTTCTCGACGAAGGGAACGTCCAACCAGATCCGCTCAACTGCCATGGATACCAGTCTGGTTGGCTCCGGGATCCGGGTGGCGGGATCGACGGACGCGGCCCCACCTGGAGTGCGCGGCTGCTGGTGCCGGCTCGTAAGGTGGGGACATGTGGACCCAGCACATCCAGGCTCTGTGATCACGAGGCGTTGAGGGCGATGCCGTAGGGCGTCGCCCTCCTTGGTGTGCCTGTTACGTGATCCGTCTTCCTGCTTCCCCGTGCCGCCCGCATCGAGGCGGCGGGACGCCGGGCCCCGTTCTTCTCGCGACGGCGGCTCTCGCGCACGCGTACAGGCACGGTCCCTTTCCTCCACCATTGCCAGGAGTGCCTTGTGCCCGCGTTGCTTCCCCCTGCCCTCGAACCGTTTCTCGACCTGCTGCGCTGCCCGGTGTGCCACGCCCGTCTCCGACCCGGCCGCGGCTCACTGCGCTGCCCGGCGGGCCACACCTTCGACATCGCCCGTCAGGGCTACGTCAGCCTGCTCACGGGCGTCCGCGCCACCAGCGGTGACGACGCGGCCATGGTCCAGGCCCGAAACCGGTTCCTGTCCACCGGCAGGTACGCCCCCATCCACCGGACCCTGACCCGTATGGCGGCCGACGTCCTGCCTGCGCGGGGCACGGTCGTGGACGTCGGATGCGGCACCGGCCACTACTTGGCCGGCGTACTCGATCACCTGCCCGGCACCCGCGGCCTGGGGCTCGACACGTCGGCACGCGCCCTGCGCTCGGCGGCCCGAGCCCATCCGCGAGCGGCTGCGGCGAGTTGGGACGTGTTCCGTCCTTTTCCCTTGGTGGACCAGGGGGTCGACGTCGTGCTGGACGTGTTCGCCCCGCGCAACCCCTCCGAGTTCCACCGAGTGCTCCGTCCGACCGGGCGGCTGATCGTGCTGCGCCCCGACGAGCGGCACCTGGCCGAGCTACGGGGCCAGGTGCCGGACGTGGTCACGATCGACCCCGACAAGGAACAGCGCCTGCGGCAGGCGCTGGACCCGTACTTCCAGGCCGCCGGGACCCGGCACGTCGCCTACACCACACCCCTGACCAGGCAAGAGGTCATCGACCTGATCGGGATGACACCGAGCGCCCGCCACCTGACCCACACGGACCTGAGGGGTCACGGTCCCCTGCCCGACCGGGTCACCGTCTCCGTACTGGCCACGGCCTACCGGCCTCGGTGACCATGAGCCCCGTTGTCCTGTCCCGGATGACTCTGGGCGGGAGGAGGTTCTGACCTGCGGTGTCTACGGCTGAGGGGACAGGTCGGCGGTCGATGCCCCACTCAACCGTGGGCAGCCGCCGCCAGGGTGCTCGTCGCGGTCTGGTCGCGCCCGGCGGTGCCCGACGTCCGCGGCGGTCAGGCCGTGCGGGAGCGGGTCGAGGTGATCACGACGGATGTGTAGGGCATGGTGGCGTGGCCGCCGAGCCTGTCGATCGCGGTCCCGGCGCTGTCCAGGACCTCCGCCATCGCGTCCGCGGGGAGTTGGGTGAGGCCGCCGAAGGTGGGGAGCTGGTCGAGCCATTCCTCTCGGGAGTAGGCGCGCTCCCAGGCGAAGCGCCACTGTTCCGGCTCGCTGAAGCTGCCGGTCCGCCGGATCCCGTCGGCGATTCTCGCGAACAGCGGCTGGTATGCGTCCACGGCCGATCCCCTCAGCAGGCCGGGGCCGAACGGGGAGTCGGGGGCGACCCGGTGGAGTGCTTCGGCGAGGGCGTCGATCACCTCGGCCGGGAGCTGGGGGACGTGGTGGAAGGGCGCGAGCCGGCCGCCGGGCCGGAGCACCTGGGCCGCCTTGGCCGCGCCGACGACGGGGTCCACCCAGTGCCAGGCGGTGCCGGCGACGACCGCGTCGAACTGCCGCCCGGCCGGCTGCCAGTTCTCGAACCTGGCGACCTCGACCTCGACTCGGCTGCGTCGCGCGAAGGCGGCCATCCGCTCGTCGGGCTCGACACCGAGCACCGTGCAGCCGGCCGCCTGGAACTGCCGGGCCGCGATGCCGGTCCCGGCTCCGACATCGAGGACGCGCCGACCGGGGCTTGCCGCGACGATCCTGTCCACCAGGGCTTGGGGATACGGCGGCCGGGCGCGGTCGTAGCGTTCGGCGTCCACCCCGAACGACTCGGCCGTCTGACGGTGGCGGTGGGGCTCCGGTCCGGACCTGTCCGGCGGGCCCTGCGATAAAGTGGGCATGCGCCCACACTAATGGGCGGTTGCCCACTTGTTAAGGCTGGGCCGGCGCGGAGAGGGAGAGATGCCGTCAGGGGTGCACATCCACAATGTGCGCGGCCAGTTGTTCGAAGCCGCCGAGCGCGTCCTGCTTCGGGACGGGCCCGACGCGCTGACCAGCCGGGCGGTCACGGAGGAGGCGAACTGCGCCAAGGGAGTGCTGCACCGGCACTTCACCGACTTCGACGCTTTCCTGGCGGAACTGGTTCTCGACCGCGTCCGCGGCATCGAGGACCGAACCACGACTCTGCGCGCGGCCGCCGGCACCGGGAGCGTGGTGGACAACCTCGCCGACGCGCTGCAGGACCTGTTCGGTCCGGTCACGGTGGCCGTCGTCGCGCTCATCATCTTCCGTGACGGCCTCCGCGCCCGACTGCGCGAGGCCGGTCTGACCGGCATCCCCCTGGCCGTACAGGGCACCGCCATGATCGCCGCCTACCTCACCGCCGAGCGGGAGTTGGGGCGCCTGGCCGGCGATGCCGACATCGACACCCTCGCCCCCACCCTCGTCGGCGCCGGGCACCTGCTGTTCGCCGACCGGGCAAGCGCCCCGCCGCAGACCGCCGCCGTCCGCAAGATGGTGACCACCGTCATCGCCGGCGCCTCGCGGCCACCTCGGTCGTGACTGGCTGCGAACGACTTCTCCGGCCTCAGCGGTACGAAGTCTCGCCCGCACCGAAGCCCAGCCGAGCGGCGACTGACGGATCACCGACCGAGGGAATCGCACTCCCATCTCGCATGGTTTTTCAGCAACGCGCTCCTTCATCGGAGCGCGAACGACGCCCGCTGCTGCCACCCTTTCCCGTCGTGGACCATCAGATCGACCGACGACACACGGCCGGTGACGGGAAGCCGGCCGCGAAGATCCGCCTCGGCCTCCTTCAGTACGGCGTCGTCCTGCCCCTGGGCGATGGTCAGATGCGGGACGACCTCGTCGAACCGCCCGCCGAACGGCGGGGCTTGCGGCCACCGGTCTACGATCGCCTGGGTGAGCCGGCGGAACGGGAGGTCCGGTTCCGGGACGAGATACACGATCCCCGGGAATCGCCCGCAGCTTCGGGAGTACAGGGTCGTGACGTTGTGGATCCGCGCCTACGACGGCGAGAGCGACATCTGGTCGTACTTCGAGCTCGACGACGAGGAATGGGCGCTACGGCACGTCGACCTGCAAGGACTTCAGCGCCGGCCCGTGACCGCAGCCTTGCTGGCGGAGGTCATCGAGATCCGCGACCACGGCGACCTCGCAGCCATGGCCTCCTACGAGCGGCAGTACGGCGTCCTCGCGGAAGGCACCCTGCACGGCTGGCGAGAAGCGGACGGCGCTGCCGAGATCACCCGCCGGGAATTCGAGTCGACTTGGGTCGCTGCGCGAGAGACCCTCGACGCGAATCGCACCGAGGAGACGAGTTGATCACGGAGTACCAGCAGAAGCTGCGCGAGCGCTACCTCGCCGCCCCCGTCCTGCCGACCCCGGAGCCGTGGCAGCCGGTGCTGGACCGCAGAACGCCCATCGGGGGCCTTCTCGGTATCGGATTCGCCGTTCATCCCGACAGCGGCCACGACCTCGTCATGGTCGTGTCCAGCGACGGCCACGGACTCTTCGACGCGGTCACCGGCGAGAAGATCGCCCGCGACAGGGACCCTTACCTCGAAACGAGCACTCCCGACGCCCACCCGGACCTCGCCTGCCCCGGGCTCGGCCCGATCGCGGGCGCCCCGGTGCGCATCGCCGGTCTCTTCGGCGGCGGCCTTCACAGCACTACACCAGACGGCTGGACCCTGGACATCGTCAGCCCCGAGTGGCCCCACGACCGCGTCGTCCTCTCTGCCGACGGCGGGTCCCACAAAGGCCCGGCGGGAGGGACGTGGTGGCACATCTTCCACTCCGAGTACTCGGAACTCCGCGCAGCCGGGTTCTCTCCCTCCGGCCTGACCCTGGCGGTCGCCACCAGCAGTGACCTCACCCTCTGGACCCGACCTGAGTTCCGCTTCGACGACTGAGCGGACATCGGCACCGCACGAGAGAGGACGACAGATGGACCGGGCGGAACTCGCCGAGATGCTGGGCGACCAGACCACGGCCTGCGAACCCGCCAGAGCGGCGCTTCTCGACGGAGGCGACTTCGTCGTATGGGACGGCCGCGTTCCCGGTCAGGAGCTTGCCGGCATCTACGGGGCACGCCTCCGACGGGCGAGGAAGCGAGGCACTGAGACTCTCGCCTTGCCGTCCACCGTCGACATCCTCACAGGGCTCGAAGCCGCTCAGGTCAGGATCGGCTGCATCTTCTCACCGGACCGGACGTGGGCCTTCATGCTCTTCCTCGCCGACGACGCCGACGCAGTCCTCGCCTGCACGGGAGTCCGCCGAGCTGAGCGGTGACAGTTGTCCTGCTCAAGTGACAACCCTCGTGCTCAGACACACTCGCCGTCACCACAAGTGGCATGGCACACTTTTGCAAGCAGGTGCTTGCAATAGTTAGCGCGGGTGGTGCAAGGTGGAGGCATGGCAACGCTCAACGTCGGCAATCTAGGCGAATATCTCCGTGAGCAGCGGCGCAACGCGCAGCTGTCTCTGCGGCAGCTCGCCGATGCCGCCGGGGTGTCGAATCCGTATCTGAGTCAGATCGAGCGCGGGCTGCGCAAGCCGAGCGCGGAGGTGTTGCAGCAGGTCGCCAAGGCGCTGCGGATCTCCGCCGAGACGCTGTATGTGCGAGCCGGCATCCTTGACGCGGAGCGGGACCGGGACGAGGTCGAGACGCGTGCCGTCATACTCGCCGATCCCACGCTCACCGAACGGCAGAAGCAGGTGCTGCTTCAGATCTACGAGTCCTTCCGCAAGGAGAACGGGTTCGAGATCGCCGACGGGGACGAGGAGAGCACCCCAGGCACGACGGACGGCAGCGACGCCGGACCGCGGGAGCGGACGGCCGGTCAGGGCGACGGCGACGAGAGCGCCGGGCAGCACAAGACGGCCGGATGACCGCGGACGTGCACGACAAACCCTCAACTGATAGCGACCGGGAGGACCATCACCATGGCCATCACCGATGACCTGCGCAAGACCCTGAGCGACCCCACCCCCCTCTACTTCGCCGCCGGCACCGCCGACCTCGCGCTCCAGCAGGCCAAGAAGGTCCCCGGCCTGGTCGAGCAGTTGCGTGCCGAGGCGCCGGCCCGGATCGACGCCGTGCGCGGCACCGACCCGAAGGCCGTGCAGGAGAAGGCCGCCGCCCGTGCCAAGGAGGCCGGTGCCAAGGCGAAGGAGGCAGGCGCCAGGGCGAAGGAGGCGCAGGAGACCTTCCAGACCAAGGTCAACGACTTCATCGCGTCCCTCGACGGCGACCTCAAGAAGCTCGGCAGCACGTTCGACGCCGACCTGAAGAAGTTCGGCGAGTCCGCCCAGGACTTCGCGCTGCGCGGTGTCGGCGTCGCCGCCGAGTACGCCGTCAAGGCCCGCGAGACCTACGAGAAGGTCGCCGAGCACGGCGAGCAGGCCGTGAAGACCTGGCGCGGCGAGGCCGCCGACGAGATCGAGGAGCTGGCCGTCGCGGTCGAGCCCGACCCCACGCCGGTCGCCGAGCCCGTCGTCGTGAAGGTTGCCGAGCCCGCTCCGGCCCCGGCCGCCCCGGTCAAGAAGCCCGCCCCCAAGCCCGTTGCGAAGAAGGCTCCGGCGGCCCGCAAGACCACCGCGAAGAAGACGACTCCGCCCGCCAAGTAGCACGCGGGCACGGATACGCATACGGATACGGGCCGGGCACCTTCGGGATGCCCGGCCCGTTCTACGGGTACGGTGGCGGCGTAGACGTCGGGAAGGAGCGGGCTGTGAGCAGCATTCTGGTGTTGGGCTTCGCGGGGTTCATGGGGCTCCTGAAGATTCTCCTCATGGGCCTGGCCGCCTTCGGGCTGGCCGACGCCGCGTTCCGGCGCGAGGACGCCTTCCGCGCCGCGGGCAAGCAGAACAAGGTCTTCTGGCTGATCATCCTCGGCATCACCCTCGTGGTGAGCTACCTGTTCTCGGTCCTGGCGATGCTCCCCATCGCCGGCGCGGTCGCGAGCATCGTCTACATCGTGGACGTCCGGCCCGCCGTGAAGCAGGTCTCGGGCGGCGGCGGCCGCCGCTCCGGCGGCTCCAGCAGCGACGGCCCCTACGGCCCGTACAACGGCGGCCGCTGAAACACCCGCTGAACCAACACCCGGCCCTACGGCCGGGAAGCCCGGGCTACGGCGTGCGGTCCAGCATGACCACCGCCACGTCGTCCGTCAGCTCGCCGCCGTTGAGGTCGCGGACCTCGTTCACCGCCGCCCGGAGCAGTTCCTCGCCCCGCAGGCCCTCGGCCAGTTGGCGGCGGACCATGGCCACCATGCCGTCCTGGCCGAGCCGTTCACGGCGGCCCTTGCCGACGTGGCCCTCGATCAGGCCGTCCGTGTAGAGCATCAGGCTCCACTCCGCGCCCAGTTCCACCTGCATCCGCGGCCAGCGGGCGCCGGGGAGCAGGCCGAGAGCGGGGCCGTTGTTGTCGTAGGGGAGAAGTTCGGCCGGGCGGCCGGGGCGGGCGAGCAGCGGGGACGGGTGGCCGGCCAGGCAGAGGCCCGCGCGGCGGCCGTCGGGGGCGATGTCGACCGTGCAGAGCGTCGCGAAGATCTCGTCGTCGGCGCGCTCGTGCTCCAGGACCTGTTGCAGTGTGCCGAGGAGTTGGTCGCCGCACAGGCCCGCCAGGGTCAACGCCCGCCAGGCGATGCGGAGTTCCACGCCGAGCGCGGCCTCGTCGGGGCCGTGGCCGCAGACGTCGCCGATCATCGCGTGCACGGTGCCGTCGGGGGTGCGCACGGTGTCGTAGAAGTCGCCGCCGAGCAGTGCGCGGGAGCGGCCGGGGCGGTAGCGGGCGGCGAAGTGGAGCTGCGAGCCCTCCAGGAGGGGGGTGGGCAGGAGGCCGCGTTCGAGGCGGGCGTTCTCCTGGGCGCGCAGCTTGGACTCGGTGAGCTTGCGCTCCGCGCGGTCGGAACGTTTCCGCTCCACCGCGTAGCGGATCGCGCGGCTGAGTAGCCGGCCGTCCAGCTCGTCGCGGAAGAGATAGTCCTGGGCGCCGACCCGGACCGCCTCGGCGCCGCGCTCGGTGTCGCCGGACGCGGTGAGGGCGAGGACGGCGTGGTGGGGCGCGATCCGCAGGACGTGTCTGAGTACGGCGAGCTCGTCGTCGGTGCCGTCGGCGGCGCGGCCGGGGGCGGGCAGCGCGAGGTCGAGCAGGATGCAGTGGACGTCGTCGGTGAGCAGCCGCTCGGCCTCGGTGAGGTTGCGGGCGGTGCGGACCCGGATCGGTTTGCCGGTGGGGTCGAGCAGCTCGGGTACGACGGGGGACCCGCCCGGGTCGTCCTCGATCATCAGCAGGGTGAGGTGACCGGCCGCCGGGGTGCCGTGGGCGGGGCGGTGCGTGGCCTCGGCCGTGCTGCCGCCGGTGACCGTGACGTCGTCGTCGGCCTCGTCGGCCGTGCCCTGCGTGCGTGGGGCCTCGGTGGCTCCGGAGACGGCCTCCGGGCTGTCCGCGGGCATGTCTGCGGAGGGACCGCCGATTACGGGTGCCGTAGGTGCGACGGGTGCGGCCTGTGCCGGCGTCTGCGCCTGACCACTTTCCGCGGCCGGGATCGCTCTCTGCCGCGGTATGGGTGCGGGCATCGTCCTGGTTCCTTCCCTCCCCCCGAGGGCACGGTGGGGCGAGGGACCTCGACCCACCGACGGGGACCATAGCGGTAGTGGGCGCCGTAAAGGAATGGTGTGAGGCAGGTCGCCTGGCAGGCGGCCACAGTCATATGCCGTGTCCTGTACCGCAGTTGGGCAACAGGGCGCCGGGGGCGGGATGACGAAGGTCACGCCGGGCGGGGGTTTGGGGCGGATGGGGCGTGGGCCAGGTCACGTGACCCGGGTTACCCGCCGAAACCTCACCTGCCGACCGGACAAGTCATGCATCCGGGCGCACAACGCCCAATATCTTCATCGAACCCGCTCCCGCGACCGTCACCGTCCGCCCCGGCCGCGGGGCGTGGATGATCGCGCCGTCGCCGATGTACATGGCGACATGGCTGGCGTCGTCGAAGTAGATGATCAGGTCGCCGGGGCGCATGTCCTTGACGGCGACGTGCGGCAGTTGCCGCCACTGCTCCTGCGAGGTGCGCGGGATCGGGTCGCCGGCGCTCGCCCAGGCCTGTGAGGTCAGCCCCGAGCAGTCGTACGACGACGGGCCCTCGGCGCCCCACTCGTACGGCTTGCCGAGCTGGGCCGTCGCGTAGGCCACGGCCGCCTTGCCCGCGGCGGACGCCTTCCCGGTGGCGTCCTTGATCGCGCCGGTGTCGAGCCAGGCGGTCTGCGCCTTCAGCGCGGCCTGCTGCTCCAGCTTGGCCAGCCGCTGCTTCTCCTGCTTCTCCAGCTGGGACTCGAGCTTCTCGGCCGCCGCGATCTGGGTCGTGACCTTCTTCTTCGCGGTGGCCTTGGCCAGTCGGTTCTTCTCCAACTGCTGCCACTGGGCGGAGGCGTCGGCGGTGTACTGCTTCAAGTCCTGCTGGGTGCGGGTCAGTTCCGAGATCAGGCCCTTGGTGGCGCGCTGGCCCTGGAGCACCCGGCCGGCGCCGTCCAGGAACGCCTGCGGGTTGTCGCTCAGTATCAGCTGCGCCTCGTCCGGGAGGCCGCCCGTGCGGTACTGGGAGCGGGCCGCGGCACCTGCGCGGTCCTTCAACTCGTCCAGTTTCTCCTGGCCCTTGACGATCTTCTTGGCCAGCTCGACGATCTCGGCGGACTGCTTCTGGGACTTCTCCTCGGCCGCGTTGTAGGCGTCCGTGGCGACGGCGGCGTCGTGGTAGAGCGCGTCGAGCTTCGCGCGTACGGCCTCAAGGTCCTTGTTGGTCACGGGAGTCGGGGTCGCGGTCGGAGTCGCGGTCGGGGTCGCCGAAGGCGTGGGACTCGCGAACGCGGTGCCGGGTGCGCCGAGGACGGTGACCGCGCAGACGACCGCGATGGCCGTCGTGATCAGGGCTCGCCTGCCCGCTCCCATACCCCTGCCCCCACATCTGCCGTTTCTGATTGACCGTCAGTAACTTACGGACGCCTGGGGGATCGTGCCATGTCCGCACAGAAAACGACAGAGGCTGTACTTCCCGTACTTCTACCCTTTCCTTCCAGGTCATGACGTGGCACGACCTGTCATGGCGATCTCCCCGCCCGTTGTGACGAACGGCCGCCGGAGATCGTTCCCCGCAGATCACCCGCGCGCCGGGATTCACCCCCGTGGGGCCAACGCCCGCCACTCCACGGTCACTTCGCCCTGCCGCCAGCGCACCGGCCCGTCCGTCACCGGCCAGTCGGCGGTGAGGTCCCGCACCGCGCGCATCCAGCGCTGGCGGGCGCCGTAGGAGGCGTAGGGCGCGGCGGCGGCCCAGGCGCGGTCGAAGTCGCGGAGGAAGGCGTGCACCGGTTCGCCGGGAACGTTGCGGTGGATGAGGGCCTTCGGGAGGCGTTCGGCTAGATCGGACGGCCGCTCCAGTGAACCGAGCCGGGCCGCGAAGGTGACCGTGCGCGGCCCCTCCGGCCCGAGCGCGACCCAGACGTGCCGTCGCCCGATCTCGTCGCAGGTCCCCTCGACCAGCAGTCCGCCCCGGGAGCCCCCGCCCGCCGGCGCGAGCCGTCCGCACAGCCGCGCCCAGACCTCGGCGACCCGCTCCTCGTCGTACTGCCGCAGGACGTTCGCCGCGCGGATCAGCGACGGCCGCCGCGACACCGGGATCTCGAACCCGCCGTGCCGGAACACGAGCCCCTCCCGCTCGTACGGTTTCGCCGCCGCGACCCGCGCGGGCTCGATCTCGACACCGACCACGCGCGCGTGCGGCGCGACGGTACGGAGGCGCGCAAGCAGCTCTACGGCCGTCCAGGGGGCGGCCCCGTACCCGAGGTCGACGGCGACGGCCTCACCGGCCCGCCGCAGCTCGGCACCGTGCGTCGCCGCGATCCAGCGATCCATGCGACGCAGCCGGTTGGGGTTGGTGGTGCCGCGGGTCACCGTGCCTTCGGGGCGGGTGGAGGCGCGGGCTGTCATAGGTATGAGGGTAGGCGGGGGCGGAGGTGCGGGGGATGGGGTGGGGTGGTGAGGCGTTCGGTGGTGTCTGTGTGTTGCCGGGGCGGGCCGGGGTGCGGGGGATGGGGTGGGGTGGTGAGGCGTTCGGTGGTGTCTGGGCGTTGCGCGGACGGGCCGGGGCGCGGGGGGCGGATTGCGGTGCCCAGGAGTGTGGTCGTGTCTGGGCGTTGCCCGGACGGGCCGGGGTGCGGGGGGCGGATTGCGGTGCCCAGGAGTGTGGTCGTGTCTGGGCGTTGCCGGGATGAGTCGGGGGTACGAGAGCGGCTCGCGGTGTCGAGGTGTGCGGGGACGGGGCACGGTGGCGAGGTATGCGGCGCTGCCCATGCGTGGCCACGGCTCGGCACGGGGCTGGGGGACCGGTCGCGGTGCCGGTGGCGGCCGTGGCGCGGGGTGCACCGGGCCACGGCCGCCACCGTGCCGATGCCGCCCGGTGCCGCGTGTGTGCTGCCACGAACGGTTTCCGTGTCGCCGCCTTGAACCTTGAACCTTGAGCCGGGCCGGACCTCGCTGGTGCCTGCCCCGCCACGACGGCATCCGTGCTTCGTCATGACGGGCGCGGTGTCGACGCGCGGACCGAGCCCTGCGCCGCCCCACCGCCGGTTGCACCAGCAGGGCTGACGCGGAGGTTCCGGCGAACCCGGAGTGAGGCTTCCGGCCGGGCCCGAGCAGAGTTTCCGGCCGGTGCACGCGAGGAGGCCTCCGTGTACGAGCGAGTTCCGTGCACGCAGAGGAGGGGGCTCCCGCCCCGCCGCCCGCCAGGTCAGCCGGAGTTGCGAGCCGCCCTGCGGCGCAGCGCGACGACGATGCCGCCACCCGCCGCAACCAGGGCGGCCGCGGTGCCCGCGAACGCCGTGGTCCCGTTGCCGGCGCCCGTCTCGGCGAGGTGGGTGCCGCCGCCCGCGGGTGACGGGGCGCTGCTCACCGCGGGCACGGGGCTGCTGCTCTCCGCGGAGGAGGGGCTGGAGGACGGCTCCGACGACTTCGAGGGCTGTGCGGACGCAGACGCAGACGCAGACGCAGACGTGGAGGCGGAGGCGGACGCCGAGGCGGAGGCGGAGGCGTCGCATGTCACGTCCGGGACGACGACCATCGGCGTGATGTCGTCGTCGACCTGGTCGCCCGCTTTGACGTGGACCCGGAAGGTCTGGCCGGGGGCCCAACCGTGTGGATCGAGGTCGACGCTGACGCCGTCCGCGGTGGGGTGCTCGATGGTCTCGGTGTCGAGCAGCCGCTCGCCCCCGGGCATGCTCAACTGCAGGTACAGGCTGACTGTGGCCGGCGTACCGCTCGCGTCCTTGTCCGTGACGCGGATGACGCCGTTGCCCTGGGCGTCGCAGAGGGGGACCGCGGTGAAGTCGCCGATGGTGCAGGCGAGCGCGGTGTGGGCGGCGGCGAGGGAGAGCGCGGCCGCGGCGGTCGAGGTGCCTATGACACGGGCCGCCCTGGCGGCACGAGGGGAGAGGGACACGCTTGTCCTTAGGTCGAAGGGCCCGGGACCACGTCGTAGAGTCCGAGCGCCCAACACGTCTACAAGCCCTGTGACCTCGCTGTCAAAGGTTGTATCGCCGCAGGTCAAGAGGTGGTGAAGGGGTGGTCGGCGACAGCTCCGCGAGCGGTCAAACGATGGTCATGCACATGGCCCGCCTGTCCCGCACCCCTCCCGCACCCCTCCCGCGCCCCCTCCCGCGACCCCTCCCCCGACCGATCATGCGACCGTCCGCACGGACGCCCGCCCCGCGACCCCCGACGACCTGCCCGGTACACCAACCGGCCACGCACCAGCAGCTCGAACGGTTGAGCGACGATGGGTAATGCCTCGGCAAATTCCCCATGCGCAGGAATGAGAATCCGGCCCCCTGGCGTTGCACCCCCTTGGAGGGAACCCCACGCCCTCCCTCAGCCATGCCCGCAGCGAGGAGGAACGCCACGTGAGCCAGTACGGCAGCAGGCTCGGCCGGCGTTCCCCGGCCACGTCCGCCCGGCTGCGACTGCACCGCAAGCCCCGCCGTGTCGCCATGCTCTCCGTGCACACCTCACCCCTGCACCAGCCCGGCACGGGCGACGCCGGCGGCATGAACGTCTACATCGTGGAGCTCGCGCAGCGCCTCGCCGCGATCAACATCGAGGTCGAGATCTTCACCCGCGCGACCACCGCCGTCCTCCCCTCGACCGTCGAACTGGCCCCCGGCGTCCTCGTCCGCCACGTCGACGCGGGCCCGTACGAAGGCCTCGCCAAGGAGGAACTCCCCGCCCAGCTCTGCGCGTTCACGCACGGAGTGATGCAGGCATGGGCCGGCCACCGCCCCGGCTACTACGACCTCGTCCACTCGCACTACTGGCTCTCCGGCCACGTCGGCTGGCTCGCCGCCCAGCGCTGGGGCGTCCCCCTCGTGCACGCGATGCACACGATGGCCAAGGTCAAGAACGCCAGCCTGGCCGACGGCGACACCCCCGAACCGGCCGCCCGCGTCATCGGCGAGACCCAGATCGTCGCCGCCGCCGACCGCCTCATCGCCAACACGGCGGAGGAGGCCGACGAACTCGTACGGCACTACGCGGCCGACCCCTCCAAGGTCGCCGTGGTGCACCCGGGCGTGAACCTCGAACGCTTCCGCCCGGCGGACGGCCGAGCGGCGGCCCGGGCCCGCCTCGGGCTGCCCCAGGACGCCCTGATCCCGCTCTTCGCCGGCCGCATCCAGCCGCTGAAGGCCCCGGACGTGCTGCTGCGCGCGGTCGCCGTGCTCCTCGACGAGCGGCCCGAACTGCGCTCGAACATCGTCGTCCCGGTAGTCGGCGGCCCCAGCGGCAGCGGCCTCGCCAAACCCGAGGGCCTGCAGAAGCTGGCCGCCCGGCTGGGCATCGCGGACGTCGTACGGTTCCGGCCGCCAGTCGGACAGGAGCAGCTCGCGGACTGGTTCCGGGCCGCGTCCGTGCTGGTCATGCCGTCGTACAGCGAGTCCTTCGGACTGGTCGCCATAGAGGCGCAGGCGGCCGGTACGCCGGTGCTCGCGGCCTCGGTCGGCGGCCTCCCGGTCGCGGTGCGCGACGGCGAGACCGGCTTCCTCGTCCAGGGTCACGACCCCGCCGCGTACGCGCGCGTGCTGGAGGAACTCGCCGACGACCCCCACCTCGCGCCCCGCATGGGCGAGGCCGCCGCCCGGCACGCCCAGTGCTTCGGCTGGGACACCGCGGCCGCCGCGACGGCGGACGTCTACGCGGCCGCCGCGCAGGCCCACCGGCGTCACGTACGCTCGCACCATGGCTGAGACAGCGGACCAGGACCGGGCGGCGCAGGTCATCGGGGGTTTCCTCAAGGGCGCCGAACTCGACTGGGAGAGCCCGGAGTTCGGCTCGTTCGTCGTGCAACTCCCCGGCACCCGCAAGCTGTCGACGACCCTCTCCCTCCGCGTCGGCCGCCACTCCCTCTCCCTCAACGCCTTCGTCATCCGCCACCCCGACGAGAACGAGACCGGCGTCCACCGCTGGCTCCTGGAGCGCAACCTCAAGCTGTACGGCGTGAGTTACGCCGTCGATCAGCTCGGTGACGTGTACGTCACCGGCCGCCTCCCGCTGTCCGCCGTCACCGAGGCCGAGATCGACCGTCTCCTCGGCCAGGTCCTGGAGGCCGCCGACGGCAGCTTCAACACCCTGCTGGAGCTGGGTTTCTCCTCCGCGATCCGCAAGGAGTACGCCTGGCGGGTGGCGCGCGGGGAGTCGACGCGGAATCTGGACGCGTTCACCCATCTGACCCAGCGGCCGACCGACTGATCCTCTGCTGATCCCTTCCCGACCTCTTCCCCACCAAAGGGGCTTCGTGGCATGCTCACCGCCAGCACATTTCTGAACGTCGTTCACATCCATGAAGAGCCGCGTGGGAGGACGTACATGAGCCGCACCCGTTTCACCAGCCTCAGCAGACGAACCCTGCTCGGAAGCGCGCTGGCTCTGGCGGTCCCCCTGCCGCCCCCCGGATCGCACGGCCAAGTCCCGTCCCTCTGGCGGGAGTTCACCCGCACCCCGTACACCCACCCGCAGATCCCGTACATCGGCGGCGCGGGCGCGCGACGCCACCCCCGCCCCTCCCGGGTCCTCGACGTCCGCAGTTACGGCGCCGTGGCGGACGGCACGACCGACTCCGCCCCCGCGATCAACCGTGCCATCGCCGCTGCCGGTCGGGCCGGCGGTGGCACGGTCCACCTTCCGCCCGGCACCTTCCGCATCGACGACGTGATCCGCGTCGGCCACTCGAACGTGCTGCTCAGGGGCGCGGGCAGCGACCGTACGAAGCTCTACGCGACGCGGAATCTGACCGAACTCATCGGCGTCTACGGCTCCCGCTACGGCGGCGACAAGTCGTCCTGGTCCTGGGCGGGCGGCCTCATCTGGCTTGCCCCGACGGCCCGTTGGGACTCACTGGTCGCCGCGATCCGGGCGAAGGCCTGGCCCTTCGAGGGCTGGACCGGCAACAGGCGTGACGAATGGCGGCAGTTGACACCGATCGAGCCGGCGCGGCAGGGCGCGTGGACGGTGCGGGTGGCGGACGCCTCCCAACTCAGGCCCGGCACCCTGGTGTTGCTCCGCCTCGCCGACGACACCGGCCACACCCTCCTCCAGCACATGGCGGGCGGCGGCCCCGGCCCCGAGGCGTACTACTGGGACGACAAGACGAAGCTCCTGTCGTACGTCCCCTACGAATGGCCCGTCCGCATCGCACACGTCCACTGCCGGAAGGTCACGCTGGAGCGCCCGCTGCCCCTCGACCTCCGCCCCGAGTGGAGCCCCCAATTCACCACCCACGTGGAGGAGTTGACGGGCTCCGGCGTCGAAGGCCTCACCCTGGAGGCGGTGGAGACCCCACAACAGCCGCACCTCCTCGACAAGGGCTACAACGGGGTCGTCCTCCAGTGCGCCTACGACTGCCGGGTGGACGATGTGACGGTCCGTCATGTCGACAACGGCTTCGGCCTGGTGGCCGCCTCGGCATGCACCCTGCGCGGTACGACCGTGTCGGGCCGGGGCTCCCACCACCCCTACTTCTGCCGCGAGGGCTCGCACGACAACCTCATCGAGGACTTCACGATCGAGGAACGCACGGTCCCGGCCCCGTCCAACACCCAGCTCCACGGCATCAACGTCGAGGGACTGTCCTCGTACAACGTCTGGTCGCGCGGCGACATGCGCATGGGCACCTTCGACAGCCACCGCGGCCTGCCCTTCGCCAACGTCCGCACCGACATCACGGTCAACAACAACGGCCGCCACGGCGGCGACGCGAACGCCGGCCCGCTGTTCGGCGCCCGCTTCACCCACTGGAACATCCGTGTCACCAACGGCCGCGCCGGCCTGATGAAGATCGACCAACTGGCGCCGTACAGCGCCACGGTGGGCCTGAACACGGTCACCGAGTTCGACCAGATTGACGTCCCCGACTTCACCGGCGACCTGCACTCCCGCCTGGAGCTCTACGGCACGACGGAGGTCGTACGGCCGCGGAACCTGTACGAGGCGCAGCGGGAGCGGTACGAGGCGCGGCGGGACCTGTGACTCAGGTGCGCCGGAGGACGTCGTAGCCGATGAAGTCGAACATGCGGGTGCCGGGCGGCAGTTGGCGTTGCCGGCCGGTGAAGCGGTGGGCGCCGACGGCCTGGGGGATCGAGGGTTCGGAGACCCACAGTCGCTCGAAGCCGCGTTCCTCCAGCCAGGCGCAGACCTGCGGGACGAGGTCGGTGGCCATGTCGCGGCTGCGGGTCCATACGAGCGTGCCGCCCGTCCGGCACAACGCGGCGCAGTGGTCGAGGAGGCGTTCCACGTCGGCGTCGGTGATGTTGCCGAGGACGCCGCAGGCGAGGACCAGGTCGGCGGGGGCGAGGTCGGCGTACTGGTCCGTCAACGAGGCGTCCCCGGCGACGACTTCGACACCGGGGAGGTGGGCCGCCCGTGCGGATCGCGTCGCGTCGGCGACGTTCCGTTCGTCCAACTCGACCAGCCGGGCGCGGACTTCGGCCCCGCGCGGATGGTCGGCCAGCACGCCGATCAGGTCACGGCCCTGCCCGGCGCAGAGGCTGATCGCGGTGAGGGGGCCCGGCGGGGCGGTGTCGAGGGCGAGCCGGAGGCGTTCCTGGATCAGGGCCAGGCGCCGACTGAGGTAGGAATCGGGGGAGTCGTAGCAGTCGTGCCACTCGTGCCAGTCCATGCGGGGAACCTAGCCACGGAGTCGATCTCTGTCGCGTGAATAACGCCCCGGTGTGACGCCCACCAACTTCCGGAAATGGCGGGTGAGATGGGACTGGTCGTAGAACCCGGTCACCGTCGCCACCTCGCCCGGCGGTCGGCCGTCGAGGAGGAGCCGGCGGGCGCGGTCGACGCGGCGGGACATCAGGTACTGGTGCGGCGCGATGCCGTACGCCCCGCTGAACGCCCGTACCAGATGGGCGGGATGGGCGTGCACGAGCCGGGCGGCCTCGTCGAGGGCGATGCCCTCCGTGACGCGTTCGTCGAGGAGTTCGCGGAGGGCGCGGGCGAGGACGGGGTCCTCGGCGGGGGTGGGGGCGGACGGCCGTAGGTGGGCGTGCAGTCGTTCGGCGATGAGGGTCAGCCGGCTCTCGGCCTCCAGCTCGTCACCGGGGTGGCCGAGCGCGGTGTGCAACTGGCCTACGCGCAGCCGGAGTTCGGGGTCGCGGAGGTCCGGCCGGTCGACCGCGGAACCGATGAGGCCGTCCGGGAGGTGCGTGTCGTCGAGATAGAGGACGCGCTTGCGGAAGCCGTGCGGGGTGGCGGGGGAGCCGTTGTGCGGCACGTGCGGGGGGAGCAGTGTGACCGTGTCGTGCGGGGTGCCGTGCTCGTGCCGGTCGAGGTCGTACCGTACGGCTCCGTCGTCCACGATCAGCAGCGTCCACGCGTCGTGCACGTGCATCGGGTACGCGTACTCGGTGAAGTGGGCGTGGAAGACCTCGACGACACCGGGGATGCGGGGCCGCCAGGCGGATACCTCCTGCTGGGGGCGGCCTGGACCGTGTTGGCCCGGGCCCTGCTGCGGGGCCACGCAAAGAACGTACAAGACGGGGGCGCGGGGCGGTCGCCAGTCTCGACGTATGAACAGTGAACCGGTGCGCTTCGACACCAAGATCGCCGTCCTGCTGCGGGACGACCTTGAGCCCTGGCAGCGGCTGAACGTCACGTCCTTCCTGGTCAGCGGCCTGGGTACGCAGGTCCCAGAGGTGATCGGGGAGCCGTACGAGGACGCGGACGGGGTGGCGTATCTGCCGATGTTCCGGCAGCCGGTGCTGGTCTTCGAAGCGACGAAGGAGGTCCTGGTGGCGGCCCACGCGCGAGTTCTCTCCCGCGCCCTGCCGCGCGCGGTCTTCACGTCCGACCTGTTCGCCACCGGCAACGACCGGGACAACCGGGCGGCGGTGCGGGCCGTCGCCACGGCTGATCTGGATGTGGTGGGGCTTGCGGTGTTCGGGCCGCGGAACGGGGTGGACAAGGTGATCAAGGGGGCGCGGATGCATCCGTGAGGGGTGGTGGGGGTGGTGTGGTGACGGTGGCGCTGGTGGTGACGGTGGTGGTGACGGGCGCGTGGGGGATTCGGTGATCACTGCCCGTGTCGGGGGCCGGTGATGCGTACTCGTCAGCGGGCGGTGGGCGGAAGGGTCCGTGCGGGCGAACGCGCGCACGTGGGACGGCGTGACCATTTCGAGTGGCCGTCGCCGTGAGGCCTTCTGCGCGCGCCCCGGGAGGGAGGAGAGTCCTCCCCGGTGAGCCCTTACCCGGGGTGGGCCACCTGCACCGATCCATTCTTCGGCAGGGAGAGAACCATGAACCGATCCACGAAGCTGGCCCTGGGGGCCGTGGTGACGGCACTCGCCATCGGGGGCACGGTCGCGGCATCGGCCCAACCGGACCAGGTCCACCGCGCGGCGGCCACCGCCGACTGGGCCAAGGTCTCCGCGAGCGGGCACATCCTGGGCGGGCAGGGCATCCGCGGCATCAACAAGTTCGGCATCGGCCGCTACAACATCACCACGACCCACAGCCTCAACGGCTGCGCCCTCCTCGGGACCATCAACACCAACGGCGGGAGCGACCCCGGTCCGGGGTCCTCGTCCATCCTCGTCGGCCAGGTGAACGGGAACACGCTCTTCATCCGTACGGCGACGCCGTCCTCGGGCGGCAACGCGGCGGTGGACAGCGACCGGCCGTTCTCGATCACTGTGGTGTGCTGATGCGCTGAGCGGGGGGTCACCGCGGCCCGGGTGTCAGGCCGCGGTGACCTCGGGCTTGGTCTTCACCGGCGTTTCGACTCCTGCGGGTTCTGTTGCCGGTTCGGTGGCCGGAAGGCGTCGCATCAGGGCGCCGTAGCCCACCGCCGCCACCGTCCCCACGACCGCGCACATCCCCCACAGCCACTCCGCGCCGAACCGGTCGATGACGAAACCGGACATGAGCGGGGCGACGAGCGCGGCGACCGCCCAGGAGAGGGTGTACATGCCCTGGTAGCGGCCGCGTCCCTGGACCGGGGAGAGCCGGACCACGAGGCCCGTCTGGGTCGGGGCGTTGATCATCTCGCCGAGGGTCCACACGCACACCGTGAGCGCGAAGACACCGACCGAGCCGGCGAACGCGGTGAGCCCGAAGCCGTAGCCCGCGAGGAGGGACGAGACGACCAACAGGCGCTTGGCGTCGCGGTGTTCGATGAGTCGGGTGACCGGGATCTGGAGGGCGACGATGAGGAAGCCGTTGACGGCGATCGCGGTGCCGTAGTCGGCGGGGGTGAAGCCGGCCTCGCCCATCGCGACCGGCAGTCCGACCGAGCCCTGCTGGAAGACGAGGGCGACGAGGAAGGACAGGCCTACGACACTCATGAACCGCCCGTCGCGCAGGACGGTCCGCAGGCCGACCGCGTCGGCGGGCCGCTTGCCGTCGGCGTCGGTCACGACGCTCGGCCGGGACTCGGGCAGCCGTAGGAACACGACGACCGCGCAGACCGCCGTCATCCCGGCCTCCAGCAGGAACCCGGCGCGGTAGCTGACCTCGGCGATGAAGCCGGCGGCCATGGAGGAGATGGCGAAACCGAGGTTGATGGCCCAGTAGTTGAGGGAGAACGCGCGGACCCGGTCCTCGGGCCGCACGATGTCGGCCATCATCGCCTGCACCGCCGGGCGGGAGGCGTTGCTCGCCGCGCCGACGAGGAACGCGACGCCGGCGATGGCGAGCGGATCGTGCATGAAACCGAGCAGCGCCACGGACGCGGCGGTCGACGACTGCGCGATGAGGAGGGTGGGGCGGCGGCCGATCCGGTCGGTCATGACACCCGAGCCGATCGACGAGACGACCCCGCCGAGCCCGTACAGAGAGGCGACCAGGCCGGCGTAGGTGGCGGAGTAGCCGCGGTCGAGGGTCAGATACAGCGCCATGAAGGTCGAGACGAACGCGCCGAGCCGGTTGACGAGGGTGCTGGTCCACAGCCACCAGAACTCGCGGGGCAGACCGGAGACGGTTTCCCGGGCGGCGCGTCTCAGGGCGGCGAGTGACATGGATGGATCCCCCACGGTCGGACGGGTATGTGCTCGGCATGTAAGTGGCCCATGCGCCGCTCACAACTTACGAAGGGGGAGGTGCGGCGGACCACTCAATTAACAGAAGCCGTCAACTGTCGGGCCGGGAGGCGGGCACCCGACCGTGGCCCGAATGCGTGGATTACGCTCTGAGGCATGGCCGACGCACCGTACAAGCTGATCCTCCTCCGCCACGGCGAGAGCGAGTGGAACGCGAAGAACCTGTTCACCGGCTGGGTGGACGTCAACCTGAACGAGAAGGGCGAGAAGGAGGCAGTCCGCGGTGGCGAGCTCCTGAAGGACGCCGACCTCCTCCCCGACGTCGTTCACACGTCCCTCCAGAAGCGAGCGATCCGCACGGCGCAGCTCGCCCTCGAATCCGCGGACCGCCACTGGATCCCGGTCCACCGCAGCTGGCGCCTGAACGAGCGCCACTACGGTGCCCTCCAGGGCAAGGACAAGGCCCAGACCCTCGCGGAGTTCGGCGAGGAGCAGTTCATGCTCTGGCGCCGTTCCTACGACACCCCGCCGCCGCCCCTGTCCGACGACTCGGAGTTCTCGCAGTCCGCGGACCCGCGCTACTCCTCCATCCCGCCGGAGCTGCGCCCCCGCACGGAGTGCCTGAAGGACGTCGTCGTCCGCATGCTCCCGTACTGGTACGACGGCATCGTCCCCGACCTCCTCGCGGGCCGCACGGTCCTGGTCGCGGCCCACGGCAACAGCCTCCGCGCCCTCGTCAAGCACCTCGACGGCGTCTCCGACGCGGACATCGCGGGGCTGAACATCCCGACGGGGATCCCGCTGGCGTACGAACTGGACGCGTCCTTCAAGCCGGTGAAGGCCGGGGGGACGTATCTCGACCCTGATGCGGCCGCGGCTGCGATCGAGGCGGTCAAGAACCAGGGCAAGAAGAAGTAAGGCGAGACCGGTGAGACCCCGTCCTGCGAGTTCTTCGCGGGGCGGGGCTTTTTTGGTGGGGCGCGGCCGTGTCTGGGCCGGGCTGTCAGGCCTGGGTTGGCCTACGCGGCGGCCCTCTGTGGAGGGCCGATCCAGATGGGGAGCGCCGCGACCGCGCAGCCGATCAAGGGCCAGGCGCTGATTTTCACCAGGGCATCAAGGCGGCTCGAGGGTATGGACAGTCCGGCCGGTGCTCTTCCTGCCGCTCGCACAACTTCCAGCCCCGGCAAGGTGGTTGACGGGCCGGCGTCGGGTGATGAGCTACCACCCCTCCTCGGAGGGCCCGACGATTCGAGCGCCGACTCGCGCCGCCAGCCAGGCGGCACGCGCCTCGTGTCCGGGCCGCGCATGGATGAAGACGGTGTGCTCGGCCGCCCACTCCTCGCAGTGGATGTCGTGACTGTTGCACGCAACCTGCAACTCGGCGTACTTGTACTCCTCAGCCAGCCCAAGCTCGGCCACGGCCGGCCATTTCATGTCATGCCACAGGACGTAACACCTGGTGATCTCCGCCCAGGCCTTCAGTGCCTCAGCTGCCTGCGCAAACGCCGATACACCCAGGCTCGCGGTCGCGGGCAGGGTGGCTCGCCCCTGCCCGTACATCTCCACCGTCGCCCCAGGTAGATCGGCTGTCAGGCGCCTGAGCACGTCGTCATCAAGCGCCCAGGCCTCCAGATAGCAGCCGTCCGGCCTGTACCAGGACGCGACCGACAGCAACCTCTCCGCAAGCCTCCACGCCTCCGCCAGGTCAGTGGTCCGCAGCACCGGCCACGCACACGTGTTCCCCATGACGGCATCCTGCCAGGGCGATCTCTGGGTCCGCCGGGACATGGATCCAAGCCGAGGCAAGCGGGTCGGGCCATCCCTAGGCCGTCCGAGGTCGCTCGACAATGCCCAATGACAACCAACGACGACCACTTGGTGCGTGGGATCGTCCATGGACGTCAGGCTCGGGGCGCCCCTCCTGGACCCGCAGCTTCCCAAGCCGATGCTTTGACATCTACCCTCCCCGCATGGTCGGAATTGAGCTTCCGCAAACCTTGGTCGCTCTCCAACTCGGCG
The DNA here is from genome assembly GCF_044766845.1 of Streptomyces sp. NPDC101776. Lineage (NCBI taxonomy): Bacteria > Bacillati > Actinomycetota > Actinomycetes > Kitasatosporales > Streptomycetaceae > Streptomyces > Streptomyces sp. NPDC101776. The sequence continues at coordinate 324,413 of NZ_JBIWMV010000006.1, read as the reverse complement.
TGTACTCAGCTCGGTTGAGGGTGGTCGAGCATGTTCGTGCGTACGGACCGGTTGGTGACTGGAGCCCTGACGCCGACGCAGAGGGAGCCAGACTGCAACAGGCGATTGAAGCGAGTGAGGCTGTACTTCGGAGGACAATCGAGGAGAGCGGCCTGGAGCGGGAGCATGGCCGGCGCGCGGTTCGCCGGGCGCTCAGGGCGGCAGCCGCACCGCAGATGCCGGATCGGCCCGGAGCCATGCCCCTGCCGGATTCCTCGTGAGTGTCCGACTGCGTGACAACGCCGCGCCTGACCGCCTGGCGCACCCCAAAAGCAGTACGGCAGACAAGCACCGCGACTGACAATCTGGAGGCTTCGTGGAAGCAGCCGCTCTCGTAAGTCCGGTCCGGTTGTGGTCGGCGCGGGAGGTCTTGGCGCGTCCGAGCCCCGTCCCGGCGGTGGCGGGGGTCTACGGGTGGCACTTCGAGCAGTCGCCCCACCCGGACCTGGACGCCGGACGCCTGCTCTACGTCGGCATAGCCCCGCGGTACATGGCGAACCGGACCAGCACGCAGAACCTGCGTAAGCGGGTGCGCTATCACTACCGAGGCAATGCGGCCGTCTCGACCTTGCGGCTCACCCTCGGAACCCTGCTCGGACTTGAGCTGATCCGTGTGGGCAGCGGTAAGCGGATGACCTTCGGCAAGGTTGGCGAAGCCGCGCTGAGTCAGTGGATGGCGGACAACGCGCGAGTGTGCTGGGTCGAGCAGAACGAACCGTGGACCTTGGAGTCACAGCTCATCTCCCGACTCGACCTCCCGCTGAACCTCGACCAGAACAGCCACAATGCCTTCCACGGTCAGTTGAAGGGGCTGCGGGCCCAAGCGCGCCTGCGAGCCCGCGAGTTGCCCGTCAGTTCGTAGGCCGTCAGTTGGGCCAGCCCCCTGCCGCCCACAATTTCCTGGCCGGCAGGGGGCACGCCGCCCCACCTCACCCCGCCCCGGAAGTGAATCGGAAGCGGATCGGCTCTGGCGACGGAAGCGGCCCCGGCGGTGCCATGCGAGGTGTCCATCAGCCTCTGTGCGACAGGTGTGTGAAGTCGGCGCACTGTCGCGACCGTTGGAGCGCCTCATGAACGACCCCATGAACGACCCTGTGAACAACCCCATGAAGGACCTCGGACCACCGCCGTTCACCCCCGCCGTGCCGAACCCGCCGGTCTCCTACCGTGCCGGCGGGCTGATACCGCCCCCCGGAACCGCCCGTACCTGGGGGCTCGCCGTCATCGGGGTGCCCCTGCTGCTCGTCCTGCTCCTGGGGCTGGTCGACGGTTCGTTCTCGACCGGGGGTGGAGGCGGGGGAGGAAGCGCGCAGGCGCAGCCGTGGAACCCGCCGACGGCGTCGTACACGTACACGGGATCCGTCGCGGCGAGCCCCTACGGCGCCTCCGACCCGGTCACCACGCCCGACCCGGTCACCACTACCGCCCTGACCTCGACCGACGACGTCACCCCGACGGACCAGGCGACCCCGACAGGCACCGCCACCTCAACCGCCGCGGAGCCGGAAGCCGCCGTCGCCGCCTACTTCGCCGCGATCAACAACCATGACTACTCGACGGCTTGGGCCATGGGTGGCAAGAACCTGGGCGATCCCGACTACGACGCGTTCGTCGCGGGCTACGCCACCACCGCGCGCGACACCATCAGCCAGGTGTCCGTGCGGGGGAGCGTCGTGACACTGGTGCTCAACGCCCTTCAGACGGACGGCACTTCGCACTCGTACAACGCCGCCTACACCGTGCTCGACGGTGTGATCACCCACGGCACGGCAACCCCGATCGGCTGACCGACCCGCACGAGTGGAGCGCTGAACCATCGTGAGCACACAGGCACCGCACCGCTATCCGCCCGGTCCTCCGCCCGGAGCACCCCCGCAGGTCACCCGCGTGTACGCGCGGACCAAGGCCACCCGCCTGCTGTCGGCGGGCACTTACCTCGACCCCGGCTACCGCAAGGACGTCATCCGCGAACTGCTCAAGAAACGCTTCAGAGTTGTCGCGCCGTCGTACGGCTACGACGCCGTGTCGGTCCTCGCCCACGCCCTCGCCGCGCGCCGACTGCGCCGTATCCAATGGGGAGTCGGGGGCGGCTCGGCGGTCCTGCTGCTGATTCTGTTGAGCAACGGCGCGCTGGGGCCCTTCGTCGGCGCGCAGCTCCTGTTCTGGGTGCTGTGGGGCGCGGCCTACCTGCGTCGGATCGTCACCCTGCACATCCTGATGACCCGCCTGAAGGAGACCGGCCCCGCCGGCGGCTTCGACGGCGCCTACCCTGCCGGCGCCAAGCTCACCGACGCCCTGATCGGCAAGATCGACGCCGAGCAGGGCAGCCACGACGGCCTTGTCTTCTACGGCGGTTTCCGGCCCTTCGTCGGCGCCGGTCTGCCCCTGCGCGACTGGGCGAACGCCCAACTGCTGCTCGGCGCGCCCAAGAACCGCCTCGCCGCGCGCAGGGACTTCGACGTCAACGGGTCAGGATCCGGGGCCGACCTGGACAAGGTGGAGCGCAAGCCCGTCCTGCCGTTCACCGTCCACGGCATCACCTCGTACGTCGCCGCCCGGATGGACGCGGAACTGCGCGACGAGGCCCGCCGGGACGAACGGATCGAGGGGCTGACCGTCGAGCAGCGCCGCTACACGACGGCGATCCGCACCAAGGACCGTTCGCTGGGCGCCGGTTGGTCCAAGTTGCCCGGCATGGACGATCTGCCGGGCATCCACTGGCGGGAGGACTACGACGCGGCCCGCGAGTATCTGTGCGTGCGCGTCGGATCCTGGAACGAGGAGCTGGTGACCTCGATCTTCGTGGGGTTCGACCTCAAGGGCGACACCCTGCACACCGAGTTCTACACCTATGTACTCGGGCCGCTGGTAGGGGAGTTCCACCTCGTCGACCAACTGCCGGACTCGTTCGACCGCCGATTGGCGGTGCGGGTCGCGTGGGGCATGGTCAAGGCCGTGCCGCGCTGGTGCGTGACGCTGCCACTGTGGCCGCTGCGGGTGTGGCCGCTGCGGCTGTTCCCCGAGCGGTTCCTGCCGAGGCCGGTGCGCCGGCTGGTGCGGCTCTGGCGGGGCGGGCGGTCCACCATCGAGTTCACCGCGGCGAGCGCGACGGTCGACACCAGCGAGTTCCGGCTCGCCCGCTACGCGAACGAGGCGGTGGACTGCGGCGCGCTGACGAGCGTCCGGGAGATGGCCACCAGCGACACCTACCACCACTTCTTCCAGAAGACCGACGCCCTGAAGTACTCGCAGATCGTCGAGCGCCGACTGCTGCACGCCATCCGTCAGTTCCTGGAGGAGCACGACGTGGATCTCGCCGACCACGACCGCGCGCAGACCAACATCCTTGTCGGGGACAACTCCCAGGCGATCTTCGGCGGGCACAACGAGAACTTCGGTTACAACTACCAGGAGTCGGGCGCCGATTCGTCCGGCAGCGGAGGCGGGGATTCGTCATGAGCGAGAGCCATACGTTCGGAGACAACAACCAGGTCATCGTCGGCGGGAAGAACAAGGGCTTCGGCTACAACTACCATGCGGCGCCCGCGACTTCGGCCGCCGAACCGCAGACCTCCGACCAGACCTCCGGGCAGGCGCCGCCCGTTGGCCGCGACCGCGGCCGCAGTGTCTTCGTCGTGCACGGCCGGGACGAAGAGGTGCGGCAGGCGATGTTCGGGCTGCTGCGCCGGCTCGACCTACGGCCCCTGGAGTGGGAGGAGTTGGTGCGGGCCACCGGCAAGCCCTCGCCCTTCCTCGGCGAGGTGGTCATGAACGCACCGGCGCAGGCGCAGGCCGCCCTGGTCCTGCTCACCCCGGACGACGTCGCCAAGCTCCACCCGCATCTGCTCGGCAACCGCGAACGGGACGACGAGACCCAACTCACCGGCCAGCCGCGGCAGAACGTGCTGATCGAGCTGGGCATGGTGCTGATGGCCTACCCGGAGCGAACCGTCATCGTCGAGGTCGGCCGACTGCGGCATGTCGCCGACACCGCGGGCATCAACGTCATCCGGTTCGACGGCACGGAGGACTCCCTCGCGAAGATCGCCGCGCGGCTGAAACTGGCCGGCTGCCAACTCGACGACAGCCGGCCGGAATGGCGTGACGCCCGGTACTTCCAGAACCTCTCCGCATACCGTCGACTCGCCTGAACCTGAGGGAAATTGACGGAACTTGAGAGGAAGGAGGGCGGACGCCTGGCGTCCGCCCTCCTTCCTTTTCTCGCTTTCTCATACGTGGTCCAGTCCCGACGCGAGAACCCTCAAGAACGCCGCCACCTCCCGCATATCGATCCGCTCCAGATCGGCGGGCCGCACCACCACCCGCAACTCCCGGCAGACCGCGCCCTCCCGGGACCGGGCGACGAAGGACATCAGGATCAGCCGCAGCAGGCTGTCCTGGTCGAGGTGATCGAGCCGGGACAGCCCCGAACCGACCAACGGCATGGCCACCCGCTCCAGTTGGGCGTGCCGGTGCAGGGCGTCCCACAGCCGGCCGAGGCCGAGCCAGAGCTCCTCGACACTGGACGCGGCCACACAGTCGTTGCCGATACGGCTGTACGCGACCGCGAACACCAGCCGCGGCCGGGCGCCCAGGACGGCCACCGTGCCGACCGGATACCGGTCCAGTTTACCGAGCGGCTTGCGGTCCCGGTCCTCCCGGCCGACCGGTGTGATCCCGGCGAGCGCCGCGACCAGTTCCGCGTCAAGGCGCCGTACGTCATCGTCGTACCGTCGGAGCAGCAACTGCCCTTGCACGCTGGCCGCGTTGATGACCTCGCCGTCCGCCGACGCGGTGTCGAAGGTGTCGCAGAACCCGACGACGAGGTGCGCCGGCTGGTCGAACAGGTCGCCCGCCTCGACCACCACCGTCAGATCGGGCCGCCGGAACACCTGCTCCACCCTCGGCACCGGCCGCGCCTGGACCAGCCCCCACACCACGCACGCCACCACCGACACCACCGTGACCGTGCCGGGATCGGGAAAGCTCCGGGGGAAGAATTGCCCGACGAACTGAAGCACCGCCGATATTCCGCCGAACGCCACCATCGTGTTGCGGGCGAAAACCCTTCGGGCGCGGCCGGTGCCGTAGAGCCTCAAAAAGCGTAGAGGTACGCGTAGTTGGGCCACACGGTTTCTCCAAGGCCTCATGATAATCTTCTTGTCACTTCTCGGTGACACAGGGTGATACAGGGGCGCGGCGGGGGCGACGCGGGTGGCCGATGGACGAGTGCGTATTCAGGTCAAAGTGCTGGGGCCGGTCCAGCTCGACGTCGACGGGATCCCGGTCAGGCTGACGCCGCTGACCACCCGGCTGCTGGTCCGTCTGGTGGCCGCCGAGGGCGAGGCCGTTCCCGTGCGTCAACTGCGGCGTGACGTATGGGGGTTGGCGGACGGGCCGCGTCATCTGGACCAGCGCAATCGCAACGAGGTGCAGAAGCGCGTCCTGGAACTGCGGCGCGCGCTCGATCCCGGTCAGGACGGTACCGCCGCGCGGGTGCTGCGCACCGAGCAGCAGGTCACCGTGCACGGTCCGGAGACCGCCTATCGCCTGGTGCTGCGGGCCGAGGAACTGGACAGCGCACGGTTCACGGCGGTCGTCGGGAGCGCCCTGCTGGCCCCGCCCGCCACCGCCGCGCATGAGCTCGCCGAGGCGCTGGGGCTGATCCGCGGCCGGCCGCTGGCCGAGGTCAACGGCGAGACGTTCGCCGACCCGTTCATCCGTCGGCTCACCGCCCTGCTGGACTCCGCGCGCCGTGAACTGGTCCGTGTCCAGGCCGACTTGGGGCGTTCGGACCTCGCGCTGCCGGTCGCGGAGCTGATCGTCCGTGACCATCCCGACGACCTCGACGCGGCGCGCACCCTGGACACGCTGCGGGCAGCGCTGCGCGCCCGGCACGGTGCCGAACTGCTGCGCCACCGGGTGCCGTTGCCCGGTCAGCGGGCCGATGTCGTCCTCGTCCGCGGTGACTTGTTCGAGCAGACGGACTGCAATCTGGTGGTCGGCTTCACCGACACCTTCGACACGGAGACCGAGCAGGACATCGTCATCAGCCGTGACAGTGTGCAGAGTCAGCTGGTCGAGCGGCTCTTCGGCGGCCGACGCCGCCTGCTGGACGAGAAGTTGAAGGCGGGGCTGCGTACCGTGCGGGCCGTCGGCACGGAGAGCGCGCGGGCCAAGCCGCGTGGTCGGCGGGTGCGTTATCCGGTGGGTACGACGATTGCCGTGCCCGTCGACGGCCGGCGGATCTTCGCGGTCGCCTATTCGCGGCTCGGCAACGACCTGGTGGCCAGATCCGGTGACGAGGATCTTCGCGCCGGCCTGGACAACCTCTGGGCGTCGGTGGCCGTGCACGGCCTGTTCAGACCGGTCGCCGTCCCGCTCATCGGCTCCGGGCTCGCCCGGGTGACCGACCTCGACCGCAGCCAACTCGTGGGCCTGATCGTCGACTCGTTCATCGCCGCGTGCCGCCGCTACCCCGCGCTCACTCCCGAACTGCGCGTAGTGGTCCGCCCGGAGGACCTGGCCAGCACCGACCTGTCGCCGGTCGAGCGACGTTTCCACGAACTGGTACCGGACCTGGAGCCGGCACCCGGGCCGGGGCCCGACCGGGGTGAATGACCAGAGCGGGCAAGGGGGTTGAGACCGCCGACCCCGAGCCCGAGCCAGTGCCGGACCCCGAGTCCGTGCTGGTGCCGGTGCCGGTGCCTGATCGCGGGTCCGAGCCAGTGCCGGGGCCCGAGTCCGCGCCGGTGCCAGACCCAGAGTCAGAGCCAGACCCAGACCCAGAGCCAGACCCAGAGTCCGAGTCCGAGTCCGAGTCCGAGCCTGAGTCCGATCCTGAGCCGGACCCCGATCCCGAGCCGGTGCCGGACCCCGAGCCTGAGCCAGTCCCAGACCCCGAGCCTGAGTCCGAACTAGAGCCGGACCCCGAGCCGGTGCCAGTGCCCGCGTTGGTGCCAGGCTCCGAGCTAGAGCTAGAGCTAGAGCTAGAGTCCGAGCCGGTGCCAGACCCCGATCCCGATCCCGAGCCAGTCCCAGACCCCGAGCCGGTGCGAGCCCGAGACCCCGAGCCTGAGTCCGAGCCAGAGCCAGACCCCGAGCCGGTGCCGGTGCCCGAGTCCGAGCCCGTGTCAACCCCAGAGCCAGACCCCGACCCCGAGGTGAGACCGGGTGGCCCTCGGCGTCCATCCCCCGCTTCGACGGGTTCCTCCGCATCTACGGCTCCCCCACGCGGCATCGCCCACCGGTCACTGGCCCGCCACCGCCACCCGGCCTCACCGGGTCCCAGTGCACCGCCGTCGGCGCTTCCGCGGGTAGCCACCGCCCGCTTCCGATCCGATTCCGACGCCACCCGGGCCGTCGTACTCACGGCCTCGGGAGGTTCGGCGGCTGCCACTCCCTCAACTCGGCCCCCGCCCCCGCCTCCTGGAGCGCCGCCACCGCCGCCTCGGCAGCCGCCTCCAGCACCTCGCCGAGAACCACCGCGGGCACCTCCGTCACCAGCACCTCGCCGCGCCAGAGGCTGAGCCCGGTCAACCGCCGTACGACCTTGGCGACATCGAGCACCCGCGCACCGGGATCGGTGACCACCACGTCGTAGGCCATGTCGTCACAGACCAACTCGAAGTGCTCGGTGTGTTCGACGTGTTCGGAGTCGTCTGCTGCCACCGCCTCATCCTCCCAAGGCGACAACGAACCTTGGCAAGGAGCCCACCCCCTGTCACGATCAAGCCATGGTCGACTTTTCGACAGTCATGCGGCGTCTGGACCTCCTCCTCGACCTGATGGGGCCGCTGGTCGGTGTCATGGTGCTGTGGATCGGGGTCCAGACCCACCGCGAGGGGGGCTCCATCGGCTGGCCCGTCGTGGGAGCGGCGATACTGCTGGTCAACCTCTATGTGGCGGGACGGCGGTTCGTCCGGCATCGGAAATCGGCGTCGGTACCTACGTCCACACCCACGCCTGAATGACTCGAAGGGCGATGCCCGGTGATTTCTTGTCATTACGTAGATACGGGATGTGACCGGGCGAGAGGATGAACGTCCGGCGCAGTCCACACGCACTCTCGGGGGGAAGAGCACCCATGGCGAACCAGTACCCCGGCCCACCGCCGGAACAGCCGCCCGGACAGAACCCGTACACCGCGCCCTACACCGCGCCGCCCAGCGGTCCCTACGCCGAGGGCGCCTACGGCTATCCGCAGGCCGCACCGCAGCCGCAGCAGCCGTATCCGCAGAGCCAGCCCCAAATCCCTTACGGCGCACCGATGTTGACCCTCGGGGACATCGCGGTCAACGGTGACACCATCGTCAGTCCGGCCGGGCCGATGCCGCTCAGGGGGGCCGTGTGGACGGCGACCGACATGTCGCGTACCGAGGAGCGGATCCCGCCGCACGCGATCGTGCTCGCGGTCGTCTTCTTTCTGCTCTGCTTCGTCGGGCTGCTGTTCCTTCTGATGAAGGAGCGCGTCACCACCGGGTTCGTACAGGTCAGCGTCAACAGCGGTGGCCGGCACCACTCCACGATGATCCCGGTGCAGTCGCGCGAGCAGGTCGTGTACGTGCTGAACCAGGTCACGTACGCCCAGTCGATCAGCATGTGAGGACACGCGGACCGTGGTCACGCGGACAGTGGACACGAGGACGGCCCGGGTGCGTGAGCAGCACCCGGGCCGTCCTCTGCGTACCGCGTCAGCGGGACCTCAGCGCCGCCAACTCGCCTTCGCCAGCGCCGGAACGAAGCGCAGCGCGTCCACCGTGCCCACGCCCGTCGCCATGTCGTAGCCGTTGACCGCGGTGTAACCGGTCACGCCCGCATACGTGTTGTTCGTGCCGTCGTTCACATCCACGATGCCGTTGCCCTTGGCGCCGTGCTGCGCGAGCGCGTACAGCGCCGAGTTGATGTTGCCGACCCGGTGCCCCGCCGCCTGGTCCGCGAGGGCGATGATGCCCGAGAAGAGCGGGCTGGCCTCGCTCGTGCCGCCGTAGACGTCCCAGCCGATCGCCGTCGGGTCGAAGCTGGAGTACGTCCACGCGCCGCCGTTGACCGCGGCGGCCATCGACACGTCGGGGGTGGCGCGCTGGGTGCCGACGACGCTCTTCACGCCGTTCTGGAAGGACGGGCGGGCGAACACGTGGGACTGGCCGCCGCCGCCCGCGCCGTAGTCGTTGTAGACGCTGTCCGGTGTGACCCGGTCGCCCTTGTCGTTCAGGTGGAGCTGCGTGCCGCCGATCGACGTGACCAACGGGTCCGAAGAAGGCCAGGAGTTGACGGGCTTGTCGTAGAAGGCCGAGCCGTCCGCGTTGTAGTCGGTGGCGCCGCCGTCGCCGGAGGCGGCGAGGACGGTCACGTTCTTGCGGTTGGCGTCCTCGAAGGCGTAGCGCAGCTTCTTGATGCTGGAGAAGTCGCCCTGGTCGAAGCCGGGGAAGGTGTTCTCCGTGGCGCCGAAGCTCTGCGTGATGACGTCGCCGACACCGTGGTCGATCAGGTGCTTCTCGGCGTCCATCATCTCCGGCAGACCGGTCACGCCCTCGGTCTCGGCGACCGCCGTCTCCACCAGCACGATCTTCGCGTCGGGCGCGACCGCGTGGGCCATCTCGACGTCCAGCGTGGTCTCGCCGGCCCACCCGGTCATGTCCGCGTTCGTCGGGTCGAAGACCGGGACCTTGCCCCACTTGACGACACTCACCTTGGAGCTGTGGATGCCGAACTGCTTGCTGTAGACGTCGAGATCGTGCTGGATCGTCGGCGACCCGAACGAGTCGACGATGACGATCGTCCGCCCCTTGCCGGTAATGCCCTTCCGGTAAAGGGAGTTGAGGTCGTACGCGGTGCGGTACTGGAGCGGGCCGTAGCACGCGATCTGCCACTTGGCCTCGCACTGCTCGCTGGTGAGCGGGCTGGGCACGTCGCGCGCGAGGGTGTGTCCGGTGATGGCCGGGATCGCCTTCGTCTGCGGTACGGCGGCGGGCGCGGCGCTGCTGAGGCCGGCCAGCGGCGCGGTCGCCAGCGCGGCGGCCGCGAGGGCGGCGGTGGCGGCCGTAGAAGCCGCTATGGCACGTCTGTTGTGGGCTGTGCGCATGAATCCCCCCTGGGTGATCGCGAGTTGCACGCAATGGTCTGCGTGCATCTCACCCAGTGAGACATGCACAGGACAAGACAGTTGAAGGGTCGATGCCGAACCCTTTGCCCAAACAGCACTCAATGCACGAACGGACCTGACGATCGGCCCTCTTGACTCAGGCGGCGGACCCGGCGAGGCGTTGGAACGCCTCCGTGGTGCGGGGGTGCGCGATCTCGTCCAGCACGTGCCGCCACTCGGGGTCGCCCGCGGCGGGGTGCGCCAGGTCCCACGCGGCCAGCAGCGGCGCGAGGGTGTTCTCGCCGGGGACCGCGGTGGAGCCCGCGTTCGTGAACTGCGTTGATTCCATGGGACGTTCCTTCCGGACGAGGGCCCCGGCGGGACCGGCTTCCTTCTACGATGCCTTCGCGCACCTCGAGGAACCATGGAGCGCCCCACCCGGTCGGGGGTGGGGCTGGCTGGTGGTCAGATCGAGTAGGGCACCGCGTGCACCTCGTCCGCCCGGTGCCCCGCGCGTTCGTGGACGCGCTGGACCGCCTCGGGCGACGGCGCCTCCGACAGGCAGTAGACGGTTCCGCTCTCCGGGTCCGCCCAGGCCCGCTCGAAGTGGACGCCCTCGTCCCGCTCCACGGCGAGATCCGCCTTGTGGGCCGCCATCAACTCGTCGGCGGTGATGCCCTTCATTCCGTGGTGTACGTCCATGTACTGAGCCATGACCGCGCACCTCCTTCCGTTCCTTCCCTTCCTTCCATGCTGCGCCCGTACGGCGCTCGCGGCGACCGAGCACGACGAAGGGGCCCCGGTGCCGTGAAGCATCCGGAGCCCCTTCGTCGTGGTCAGAGGCTCTGCGCGTCGGTCAGCCGCACTGGCACGGGTTGCCGGACTGGCACCCGCACCCGCAGCCCGAGCCGCAGCCGCAGGCGCCGAAGAGCGGGAGGCTCTTGATCTCGGCGGGCTGCTGCGTCTCGCGCTCCTGCGTCGGGTCCGGCGTCGTGGCGGGGGATTCGGCCATGGGTCCTCCTAGAGGCTGGTGCCTGTGCCCATTGGATGCCCGTTCCGCTGGGCGCATCAACGGCGCATTGGGGCTTCCCCCGCAAGCCCCCGGCCCGGACCCCCCGGCCGCCCCGGGAGGGCTACGCCCCCTCGGCCCCCGTCACCGGCTGGATGTCCGGCTGGAGCTCGTCCGCGTGCTCACCCGTCACCAGGAACACGACGCGCTTGGCGACCGACACCGCGTGGTCGGCGAACCGCTCGTAGTAGCGGCCGAGCAGCGTCACGTCGACCGCGGTCTCGATGCCGTGCTTCCACTTGTCGTCCAGCAGGTGCTGGAAGAGCGTGCGGTGCAGCAGGTCCATCGCGTCGTCGTCCTGCTCCAGCTGGAGCGCCAGGTCGACGTCCTTCGTGATGATGACCTCGGCCGCCTTGGCCATCAGGCGCTGGGCGAGCTGGCCCATCTCCAGGATGGTCGCGTGCAGGTCGTGCGGCACGGCGCGGTCCGGGAAGCGCAGCCGGGCGAGCTTCGCCACGTGCTGGGCGAGGTCGCCGGAGCGCTCCAGGTCGGCCGACATGCGCAGCGACGTGACGACGATGCGCAGGTCCGTCGCCACCGGCTGCTGCCGGGCCAGCAGGGCTATGGCCCGTGCTTCCAGGTCGTGCTGGAGGTCGTCGACCTTCTTGTCGGCCTCGATGACGCTCTCGGCCAGCTTCAGGTCGGAGTCCAGGATCGCCGTCGTGGCGCGTCCGATCGCGGACCCGGTCAGCCGGGCCATCTCCACCAGACCGTCACCGATCGAGTCAAGTTCCTCGTGGTACGCGTCCCGCATCAGGGTTCCCTCTCCTACGTTCGCTTCGGGGGCTCAGGGGCCCCGGGCCCGTCAGACTGTGACTAAAAACCGGCCCTTCCACCCCACGCTCCCACGTTCCCGCTCCTACGCGACGGTTTCCGCCACCCCAAATGAACCAATACTGGCTCCAAGGTGAACTCTGGGCGACGAGTGTTCGAGGTCGCACTCCGATGGCTGTGGCCAGGAGGTATCCCATGCCTAACCTGGGGGCATGGACGTGAACGCGGCGGTCGCCGCAGCGGCAGCGATCGCCGGGGTGCTCACCGGTGTCATCGCCATGCTGGCGTTCCGCTGGAGCGAACGCGACCAGAAGCGACCGACCAGGACCTCCCTGCATACGGACCCGGTGCTTCCGCCGGGTGTGGACACCGTGCTCTCGGTGCTCCGCTCCTCGGCCGTCGTCCTCGACGAGGCGGACGCCGTGGTCAAGGCCAGCTCGGCGGCGTACGCCCTCGGACTGGTCCGCGGCGGGAAACTCTCCGTCGACCCGATGCTCCAAATGGCCCGGGACACCCGGCGCGACGGCGAGATACGCCAGGTCGAGCTGGATCTGCCCCGGCGCGGCACCGGCCGCGGGGAGGCCCTCGCGGTCTCCGCCCGGGTGGCGCCGCTCGGCTCCAGGCTCGTCCTGCTCCTCGTGGAGGACCTCACCGAGGCCCGCCGTATCGAGGCCGTACGACGTGACTTCGTGGCGAACGTCAGCCACGAACTGAAGACCCCGGTCGGCGCGCTCTCCCTCCTCTCGGAGGCGGTCATGGACGCCTCCGACGATCCTGAGGCGGTGGAGCGTTTCGCCGGCCGGATGCAGATCGAGGCCACCCGCCTGACCAATCTCGTGCAGGAGCTCATCGACCTGTCGCGGGTCCAGAACGACGACCCCCTCGAAGACGCCGAACCCGTCCGCGTCGACGAACTCGTCGCCGAGGCCATCGACCGCTGCCGGCACCAGGCCGGCACCAAGCAGATCACCATGGCCGCCGGCGGCACCGCCGACCTGCATGTCTACGGGAACCGGGGCCAGCTGGCCGCCGCCCTCGGAAACCTGGTCGAGAACGCCGTCAACTACTCGCCCGCCCGTACCCGCGTCGGAATAGCCGCCCGCCGGGTCAGCGCGGGCGGCGGCGACCACATCGAGGTCGCCGTCACCGACCAGGGCATCGGCATCTCCGAGAAGGACAAGGAGCGCGTGTTCGAGCGCTTCTACCGTGTCGACCCGGCCCGCTCGCGGGCCACCGGCGGTACGGGTCTCGGACTGGCGATCGTCAAGCACGTGGCCGCCTCGCACGGCGGGGAGGTCACGGTGTGGAGCTCCGAGGGACAGGGCTCCACGTTCACCCTGAGGCTGCCGGAGGCGGGTGCGGCCCGCGACCGTGCCCACCAGCACCCCGACCTCGACGACGAGGTCGAGGGGTCCCCTGAACCATCCCCGTACGAACCGCTTCCCGCCCCGGAGGTCCTTCCGTGACCCGAGTGCTCGTCGTCGAGGACGAGGAGTCCTTCTCCGACGCCCTGTCGTACATGCTCCGCAAAGAGGGCTTCGAGGTCGCCATCGCGACCACCGGGCCCGACGGGCTCGACGAGTTCGAGCGCAACGGCGCCGATCTCGTCCTGCTCGACCTGATGCTGCCGGGGCTGCCCGGCACGGAGGTCTGCCGCCAGCTGCGCGGCCGCTCCAACGTCCCCGTCATCATGGTGACCGCCAAGGACAGCGAGATCGACAAGGTCGTAGGCCTGGAAATAGGAGCCGATGACTACGTCACCAAGCCCTTCTCGTCCCGCGAACTGGTCGCCCGTATCCGGGCCGTCCTGCGCCGCCGCGGCGAGCCCGAGGAGGTCACCCCGGCCGCCCTCGAGGCAGGTCCGGTCCGCATGGACGTGGATCGCCACGTGGTCACGGTCTCCGGCTCCAAGGTCGACCTGCCCCTCAAGGAGTTCGACCTGCTGGAGATGCTCCTGCGCAACGCGGGCCGCGTACTGACCCGCATGCAGCTCATCGACAGAGTCTGGGGCGCCGACTACGTGGGCGACACCAAGACCCTGGACGTCCACGTCAAGCGCCTCCGCGCCAAGATCGAGCCGGACCCGGGCGCGCCCAGGTATCTGGTGACGGTGCGTGGCCTCGGCTACAAGTTCGAGCCGTAGACCGCGAGCACGCTTTTACCGGCGCTACGACGATGGGCGGGACCTCTGTGTGAGGTCCCGCCCATCGTCGTAGCCGTACGACTGCTGGGTGCTCAGCCGGTGGTGGTGGCCGACTCCGTGGCCGTCGCGCTCGCGGAGGACGAGTCGGTCGGGGTGGCCGAGGTGCTCTTGCCCGGCTTCGGCGAGGTGGAGGTGGTCGCGGAGGCGCCCGGGGCGGCCGTGGGGATCGCGGTCGGGCCCCACTTGGTGAAGTAGCTGTCGGCCGGGACGACGAACGCGCTCAGGCCCACCCCGCCGGTCGTGCTGAGGGTGAAGGTGACCTTCTGGGCGTTGCCGTCCTGGAGGCTGTCGCCGGGGGTGGCCAGCGCCGCGGAGGCGTTGCCCTGGCCGCCCAGGATCAGCGAGCCGCCGGCCGGGACGACCAGCTTGCCCTTGCCCTTCGCGGGGGTGAGCGTGGCGCTGCCGGCGCCGTCGACGCTGACGGAGTCCAGGGTCTGGTTCGTGGTGCCGGTGTTGAACAGGGTCGCGGAGATCACCGCCGGGCCCGCGCCCTCGGTGCCGGACCCGGTGAGGGGCTGGGTGATGACGAGCGCGTTCTGCACCTTGATGACGCCGACGGTGGCGGCCGCGTTGTCCGGCTTGACCCCCAGCGTCTGTGCGTCGTTGCCGGCACCGCACGCGGCGAGCGAGGCGATCGAGAACGCGATGGCGGCGGCGGCGAGGGTGCCGCGTCGAAGGCTGCTGCTCACGGCGGCGGCTACTCCTTGAACGTGGGCGGAGCAGGGCGACTCCCGAATAAAGCCGCCCTAAGTGTCTGTCAGCGGCCTTAGGTTACCGAGCCGTTCCCGCACCACCGCACCCGACCCTCCCCCAACCTCACCTGTCTTCGTTCGGGCCGGGCGTACCCGCCTCCCACAAGTGACTCACCGGTCACTTGCGCCCGCTACTCGTCCGGCATTCACATAAGCAGCTCAGGCGTCTGTCGGCGGATTTTCCGTGAAGAATGCACGGCACCTCGGGAAATGGATCAACGACATCTCGGCGGGCCTCGGTGATCAATTCCGGATTCGCCTCGTACCGGGCTCCGGCCACCGAACGGAGTAGCGGAAGTCGGGCACTTGGAACCAGACATTTGGGGACGTTCGACCGCTCGGGGGCGCCTCCGGATGTGTGTAACGTACGCGTTTCACCTCGCCCGGAGAGCTGCTCCGACCTGCGAATACCCTCTTCCGCTCGGCCTCCGCAGCACGTTCCTGTTGCTGTTGTCAAGCCCCGAGATATGCCCTGACCTGCGAAAACGCCATTCAGAACCCGCAGTTTCCGTGTTACCCTGGATAGCCACGGAAGGGGTACCTGTCACATGACGTTCAAGGTTGGCGACACCGTGGTCTATCCCCATCACGGGGCCGCGCTGATCGAGGCTATCGAAACTCGCCAGATCAAAGGCGTGGACAAGACCTACTTGGTGCTGAAGGTCGCTCAGGGTGACCTGACGGTGCGTGTGCCAGCGGACAATGCGGAGTTCGTCGGCGTACGTGATGTGGTCGGTCAGGACGGGCTGGACCGGGTCTTCGAGGTGCTGCGCGCTCCGTATGCCGAGGAGCCCACGAACTGGTCGCGTCGTTACAAGGCAAATCTCGAGAAGCTCGCCTCCGGCGATGTCATCAAGGTCGCGGAAGTCGTCCGTGACCTGTGGCGTCGTGAGCGCGAGCGCGGACTGTCCGCAGGTGAGAAGCGCATGCTCGCCAAGGCTCGCCAGATCCTGGTGAGTGAGCTCGCGCTCGCGGAGAACACGAACGAGGACAAGGCCGAGGCCTTGCTCGACGAGGTTCTCGCGTCCTGACGCAGGCGACTGGTACGCCCTGCTCAGCACACTGAAATGCCGTGGTGCCCGATGACAGTCCCCCTGTCGCCGGGCGCTTCGGCATGTCCAGGGGAATTTTCCGACCCCACCGAACGCCGGAGAGACATCCCCCGATAATGGTGTGCCGGGCCCGGGCAGCAGGCTCGACCGGTGTCACGGAAGGGTCCGGTCAAGGCGTCGCGCCCGGCACTCCTGAGGCCATACCCACGTAGGTCGAGCACACAAACCTGACAGGAACCGATGTCTGACGATTCGCGCTCTTCGCAGGCGCAGTCCTCCGTCGCCGCCGTGATCCCGGCCGCCGGACGGGGCGTACGCCTCGGCCCGGGCGCCCCCAAAGCGCTACGCGCGCTGAACGGCACCCCCATGCTCATCCACGCGATCCGCGCACTCGCCGCGTCCCGCGCGGTCTCCCTGGTCGTCGTCGTGGCCCCGCCCGACGGCGCCGCCGAGGTCAAGACCCTCCTCGACGCGCACGCGCTGCCCGAGCGCACCGACTTCCTGGTCGTCCCCGGCGGCGACTCCCGCCAGGAGTCCGTGAAGCTCGGCCTGGACGCGCTGCCCCCCGGCCACGACATCGTCCTGGTCCACGACGCGGCCCGCCCGCTCGTCCCGGTCGACACGGTCGACGCGGTCATCGAGGCCGTACGGGACGGAGCCCCCGCCGTCGTACCGGCCCTGCCGCTGGCCGACACCGTCAAGGAAGTCGAGCCGGCCGCGCACCCCGGCGACCCGGAACCGGTGGTCGCCACCCCCGAGCGGGCCCGCCTGCGCGCCGTACAGACCCCGCAGGGCTTCGACCGCGCCACGCTCGTCCGCGCCCACGAGACGGTCACCGACAACGTCACCGACGACGCGAGCATGGTCGAGCAGCTGGGCCTGACGGTCGTGGTCGTCCCCGGCCACGAGGAGGCCTTCAAGGTGACCCGCCCCCTGGACCTCGTCCTCGCGGAGGCGGTCCTGGCCCGCAGGAGGCTGAACGATGGCTTCTGAGCCGTTCATGGTGCTTCCCCAGGTCGGCATCGGTACCGACATCCACGCCTTCGAGGAGGGCCGCGAGCTGTGGTGCGCGGGCCTCAAGTGGGAGGGCGAGGGCCCTGGCCTGGCCGGCCACTCCGACGCGGACGTCGTCGCCCACGCGGCCTGCAACGCCCTGTTCTCCGCAGCGGGCCTCGGCGACCTGGGCCAGCACTTCGGCACGGGCCGCCCCGAGTGGTCGGGCGCGTCCGGCGTCACCTTGCTGACAGAGGCGGCCCGCATCGTCCGCGAGGCGGGCTTCACCATCGGCAACGTGGCCGTACAGGTGATCGGCCCCCGCCCGAAGATCGGCAAACGGAGAGACGAGGCCCAGAAGCTCCTGTCGGAGGCGGCGGGAGCGCCGGTGTCGGTGTCGGGCGCGACGACGGACGGTTTGGGCTTCCCGGGGAGGGAAGAGGGTCTGATGGCAGTGGCAACAGCCCTGGTGGTGAAACGCACCTAGCTGGTCCGGCCTTCTTTTAGGGGCGCGGGGAACTGCGCGACCAGCCCCCACCGACCCGCACCCGAAAACGGCCAATCCACAGGAAGGCACCGGGCACCCCTTACCGCCCACTACCCTTGTACCGTGACCATTCGTCTGTACGACACCAGCGCCCGGCAGATTCGTGACTTCACCCCGCTCACCGCGGGCTGTGTCTCGATCTACCTGTGTGGTGCCACCGTGCAGGCCGCTCCCCACATCGGCCACATCCGCTCGGGTCTGAACTTCGACATCCTCCGCCGCTGGTTCGAATACCGCGGCTACGACGTCACGTTCATCCGCAACGTCACCGACATCGACGACAAGATCATCGCCAAGTCCCGTGACCAGGGCCGCCCTTGGTGGTCCATCGGCTACGAGAACGAGCGCGCGTTCAACGACGGCTACCAGGCACTCGGCTGCCTCCCGCCGACGTACGAACCGCGGGCGACCGGCCACGTCCCCGAGATGATCGAGATGATGCGCGGGCTGATCGAGCGCGGTCACGCGTACGAGGCCGACGGCAGCGTCTACTTCGACGTGCGGTCCTACCCGGACTATCTCCAGCTGTCCAACCAGGACATCGACGACCTGCGCCAGCCCTCCGAGGATGGCATCACCGGGAAACGGGACCCGCGCGACTTCGCGATGTGGAAGGCGACCAAGCCGGGCGAGCCCGACTGGGAGACCCCGTGGGGCCGCGGCCGCCCCGGCTGGCACCTGGAGTGCTCGGCGATGGCGCACAAGTACCTGGGCCCCGCCTTCGACATCCACGGCGGCGGCCTCGACCTGATCTTCCCGCACCACGAGAACGAGATCGCCCAGGCGAAGGCCTACGGCGACGACTTCGCGCAGTACTGGCTGCACAACGCCTGGGTGACCATCGCCGGCGAGAAGATGGCCAAATCGCTGGGCAACAGCGTCCTCGTCTCCGAGATGGTCAAGCAGTGGCGGCCCATCGTCCTGCGCTACTACCTCGGCACCCCGCACTACCGCTCGATGATCGAGTACAGCGAGGAGGCCCTGCGCGAGGCCGAGTCCGCGTTCGCGCGGATCGAGGGCTTCGTGCAGCGAGTCACCGAAAAGGCAGGGAAGGCCGGGGGAGTCGTCGAGCCCGCGGCCGAGGTGCCGCCCGCGTTCGCCGAGGCCATGGACGACGACCTGGGCGTGCCGCAGGCGCTCGCCGTCGTGCACACCACGGTCCGGCAGGGCAACAGCGCGCTGGCCGCCGACGACAAGGAAGCCGCCGTGGCCCGCCTCGCCGAGGTGCGCGCCATGCTCGGCGTCCTCGGCCTGGACCCGCTGAACCCGCAGTGGGCCGGCGAGACCGACCGCGGCGAAGACCTGCACGGCGTCGTCGACACCCTGGTCCGCATGGTCCTCGACCAGCGCGAGGCCGCCCGGGGCCGTAAGGACTGGGGCACCGCGGACGCCATCCGCGACCAGCTCAACCAGTCGGGCCTGGTCATCGAGGACGGTCCGCAGGGCCCGCGCTGGACCCTCGGCCCACGCTGAACCCACCCCGGTCAACGAAGATCGACTGTGCCGCCCGGCCCTCCGGGCGGCACACTGCATAGACGCACAGTGCACAGACGTACGTCCACGAGCTTTTGATACGACTCTGAACAGACAGGTAGGTCATGGCAGCCAACAACCGCCGCATGTCCGGCAAGAAGGGCGCGCAGGTCGGCAGTGGCGGCCAGCGGCGCAGGGGCCTCGAAGGCAAGGGCCCCACCCCGCCCGCCGAGGCGCGCAAGGGCCACAAGAAGAACCGTGTCGCCAACGCCAAGGCCAAGCAGGTCCAGCGCCGCCCGGCCGCGCGCGGGCGTGGCGGCAAGGGCACGTCCGAGATGGTCGTCGGCCGCAACCCGGTCGTGGAGGCGCTGCGCGAGGGCGTCCCGGCGGTCACGCTCTACGTCCAGCAGTTCATCGACAACGACGAGCGGGTGCGCGAGGCGCTCCAGCTCGTCGCCGAGCGCGGTGGCATCCACCTCATGGAGGCCCCGCGCCCCGAGCTGGACCGCATGACGAACGGCCTCAACCACCAGGGCCTGGTCCTCCAGGTCCCGGCATACGAATACGCGCACGCCGAGGACCTCGCCAACGCGGCCTACGACAAGGGTGAGGACCCGCTGATCGTCGCCCTCGACGGGGTGACCGACCCGCGCAACCTCGGCGCGATCGTCCGCTCCGTCGCCGCGTTCGGCGGCCACGGCGTGCTCGTCCCCGAGCGGCGCGCGGCCGGCATGACCGCCGGTGCGTGGAAGTCGTCGGCCGGTACGGCGGCCCGTACGCCCGTCGCCCGCGCGACGAACCTGACGCGCGCGCTGGAGGCGTACAAGAAGGCGGGTCTCGCGATCGTCGGTCTCGCGGCCGACGGTGAGCACGAGGTCGGTGAACTCGCCGCGCTGGAAGGCCCGGTGGTCATCGTCGTCGGCAGCGAGGGCAAGGGCCTGTCCCGACTCGTGGGCGAGACCTGCGACTTCAGGGTCCGCATCCCGATGCCGGGCGGCGCGGAGTCCCTCAACGCCGGTGTGGCGGCCGGGGTCGTGCTCTACGAGGCGGCGCGCAAGCGTTCCTGAACGGGCGTTCGGCACCGTCCCCCACTCGGGGCAATCTGGGCGCCGGGCACCCGCTTGACGCGGTCCGGACACTTCCGGCGAGTCAAAGCAGTGTCCTAAACACACGTCACTCGGTTAGATGAGTGTGGACACCAGAACACCCCGCACACCCACGGGGGACGGCCCGTCGGGCTTCGACGACGCTCCCGCGCTGAGCATGGTGAAGGTGCCGAGCGATCCGGCGCAGATCATCGTCAATCATGCGAGCTTCCGCGTGCAGTTGGGCGCCTCGTCGCGTCCCCCGTCGCCGCGGATCGCACGGCACCTGAGCGCCACCGATGCCCCCGGCCGGATCCCCGCCGCCACCGGCGCGCGCCGCCGGCCCGTCGTCTGGAGCGGCAAGTCCGCCCCGGACGACACCGGCGCCCACCGGCTGCTCCAGGCCGTGCGCGGCACGGGCGTCCGGCACGGCGAGGAACCGGGCGGCGACGCCGGAGCCACCCAGGTCATCCCCCGTATCGACAGCGGGGGTTACGACGGCGACCTGACCGCGCAGACCATCGAGACCCCGGTCGTCGGTGCCCAGCGCGGCGGCGATCACGACACCGGCGAGACCCGACTCCTGCCGCCCATGCGGACGGTGGGCAGCGCCTACGACGAACCCGCCTACGGCAAGCCGGAGTTCGAGGACTTCGACGAGGCGGAACGCGCCCGCCGCACCAGGCGAAACCCCAACGAGCCCGTACGGCACGCCTATTACCCGGGCCGCCGGATGAACCTCGGGGTCGTCCTCCTCCCGCTCCGCATCTTCCTCGGCTTCATCTCCATCTACGCCGGCATGGGCAAGCTGTGCGACCCCGTCTACTTCGACGGCGGCAAGCGCGGCTCGATGGTGAAGTGGCTCAACACCCTGCACCCGTGGGAAGTTGCCGAGCCACTACGGCAGTTCGCGCTCCAGCACCCGGTCGGCTCCGGGCTCGTCATCGCCTTCGCCCAGGTCATCGTGGGCGTCCTCACGATCCTGGGCCTGTGGCAGCGGGTCGCCGCGGTCTTCGGCGCGCTGCTCTCGGCGGCCCTGATCGTCACGGTCAGCTGGAAGACCGTCCCGGCCTACGACGCGCCCGACATCATCTATCTCGCCGCCTGGTCCCCGCTGATCATCGCGGGCGCCCCGGTCTACTCCGTCGACGGCCGCCTCGCGGGCAGCGCCTGGCGCCGCCTCGGACCGCGCGCGGACATCTGGGAGCTGCGCCGCTACGTCCTGCGCCGCGGCGCCCTCGTCACGGCCGTTGCAGTCGGACTCACCCTGCTCGTCGGCTCGTTGCTCGGCGGCGCGGTCCGCGACTCCAGCCGTGTGGTCGTCCCCGGCCCCGGCGAGGCCCCGCGCAACGAACTGCCGGGCGCCCCGCTCCCCGGAGAGCCGACCAAGAGCCACAGCAGCACCCCCAAGGCCTCCAAGTCGCCGTCCAGGCCCGCGACTTCGGCCAAGCCCTCCGGGGCCGCGACGACCCCGGGCGCGACCCGCTCCTCCTCCACCGGTACGGCCACCAGCGGCGCCCCCAGCCAGACCCAGGGCACCGCGGGCCGCACCCAGCCCCAGCAGTCCTCCCCGGCCGGCCAGGCCCCCAGCACCACCTCCGGCCCCACGTCCGGCGGCGGCACCAGCGGCGGCACCGGCTCCAACGGCGGCTCCAGCACCGGGGGTTCATCCTCCTCCGGCCAGCCGGGCCTGGTGGGCGGCCTGTTGGGGTAACTGGGCCGGTGGGCGGCTTGTTGAAGCAGTCGCCGTCCACCGGCTGATTCCGGGAAAGAAAACTGAGGCGGGGGGGGGGGGCGGGGGGGGGGGGCGCCCCCGGGGGGGGGGGGGGGGGGGGGGGGGCGGGGCGCCCCCCCCCCCCCCCCCCCCACCCCCCCCCCCCCCCCCCCCCCCACGAAGGGGC